>NZ_JBQEPJ010000004.1:0-350792 GCF_052045715.1 Microbacterium sp. 22179 | reverse complement strand
CGAGCGCAGCGAGACGAAGGGCCCACCCCACCGCAACTGGGCCCCTGAGCCTGTCAAAAGGCCCCACCCGCCGCTCGGTCCCTGAGCGAGCGCAGCGAGACGAAGGGCCCACCCCACCGCAACTGGGCCCCTGAGCCTGTCGAAGGGTCCCGCCCCGTGATGCCCAACGGTGGCCTGTGGATAACTCCCGCGGGTGCGCTCAGATTCGGGCTACTTTGTGGCGGTGATGTCGACTCGATACCCCGCTGCCACCCTCGCACTCGCCGTCGCCGCCGCTGCGCTCAGCGGCTGCGCTCCCGCCCCGGAACCCACGCCCACCCCGACGCCGGCGTTCGCCAGCGAGGAAGAGGCGTTCGCCGCGGCGGAGGAGGTGTACCGGGAGTACAACGAGGCGGGGAACGCGCGGATCGCGGGAGAGTCGGATCCGGATCCGCAGGACTTCCTCATCGGAGAGGCGCTGGAGGCCGACATCGACGGGATCCGCTTCTTCGATGAGCGCAACCTGCGGCTGACGCGTGGAGGAACCGTCGCATCTGTTGAGGGCATCGACTACTCGACGATCGGAGCGGATGCTCGCGTCTCGGTGCTCGTCTGCCTCGACGTGTCCGAAGTTCGTCTGCTCGACTCGAATGACACCGACGTCACGCCACCGGATCGAGGAGATGTCGTCTCCCAGATCGTGGAGCTCACCGGTCCACCCTCGAATCTTCGTATCTCGTTGGAATCAGAGGGCGAGGTCGATCGGTGCTGAGTTGCGCAGGTCGGAGGTGGTTACCTTCCGCGGCCGTTGCGGTTGTTGTACTCGCGGGAGTATTTACCGCCGTCCCTGCATCAACCTGCAGTACGCAAGTTTCGCAAGCCGGCCTCTGCGGCTCGACCAACGGCACCTCAGTAACCGTCACCGGCACCCAACCCGCCGCTCAGTCACCCGGCTCCCCGTCCTCCTCCTGGTCCCCCTCCAGCTCCGGCACCCCCGGCACCTCGGGCACCCCGGTCGACACCGGCCCGAGTGAGCTGGAACGCTGCCGCGCCGACGCCGGCCGCGCACGCGTCTGCCTCGAGCCCCGCCGCCGCACCGAACCCTCGGCTCCGGCCCCGGCATCCGCCCCCGCGGCCCCCACGATCTCCATCACCGACCTCGTCACCCTCACCCCGGCGACCGCGACCCCGACCGCCGACCCCTCCAATGTCGGCATCGCCGGACTCCCCACGAACTTCGTCACGACCGCATCCGTGCACACCCGCACCGGCACCCTCTTCGGCGCACCCCTCACCGCCCGATTCACCCCCGCCGGCTACGACTTCGCATATGGCGACGGCACCACCGCCCACACCACCACTCCCGGCGCCACCTGGGACACCCTCGACCAACCCCAGTTCACCCCCACCGCCACGAGCCACACCTACACCGACCGCGGCACCTACGACACCACCGTCACCATCCACTACACCGCCGAGATCGACCTCGGCACCGGGTGGATCCCCCTCGACGGCACCCTCACCATCCCCGGACCCACCCAACAGATCCGCATCTACGAAGCCCACACCGCCCTCGTCGCCCACACCTGCACCGAACAACCCACGGCCCCCGGCTGCTGAACACGCACCTGCAGGTGCGATGCACACGTGCAGGGAGAATCCCCCCGGTCCTCCCTGCACGTGTGCATCCTCCCTGCACGTGCAGACGACGGCGGGCCCATCAGCAAGCTCACTGCCCCAGGCACCGAGCCTCCCGCCGTCTCATCTGCACGGATCGATCACACCCGCACGACGAAACCACCGGATGCTCCGTGCAGACGTGACATCTCCGTGCAGACGAGCGCGCGGCCTCCCCGCACCGCCTGAGTTCAGGCGACGTTGCCGCGCAGCGCCGCGATCTCGCGCCCGTAGGCGCGGGCATCCGTCTCGGCGTTCTCCTTGAGTTCGCGCGCGGTGTCGGCGAAAGCGTCGAGCGCGGGATTCACACCGACGAGCGTGAACGGACGCTCCACGACGCGCAGGTCGAGGCCCCACACGTCTTCGAGCACGCGACGCAGCCAGCCGGTCGAGTGGTCCCAGCCCTCCTTGGGGGTGCCGGGCGCGTAGTTGCCGCCGAGCACCGTGACGAGGGTGGCGGGCTTGCCGCGCAGCGCGGTGCCGGTCGGGTCGATGCGCGGGTCGGTGTAGGCCACGTCGAACCAGGTCTTGAAGTGCTGCGAGACGCCGTAGTTGTACAGCGGCACCGCGAAGAGCAGCGCGTCGGCACCGATCAGCTCGTCGGCGAACGAGGTCGCGAGGGCGCGGGCCTCGACCTGGCCGGGGGTGCGCTGCGCCTCGTCGACGAAGCCGCCGGTGACGGCATCCGCCCACGCGGTCGCGGGCACGGGGTCGGCGGCGAGGTCGCGCCGGGTGACGGGGGAATCGGGGTGCGACGCGGTCCACTCGGCTTCGACGAGGTCGGCGAGCGACCGGCTGGCGGACGACGCGGGAAGGATGCTCGCATCGAGGCGGAACAGGGACATGGATGACACCTCTCGTTTTCGTAGTCGCTCGGTTTTTCTTAGCGATACCGGTTAACGTAGCACGCTAGAATGGGGGCATGGCCGAGATCGAGCACGATCTGCACCGGTGCGACGCCGCCGTCACACTCGCCTTCAGCGTGCTCGGAAAGCGCTGGAACGGCATGATCGTGTCGTCGCTCGGCGGCGGCCCCTCCACGTTCGTCGCTCTGCGCCGCGCGGTCGCGGGCATCAGCGACACCGTGCTCTCCGACCGCCTCGCCGAACTCGCCGACGCGGGTCTCGTCGCACGCACTGTCGACGCCGGCCCGCCGGTCACCGTCTCCTACGCACTCACACCCGGCGGCGAGGGACTGCTGCCGATCCTCGACGACCTCGGCACCTGGGCATCCGCCAACCTCGTACGCCGCTGACGACGGCATCCGCCCGTCCAGCGGCATCCGCCCGTCCAGCGGCATCCGCTGCGCCAGAGTGCCCGCACTGCTCGGCGACGGATCTCCGCAGTCGGCGCGCGGCTCAGATGGGTCTCGGCGCGCGACTCACCAGGGGCTGGGCTCGTAGTCCTTCAGGAAGACGCCGTGGATGTCGTCGCCGGCCTCGCCGCGCACGATCGGGTCATACACGCGGGCGGCGCCGTCGACCAGGTCGAGCGGGGCGTGGAAGCCCTCCTCCGCGAGCCGCACCTTCGTGTAGTGCGGGCGCTCGTCGGTGATCCACCCGGTGTCGACGGCGGTCATCAGGATGCCGTCCTTCTCGAGCATCTCGCCCGCACTGGTGCGCGTGAGCATGTTGAGCGCGGCCTTGGCCATGTTGGTGTGCGGATGCCCCGGACCCTTGTACCGGCGCGAGAACTGCCCCTCCATCGCCGACACGTTCACCACGTACTTGCGGTGCGCCGAGGACGCCGCCATCGACGCGCGCAGGCGGCTGATGAGCAGGAACGGCGCGGTCGTGTTGGCGAGCTGCACCTCGAGCATCTCGAGCGGATCGACCTGGTCGACCGACTGCACCCAGCTGTTGACGGTGTTGACGTCGGGCACGAGTCCGCCGGCGTCGATCGCGGTGCCGTCGGCGTGCTTCTCGAGCGACGACGAACCGGGCGCCATCGCGACGCGGGCGAGGTCCTCGGCGGTCAGTGCCTGGCCGCCCTGCTCGGCGACGGTTCCGCCGAGGGCGGCGACCGACAGCAGCGGGTGGGCATCGACGGATGCCTGCAGCGCCTGCGGGTGCGGGTCGGCGGTGTGCCCGAAGGTCTCCATCTCGGGGAGCGGGCCGTCGGGAAGCGGGTGGAGTTCGGCATCCGCCAGCAGCGAGTACGAACCCGGCGAGCGGCGCACGGTCTGCGCGGCGTTGTTGATGAGGATGTCGAGGGGCCCCTGGGCCGCGACGGAGTCGGCGAGGCCGATCACCTGGGCGGGGTCACGCAGGTCGATGCCGACCACGCGCAGACGGTGCAGCCAGTCGGCGGAGTCCGGCAGCGCGGTGAACCGGCGCACGGCATCGCGCGGGAAGCGCGTGGTGATCGTGGTGTGCGCGCCGTCGCGCAGCAGCCGGAGCGCGATGTGCATGCCGATCTTCGCGCGGCCGCCCGTGAGCAGTGCGCGCTTGCCCGTGAGGTCGGTGCGGGCGTTGCGCTTGCCGTGGCTGAAGCGGGCGCAGTCCGGGCACAGCTGGTGGTAGAACGCGTCGACCAGCGTGTACGGCTGCTTGCAGATGTAGCAGTTGCGGGGCTTGAGCAGCTCGCCGGCGATGGGGGCGTCGACGACGCTGGTGGCGAGGTCGTTGCCGCGCGTCTCGTCGTCGATGCGGTCGGGGGCACCGGTCGCCGTGCGGGCGACGACGGCCTTGTCGGCCTCGGCGATGGCGTCGCGAATCTCCTTGCGGCGCACGCGCTTGACGGCCTTGAACATCGCGGCGGTCGCGTGGCGCACGGCCACGAAGTCGGGGTGCTCGTTGTCGATCTCGTGCAGCTCGCTCAGCACGCGCAGGGTCGTGGCGAGATCGTCGGGATCGATGCCGGGGCCGAGGTCGCCGGAATCGCTGAGGTCGTCGCGGGGCGCATCGGTCATTGTGCCGATTTTACGCGAGAAACCCGGGCGTGCCCTGCGGGCGGGAGCAGCCCTCGACCCGAGCCACCCGACGGGGGCACAATGTCTGCATGCCCACTGATGCGCATGTCCTCGGCCCCGGCCTGCTGCCGACGCCGTTCACGGCCGACGAGATCCGCGAGGCGACCGGCGCCGGGAAGACCATCCGCCTGTTCGTCGAGTCACCCGACGGATCTCAGCACGAGCGGTTCAACCGATTCGAGCTGACGGATGCCGAGGGCGCCACGCTCCGGGCCTGGTTCGCCGAGAACCCCGCCGACGTCGTGACGAGCCGGGTCACCTGGACAGATCTGCAGCACCACGCGGCGTTCCCCGCCGACCACACCACCGTCACGACCGAGGCGATCGACATCCCCCTCGGCCGCGTCGAGTGCACGCGCTACGACACCTCCGACGGGCCGGATGCCCCGGTGGAGACGTACTGGTTCTCGCCCGCCCACCCCGGCATGCCGGTGCGCTACGAGGTGCCGCTCGACGGCGGGGGGCTGCGCACGACGGTGATGAGCATCGAACCGGCGTGACGAGCGCAAGAGCCTGCCCCAGTGTCGGAGACCCGGCGTAGGGTCGCTGCATGAGCGCACAGATCGAACGCCACGGAGTCGTCCCGTCCTATCTGCTCGCCCGGCTGGCTGCATCGGGGCGGTTCCCGCGTGCGGCCGCCGCCGCGCGACAGACCCTCACCGCGGGCCGGCCGCCGTTCCGCGCCCGTATCGACCTCTCTATCGACGAGAACGGCGACCTGGTCGCGCAGCTGTCGGATGCCCCGAACCGCACGATCAGCGACGCGGCGAACACGCAAGACCTCCCGGGCGCGGTCGTGCGCTCCGAAGACGATCCGCCGGTGGCCGATGCGCCGGTCAACGAGGCCTACGACGGGCTCGGGGCGACGTTCGAACTGCTGCTCTCGGCGTTCGGCCGCAACTCGCTCGACGATGCCGGCGCACCCCTCGACGCGACGGTGCACTACGGCGTCGACTACGACAACGCCTTCTGGGACGGCGAGCGCATGGTGTTCGGCGACGGCGACGGCGAGGTGTTCCGCGGGTTCACCGGATCGCTCACGGTGATCGGCCACGAACTCGCCCACGGGGTCGTGCAGCACACCGCGAACCTCGAGTACCAAGGGCAGCCCGGCGCGCTCAACGAATCGATCGCCGATGTGTTCGGCGCGCTGACCGAGCAGTACGCGCAGGGGCAGAGCGCCGCCGACGCCACCTGGCTCATCGGCGCCGAGATCTTCACCGAGGCGGTGGAAGGCGTGGCGCTGCGGTCGATGATCGCGCCCGGAACGGCCTACGACGACGACGAGCTCGGCAAGGACCCGCAGCCCGACCACATGAGCGGCTTCGTGCGCACGGCCGAAGACAACGGCGGCGTGCACATCAACTCCGGCATCCCCAACCGCGCCTTCGCCCTCTTCGCAACCGACCTCGGCGGCAACGCGTGGGAGACCGCCGGCACCGTCTGGTACCGCGCGCTCACCGGAGGACTGTCGAGCACGGCGACGTTCACGGCCTTCGCCGACGCGACGGTCGCCGCGGCATCCGAGGTCGATGAGGCCACCGCGACAGCCGCTCGACGCGCCTGGACGACCGTGGGAGTCTATGAGGATGAGCGAGTCCCCGCAGCCGACTGATCCGGCATCGGTGCCCGCCGACGACGAAGCGACACCGGTGGTCATCGCCGTCGTCCGCACGGGCGGCATCGCCGGGATCTCCCGTCGGTGGACCATCGAGGCCGCCCCCGATCAGGCGGGCGAGTGGATCGATCGCATCGACCGTTGCCCGTGGGACGCCGATCTGGAGAGCAGCTCCGGGGCGGACCGCTTCGTCTGGAGCATCCGTGCGCGCACGCCCCGCGAGCGGCGCGAGCGCGATGTCCCCGACACGGCCCTGTCCGGGCCATGGCGGGACCTCGTCGACGCCGTCCGCGCGGCGGCACGCTGACCCCGGCACGCCGACCCCGGCACGCCGACCCCGGGCACCCCGGTTCAGGGTCTAGCGGGGCTGTTCCATCGCCACCCGGGTGAGCGGCAGCGCCTCGGGGTGGGTGCGCTGCAGCCACGTCATCATCTGCTCCCGCACCTCGCATCGGATATCCCACTGATCCGAGGAGTTCTTCGCGGACATCACGAAGCGCACCGTCACGAACCCGCCCTGCGAGTCGGTGACCAGCGCGCTCGACGACCGCCCGTCCCAGTAGGGCGACTCCTCGACGATCCGCTGGAACTCGGCCCGCACCTCCGCCATCGGCACACGCCAGTCCAGGTCCATGAACACGGTGCCGAGGATCTTGTCGGACCGCCGCGTCCAGGTCTCGATCGGAGTCGTGGTGAAGTAGTTGCAGGGAACCACGAGCCGCCGCTCGTCCCAGATGTAGACGACGACGTACGAGAGGTTGATCTCGCCGATCCGTCCCCACTCGCCCTCCACGACCACGACGTCACCGACCCGGATCGCATCGGTGAACGCGATCTGGACGCCCGCGATGAGGTTGCCGAGGATCGACTGCGCCGCGAGGCCCGCGATGATGCTGACGATTCCCGCCGAGGCGAGAAGGCTGGCCCCGACCGCTCGCATCTCGGGGAAGGTGAACAGCACCGTGCCGAGCGCGAGGATGGCGATCGTGACGAGCACGAGCCGGTGGATGACGAGGAGCTGCGTCCGCCGGCGCCGCGCATCGGGGCCCATCCGTTCCTGCTCCTCACGCTCCATGAGCCTTTCGAACCCGAAGGAGGCGAGCGCCCCGAGCAACCATGCCCCCGTGAGGATCGTCGCGATGAGGAACAGTCGCGAGATCGCGGGCCACCAGTCCGCGTTCGCCGGCTCCGACACCGAGCAGGAGATCCACACGGCCACCACCGCGACGATCGCGAACAGGGCGTTGCGGGCGCGACGCGCCAGCTCCCTCACCCATTCGACCCTGCGGCTGACGAGCACGACGATCAGGGTGAGAAGCAGGAGCGCGGCGGCAGCGGTCAGCAGGGCGACACCGACGGCGACGACCGTCGAGAGCCACGGGTTCCACGAGAAGTCTTCGGCCATGCCCCCACCGTAGAAGACGCGACGGCGGCGGGTCTGACTGTGACCTGACCGGGCTTCCGGCGACAACCGACCAATCCGGTGTGAATCCCACCCCACCCGGCCGCGACGGAGAGACAATGGGCGAATGGGACTGTTCCAGCACCGCCCGGAAGAAGAAGAGAACCAGTGGGCCGGGCTTCCGTCCGAGCCACTCGAACGTGACGGCGTCGACGCGCTCGCCACCACGCCCGCCGTCGACCCGCTGTCGATCGGCCTCGGCGCCGAGCTCGGCTCGATCGTGTTCCCCGTCGCGCCCCCGGCGCCATCCGCGGTGTCGACCGAGAACCGCGAACCGGACGAGGACTGACATGACCTCCCCCGCATCCGACGGCATCGAGGTCCGCCGTGTGACGGCCGACGAATGGATGCTGTGGCGCGCCGCGCGCCTCGAAGCCCTGCACGAATCACCCGCCGCCTTCGGCTCGCAGCTCACCGACTGGATCGAGGCGCCCGAGTCGCGGTGGCGCGAGCGGCTGTCGGTTCCCGGGGCGCACGACCTGCTCGCGATCGAGGGCGAGCACGTCGTCGGGATGATCACCGGCATGCCGGTCGCCGACGACCCCTCCCGCACCGAACTGATCTCGATGTGGGTCGCTCCGTCGGCGCGCGGGACGGGGCTCGCCGCCGATCTGATCGATCGCATCGTCGATTGGGCGACGGAGGCCGGGGCATCCGTCCTCGATCTCTCGGTCATGCCGGACAACCCGTCGGCGCACCGCGCCTACGAGCGCGCGGGTTTCGCACCCCTCGACGAGCCCGGCGACCTGCTCCCCGACGGTCGCCGCGAGATCCGGATGCGCCGCACCCTGCGCTGACGCGCCCCGCTCCCTTTCCTCGTGAGGGGTCAAGACACGCCGCGCCGTCGGCACACGCAACGGCGTGTTGTGACTCCTCACGCCCCCTGTCCCGCACACCCCACGTGAGGGGTCAAAACACGCCGCACGACCGGCATCCGACAGGGCGTGTCGTGACTCCTCACGATTCATGCGCCCGCACACCCCCACGTGAGGGGTCAAGACACGCCGCGCCGTCGGCATCCGCAACGGCGTGTTGTGACTCCTCACGATCGCGAGACCGGGCCCGCCCGGCGACGTCGGCGGCCCGGGCTACGGTGGAGGGATGACGATCACCGCCGCCGCAGACGGCTCCGCTCTGGGCAACCCCGGCCCCAATGGCTGGGCCTGGTACATCGACGACGACAACTGGGCGGCGGGCGGGTCTCCTCACGGCACCAACAACCAGGGCGAACTGCAGGCGGTGCTCGAACTGCTGCGCGCGACGGCCGGCACCGACGAGAAGCTGCTCATCCGCTGCGACAGCCGGTACGTGATCGACTCGGTGACGAAGTGGATGCCGGGCTGGAAGCGCAAGGGCTGGCGCAAGTCCGACGGCGGCCCCGTGCTCAACCGCGACATCCTCGAGGGCATCGACGAGGCGATCCGCGGGCGCGACGTCGAGTTCTCGTGGGTCAAGGGGCATGCCGGCGATCGGCTGAACGAAGCCGCCGACGAGCGGGCGAATGCCGCGGCGAAGGCCTATCAGGCGAAGCAGGAGCCGCGTCGCGGACCCGGGTTCACGCTCGCCTCCGGCGCCGGCGCCGCCGTCGCGGCCTCCGCCCCGGTCGCGGCATCCGCGCAGCACGCCCCGTCTGCGGCATCCGCACCGGTCACGACCGCGCCCTCGGATGCCCCGCTCTGGGCAGAGACGTCGTCGCTGTTCGACGACTTCGACACTCCCTCGGCCGACCCGATCGAGCTGCGCCTGAGCCTCACCGGCGACGAGCACGCCCGCCTGCGAGACCGCGCCGAGGCGCAGGGCATCTCGCTCGAAGCGGCCCTGCGCCGTCTGATCTGACGCGCGTACACTCGCCTCATGTCGACAACCGCGCGCACGATCGGCCGCATCTTCCTCGGATCCTCCCTCGTCTTCGCCGGCGTCTCGCACCTGACGTTCGCCCGCCGGGAGTTCCAGGCCCAGGTTCCCGAATCGCTGCCACTCGACCCCGACGTCACCGTGCTCGCCTCGGGCGTCGTCGAGGTCGGTCTCGGCTCGGCGCTGCTCCTGGCCCGCAAGCGACGCCGTCGCGTCGGCACGATCGCCGCGCTGTTCTTCATCGCGGTGTTCCCCGGCAATGTCTCGCAGTGGATGCACCAGCGTGACGGCTTCGGTCTCGACACCGACATGAAGCGCTTCGTGCGGCTGTTCTTCCAGCCGGCGCTGGTCGCACTGGCTCTGTGGTCGACCCGCACGCGCCGCTGAGGCGCGTTCCCACGGCCCGCGGAGCCGACCAAAAGTAGACTCGGCGGATGAGTGGACGGCGGGTGACGCAGCGGTGAGGACGCGTACCGTCTTCGGCCTGCTCCGACTCGGCGCCGCCGCGCTGTGCCTGGTCGCCCTCATCCACCGTCTCGCGTGGGGGCTCGCCTCACACACGATCGCCAGCCAGAACTTCTTCGCCTACCTGACCAACCAGTCGAACGTCGCGTTCGTGGTGCTGCTCACGATCGCCGGCATCATCGCGCTCCGCAAGGTCCGCGATCCGCGC
Source organism: Microbacterium sp. 22179 (assembly GCF_052045715.1). Taxonomy (NCBI): domain Bacteria; kingdom Bacillati; phylum Actinomycetota; class Actinomycetes; order Micrococcales; family Microbacteriaceae; genus Microbacterium; species Microbacterium sp. 22179. Next base: position 340,558 of record NZ_JBQEPJ010000004.1, on the reverse strand, counting down.
TGGCTCACCGTCACCCTCGCCCTCGTGCTCACCTGGACGATCACGGCCGGCATCGTGTTCGCCATCCTCGTCTGGCAGGCGGGGCTGCGCGGCATCCGCATCGACGTGCCCTGGTCCGATCAGGTGCTGCACTTCTACCTACCGGCCTGCGCCGCACTCGCCTGGGCGCTCGCGCCCGGCCATCGCGCGGTGCCGTGGCGGGTCATCCCGGCGACGCTGATCTACCCGCTCGTGTGGGGCGGGTTCACGATGATCCGCGGCCCGATCATCGGCTGGTACCCGTACTACTTCCTCGACCCGCGGCAGATCAGCGGACCGGCCGAATTCCTGGTGTCGTCCGGCATCGCCCTCGCGACGTTCGCGACCGTCGCGACCGCGCTCGTGCTCATCAGTCGGATGCCGCTGCCCCGTCGCCTGCGGCAGGATCAGGCCGAGTAGACGACGGACCGCCGCGTGCCGCCGTGTCAGGCGACGCGGCCTCGCGTCAGGCGGCGTAGGGCCCGAGCGCCTCCAGCGCCAGGGCGACCGACTCGTCCTTGCCGAGTTCCGAGAACCTCGCCGCGGCATCGCCGCCGACGATCCCCACCAGCACGTTCTCGCCGGTCGCGGGGAGCAGGTTGATCCAGGTGCGGATGCCGACATCGCCGCCGACCGTGTGCCACACCGCCTCCTCGGCATTCCAGAACGGCTCGTCCCAGCGCAGCCACACGGTCTCGATCGACCCCATCGCGAGCGCCGAGATCGCGCCGCGGTTGGCGAACGGCAGCGGCGGGTCGAACTCGATGCCCTGCTCCTGCAGCACTCCGAGCGGCACCGTCACGACGACGCGATCGAACGACAACGCCTCACCTGTGCCCATGCGCACGCTCACGCCGGTGTCGTCGTAGGCGAGGCGGGTGACCGGCTGGTTGAGACCGACCTGCACGCCGTCGAGCGTGTGCTCGATGAACGGCAGCAGGCTGTCGCGGGCGGCGCGGGGCTCGGCCGGAGGGAGCGGCGGGGCGAACCAGCTCGAGAGCTTCGCGGCCTCCGCGCCCGAGGTGGTGGCGAGAAGCGCCAGCAGGGCGAGGATCGTGGGGTCGGCCGTGTCGACGCCTGCCGCGACGAGAGCATCCGCGACCGAGCTGTCGACGGGGGCGGCCTGAGCGGTGGCGATCGCCGCGGTCAGGGATTCGGTGGCGACGGCATCCGTATCTCCGTCGGGCGAGCGCCAGAGCGAGCCCGCGAGATCGACGACGGAGATGTCCTCGGCCTCGAGCGTCTGCACGAGGTCGGCATCCGCCTCGCCGAACAGCCATGCGCCGAGCTGCGGAGGAAGTGGCCAGGCGTCGTCGACCCGTGAGTACACGCGTCCGCCGACGCGGTCGCGCGCTTCGAGAACGGTCACCTCGAAGCCCGCGTCGTTCAGCCGCGCGGCTGCCGTGGCTCCCGCGAGACCCGCACCGATCACGGCGATGCGCTCGCCGTCGCCCGCGGCATCCCGCAGTTCGTCGGCGGCGCGCTCACCCGAGGCGATCGCGCCGCGCATCGTGGCCGGGGCCTCCTCATCGGTGGCCTCGCCGGCGAAGAACAGGCGGTCGTCGACCGGACGCGCGAGGGCGCTGCGGGTCTCGGCCCCGACGCCGGCGGGCACGAAGCTGACGGCACCGAACGCGTACTGGTCGCTCGTCCAGGTCGAGCGGACGCTGGCGGCCGGAAGCGGCACGCCGTTCGTGGGCTGCGGCTCGGGCGAACGCGTCGGAGTGCGCGTGGGCGTGGGCTCGGGTTCGGGCGTGCACGAGGCGAGCAGCACCGAAAGGGCTCCGGCCCCGGCGCCCAGAAGCAGAGTGCGGCGCGTGATCCTCATCGTGTCGCCACTTTATCCCGCCCGGGTGGACGGTGGCTCCTCGGGAGGGCGTACCCAACTCAGGAAGAGTGCGGCCGTCGGGCACGGAGACCCCCGGATTCGGGCCCGGATCGTCGATTCCTCCTGAGTTGGTGCCACGGGCGAGCGCCGAACATCACTCCGCGGGATGACGCGGCGGCGACGGCATTGACCGTAACGTCGAATGCGATGGACAATCCCTTCGGCGAAGTGCCGGTGCTGCCGGTCGTCATTCCCCTCGCGCTCGTGGTCTTCCTGCTGATGCTGTGGCGATTGCAGATCCGCCGTGCGTTCTCGTGGCCCCGCGCCGCGGTGGCCGCGGCCCTTGCAATGTACGCGGCGGGAATCGTGGGCAACACGATCTTCCCGATCTTCCTGAACAAGCCGAGCAGTGGGGAACCCTGGACTCCAGCGCTCGCGCTCGTGCCCTTCGCCGACTACGAGATCGCCGACGCTCTCACGAATGTTCTCGTCTTCGTGCCGCTCGGCATCCTCGTCGCGCTCGTGCTCGCACGTCCGACGTGGCCGCGAGTCGTCGCGATCAGCGCCGGGGTGAGCCTCGCCGTCGAGCTCTCTCAGCTCGCGGCACAGCGGTTCTTCGCGGGCGGGCACGTCGCCGACATCAACGACTTCCTCTCGAACGTCACCGGCGGCGCTCTGGGCTACGGCATCCTGCTCCTCCTCGTGCGGATGCCTCGACTGGGCCGGTTCGTCGACAGGTTCCGCTGGGCACCGGCAACCGTCCACGACTCCGGAGATCCGCGCCCGCAACGCGAAGAAACCGGCCGATCCGTGCGGAATCGGCCGGTTTCTCCGGAGTTGTGAACGGTCAGACCGCGAGCAGCTCCCGCTCGAGACGGGCGTACGAGGTCTCCATGCCGTCGGCCATGCCGGTGGCGAGGATCATGTCGCGCGTCTCCTTGTCGGGGTACTCGATGTACAGCGTGATGAGGGTCGCGCCGTCCTCCTCATAGAGGTTGAGGTCGTTGAGCGTCTCGACCGGCATCCCGATCATCCGCTCGGTCTGCACCGACCGCTTCGGGGCGTCGATCAGCAGCGCCTCCCCCTCGAAGCCGAACGGTTCGCCCTCGGTGTCGCCGGTCGGTGCCCACGAATTGCGGTACGTCTGCCCGACTTCGGTGGCGACGACGCACTCGGTCATCACCCAGCCGTCGGGTCCGAGCAGCCACTGCTTCATGAGCTCGGGCTCGTTGTGCGCACGCCAGACCAGTTCGCGCGGCCCCTCGACGAGTCGCGTGATGCGCACGTGGGTGTCGTCGAGCAGTTCGACCCGCGTGCCCTTGCCCTGCGCGTAGTCGCGGAGGTCCTGCAGCACGGCGTCGAGCTGGCTCATCGCGAGCGTCGTCCCCTCGACGGCGCCCATCGCCACGACCTGCTCGAGCGCCTCGGCCGAGGCGAAGTAGCTCGTGTTGACCATGCGCGTGCCCTCGGCGGTCGGTGTGAACGTGAACGTCATGCGCATCGACGGCAGGTCGGGGTTCGGGGTTCCGTCCTCGTCGGCGAAAGCGTCGAGGACCTCGAAGCCGTTCGGGCCGTCGATGTTGAGGAACTCCCAGGTGCCGGAGGCCTTCTCGCCGCGCGGTCCGTTCATCGTGTAGTTGGCCTTGCCGCCCACGGTGTGGTCCCAGTGGGTGAAGGTGGCGGGCCATCCGGGAGGACCCCAGAAGCGCTCGAGCTGACGCGGGTCGCTGTAGGCGTCCCACACCCGCTCGACCGGGGCCGCCAGATCGGCGACGACCGTCATGGTGAGGTTCTCGGCATCCGTGATCACATCGGTGACAGGCATTGTCAGTCTCCTTGTTCGTGTTCGGTCGGTTCGGTGTTCTTCGTGGTGTTCGTGGTGCTGTCGGTGCTCGTGGCGGGCGCGGCCAGCAGGTCATCGAGGCGAGCGATGCGCGATCGCCACAGCTCTTCGTAGCGGGCGAGCAGCGCCTTGGCGCGGGCGATCATCTCGGGATTCGCGCGCACGAGGCGCTCGCGTCCCTCGGCGCGCTTGACGATGAGGTTCGCGGCCTCCAGCACGGCGACGTGCTTCTGCACCGCAGCGAACGACATCTCGTACTCGGCGGCGAGGGTCGAGACCGACTGCTCGTTCTCGATCGTCCGGCGCAGGATGTCGCGCCGGGTCGACGTGGCCAGTGCGTGGAAGACACGGTCGACCTCCGCTTCGGTGAGTTCTCTTTGTGCAACCATTTGGTTGTACGTTAGACCTGGGCGGGGGGCGTGTCAAGAGGTTCCCCCAGAACCACGCCGATCTGGGTCGCTGAGCCCGTCGAAGCGCCCCAGTTCCGCGCTCACCTGCAGGGAGAGAACACATATGCAGGGAGCATCCGCCGGTTCCCCCCTGCACGTGTCAGAACTCCCTGCAGGTGATCGGCGGGCGCGCCCGACCGGCGCCGCCACCGCCCGGAACCTCGACCTAGGGTCGAGCGCATGGACTACAACTCCCTGTTCCCCCTGGTCTCCGCGATGTGGACCTCCGTGGCGCTGCTCGCGGGCGGCTACGCCCGCACGCGCAACCGCTCGGCGTGGACGTGGTTCCTGCTCACGCTCTTCTTCGGACCGATCGCGGCGTTCCTGCTCGTCGTGTGGGAGCCGGTGCCGCAGAAGCGGTCGGCCCCGACTCCGACCGAGACCTGAGAACTGAGAATGGGGCGGGGCGGAGCTACCGAACGACCCGCCCCTCCTCCACCCGCACCACCCGATCCGCGGCATCCAGCAATGCCGAATCGTGCGAGACGCACACCACCGCCACGCCCCGATCGGCCTCCTCGCGCAGCACCGAGCGGATGCGCCGACTGCTCTCGGCATCCAACCCGGTCGTGGGCTCGTCGAGGAGCAGCAGGTCGGCCTGCCGCGCGAGACCCTGAGCGAGCAGGGCGCGCTGCTGCTGCCCGCCCGAGAGTGAGGCGAACGGGCTCGACGCGAGGCGGGTGATGTCCAGTCGCTCCAGCGACCGAGCCACGACCGTGCGCGCCTCGCCGTCCATCCGTCGCCACGGGCCGAGCCGACCCCAGACGCCGACGGCGACGACATCGCGCACCGTGACGGGCAACCGGGGCGGGATCGCCGCGCGCTGCGGCACGAAGGCGACGGCGCCGGGCACCGAACGCTGACCGCGCCGCGGCGAGCGCGTGCCGGCGAGCACTTCGAGCAGCGTCGACTTGCCGGCGCCGTTGGGCCCGGCGATGACCGCGAACTCCCCCGGCACGACGCACAGATCGACGCCGCACACCACGTCAACGCCGTCGAAGGCGACGTGCACGTCGTCGAGGACGGCGATCGGATCGGCGAGCACAGGGGGCGAAGTCATGTCTCGATCATATGAGTTTGATAATCATTCTCAAAAAGCCCTAGGCTCGCTCAACGTGACCCTTCCTCTCCTCGCCCCCTTCGCGCTCGAGTTCGTTCAGCGCGGCATGCTCGGCGGCGCACTCGTGGCGATCCTCTGCGGCGTCGTCGGCACGTGGGTCGTGATCCGCGGCATGGCGTTCCTCGGTGAGGCACTGGCCCACGGCATGCTCCCCGGCGTCGCGCTGGCCACGGTGCTGGGCCTGCCCGTGCTGGCCGGCGGGGCACTGAGCGCGGTCGCCATGAGTATCGGGATCGGTGCGCTCCAGCGCCGCGCGAAGCTCTCCTACGACACGAGCATCGGACTGCTCTTCGTCTCGATGCTGGCCCTCGGGGTCATCATCATCTCCCACTCGGGCAGCTTCGCCACCGACGCGACCGCGATCCTCTTCGGCGACATCCTCGCCATCACCTCGGCCGATCTCGTGCTGCTGGCCGCGGCCGCCGCGATCGGTCTCGCCGTGACCTGCGGATTCCACCGCTCGTTCGTCGCGCTGGCGCTCGACACCCGCATCGCCACCGTGCTCGGCCTGCGCCCGCGGCTCGCACAGGCCGCGCTCGTGGGCCTCGTCACCCTCGCGGTCGTCGCCTCGTACCAGGCCGTCGGTTCGATGCTCGTGGTCGGTCTGCTGCTCGCCCCCGCGGTCGCCGCCGGCCACTGGACCACCCGCATCCCCACACGGATGCTGCTCGCCTGCCTGTTCGGCATCGTCGCCGTGTTCCTCGGCCTGGTCACCTCCTGGTTCGCGGCGACCGCCGCCGGAGCATCCGTCGCCGCCGCGGCGATCGCTCTGACCTGCCTCTCGTGGATCGCCCGCACCGCCGTCACCGGCATCCGCTCGACGGCCCACGCCACGACCGCACCGGTGGCGGCATGACCGCCCGAACCGGCCCCGCCCGCCCCTCCTCCCGAAAGGACCCCGTGCGTTCCCGCTCGACCTCCCTCGCCCTCCTGGGCGCCCTCGCGCTCGGCCTCGCCGCCTGCACCGGCGCGCCCGCCGACCTCCCAGCCGAGACCGCGACCGACACCCCCTCCACCGGCGACGGTCACGGCGCGATCGCCGGAGCCGAGGAGGTCGCCGAACCCCCGCTCGGACTCACGGCGATCGATCCCGCCGGCACGGTCACGCACCTCGACCTGCTCGACGAGACCGTGACCGGGATCGGCGCGATCGACGCACCGCGGGCGATGACCACCGACGGCCGCTACCTCTTCGCCGACGTCGGCGACGGCATCGAGATCGTCGACAGCGGCGTGTGGACGTGGGACCACGTCGACCACTTCCACTACTACCGCGCCTCCCCGGCCCTGCTCGGAACGGTCGACGGCGACGGCTCGGCGACCGTCGCCACGACGAACAGCTCGACCTCCGGCGGCACCGGCATCTCGTTCACCGATTCGGGGGATGCCGTGCTGCTCAGCACCGAGGCTCTCTCGAAGGGCGAGATCCGCGAGCAGTTCCGCCTCGAGCGCGAGCCGCACGCCGGACTCGTGGTTCCCGTCGGGTCGTTCGCGCTCGTCACCGAGGCGGTCGACGGGGTCGGGGCGCGCGTCGCCGGCTACACCGCCGACGGCGAACCGACCGGACTCGACGAGACGTGCGCCGCTCCCTCGGGCACGATCACGACCCGGGTCGGCGCCGTGATCGGATGCGCCGACGGCGCCCTGCTCGCCCACGTCGACGACGGCGAGCTCGTCGTCGAGCGCATCCCGTACCCCGCGGATGCTCCCACCGGCGCGGTCACCTCGTTCGACAACCGCGAGGGCCGCCCGACCGTCGCGGGTCTCGCGAGCCCGACCGACATCCGCCTGCTCGACACCCGGGCCCGTACCTGGACGCTGCTCACGGCACCGGCCCCGCTCGTGCACGTGACCGCGGTCGACGACGAAGACGGCCACCTTCTCGGGCTGGCCGAGGACGGGCGGATGCTCGTGCTCAGCGCCGCCGACGGCTCGCTGCTCGCCGAGACGGCACCCCTCGTCGCCGCCTCGCTCGCGTCGGGCGAGGCCCCGGTGCTCGTCGCCGACCAGCACCGCGCGTACCTCAGCGCCCCCGTCGAGCGGCAGCTGTACGAGATCGACTACGCCGATGCCGCCCGCATCGCCCGCACGTTCGAGACCGCCACCGAGCCGGCCTTCGTCGCCGAGACAGGACGCTGACATGCGACCGCCCCGCCTCCGCTCCCGCACCGCGACCGCCCTCGCCACCGTCGGCCTGCTCGCCGCGACCCTCACGGCGTGCGCGCCGCCCGCGACCGACGCGCGCCCCCTCGTCGTCGTCTCGACGAACATCCTCGGCGACGTCGTCGAGCAGCTCGTCGGTGATCAGGCGCGCGTGGTCACGCTCATGAAGCCCAACGCCGACCCGCACTCCTTCGAGATCTCGGCGCAGGAGGCGGCCACGCTGCGCGAGGCCGACCTGATCGTCTCGAACGGACTCGGACTCGAGGAGGGTCTGCAGCAGCACCTCGATGCGGCATCCGCCTCCGACGCCCGCACCTTCGTCGCCGGCGACGCGATCGAGGTGCTCGACTACAGCGAGGGCGATGCCGCGGGCATGCCGGACTCCCATTTCTGGACCGATCCCGCGCAGATGCTCGCCGTCGTCGACGCGCTCGAACCCGCGCTCGCCGAGATCGAGGGGATCGATCCCGACGCCCTGCAGTCGAGCGTCGCCGACTATCGCACCGAGCTCGACGACCTGGATGCCGAGATGACGGATGCCTTCGCCCGCATCCCCGCCGACCGTCGCGCCCTCGTCACCAACCACCACGTCTTCGGTTACCTGGCGGAGCGCTTCGACTTCGACGTCGTCGGGGCCGTGATCCCCGGCGGCACGACGCTCGCCGCGCCCTCGGCATCCGATCTCGCCGACCTCGTCGACGCGGTCGAGGAGACCGGTGTCCGGGCGATCTTCGCCGAGTCGTCGTCGCCGGATCGTCTCGCACGGGCTCTCGCCGACGAGGCCGACATCGACGTCGAGGTGATCGAGCTCTTCACCGAGTCGCTCACCGACGCCGACGGCGGCGCCCCCGACTACCTGACCATGATGCGCGTCAACACCGAGCGCATCGTTTCCGGTCTCACCCGCTGAGACCACCCCTCACAGAGAAAGAAGCACCTGCATGAAGAAACTCCCCCTGCGCAGAGCGCTGGTCGGTGCCGTCGCCCTCGGCGCGGTCGTGACCCTCGCGTCCTGCTCGACCACCCCCGCCGCGGATGCCCCGGCGAGCGAGAGCTCGACGACGGATGCCGGCGCCCGCGTCGCGATCTCGTACGACGGCGGCATCCTGGTGCTGGACGGCGCGACCCTCGAGACCGTCGCGGACTTCGACTCCGAGGAGTTCACCCGCCTCAATCCGGCCGGTGACGACCGGCACGTCATGGTCACGATGAGCGAGGGCTTCCAGGTGCTCGACACCGGCGCCGGTTCCTCCGACGACGCGGCCCTCACCGACACGGTCTTCGCGGCCGACACCCCCGGCCACGTCGTTCGCCACGGCGGCAAGACGATCCTCTACGCCGACGGCACGAGCGACACGACCATCTTCGACACGGCCGATCTCGCGGCATCCGACGGACTTCCCGAGGTCGAGACCATCGCGGGCGTCGAGGCGCACCACGGCGTCTCGATCGTGCTCGAGGACGGCACGTTCCTCACCACCGTCGGCAACGCCGACGGACGCAACGGCATCGTCGTGCGCGACGCCGACGGCGCGGAGATCGCCTCGTCGGACCAGTGCCCCGGCGTGCACGGCGAGGGCACGGCCGCGAACGAGGTCGTCGTCTTCGGCTGCGAGGACGGCGCCCTGGTCTACGCCGACGGCGAGATCACGAAGCTCTCCGCCCCCGACCAGCCCTACGGCCGGATGGGCAACGCCTACGTCAGCGAATCCAGCCCGATCATCGTCGGCGACTACAAGAACGACCCCGACGCCGAGGGCTACCTGCTCGGCGCCGTCACCCTCATCGACACCGAGGCGCTGACGTACGAGGTCGTCGACCTGCCCGAGGGCGCGGAGTACACGTTCCGCGACGTCGCCCGCGGCCCGGGTGAGCTCGCGTACATCCTCGGATCCGACGGGTCGATCCACGTGCTCGACCCCGAGTCCGGCGAGATCACCGACACCTACCCCGTGATCGACGCGTGGGAGGGCCCCGCCGAGTGGCAGGACGCTCACCCCGCGATCGTCGTGGCCGGTGACATCGCCTACGTGACCGAGCCCGCCGCGAACAGCGTGCACGCCGTCGACCTCACCACCGGCGAGGTGCTCGCGAGCACCGAGCTCGAGGTCACGCCCAACGAGATCGCGCCGGCCGCCGGCTGATCCCGGGCGCTCTTCCCGCCCTCGGTTCGGGAGGAGAACACCGCGATGGGAGGGCGAATTCTCAGAATCCGTCCTCCCATCCGTGTGATCTCCTCCCGAACGGGTGTCGGCCCCGCCTCACAACCGCGGGAGGAGACCCTCCAGGAACTCCGCCGTCGATTCCCAGCCGGTGACCGCATGGCATTCGACTCCCATCGCGAGCACGGGGTAGTCGTTCCCGGCGGGATCGAGCCGGTCGCCGACGAACAGCATGTCGTCGAGGGGGATGCCGGTCTGCTCGACCAGCCGTCGCATGCCGTACGCCTTGTCGATGCCCCGCTCGGTGACGTCGATCGACGTCGACCCTCCCGAGCGCACCTCGAGATCCGGCAACCGAGCGGCGACGGCGGCGCTGAGCGCGTTGCGCTTCTCGCCCGTCGGATCCCAAGCCGCCTTGGCGTCGAGCGGAGCCTGCTGCCCCAACGCCGAGAAGGTGATCTGCGAGCCGCGGTCCTCGATGACGTCGCCCCAGGTCGTCTCCTCCCACAGGCCGAGCCGGCGCGCCTCTTCTTCGAACACGGCCGTCGCTGCGGCGCGACGCCCCGCAGCGAGGTCGAGCGCGTAGACGGTCTCGATCCCGTGCGGACGGATGCGGTAGTACTGGGTGCCGCAGGCCGGGAGCAGGTGGAAGTTCGCCAGCGTCTCCGGGCCGGCGGCGGGCAGCCTGTCGACGACCTGCGCCGTGAACTGCTCGAGTCGCCCGCCGGAGATGATGGCGACGGTCACGCGCTCGGCGAGCGCCACCAGGAGCGCACCCATCCGGGGGTCGATCGCGCTCTTGGACGGCGCCAGGGTGTCGTCGAGATCGAAGGCCACGAGGCGCGGAGCGGGCGCGGTCATCCCGCCGCCTCGATGATCGCCTCGCCCTGCCCCCGCACGGGCCCCGTGCTGCCCCGCACGATGAACTCCACCGGAGGCAGCTCGATCGCTCCCGGCTCGTTCCCCTCGACGATCGAGACGAGGGCGCGCGCGCAGGCGTTGCCCCACTGGAAGACGTCCTGTCGCACGGTCGTCAGCGGCGGGATGATGTACGGCGCGAGCGGGATGTCGTCGAAGCCGATGATCGAGAGATCGTGCGGCACGCGGACGCCCCGATCGATCGCGGCGGAGATGCCGGCGATCGCCATGATGTCGTTCGCGTAGATGATCGCCGTCGGCGGTTCGGGGTCGTCGAGCAGTTCGTGGGTCGCGCGCGCGCCGGCCGCACCGGTGAAGTCGGCCTCGACGACGGTGCCGGGGCGCAGCCCCAGCTGGGCGAGCTCGGAGGCCCAGGCCTCGCGACGCACGCGCGAGTGCACGTAGCGATCGGAACCCGAGACGTGCGCGATGCGCTCATGACCCAGGGCGTGCAGATGGCGGACGGCACGACGGATGCCGGCGGCGTCGTCGAGCCCGATGGGGGCCGTGCCCTCGCCGGTCCCCGAACCGAGCAGCACGCAGGGCATCCCGAGTCCGGCGAGCTCGGCCGGACGCTCGTCCTCGACGCGGAGGTCGGTGAGGAAGACGCCGTCGACCCGTGCTTCGTGGGCGAAGCGCGAGTAGGCCTCGCGTTCGGCCTCCTCGCCGTCGACGACCTGCAGCACGAGGGCGTAGCCGACGGTCGAGAGGAAGCTCTCGACCCCCGCGACGAACTGCGGGAAGAACGGGTCGGTGCTCAGAAGCTCGGGGGCGCGACGGATCACGAGACCCAGCGCCTGGGCCCGGCTGCGCGAGAGAGCGCGCGCCCGGGCATCCGGACGCCATTCGAGAGCGCGAGCGGCTTCGAGGATGCGCTCGCGCGCCTCTTCACCCACGCCGGAGCGGCCGTTGAAGACGAAGGACACGGCGCTCTTCGAGACGCCGGCCCTGGCCGCGACGTCGCCGATGGTGATCTTGCGCTGCAGCACGGGCGAGGCGGGCCGATCGGCGCCGACGCCGTCGGGGGGAGTCGCGTTCATGGTTGTAGTGTAACCGACCGTTTAGCGAGATTTAGCGCCGTCTTCCACCGGAAGTCCGGCAGGTTGACCTCGCACAGCAAAACCGGTTTACTAAAGGAGTTGTCACCGTCGCGCATCGCCGGACCACGGCCGGATGCGACGACGGAACGGTCGTATCAGTGAGGAACAATCGCCATGGGCAGTGCCGCACCAGCGCAGAGATCGAAGGCCGACCCGCCGCGTCGTCGCGGCGGCGCGCTGCACCGATGGCTCGGCGACAATCCCCTCGGACTCCTGCTGAGCTCTCCGTACATCCTCTTCGTCATCGTCGTCTTCCTCATCCCGTTCGGATTCGGGATCTGGATGTCGGTGCACGACTTCTACTTCACCGCGCCGGGCGTCGCGGTCGAGCATCCGTTCGTCGGGTTCGAGAACTTCGCGACCGTGCTGGCCGACCCGATCGTGCGGCAGGCGTTCGGCAACCTGCTGATCTTCCTCGTCATCAACGTGCCCCTCACCGTCGTGCTCGGCCTGCTGCTCTCGTCCGGGCTCGACGCCGTCGTGCACTGGAAGGGCTTCTTCCGCATCTCGTACTACGTGCCCTACGTGACGGCATCCGTCGCGACGCTGGCCGTCTGGATCTTCCTGTTCAACGGCAACGGCGTCGTGAACTCCCTGCTCGGCTCGCTCGCCCCCGACCCGTCGTGGCTCGCCAACCCGGCGCTGATCATGCCGCTCATCGCCGTGTACGTCACCTGGAAGAACCTCGGGTTCTACATCCTGCTGTACCTCGCTGCACTCCAGAACGTGCCCAAGGAACTGCACGAGGCGGCCCAGCTCGACGGCGCCGGACGCTGGCAACGGTTCCGCTCGGTGACGCTTCCCGCCGTGCGCCCGGTCACCTCGCTCGTCGTGCTGCTGTCGATCATCACCACCGGGCAGATCTTCACCGAGCCGTACCTGCTCACCGGCGGAGGGCCCAACAACGCCTCGATGACCCCCGCGCTGCTCATGTACCAGCAGGGCATCCAACAGGGGAAGCCCGACATCGCCGCCGCGATCGGCATGATCCTCGTCATCGCCGTGATGATCGTCTCGCTCGTCTCGCGCCGCATCACGGAAGGCAAGAACCGATGACCACGTCGACGACCCGCATCGCTCCCGACAAGGCCGCCCGCCCCGCGCGCAGCGGACGGGTGCTCGGTGTGCTGCGCTTCGTGCTGCTGCTCATCGGGGCGCTCGCGGCGCTCGTGCCCTTCTATTACATGGTCATCGGCGCCCTCCAGCGCACACGCGACACCAGCCTGTTCGGCCTCCTGCCGCTTCCGCAGAACCTCACCTTCGACAACTTCGTCGCGATCAACCAGTCGGTGAACCTGCTCGGCTCACTGCTGAACTCCCTGATCTTCACGGCCGGCGTGGTCGGCTGCACCCTCGTGTTCGGCCTGCTCGTCGGCTATGCGCTCGCGGTTCTCTCGTTCCGCGGTCGAGGGATGGTCTTCGCGCTCGTGCTGCTCGTGCAGGCGATCCCGTTCCAGCTGCTCATGATCCCGCTGTACGTCATGGTCGTGCGCTACTTCGGTCTCGCCGACAACTTCATCGGCATGATCCTGCCCTTCGCGATCAACTCGGTCGCCGTGCTCATCTTCCGCCAGTACTTCCTGCAGATCCCCCGCGACGTGTTCGACGCCGCGCGCATCGACGGCGCGAGCGAGGTGCGCATCCTGCTCTTCATCGCCGTCCCGCTCGTGCGCCCCGCCGTGCTCACCGCGATGCTCGTGACCTTCATCGGACCCTGGAACGAGTTCCTGTGGCCGTTCCTCGTCACGAAGGACGCGACGAAGCAGACCCTGGCGGTGAGCCTGGCGAACTTCTCGCAGACGAACGGCTCGTTCCTCGAGAACCCGATGGGCGCCGTGCTCGCCGGCGCCTGCGTGCTCGCCGTGCCGGTGGTCGTGCTCTTCCTCCTGTTCCAGCGGCACTTCACGTCCGCGAACCTCGGCTCGGCCATCAAGGGCTGAGCACTCGACACCGAAAGACCCCGAAGGCATCGCCATGACTCCATCCTCCCCACCCGCCGCCGACCTCACGACGCGGATCCCCTACGCACTGACCCGTCTCGGCACGATCATGACGGCGAGCGATCACGACCCGCTCGAGGCTGAGGGGGTGCTCAACCCCGGCACGGCCTGGGGCCCCGACGGCGAGCTCTACCTCTTCCCGCGCGTCGTGGCCGCGGGCAACGTCTCGCGCATCGCGCGCGCGAGGGTGATCGTCGAGGACGGCGTGCCGGTCGGTGTCGAGCGCCTCGGCGTCGTGCTCGCCCCCGACGAGCAGTGGGAGCACGGCCGCCAGAACGGCGGGGTCGAGGACCCCCGCATCACCTTCCTCGAGCCCCTCGGCCTGCACGTGATGACCTACATCGCCTACGGCCCGCTCGGCCCGCGACCCGCTCTCGCGGTCTCACGCGACACCGTCTCGTGGGAACGGCTCGGACCGATCCAGTTCGCGTACCAGCCCGAGCTCGCGAGCGATCTCAACCTGTTCGCCAACAAGGACATCGTGTTCTTCCCCGAGCTCGTCCCCGGGCCCGACGACCGCCCGAGCATCGCCCTGCTGCATCGCCCGATGTGGGACCTCGACTGGCTGCGCCCCGGTGAGGGTGCGCGCCCGCCGGCCGGGATCGACGACGACCGTCCGTCGATCTGGATCGGTTACGTCGACGTCGAGGCGGCACGAGCGGATGCCTCCGCCCTCACCCGCGTGCACGGCTCGGCCATGATCGCCGCGCCCGAGATGGCGTACGAGAGTGCGAAGATCGGCGCCGGCCCCTCGCCGCTGCGCGTGCCGGAGGGGTGGCTGCTGCTGCACCACGGCGTCTCCGGCGCAACCCCGAAGGGCTTCGAGCTGGCGCACGGGTCGGTGTACTCCGCCGGTGCGATCCTGCTCGACGCCGACGACCCGCGGCGGATCCTCGCGCGCTCGCCCGAGCCGCTGCTCGCTCCCGAGACCGCCGAGGAGACGCAGGGCACGCTCGCGAACGTCGTCTTCCCGACCGCGGTCGAGAAGATCGGCGAGCGCACGTTCGTGTTCTACGGCATGGCCGACTCGTCGATCGGCGTGGCCGAACTCACGCATCTCTGAGCCCCGGACCTGGAAGGCCGCCTCCCTCGGGAGGCGGCCTTCGTCGTGTCCCCCGCCCGGGCTCCTCGTCCGGGACCCTTCGACAGGCTCAGGGACCCAGTACCCTCACCGAAACCCTTCGACAGGCTCCCTCAGTGGGTTGCTGAGCCTGTCGAAGCACCCGCCACGCGCGCTAGAGCACGACGAAGGGGCCGCCCCGGGTGGGACGGCCCCCTTCGCACTCGCACTCAATCGGTCGTGGCGCCTCTCCGCAACCGCACAGCGACGGCGCCCGATCCGAGCAACAGCAACGCGATGGCGAGCGTCCACGGCAACCACGTCAGGTCGCCGCCCGTCGCCGGCAGGCCACCGGGGCCGTCGGCTCCTCCGCCGGGAGTTCCCCCTCCGGGAGTGCCACCGCCGGGGGTGCCGGGGGTGCCCGGTCCACCGGGGACGCCCGGCTCGTCAGCGGCGAGGATGAGCACCGGGGTCGAGGCGATGTCGGCATCCGCCTGCATCACGACGATCGTGTGCTCGCCGGGATCGGTGTCCTCGGGCACGACGCCGCGGAACGCGATCGCCCCGTCGTCGTCCGCGATGACGACACCGAGGTCGGCGGGAGTCGATCGCAGCTGGATGACGTACTCGACGCCCGGCTCGAAGCCGGTGCCCGTCACGTCGATGCGGCCGCCGACCTTCGGTGAGCCCTCGACCGTCACCACGGGCGCCACGGCGTCGGGATCGACCGTGACGGTCACCGGCGCCGAGGGCTCCGACCATCCGCCGGCGTTCTGCGCACGTACGGTGACGCTGTAGTCGCCGGGGGCGAGGTCGGCGACGGATGCCGTCAGCGCACCGTCATCCACCTGCACCACGTGATCGCCCACCGTGACCTCGTAGGCGGTGACGGGCGATCCGCCGAGACGCTCGGGAGCCGACCACTGCACGGTCACGACATCCCGTGAGGCCGTCGCCACGACATCGCGCGGAGCGCTCGACACGGCGTCGAGCCGCACGAGGCCGGCGAGCGCCGCCTCGAGAGCAGCGGCCGCGGCATCCGCGTCTTCCTGGGGAGCGCCGGGCGTGCCGCGCACCTGCTTCGCCGCCTCGAGCGCCGGGAGCAGCGGCGCCCAGCTCTCGGGGGTGTAGGCGGTGCTGTCGAGGGCGTTCGCCGCATCGATCTGCGCCTGCAGCCACGAGATGTCGGCGTCGACCGTCACCCCGCACCACGCGATCTCCGTGCCGCCCTGATGACGGATGCCGACCGTCGTGCGTCCGGGTTCGCGGGCCTGGAGGTCGACCTCGACCCGCCCGTCGGGCGACACCCGCGCGTCTCCCGCGACGGTGACGACGGACTCGTCCATCGAGATCGCGGTGAAGACGTCGTCGGGGGTCACGGGCGACACGGTGGCGGCGACGACCGCCGTCGAGTCGCGTGGCGCCGTCACCGGTCCCGTGCACTCGAAGGTGTATCCGCCGTAGAGCTCGAACTCCCAGATGTTGAGTCCGTACTGCGTCGAGGGGAGACCCGCGAGGCGCACGTACCGCACCTCGGCGGGCGCGAAGTCGTGCGTGTGGGTGAGCGTGGGCTGCGCCGTCTGGACACGGGCCAACGGCATCCACGTCGCACCGTCGATCGAACCCTCGATCCGGTAGTCGTTCGACGTACCGGCCTCCCACGCCACCACGGCGCGCGAGACCGAGCGCACACTCCCGAGATCGACCTGGAGCCAGTGCTCGGCGACCGCCCGCGCCGACGACCATTTGGTCGACTTCGAGCCGTCGGTGGCCTTGGGCCCGGTGATCGTGGCGTTGTTCTGGTGCACGCTGTCGACGGTGGTCGGTCGGCCTAGGGCGAGGTTCGCGTTGGCGGCGGGCACGACCGGCGCCTCGACGACCAGGCGGTCCGAGAAGACCTCGAACTCCCAGAGCGAGGGTCCGTAGTTGAGCGCACGGGTGAGCGTCTGCATGCGCACGTAGCGCGCGGTCTGCCCGTCGAGCGTGACGACGTCGATCCCCCCGTCGCTGCCGCCCGACGGAGTCGTGTAGGCGTCGCGCCACGACCTTCCGTCGTCGGAGAGCTGGATCTTGTAGGTCTTGGCGAACGCCGCCTCCCACGACAAACGCACCGTGGAGACCGGCTTCGAGGATCCGAGGTCGATCTGCGCCCAGGCGCTGTCGGCGTTGTTGCCCCGCCAGCGCGTGTCGGGGTCACCGTCCGCGAGGGAGAACACGAGGTTGTATCCGGCATAGCCGGACGCCCGCGTGGCACTGTCGATCGCGAGATTCACGCTCGACGCCACGGTCAGCTCACGGATGCCGTAGCCCGCACCCTCTCCGCCGAGGAGGAGCACACGGACGTGCTCGGCAGCGGTGGGGGTTATCGGCACCTCGTCGACGCCGCCGTCGCCGCCCGAGATGTTCGCGCGGTCGGTCCAGTCGACGCCGTTCGGCGAGGTCTGCACCACGTAGTCGGTGGCGTGAGCATCCGCCCAGTCGATCGTGACCTTCGTCACCCACGATCCACGGGGCAGCGCGGCCGAGGCCCACTGCGTCCCCCCGGCGGCCGAGCGCCACACCGACGCGGCGTCCCGGTCGCCCAGGGCGTCGACGGACGAGCCGTCGGCGGTGCTGCTGGCGGCGAACGGCGACGATGCCGGGAGGGCACCGTCGACGAGCGGCGCGGTCACCGTCTTGCCGAGGTTCTCGCCCGATCCGAGTCGGAACACCGCATGCTTCTCGGCCCCGCCCCCGGCCAGGGTGACACCGACCGACAGGCCGGCACGGTCGGGGTTCGAGAGGCTCACGACCGGGGTCTCACCCCGCTCGTCGAGCAGCACGATCGACGGCTGGTCGACCGTCAGGGTGCGGCCGTCGCCGAGGTCGAGGGATCCCGGTGCGAAGAAGGTGGCCATCGTGATTCCCGCGTCACTGCTGCGCACGGCCTGCACCGCGGTGTCGTTGCGCAGGGTGCGGATCGTGGGCTTCGCCGCGTACGCCTCGACCTCCGCGGGGGTGGCGGCGGGCAGGACCGTGTAGTCGTAGGTGCCGGCCGTGGGCTTCGCCCCGTGGTCGACGTACAGCGAGAACGCATCGCGACTGATCGCCTCCTCGCCCTCCCAGCTGCCGGACTGCGTCTTGTTCGAGACCTTCACGTCCTGGCCCGCGGCGAACACGTACCCGACCTCGTCGTTGTACGCCCACGTGGCCGACCCGACGCCCTGCTGATCGGTGCCGGCGGCCACGGGCCGGCCGCCCACGCTCGCGTTCGGCTTCGCGGCTGCCTGGTTGATGGTCGTGTGCACGGCCGCGTCGCTGGTCGACGCGATGCCGGCGCCGAGCGCCACCATGCCCTCGTCGAACGAGAAGTAGCTCTTCTGCGCCGCGGTCCCCGCGGTGTCGAGGGTGAGCACGCTCGCTCCGAACTCGCCGTTCGAGGTGCCGCCGGTGAAGCTTCCGCCGTCTCCGTTGCGGCCGCGGTTCTCGAAGCCGCGCTCGGTGCGCTTGACGTTCGGAGCGGTCACCCCGGGGTAGTGCCACCAGTCGAAGGCGGGTCCGAGATCGAGGTACTCGCGGTTGTTCACCTGGATCGCCGTCGAACCCATCGCGTTCCAGTACACGGGGTTGCCGAGTTCGTCGCGGTACGAGGTGCGCAGCTCGGCGCCGAAGGTGCGCGACGAGTTGAGGCGCGTGAAGATGCCGTATCCGTCGCGCAGGTGCGAGGAGAACTCGGAGCGCCAGAAGTACTTGTTGCCGGTGACGCCGTTCGTCTCGGTCTTGCCGAGCACGCCATCGAGCACGGCCTGGTACGCGGTGGCGTACAGGGCGTCGGTCCGCGCCATCCGCTGCAGCGGTTCGATGAACTCGGAGGCGTGGCTGGTGATGTCGTTCACCGTCTTCGGCGGACGGTAGTTGAGGTAGAGCATCCCGATCTCGCCGCGGATCAGCCAGCGCGTACCGCTGATGAAGTAGAACGCGATCGAGTCGAGCTGGTCGCGCGTGAAGGCGAGACCGGTGCCCCGGGCGACATCCGACCACAGGGCGGCGTAGGTGAAGAGCACCATGCCGTAGCCCTCGCTGTAGAGCTGCGCGCCGTGCGCCCAGAAGCTGCCGTCGGGTTGCACGGCCTCCTGCACGGTGCCGGAGTGATCGACCGCGATCGTGGCGACGATGGTCGCGAACCCCTCCTTGACCTTCGCGATGTCGCGGGTCGACAGCGCCTCGAAGATGTAGTTCGAGGTGCGCCATGCGCCGTTCGCACCGACCGGGTCGAGCTTGCCGGTGTTGTGCTTCAACGCGACGTCGAATGCTTCGGGGCTCAGCGCCGAGCCGAGGAACATCGAGATGCGCCCCATCGCGATCGACTCGCCGATCTCGGTCTCCCACCAGTTGGTGTTGCCCGGGTTCACACGATCCCAGTGCAGCAGCGCCCGACCGACCGCGTCGACGAGGCGGGGGTCCCCGAAGCCCTCGGCGTTCGGGTCCTTGTACGCCTGGGTCATCGCGAGCATCCGGTAGAGCGCGGTGTACGCCGACCACACGCTGCCGTTCGCCGAGCTGGTGCGATCGGCGTAGTTCACGTCGGACCACGAGCCGTCGGTGTTCTGCGACGCGACGTAGTCGAGCGCCTCCGACGTGCGGGCGAGGTAGATGCCGTTGGCGATGATGATCTCGTCGCCCTGCCCGAGGTAGTACTCCTCGAGGCGATCGATGACGGTCGCGACGTCGTCCTCCGGGGCGGCGGATGCCGGAGCCGCGAGCGCGGACGATCCGAGGACGAGAGCGAGGGTGAAGGCGATGAACGCGGCGATGCGCTTCATGGCGGGGCTCCTTTGCCGGGTTTCTGCGTTGCCGGGCACCGTTGCGGGTGCGGCGGCGGGGCTCCGGCACGACGGCGGAGCGAAGAGTCCCGGGGTGCGCGCCATGACACGCGCACTCCGGGGTGGTGACCGGCTGGGGAGCCGGTCGAGATCGATCAGCCCTGGGCGATCAGGGCGTCGATCTTGTCCGCGGCGGTCGAGAAGGTCTCTTCGAGGTCACCCTCTCCCGCCTGCACGGCCTGGCCCCAGGCGTCGCGGAACGTCTGCCACATCTCGGTGGCGTCCGCGACGTTCGGCACGTCGACCGTGAGGGGCACCGAGGCGGCGAAGGTCGCCAGCACGGGGTTCGTCGCGAGGTAGTCGGCGGCGATCGCATCGACATCGGTGCGGGTCGGGAACTGCCCCGTGGTCTCGAGGAGGGCCAGGTCGTTCTCGGCGTCCATCGAGAACTTCACGAAGTCCCACGCGGTCTGCTTGTTCTCGCAGGACGTGTAGAGGCCGACGTTCTTCGAGTCGCCGAAGGTGTAGGTGTCTTCGGCGGCCGTGCCCGCGGCGGTCGGCAGCGGCACGACGCCGTACTCGACCTTGCCGTCGAACGCTCCGGCGCCCCAGGGGCCGGCGATGCCCATCGCCGACACTCCGTCGGCGAAGGGACCGGCCCAGGCGTCACCGCTGTAGGCCTCGGCCGAGGAGTACCCCTCGGCGTACATGGTCTTCCAGAACTCGAGCGTCTCGAGGCCCTCCTCGCTCGTGAAGGCGGCGGCGCCGTCGCTCACGAGCTGGGTGCCTCCCGAGTTCGCGAGGAAGAACGGGTAGAAGTCGAAGAGCGAGTTCGTGTAGTCGCCGGATGCCGGCGGGTACAGCGAGTAGTCGGCGGCGCCGCTCTCCTTCACGGCTGCGGCGGCGGCGAGCACGTCGTCGTAGGTCGCGAGCTCGGGGTTCTCGGGGTCGAGTCCGGCCGCGGCGAAGACGTCCTTGTTGTAGTAGAGCATGAAGGGGTTGGCCTTCCACGGCACCTGGTACAGGTCGCCGTCAGGTGAGCGGAAACCGTCGGCCGCATCGCCCGAGCGCTCGGTGATGAAGGACTCGCCGTCGTCGAACGTCTTCGAGATGTTGACCAGACCGCCCTGCTTCTGGAAGGCGGGAACCGCGGCCGGCGCCGTGTTGTAGACGAGGCACGGGGTGTTGCCGGCGGTGATGGCGGCACCGATCGCGTCTTCCGACGACTTGCCCGACGGGATGGCCGCGGCGGTGACCTGCTCGTCGGGGTGGTCGGCGTTCCACGCCTCGACCACGGCTTCGGCCCACTCGATCTCCTGCTCGTTCGTCGAGTACCAGATCGAGATCGGGCCGGAGGTCAGCTCCCCGCCGTCGGGGGCTGCGTCGCCGCCGGACGAGCCGCATGCCGCGAGGGGCAGCGCGAGGGCGGCGAGGGCGAGAACACCTGCATAACGCTTCATTGCGAGAAACTCCTTCGTTCGGTCGCCTCGGGTCGGCTACCTGCTGTGGTGGGGCGATCGCGGAGGATCGCTCGACCCAAGTAAACCGGTTTTGTAAGCGTGCGTCAAGAGTGTGCTCTGCGCACACAGAAGGAGCGAATAATCGCGCGAAAAAGACATTGCCGATGTCGGCCAGGCACTAAACATAACTAAACCGAGGGGTAGGCTCCCACCCCCGGACCCGTCCTCAGCGCCCGAGCGGGATCACCTCGGCGTGTTCCACGCCGTTCGAGTACGAGACCAGCTCGACCTGGGTGGCCGTCTCGCGCACGGGGCGCGCGAACTCCGAGACTCGCGCAGACTCGAGCGCCTTCCACTCCGGGCCCGACAGCGTCGCGCCGTAGACGACGGACATGTGGAACGTCCACTCGTCGAGGGGCAGTTCGCCGAGCCGCCGGAAGTCCGTCGCATCGAGCCTCTCGGTCAGGGTCGCATAGGCGGAGAGGAGGGAGTCGGTGCGAGCCAGGCGGAGGATGAGGATCTGCCAGGGTTCCGGAAAGGCGTCGATGGCTTCGCCGGTGATCTCGATGGGGTCCTGCTCGATCGCCCACGCGTGTACGAGTGCGCTCAGCTCTGCACGACGCTCCGGTTCGTAGAAGCCCCGCAGCGTCACGTGGCCGGTGTGCGGATGCGGGAGTCGACTCAGCGCCAGAGCGTCGGTCTGTTCCGCGCTGTAGCGATCCGCCAACTCCCCCGTCGGACGCAGCACGAGATACTGCTGCCCTTCCAGGGACTCGAGCTGCTCGGGCGTCTTCATGAACGGTCGATGCATACGACGACGCTAATCAGCATCGAGACTCGAGGTCGCTCCCGGTGCGGCGCGCCGTCGCACCGGGGGGGACGCCGCGCCGGGGGACCGGAGCCTATCGGGGGACCGGAACCTATCGGGGGTCCTCGGCCTCGCGTCCGCTCTCCTCGCGCTCCGACGGGCGCGCCGCCGCACCCCCGAGCGACACCGTCGCGAGGAGACCGAGGGCGAGGAAGCCTGCGGCGGTCCACGCCGCATAGCGCGTGCCGTCCGAGAAGGCCTCGCGCGCGGCATCCGCGGCATCCGCCGTTTCGGGGTTCGCCGCCAGTCCGCTGATCGCCGCGCCCGCGCTGTCGACCACCGACGAGACCACCTGATCGCGCTGCACCGACGGCACTCCCTGGTCGTCGAGGGAAGCGGCGAGGATGCCGGCCGTGCTGGTGAAGAGCACGGTTCCGAGGATCGCCACTCCGAGCGCCGCCCCGAGCTGTCGCGAGGTCGACTGCGTGCCGGAGGCGGCGCCGCTGTCAGCCACCGGCACATCGGCCAGCACGACGCCGGTGAGCTGGGCGGTCGCGAGCCCGACACCGACCCCGTAGACGAACAGGAGAGGGATGAGCGGAACCCACGAGGCATCCGGACCGATCGCGAGGCCGACGCCGGCGACACCGACGATCTCGGCGAGGAGTCCGATGCGAACGATCCATACCGGCGCGATCCGACCGCTCGTCGCCCCCGCGATGCCGCTCGCGAGGAACGAACCGCCGGCGAGCGAGAGCAGCAGAAGACCCGTCTGCAGCGCGTCGAAGCCGAGCACGAACTGCAGCCACAGCGGCAGGGCGAGGATGATCCCGAACTCGCCGAGCGAGACGACCGCGGCGGCGATGTTGCCGTTGCGGAACGAAGTGATCGAGAAGAGCCGCAGGGCGAGGAGGGTCGAGCGACCCGCGCGCTCACGATGAACGCCCCAGGCGATGAAGGCGACGAGCCCGACCAGCGCCAGCGCGAACGCGAACGGGATGGGCGAGATGTCGAAGGGCCAGGTCCAGTCGCCGATCTCGGGCCGCTGCTCGACGCCCCACCAACCGTAGGTGCGCCCCTCGATCAGACCGAAGACGAGGCTGCCCATCGTGACGACCGAGAGCAGGGCCCCCACCCCGTCGATGCGCTCGGTGCGGTCGCTGCGCGTCTCGGCGACGGTGAGTGCGACGCCGATGATGATCAGCACGCCGAGCGGGATGTTGATGCCGAAGGCCCACCGCCACGAGAACGCGGTCGTCAGCCATCCGCCGAGCAGCGGCCCGACGGCGGCCATACCTCCGATGGTCGACCCCCACACCGCGAAGGCGATCCCGCGTTCACGGCCGCGGAAGGTGGCGTTGATGATCGACAGCGTGGTCGGCAGGATCATCGCCCCACCGACCCCCTGGGCGAGTCGGGCGAGGATCAGCGCACCGCCGTCCGAGGCGAGCGACGCCAGCACCGACGACCCCGCGAAGACCACGACGCCGATGAGCAGCATCCGCCGTCGCCCGAACCGGTCGGCGAGACTGCCGAACACCAGCAGCAGGGCGGCGAAGACGAGGGTGTAGGACTCCTGCACCCACTGCACCTCGGTGGAGGTGATGCCGAGGTCGTCGACGATGGCCGGGATCGCGACGTTCACGATCGTCGAGTCGACGATGATCAACGACACCGCGATGCTGATGAAGACCAGGCCGACCCACCGCAGCCTCTCGTGCTTTTCCATGATCTCTAGCTTAGCTAGCATTCTCGATCTGCAACAGTCTCGGTGCGCTCATCGCGCACACGAAAACAGGGGCGGGGCCGTCGAATGGCCCCGCCCCCTCCCACTGTCCCCAGCAGGTCTCACCCAGCGCGCGGCTGGGAATCATGTCAGCCCTTGAACGCGTCCTTGACGTTCTCGCCGGCCTTCTTCACATCGGCCTTGGCCTGGTCGGCCTTGCCCTCGGCCTCGAGCTTCTCGTTGCCGGTCACCTTGCCCGCAGCCTCCTTCGCCTTACCGGCGATGTCCTCTGCGGCGTTCTTGATCTTGTCGTCGAGTCCCATGATGTTTCCCTTCGTGATGGTGGTTCTGGCGGCGGGGTCCTGCCCCCGCCGCCCTCCCGTCGGCCGGTGCGCGACCGACGGCGAGTCTGTGCAGCCCGGTCAGCGGGCGGATGCCGTCACGACAACCGCCTCTGATCGTGGGCGAGACGGGCGCGCAGGCTGGTGTGGATCGACACGTAGGCGGCGGTCTCGCGGCCGGTGAGCGTGGCGAGGTTGGTCAGCAGCCGATCGAGGTGATCGACCAGCTCGCGCGGATCCGTGTTCTGTCGCGGGGTGACGGCCACGTGCAGCACCGGCTCATGGCGCACGTCGTTGGCGGTCACGCTCGCCGAGAGGATCTCGTCGCGGCCCGCGAGCGACTTCTTGACGGCATCCGACACGAACGACTCCGTCACGGTGACGCGTCCGAGCGGGTTCTGCGCGCCGGAGGAGCGCAGCGCCGTCTTCGACCGACGGCCCGAGACGCTCGTGAGGGCGAGGATCAGCAGCGCGATCACGACGACGATCGCGACGACGGCTCCGACACCGATCCACGAGGCGGCCCCGCCGGCGATCGCGGTCGCGGCGCCCGCCTGATCGAGCCAGGTCTCGGCGTTCTTGCCGGCATCCGTCCAGACGTCGGCCGCGGTCGGCCAGCTCAGGAGGGCGATGCCGACGGCACCGAGGGCCAGGAAGATCAGGCCGATGAGGAGCAGCAGGGTGCGGTTCAGCGCACGGTTGGTGGCGTTCACAGGTCGGCGTCCTTCTCGATCGCGCGCTCGATGCGAACGCGGGTGCGGATGCTGCGGGTCAGCCGATACGTCTGCAGCTCGGACTCGGCGAGGGCGAGCACCTCGCTCTGCTCGAGGGGCACCCCGGCGCCGGGGCGCACGGTCACGTCGATGCTGCGGTGGCCGACGCCGACGGTGATGGCGTCGCGCGCGATCCCGGTCTCCTCGGAGAGATGCTGGGCGAGGGCGCTCGCGATCACGCCGTTGTCGACGACGACCGCGCGGTCGCCCGCATCGAGGGTGTGCTTCGACAGTCGCCCCGGGGTGATCGCCAGGATGACGAACACCAGTCCGATGAGCGCGAGCACGATGCTGCCGGCGATGACGAGACCGGCGGGCTGCGTGGGCAGGCCGACCAGCCACCCCGCGGCCGCCGCCGGGCCGACGAGGAGCGCGGGCTGAGCGGCGAGGCTCAACACGATCTCGAGGGCGACGTAGGCGAGGGCGAGGATGAGGAGGACGACCGCGACGAACATCGCGACGGTGCGCGGCGAGTGGGTCTCGCGTCGGACGACGCGGCGGAGTGCGGGAGTGCTCATCGCACTCGTCTCCTTTCGGGGATGATGGCGCCGGTGATGGTGAGGGCGACGCGGGTGACCTCGTGGCCGAAGAGGCCGGTCAGCTCCCGCTGCAGGTGCTCCTGCAGCTCGCGGGCCCGGTCGAGCACCGGGGTGGTCTGGGCGATCGCGGCGGTGTCGTCGAGATCGGGCACGGGAAGCGGTGACGAGATGCGCAGGGCGAACCCTGCACCTCGCGCGACGACGTCGGCCTTCACGTCACTGCGGGAGACGCCGATCACCGATGCGGATGCCTGTTCCGCGACCGTGCGATAGACGCGTTCCTTCACCTCGACGCGGCCCGGGACGGACTCCCCGCCGGTGGCCTGCCCCGCGGGGCGGCCACCGGCGATGACGTTCTGGTCGACGCGCATCAGGAGGTTCGCCGCCCCGTGATGACGTCGGCGAGACCGCGGACGTCGAGCTTGCCGGAAGCGATGCGTCCGACGATCGCTCCGATCCCTGCGAAGACGGCCATGAGGAGGAATCCCCAGAAGCCGAAGAGCAGGGCGGCGAGGGCGAGAAGTGCGCCGATCAGGGCGCCGGTGGTGGTGGGGCTCATGAGACGCGCGACTCCTCGTTCTCGTGGTTGTCGTCACCGGGCACGTGCACGTCGTTGACCTCGACGTTGACCTCGACGACCTCGAGGCCGACGAGACGGGTGATCGCTCCGGCGACCGCGGCGCGGACGTTGTTCGCGACGGTCTGGATCGGTGCGGGGTACTCGACGACGATGGTCAGGTCGGCCGCGGCCTGGGTCTCCCCGACCTCGACCTTCACGCCCTGTGCGAGGTCGGTGGCGTTGATCACGTCGCGGATCGCGCCGAACGCGCGTGCTCCGCCGCCACCCAGTGCGTACACACCGGGAACCTCACGAGCGGCGATACCGGCGACCTTGGCCACCACGCCCTCGGCGATCGTGGTCGTACCGGCGGCGTCGACATCCGCGGGGATGCGAGAGGTCGAGAACCCGGCGGAACGGTCCACGCGGGGAGCGACGGCGGCCGGCGTCGGGGTGCCGGTGGTGTGGGGCAGCTCCTTCTCGGCGGGGCTGGTCGACGTGTTCTTCTGATCCTGCGTTGCCATGACGTGTCCTATCTCTTTCGACGGCCGATCACAACCCCTGGGGGATCCGGATCGGGAGCGATAACGTCGCTCACAAGTAAGAGGCGCGGATCACGCGATCCGTCACAAAAAAGTTTCAGAAAGTTCTGGTGGAGGTCCGATGGCCCGCTCGACGGATCCGCGCAGCGGCGATCTGACGGTCGTCTCGGATCGCGTCCTGGTGCATCGCTCCGTCGACGGCGACGCCTCCGCCTTCCGCGAGATCGTGCGGCGGTATGCGGGCTCGATGCGGGCGTACGTGTCGCGCATCGTCGGCTCTCTGAGCGAGGCCGACGACGTCGTGCAGAACGCCCTCGTCACGGCCTGGCGCCAGCTCGACTCGCTGCGGGATCCGGATGCCGTGAAGTCCTGGCTCATGCGCATCGCCAGCCGCGAGGCCTTCGCCTTCATCCGCAGACGCCCCACGGATGCCACGCTCACCGGCTACGATGCCCCTCATACCGAGAGCACCCAACCCGAGCAGATCGCGATCCGCAACGCCCAGCTCGCGGCCCTGTCGAAAGCTCTCGATACGCTGCCCGAAGATCAACGACGGTGCTGGCTGCTGCGCCAGGTCGCAGAGCTCAGCTACACCGAGATTGCAGAGGAAATGGAAACCTCACCCAGCACGGTCAGAGGACTCCTCTCCCGTGCCCGTTCGAGCATCACGATCCAGATGGGAGGCTGGCGATGACCGCGCACGATCACGATGACGCGCTCGACTGCGGCACGACCATCGATCAGCTCTCGGACTACCTCGACCGCGACCGCACGCCGCGCGACCCGCACATCGAGAGCTGCCCGGACTGCCTCAACGCGCTCGAGGCGCTCGAACGCGTGGGTCGCCTGTCGCGCGACCTCATCGATGCGGATGCCGCCGAGCTGCCCGCGCCTCCGGAGTCCTGGTTCGAGCGCATCTTCACCTCCATCCAGGAGGAGCTGCGCGCCGGCCGCAGCCTGCCCATCAGCCACCCCGATCCGCGTGTGCAGATCACGGTCACCGAGGGGGCAGTGCGCGCGCTCCTGCGTGACAGCGGAGACGCGATCGACGGCGTCTTCATCAGCCGCACCGAGATCGTCGGCGACGCCGAGACGCTCGGCGCTCCCGTCGAGATCAACCTGACGGCATCCGTCCGCTTCGGCACGTCGATCCAGCACCTGACCGACGAGCTCCGCGAGGTCGCGTACGCCGCCCTCGCGAAGCACACCGATCTGAACGTCGTCGCCGTCAACATCTCCGTCGAAGACATCCACACCGACATCAAGGATGTGTCATGAGCACCACCACGCCCGACGAACCCGTCGACCTCGCCCGCCACGTGCGCACCGTTCCCGGCGTCACGAACATCTTCACGGCGCGCCCGTTGCTCGCCCGCCTGCCGGAGGTCGTCGCGGCGGCATCCGCGAAGGACGCCGACGGCCCGGTGGCCGACATCCTGGTCTCGACCGAACCCGATGGCACCTCGGTCGTCTCGACGCGCATCGCCACCTCGACCGACGACAGCAGCGTCGCCACCGCGCGCCGCGTCGCCGACACGCTCCTCGCGCACACCCCCGACACCGCCCGCATCCAGCTGCAGATCGCCCGCATCCGCTGACGGGGTCTCTCGTCGCGGGGCCCTTCGACAACCTCAGGGACCCAGTACCGAGGCCGGTTCGCTGAGCCGAAGCCGGGTCGCTGAGCCGAAGCCGGGTCGCTGAGCCTGTCGAAGCGCCCCGCCCCGCACCCGTTCGGGAGGAGATCTCCGCGTCGGGAGGACGGATGCGGGAGATTCCTCCTCCCATCCGTGAGAACTCCTCCCGAACGGATGCCGAACACCACCCGAAAACTCCATTCACGCGAATCCACCCACTCGGAACGGGCGTAGGCTGGAGAGAAGGACGGACCGTCCGAGAAGATCTCCCGGAAGCAGTGCCCGCCCGGGAAGAAGCCCACCCATGGCTCAGTACGACGTTTCGGACCGCTCGGCGATCGTCACGGGAGCAGGCAGCGGAATCGGCAAGGCCACCGCCCTCCTCCTCGCGAAGAACGGCGCCGCGGTCGTCGTCAACGACCTGAACGCCGAGCACGCGAACGCGGTCGTCGAAGAGATCCGTGCCGCGGGCGGCGTCGCCGAGGCATCCGTCGGCGATGCGACCGACCCGGCCTGGATCGCCTCCTCGGTCGAGCTCGCGAACTCCCTCGCCCCGCTGCGTATCGGCGTGAACAACGCGGGTATCGGCGGAGCATCCGCCCCCACCGCCGAGTACTCCGACGAGGCCTGGGACAAGGTCATCTCGATCAACCTCAACGCCGTCTTCCGCAACATGAAGGCGCAGCTGCCCGCGATCCTCGCCAACGGCGGCGGTTCGGTCGTCAACGTCGCGTCGATCCTCGGCAGCGTCGGCTTCGCCAACTCCCCCGCCTACGTCGCCGCGAAGCACGCGGTCGTCGGCATGACGAAGTCGGCCGCTCTCGAGTACTCGGCGCAGGGCGTGCGCGTGAACTCGGTCGGCCCCGGCTTCATCGACACCCCGCTGCTGGCGACCATGGGCGAAGAGGCGAAGGCGCACCTCGTGAGCAAGCACCCGATCGGCCGCCTCGGCCAGGCCGACGAGGTCGCGAACCTCATCGCCTTCCTCGCCAGCGACGCGGCGAGCTTCGTCACCGGCAGCTACCACCTCGTCGACGGCGGTTACACCGCCCAGTAAGCGGATGCCGCGGGGCGGGCCCTTCGTCTCGCTTCGCTCGCTCAGGAACCGGAAGACACCCGGTTCCTGAGCGAGGAGCGCAGCGACGAGACGAAGGGCCGACATCTTTCGTTCACCTGTTGTTGGACATCGCGTCCACAAACCTCCATAGTGTTCCTGACAGCGTTGTCAGAATGCGGGCAGCGCATCCACCCACCACATGGAGGTAATCGCATGCCCCCCATGCGTTCGGCATCCCCCGGCCGACACATGAGAAGACGCCGCGCGGCCCTCGCCGCCGGAGTCATCACCGCCCTCACAGCGTCGTCCGTCCTCGTGACGCCCGCCGCCTATGCCGAAGAGGTCTCGACGCTCACCCCGTTCGAGGCCGTCGACCCGTTCATCGGCACCCAGATGAACGACGCCAACAACACTCGCGGCAACGACCACTACGGCAACACCTTCCCCGGCGCGACCGTGCCGTTCGGCATGGTGCAGTACAGCCCCACCACGTTCGAGACCGGCAACGGCCAGCAGTTCGGCGGCTACGAGTACGACGCCGACCAGATCCGTGGCTTCGGCATGACCCGCCTCTCGGGCACGGGATGCCGGTCGAACTTCGGTGGCTTCGACTTCCCCGTCATCCCCTTCACGGGAGCCCTGACCGACGGCGCTCTGCCGACCAACCCGGCGAGCGCGATCGGCGAGTACTTCCTCGACTTCTCGCACGACGACGAGACCGCCGAGCCCGGTTACTACTCGGTCGGCCTCGAGAACGTGCAGGCCGAGCTCACCAGCACCACCCGCACCGCGGTCAGCCGCTACTCGTTCGACGAGACGGCCGCGACCTCGACGCTGCTCTTCGAGGCGGGCGGATCGAACAACCAGGTGCACGCCTCCGACATCGCCTTCGACCCCGCGACCGGTGAGCTCACCGGCTCGGTCAAGGCCAACATCGTCTGCAACGGCGGCTCGCAGTACACCGCCTACTTCTCGGCGACCTTCGACCAGCCGGTCGAGTCGTTCGGCACGTGGACAACGGCGGGCGTGCAGGCCGGCGGCACCGAAGCATCCGCCGCCACCAAGCACGGCGCCGGCGCCTACCTGACCTTCGCGGACGGCGCGGACGTCACGGCGAAGATCGGCCTGAGCTACGTCTCGGTCGACGGCGCCCGCGCGAACGCGCAGGCCGAGACCGACGCCCTCGACTTCGACCAGACCCGCGCTCAGGCGCGCGCGACCTGGGAAGAGGGACTCGGATCGATCGATGCGACCGGCGGGACCGACCGCGACCGCATCACCTTCTACACCTCGCTGTACCACTCGCTGCTGCACCCGAACACGTTCCAGGACGTCGACGGTCGCTACACCGGATACGACGGAACGATCCACAGCGTCGAGGAGGGCCGCGACTTCTACGTGAACTTCTCGGGCTGGGACACCTACCGCGGCCAGTCGCAGCTGGTGGCCCTGCTCTACCCGGAGCGCGCGAGCGACATCAACCAGTCGATCGTCGACATGGTCTCGCAGTCGGGCAAGTGGACGAGCTGGCCGACCTACAACCAGATCCAGACGAAGATGAGCGGCGACTCGTTGCAGAACATCGTCGCGGCGACGGATGACTTCGGCTCGACCGACTACGACCGCGCGAAGGCTCTCGAGAGCATGCTCGCGACGCAGACGCTGCCGATGACGAACACCGGACGATCGGATGCCGTGATGTACGGCATCCACGGATGGATCGACGGAGACAAGCAGGGCGCCGCGACCTCGCGCACGATCGAGTACACGACCAACGACTTCGCGATCGCGCAGATGGCGAAGCGCCTCGGCAACGGGGCCGCGTACGAGCAGTTCTCGACCCGCTCGCAGAACTGGAAGAACATCTTCAACACGGCCACCGGGCACATCGACGCCCGCAACCGCAACGGCTTCCTGAACACCTCGCTCACCACGCAGGGCGCGCAGTTCGAGCAGTCGACCGGGTACCAGTACGGCTTCAACGTGTCGCACAACATGGCCGACCTCATCGACCTGCGCGGCGGCAAGGACGAGGCCACCGAGCAGCTCGACCGCATCCTGCGCGATCTCGACGCGGGCGCCTTCAGCGACGCCGCGTACATCGCCAACCAGCCCAGCTTCGGCCTTCCGTGGGTCTACAACTGGCTGCAGGCTCCGCACAAGACGACCGAGACGCTGTACCGCGCGGCCGACGAGCTGTTCACCACGGCTCCCGACGGCCTGGCCGGCAACGACGACCTCGGCTCGTTCAGCGCCTGGTACGTGTGGGCCAACATCGGGCTGATGCCCGCGATCTGGGGCACCGCCGACCTGCTGGTCTCGGCTCCGATGTTCGAGCACATCGAGATCACCTCGATCGGCTCCGACCGCACCATCTCGATCGACGCTCCCGGCGCCGGCGACGACCGTCGCTACACGACGGGCCTGTCGGTGAACGGCCAGGCTCAGACCGCGTCGTGGCTGCCCGCCGACTTCGCCCGCTCGGGCGGAACCCTCGACTTCACGATGGGCGCGACGGCCTCGACGTGGGGCACCGGCGAGGGCGACGTGCCCCCGTCGTTCCGCGACGGCAGCGACAACCGCAACTCGATCGGCATCACCTCCGACGGTGCGGTCAACATGGGAGGACTGGATGCCGGTGGCATCGGCCTCTCGCGTGAAGACCTCGCGGCGGCGGGCGTCACCGGTGGGGCGAAGCTCCCCCTCGGTGACACCGGTGTCGAGTTCACGTGGCCCGACACGGTGGCCGGCGAGGTCGACCACTGGATCCCGAACGGCCAGGTCCTCGACTTCGGCGACGTCGCGGCATCCGGGATCTCCTTCCTCGGTCTCGCGACCAACGGACCCTCGCGCGGCACCGCCCTGGTGACCTACACCGACGGCTCGACGAAGAAGGTCGACGTGCGCCTCACCGACTGGACGAACACAGGCGCCGAGCCCGGGAACATCCGCCTGGTGCCGCTCACGAAGCGCAACACGCTCGCCGGTGGCTCCGACACCGCCAAGCCGACCCTCTTCGCGACGGCGGTCGTTCCGCTCGACACGAAGAAGACGGTCAAGAGCGTCACCCTGCCGAACGACGTGTCGAAGGGCATCATGCACGTCTTCGACGTCGCACTGCGCCCGCTCGATGCGACCGAACCGGGTGAGCCGACGCTGCCGACGCGCCCCGATGCGCAGGAGCCGACCGAGCCGACCGTGCAGGCGCCGATCGACATCGACGGCACCGCGGTCACGAACGCCGACACCGTCTGGCGCTTCCACGACACGGCCGACGACCCCGCCGCTGGCCTGGCGACCCACACCGGCTGGACCGCCGCCGACTACGACGACACGTCGTGGAAGACCGGCACCGGCAGCTTCGGCGCGAAGAACGGCGTGATCGGCGACCTGGGCGGCGGCTACACGCCGAGCACCCTCGTCACCCAGTACAAGACGGGCACCACCAATACGGAGGCGTTCTTCTTCCGCACGACGTTCGAGATCGACGAGGCCGACCTCGCGCAGATCACTCAGCTGAACGGTGAACTGGCCTACGACGACGCGGCACGCGTGTACGTCAACGGGCAGCTCGTCGGCGGCTTCGCGGATGCGCGCATCGGCAACGGCCCGAGCAACATGGTCTACGCCGGTGACAACGGGTCGGCGCCGCTGACGGGTGCATTCACGGTTCCGGCATCCGCTCTGCAGGCGGGCACGAACACGATCGCGGTGCAGGTGCACAACACCAACGCGACGAGCTCCGACGTGTTCATGCAGCTGACCTCGCTCACCATCGCCGCCCAGGGCGCTCCCGCCGCGATCTCCGACGTGCTCCTGCACGTGGGATCCGACGAGACGCAGCGCAACCTGACGTTCTACACCGACCGTCGGATCGCGGCGCAGGTGCAGGTGGCACCGGCATCCGCACGCACCGGCGCCGGGTTCCCGGTCGCCGAGGCGCGCACGCTCGACGCCACCACTGCGCAGGCCCGCGACGGGCGCTACTCGAACCAGGTCGTCATCGACGGACTGGCCGAGGAGACCTCGTACCTGTACCGGGTCGGCAACGACGAGATGGGATGGTCGCGCTCGTACGAGCTGTGGACCGGCACGTTCGACGAGACGTACAGCTTCGTCTACCTGACGGACGCGCAGATCGGTGCGTCGGGCAGCTGGCAGAACGACCGCGACCGCTGGGCCGCATCGCTCGGTCAGATCGACCAGTTCGAGAAGGATGCCTCGATGATCGTGAGCGGTGGTGACCAGATCGAGACGCACCGTTCCGAAGACGAGTACGCCTCGCTGATCGCCCCCGAGCTGCTCAAGCAGGTGCCCTTCCAGGCGACGATCGGAAACCACGACAACCAGTCCGACCAGTTCAACTCGCACTTCTTCACCCCGAACCGCTCCGAGACCCACGGGTACGAGGGCATCGACGGGCGAGCCGGAGGCGACTACTGGTACACCTACAACGGCGTGCTCTACCTCAACATCAACACCAACGCCCGCAGCACCAACGAGGAGGACCACGCGGCCTTCCTGCGCGAGGTCGTCGAGGAGCAGGGCGCCGACGCCAACTGGATCGTCGTCGTCATGCACCATTCGCTGTACTCGGCCGCGTTCCACTCCGTGGAGCAGGACGTGAAGGAGCGCCGTGCGGCCCTCGCACCGGTGTTCAGCGAATTGGGCATCGACCTGGTGCTCGCGGGTCACGACCACATCTACACGCGCAGCTACCTCATGGACGGCACGACGCCGGCCGGAGACCTGGAGGCGCAGGAGAAGTCGGGTGTGACGCTCGCGGCCGAGGAGGGGCAGGTGCTGTACGTGACCGGCAACTCCTCGAGCGGCAGCAAGTTCTACGGTCTCGACGCGTCGTCTCCCGAGGCGGCCATCAAGGACCAGTCGAACCAGCCGCAGTACACCGACGTCGACGTGACGCCCGAGGCGATCACCCTCACGACCTACCAGACGATGGATCGCAAGGTGATCGACGAGGTGACGCTCACCCGCACGGCGAACGACGAGAAGGGTCCGGAGTTCGCGGGCCTTCCCGCCGAGTCCGAGGTGGCGCAGGGACAGCCGTTCGAGCCGCTCGCCGGAGTCTCGGCGACCGACGAGATCGACGGCGACGTCACCTCGGCGATCACGGTCGAGGGCACGGTCGACACCACCACGCCCGGTGTCTACACGCTCACCTACCGGGTGACCGACCTGGCCGGCAACGAGACGGTCGTCGAGCGGACGGTGACCGTGACCGCGGTCGAGCCGACGTTCGGCGGTGTCCCGCCGACCCGCACCGTCGTCGAGGGCGAGGAGTTCGACGAGCTCGCCGGGGTCTCGGCGAAGGACGCGAACGGTGTCGATCTGACCGACCGGATCGAGGTCGAGCTGGTGCAGGCGGCCGGCGCGGCGCGCATGGTCGGGCCATCGGCGGGCGCGTATGCGCTCGTCTACACGGTGACCGACGACTACGGCACGACAGCGGTCGCGCAGAGCGCGGTCACGGTGATGCCGCCTGCCGATCCGACCGACCCCGGCACGGGTGCCCCCGGCACGCCGGGTGACGGCGGGGTCGTCGCCCCCGGAGACGGGACGGATGCCGGTGACGGCACGCTGCCCGCGACGGGCGGCGAAGCTTCGCTGCTGTGGATGCTCGGCGTCCTGGCCCTGCTCGCCGGCGCGGGTCTGATGATCCGCCGCCGCAACGCGCAGGTCTGAGTGAACGAAGAGGGGGCCGCGGATTCACCCGCGGCCCCCTCTTCCGTGTCCGGACCCTTCGTCTCGCCCAGCCGTCAGCGGGCCAGCGATCCCACTCCGGTGGCCGCGATCACGGCGACCTTCGCCGCTTCGAGCTGGTCGAACCACCCGATGTGCTCGGAGGTCGGCCCGAAAGCGTGATAACCGGGTTCGGGGTCGGCGGCCTTCACCGAGCCGAGGAACACCCCGCGCTCGTTGCCGACGTGGAATCCCCGCTCGACCTCGACCCAGAGGCCTCGAGCAGGCAGAGCAACAGTGAACCGGCGACGTGGTTTCGCGAGTGACGCGCGCGACGCCTTGCGATCTCGATGGGGCATGTCAGGCGCTCACAGTCTGGAGTTCGCGGGCCTGCTCGAGCGACGAGGCGTACTCCTCACGCGAAAGGTCGAGACCGTTCGCGGAGTTCGCGGCCTCCATCATCTTCGCGAGCAGCGGACGATGCAGCTGCGGGTCTCCGTCGAACGAGAACCGGAGGGGGATGGAGGCGTGGATCCAGAGTGTCTGAACCGTGCCGTCGAAGGTCGGAACGGTGAGGGCGAACGACTCGTTGCGCCGGAGCTTCGTGACGGTGACGGCGCGGAGGTGAACGAGCAGGGCGTCATCCACGTCGATCGGGGCGTTGGTGTTTCCGTACGTCAGGTGTCCCATGCTGCTCTCCTCGTAGTCGAGACTGCGTGAGATTTACATTACTAGGTTACCTAGTTACTTTCAAAGCGTAACGAGACATCGACCGATATAACGGTCGACGTGAACCTACGGAAGGTCGTCGATCTCCTCGGTGAGCCGACGGAGGAAACGGGTGATCACGGCGGTCTGCTCGGGGGTGAACTCCTCGCCGATCGTCTCGACGCGGCGCGTGAGGTCGTCGACGGGCGAGTTGATGTCGCGCAGCGAGGGGCGCAGCACCTTCGACCGGGCATCGGCCGGGTGCGGGGCGACCACGATCTGACCGCGCTCCTGCAGGCGGCGGATCACGCTCGTGATGGCCGCGGTGCTCACGCTCAGGTGCGCCGCGAGATCACCGGGCGTCGCCGGCGCGTCGGCCGGGGCATCCGCGATGAAGCGCATGGCGACCCGGTCGGTGTCGTTCGGAGCGCGCACCGCAGCGAGTCGCCGCGCGAACTGCGCGTCGACGCGACGGAGCTCGTCGACGCAGTGCACGAGATCGGATGTGATCGTCGTCGTTTCATTCACCAAGTGTCACCCCCTGACCCCTCCATGCTACAAGACGCTCACGTAACAAGGTGGCCTAGCGGTTTTCAATGGCGATCAGGGCGTCTTTCTGGTGAGAAGATGGAATACCGCCTGCCGGAAAGGATGCCATGGCTGAGCGATTCACTCTCGACGAAGCGGGATACATCCTGTATTCCGACATGGTCGAGCGCCTGCGCGAGCGCTTTCCCGCCGTGCCGGTGTGGCGGCTGGAGCAGGTCGCGGCCGCCGAGCACGACGCGATCACCGGTGGCGTGCTGCAGATCGTTCCCGCCGAAGTCGAGGACGGCACGATCGAGATGCTCGAGCGCGAGTCGCAGAGCGTGAGCGCCGAGAACGAAGGGGTGGCGTGATGGAGAGTTCCGAGGAATTCACGCGCTCGGGCTACTGGTACCCGGATGCCGAGTCCGCCAGCACGGTCGATGTACTCAACCTGCTGCGCCGCTACCGCTCGGCCGAGACCGCTATGCGTGCCCGCACGCGCTCGTCCATGCGCATGAACGAGACCGATCTCGTCGCGCTGCGCTTCCTGCTGCGCGAGCAGCGCGCCGGACGCATCGTGCGCTCGATCGACATCGCCCGCATGCTCGACATCTCGACGGCATCCACCACGACCCTCATCGACCGCCTCGAGAAGGGCGGGCACGTCCGCCGCGAGGCGCACCCGACCGACCGGCGTGCGGGCATCGTCGTCCCCACCGTCAGCAGTGACGAGGAGGTGCGCCACACCCTCGGTGCGATGCACCGGCGGATGCTGTCGCTCGTCGACGAGATGTCCGACAAGGAGCGCGCGGTGGTCACCCGCTTCCTCGCCGGGATGACCTCGGCGATCGAAGAGGCATCCGATCTCGATCAGGAACTGCGCGACGTGATCCGCGACCACGAGGAAGCGCAGGGCGAGGGAGGGGCGGGCGACTAGCCCGCCCGCCTCAGACCTTCTCGGGCTCGGCTTGCTCGGCGCCGTCGGCGTCACCCGCGGCATCCGCCGCCTGCTCGACGCGCTCGGGGAACAGCTCGTCGAGGTCGAGGTCGGGGTTGTCGTCCTGCCCCTCGACGAGCTCGATGGCCTCCTGCTCGGTCTGCACGCTCGGCATCGCGCCGGGCAGCGGTCGGCGCGCCGACTCCTTGAGCACGACCACCGCGATGAACCCGGCGATCGACGTGCCGATCACGTAGAACGCGGGCGCGAGCGACGAACCCGTCATCTGCACGAGCGCCTCCATCACGACCGGCGCGGTACCGGCGAACAGCGCCACCGCCAGGTTGTACGAGATGCCCATGCCGCCGTAGCGCGACGACGTGGGAAAGAGCGCCGGCAGCGACGAAGCGAGATTGGCGACGTAGAAGGTCACCGGGAACGCGAGCAGCACGAGGCCCAGCACGGTCGACCAGATCTCGCCGTGCATCATGAACAGGAATGCGGGCACCGCGAGCACGATCGCCGAGGTCGAGCCGATGAACAGCACCTTCTTGCGGCCGATGCGGTCGGAGAGCCGACCGGTGAGCGGGATGCAGAGGGCCATCGCCACCAGCACCGGAAGCGTCAGCAGCGTGCCGTGCACCTCGTCGTAGCCGAGGGTTCCGGTGAGGTACGTGGGCATGTACGAGGTGAGCGCGTAGCCGACGGTGTTCGCCGCGGCGACGAGAACGAAGGCCGTGAGCAGCTCGCGCCAGTACGCGCGGATGA
Source organism: Microbacterium sp. 22179 (assembly GCF_052045715.1). Lineage (NCBI taxonomy): Bacteria > Bacillati > Actinomycetota > Actinomycetes > Micrococcales > Microbacteriaceae > Microbacterium > Microbacterium sp. 22179. The sequence continues at coordinate 303,015 of NZ_JBQEPJ010000004.1, read as the reverse complement.
GGGCGATGACGCCCTTGGGCGCATCGGCCGCGGCCTGCGCTTCGTCGGCGGCGTGGGCCGCGGCATCCTGCGCTTCCTGGAAAGCGGGGGTGTCTTCGATCTTGAGTCGGAAGTAGATGGCGATGAGTCCGAGCGGCAGCGCGACCAGGAACGGGATGCGCCAGGCGAAGCCCTGCATGACGTCGGCCGACAGCGTGAGCTGGAGGATCGAGACGAACGCCGCGCCGATCGCGAACCCCATGTAGGAGCCGAGGTCGAGCAGCGAGGCGTAGAACCCGCGGCGCTTGTCGGGCGCGTACTCGGTGATGAAGGTCGTCGCGCCGGCGTACTCGCCGCCGGTCGAGAAGCCCTGCGCCAGTTTGAGCACGATCAGCAGGATCGGCGCCCAGACCCCGATGATCGAGAAGTCGGGCAGCACACCGATGAGGAACGTCGCGGCCGCCATCATGATCAGCGTGAAGGCGAGCACGCGCTGGCGCCCCATCCGGTCGCCGAGCTGGCCGAGCACGATGCCGCCGAGCGGGCGCGCGACGAAGGTCACGGCGAACACGCCGAGCGAGAACAGCGACTGCGCCCCGGCCGAGGCATCCGGCAGGAACGCCCGTCCGATGATGACCGCCAGGTAGCCGTAGACACCGATGTCGTACCACTCCATCAGGTTGCCGACTACGGTTCCGGCGACCGCCCGTCGGAGCATGGGGCGGTCGACCACCGTCACGTCGTCGACCGTGAGCCGACGCGGTTCGGTGGGCGCCGGTCGGAAGCGGCGGAGCAGCCGCTGCCAGAGGGATTCGCTCTTCACGGGATCGGACATGTCGTTCTCACTTTCTTCCCGTCGCGAGGCGAATGCCCCGGGACAGAGTTCGGGGAGACGGTACACCCACCGTCTCCCCGAAGTTCCTGCGGCTCGCTCAGTTGTTGAAGGCGTCCTTGACGTTCTCGCCGGCCTTCTTCACGTCGGCCTTGGCCTGATCTGCCTTGCCCTCGGCCTCGAGCTTCTCGTTGCCGGTCACCTTGCCCGCAGCCTCCTTCGCCTTACCGGCGATGTCCTCTGCGGCGTTCTTGATCTTGTCGTCGAGTCCCATGGGGGGCTCCTTTCTTCTCGGTGGTTCGCGATGGTCTGGTGGGGCATCCGGGGATGCCGGGTCATCCGGAGAGCAGCAGTCCGGCCATGAGCGGAGCGGACGCCGCGGCGACGAGCGAGACGCCGCCGACGATCCCGGCGGCGCGCCAGAAGGATCGGCGCTCGACGGGAGCGGTGATGCCGGACATGCGGCCGACGGCCTGCCGGGCCGACAGCGGGGCGAGGTCGACGCCGTCTGCGGGGATCATCCCGGGCGTCCGGCGGAGGGCGCGTCGGGTGCCGATCGTACGGGTCTTCTCCACTGCCGGGGACATCGAATCACCTTCCTCGGAGGAAAGATTACTAGGTTGACTAGTGAAACGCCAGCCTAGTGAAATCTCCGCTGATCCGACCTACGCTCGGGACATGACCGAGCTCACCCAACCCACCGGACGCGAAGACGACCTGCGCGCGATCCCCCGAGACGACGGCAGCGCCCCCGTCGCCCTGGTGCTCGGGGCGACCGGGTACATCGGCGGACGCCTCACCCCGCGCCTGCTCAACGCCGGGTACCGGGTGCGGGTCCTGGCGCGCGACGCGGCGCGTGCGGCATCCTTCCCCTGGGGTCCGGACTGCGAGATCATCGAGGGCTCGGCCGACGATGCGGATGCCGTGGCCGAGGCCATGCGCGACGTCGATGTCGTCTACTACCTGATCCACTCGATGGGCGCCGGCAAGGACTTCGAAGAGGCCGACGAGCGCGCGGCGCAGACGGTGGCGGATGCCGCGGCAACGGCCGGAGCCCGCCGCATCGTGTACCTCGGCGGACTGCATCCCGACGACGTGAAGCTGTCGCCGCACCTGCGTTCGCGCGTGCGGGTGGGCGAGGTGTTCCTCGAATCGGGGGTGCCGACGCTCGTGCTGCAGGCCGGGGTCGTGATCGGGTCGGGCTCGGCGTCGTTCGAGATGATCCGTCACCTCACCGAGGTGCTGCCGTACATGCCCGCCCCGAAGTGGGTGCGCAATCACATCCAGCCGATCGCGATCCGCGATGTGCTGCACTATCTGCTCGGCGCCGCCCGGGTCGACGAGAGCGTGAACCGGGCGGTCGACATCGGCGGACCCGACGTGCTGCGCTACGGGCAGATGATGAACGGCTACGCGGTCGAGGCCGGACTCCCCCAGCGCGCGATCGCGGCCCTCCCCGTGCTCACCCCGGGCCTCGCCTCGCACTGGGTGAACCTCGTGACGCCGGTGCCGCGCTCGATCGCGCGCCCGCTCGTCGCCTCGCTGCAGAACGAATGCGTCGTGAAGAACCGCGATGTCGACGACCTCATTCCGCGTCCGACGGGTGATCTCATGCCCTACCGCCAGGCCGTCGCGCTCGCGATCGGCCGATCGAACAACGACACGATCGAGACCAGCTGGCAGGATGCCGAGGTCTCGGGCGCACCGAGCGACCCGCTGCCGAGCGACCCCGACTGGGCCGGGCGCACGGTGTTCACGGATGCACGGTCGCTCGAGACGACGGCATCCGTCGATCAGCTGTGGCGCGTGATCCTGGGCATCGGCGGATCGAACGGCTGGTACTCGTCGCCGTTCCTGTGGGCGGTGCGCGGTCTCATGGACCGCCTCGTCGGCGGGGTCGGCCTGCGCCGCGGGCGCCGCAGCCGCACCGACGCCCGGGTCGGTGACGCGATCGATTTCTGGCGCGTCGAAGCGGTCGAGTCGCCGGGCACGACGACGGATGCCTCACCCGCCAGCGGAGGGCTGCTGCGGCTGCGCGCCGAGATGAAGGTGCCGGGCTCGGCCTGGCTCGAACTGCGCGCACTGCCGGAGGGGACGGGTGCCCGCTACGAGCAGCGGGCGGTGTTCTTCCCACGCGGGCTGAGCGGACGCCTGTACTGGCTCGCGGTGCTGCCGTTCCACGGCGCGATCTTCGCCGGCATGGCCGCCCGCATCACCGCCACGGCGGAGGGCGCGGAGTAACTCGCGGCGGGACCCTTCGACAGGCTCAGGGACCCAGATCCGACCGTGCCCCTGGGTTGCCGAGCCGAGAAACCGGGTTGCTGAGCCAAGAAGCTGGGTTGCTGAGCCTGTCGAAGCACCCACCACGCGGAGCGCGCCTGGATAGGCTCGGGGCATGACCGACGCCGAACCGAACCCGCACCGCCACCTCATCGCGCTGGCCGCGGGGGTCGTGGCGCTGATCGTGTTCCTCACGTTCGCGAGCGGGGTCGTCGGGTATCTCGTGTCGATCGTCGTCGCGGGCGCGGCGGTGTTCGTCGGGCACCGCGCCGTCGGCCATCGAGGGCGAATGCTCCTCGCCGCCATCCTCGGGCTCGTGCTCAGCTACTTCGTGCTGATCACCTCGGTCGGCCTGCTCGTCGTGCGCCTGACCCGCCTGGGTGGCTGAGCCACCCCGCGCACACCGATCAGTCGACGCGCGGCCGCTCCGGAGCATCCGTCTGCTCGGGGTCGACGGCGGCATCCACCGCGGCGTCGACGTCTCCCTGCGGGATGATGTCGATCGCCTCGGTCGCCGCCTCGTAGACCTCGGAGAGCGTCTCGTCGACGGTCTCCTCGTCGATCCAGGCGAGGTCGTCACCCGAGTGGTCGTACTCGACGGGCACGAGGGCGAAGTCGTCGCCGTACTCCTCGAGCCCGGCCATGACGCTGTGGCGCACCGCCGCACGGGCATACCGCTCGCGCAGGATCATGGGGTCGCGGCGCAGGTCGATCATGAACGCGACCATCATGAACGCCATGATCACCGCGAACGGCAGCGCGGCGATGATGGTCACGTTCTGCAGCGACTGCAGTCCGCTCCCCTCGTCACCCGACACGAGCACGACCGCGGCGATCGCGCCGACCAGGGCGCCCCAGGTGACCGTGACCCAGCGCGCGGGCTCCGGACGACCCTGCTGCGACAGCGTGCCCATCACGAGCGAGGCCGAGTCGGCGCCGGTGATGAAGAAGATCGAGATCAACAGGATCAGCAGGATGCTCGTGATCAGCGGGAACGGCAGGTTCTCGAGCACGCCGAACAGCACCTCTTCGGGGGGATCGACCACGAGCCCGGCGCCGTCCATCTGCTGGCTGATCGCCGTGGTGCCGAAGATCGCGAACCAGATGAGCGAGATGGCCGAGGGCACGACGATCACGACCGCCACGAACTGGCGCAGCGTGCGGCCGCGCGAGATCTTCGCGATGAACATGCCGACGAACGGCGACCACGAGATCCACCAAGCCCAGTAGAAGATCGTCCAGCCCGAGAGGAAGGTCTCGACCTCTGCACCCTGCGACGCCGAGCGGGCGATCATGGTGGGCAGGTCTCCGAGGAACTGCACGGCCACCGAGGGGATGACGTTGAGGATGAGCATCGACGGCCCGACGAAGAACACGAAGAACGCGAGCACCAGTGCCATCACGGCGTTGGTGTTGGAGAGCGCGCGGATGCCCTTCGAGACGCCCGAGACGGCCGAGGCGATGAAGCACGCGGTGAGCACGGCGATGACCGCGATCAGGATGCCGTTGCCGACCTCTCCGATGCCGGTGACGAGCTCCACGCCGTGGCCGATCTGCAGGGCGCCGAGTCCGAGCGAGGCGGCCGTGCCGAAGAGCGTGACGATGATCGAGAAGATGTCGATCGTGCGGCCGAGGGGACCGGTCGTGCGGCCCTCACCGAGCAGCGGCGCGAAGATCGAGGAGATCAGCGGGGTGCGGCCGCGGCGGAATGCACCATAGGCGATCGCGCCGCCGACGAGCGCGTAGAACGCCCAGGCCTGCGGACCCCAGTGGTAGAGCACCTGGGCCTGCGCGGTGTGCATCGCCTCGAGGGTGTTGGCCTCGACGGTGCCGGGCGGCGGCGTCTCGAAGAACGTGAGCGGCTCGGCGGCACCCCAGAACACCAGACCGATGCCCATGCCGGCGGCGAACAGCATCGAGATCCACGAGAACATCGAGAACTCGGGCTCTTCGTCATCGCGGCCGAGCGGGATGCGCCCGTACCGGCTGAAGCCGACGAACAGCATGAACACGAGGATCACGGTGGCGATCGTCGTGAAGAAGAAGCCGAAGTACTCGACCACCCACGCGAGCACACTGCTCGCCGTGCCCGACAGGTTGTCGCCCGCGAACACGCCCCAGGCGATGAACGCGACGGTCGCGACGAGCGCGACGCCGAACACGAGGTGGTCGGTGCGATAGGTGCGCCCGGTCTCTTCGACCGAGACGCCGGGGATCAGCGCCGGGTGCAGTCCGCGGGGCGGAACGGCCGACATGTCGCGGACGATCTTGCGGCCCGTCTCGGTGGCCTTGGGGACGATATTGGTGGCGGTGGTGCGGGGAGGCTTCTCTTCGGGGGTCTCCATGGGAAACCATTCTCCCACGGCGCGTTCACCGGGACGGGGGCTTGCGCGGGGCGGGGCCCTTCGACAAGCTCAGGGACCCAGTTCCGTCGACCCCACCCGGCCTGGTTCCGTCGACCCACCCGGCCTGGTTCCGTCGACCCACCCGGCCTGGTTCCGTCGACCCCACCCGTCCTGGTTCCGTCAGCCTTACCCGGCCTGGTTCCGTCGACCCCACCCGCCCTGGGTCCGTCGGCCCACCCGGCCTGGGTCGCTGAGCCTGTCGAAGCGTCGCAGGGCGGCAGCATCCACTCGCTCGGGAGGAGAACTCGCGCTGCGCAGGATCAAAAGCGGCGGATGCTCCTGCCGAACGCGAGTTCTCCTCCGCTCGCGGGCGCGGCGGGGCCCTTCGACAAGCTCAGGGACCCAGTTCCGTCGGCCCCACCCGGCCCAGTTTCGAGGCACCCCGACCTGGGTCGCTGAGCCTGTCGAAGCGTCGCGGGGCGGCCCCGCGGCTACCGGCGGAAGAAGCCCGAGAACACCGAGTGCAACAGGGGCAGAGCGGATGCCCAGAGCAGGGTGTAGCCGAGACCGGGCACCGGCTCGACGAGCAGTGCGCCGCCCACAAGCATCGCGGCGAAGAGCACGCCCGACCCGATGCGGCGGGCGATGCCCTCGAGCCGGTCGAGACGGCGTTCGAGCCGGGAGGTGTCGAAGGTGACGTTGCCGTCGTCGACGCGGGTGATGATCGCGTCGATGCGGTCGGGAAGGCGCATCGTGATGCCGGCGGTCTTCATCGCGCGCTGCGCCATGTCCTGCACGAGGTTGCCGCTCTCGTCGCGCAGCAGCCGGTTGGCGTAGGGCTCGGCCGCATCCCACACGTTAAACGTCGGGTCGAGCGCACTGCACATGCCCGAGGTGAGCGACACCGCGCGGATCAGCAGCAGCAGGTGCTCGGGCAGTTGCAGCGGAAGACGGCGCACCATGTCGCCGAACTCGTCGGCGAAGTCGGCGAACTCGCGCGGGTCGACCTTCGACAGCTCCGCGAAGCCCATGCCGCCGAACCGTGCGAAGAGGGCGGTGAGCGCCCGTTCGAGCTCGCCGGTGTCGGCCGAGGGCAGCAGCACCCCGATCTCCTTCGCGGCGGCGACGAGTCCGCGGCTGTCCCGCGCGGTCACCGCGATCAGGAGGGTGCGCAGGCCGGCGCGCAGATTCGCCGGAACCTCGGCCATCATGCCGAAGTCGATGAAGGTGAGGTGCCACGGCGGTTCACCGGCATCCGCTCCCGCCGCCCGCGGCGTCACGAACATGTTGCCGGGATGCGGGTCGGCGTGCACGAAGCCGTGCGTGAACACCTGGTCGAACATGACCTCGGCGAACACCTCGGCGACCTGCGCGGGGTCGATGCCGGCGGCGCGCAGCGCATCGGTGTCGTTGATCTTGATGGCCGTGACGTCCGACAGGGTCAGCACGCGGCGGGTCGATCGCTCCCACACGATCGCCGGCGCGTCGACGCGCGGGTCGTCGGCGAAGGCCTCCCGGAAACGCTCGGCGGATGCCGCTTCGTGCAGGTAGTCGATCTCCTCGAGGCTCGTGGCCGCGAACTCCTCGACGAGGGCGGGGGCATCCACCCGGTCCGACACGATGCGCACCCGCGTGAGCCACTTCCCGACCCGGCGCAGCGCGGCGAGGTCGGTCGCGACGATGCCGTCGATCCCCGGACGCTGCACCTTCACCACGACCGTGTCGAGCCCGGTGTCGGCGGCATCCTGCTCCGACAGCTTCGCCCGGTGGGCCTGACCGAGGGATGCCGCGGCGAGCGGAGTCTCGTCGACCCACGCGAACGCACGCCCGAGCGGGATCCCGAGCTCGGCCTCGGCGAGCACCCGGATCTCGGCGAACGGCACGGCCGGCACCTCGTCCTGCAGGCCGGCGAGCTCGGCGGTGATCTCGGGCGGCAGCACGTCGAGACGCGACGACATGAACTGGCCGACCTTGATCATGAGCCCGCCGAGCTCGACCGCGAGGCCGTGGAACCGGCGGGCGAACTTCTGCATGCGCGGAGCGCGCGTGCGCTCAGAGATGCCCCTCATGCCGAAGCGCGGCAGCACGAGCTCGAACCACCAGATCTTCACGAATTCCCGAGCGGCGAAGGAGATGATGCGACGGTAGCGAGCGCGGTGGGCGCTCTGCGCCGGGGCATCCGTCATCGTGTTCTTCCTCCGCCGTCGGGAACGCCCGCCCGGAGGCCGGGCGGGCAGAAGCGCGTCATCCCGGCCGGATCAGTCCTGCGCGAGGATGCTGTACAGCTTACGGCGGGCGTCGTCGAGCACGTCGATCGCGGCCTGCACCTGCTCGGGCGATCCGCTGCGGCCGACCTGAGCGGCGGCGGCGGCGAGGTCGACACCGGCCTTGGGCAGCGCGTGGAAACGCGGGTCGTTGCGGTGGCCGTCCTTCGAGGTCGACTCCCACGGAGCCTTCGTCTCGGTCGTCTCGGTGGCGACGGCGCGACCGGCCTCGGTGAGCGAGTAGGTCTTGCGACCGTTCTGCTCCTCGGCCTCGATCAGGCCCTCGTCGGCGAGCAGCTGGAGCGTCGGGTAGACGGAGCCGGCGCTCGGCTTCCACGACCCGCCGCTGCGCTCGGAGATCTCGTTGATGATCTGGTAGCCGTGCATCGGGCGCTCGGCGAGCAGCGAGAGCACCGCCGCGCGGACATCGCCGCGGGCCATGCGGCTGCCGGCGGACGGACGCTGCTGGTCGAACGACTTGCGCAGCTGGTCGAAGGCGTCGAAGAGCGCGCCGGCCGGCCCGTTGGGGCCGCCGAGGCCGCCGGTGCCGAAGATGTTGCCGAGCGGGTTGTCGGCGTTGCTGCTGTTGCTGCCGGTTCCGCCGAAGGGGAATGCGTTGTTCATGATGACCTCCAGATGGGGTGGTGAACGATACTCAACGATATATCGTTCACCTGGGTGCGGGGTGGGAATCCGGGTCCCCCACAAGGGGGATGCACCGCCCCTCCGGCCTCCGTACCGTCGTATGCATGACAGATCCCGGAGAGAAGTCAGAGAAGTCCGCGAAGGAGACCCAGACCGGCCTCGTCATGGGCATCGCCCTCGGCATCCCGTTCGGCGTCGTGGCCGGCCTGCTGTTCTTCGACAACCTCGGCCTCGGTATGGGCCTCGGGCTGTCGCTCGGCATCGCGATCGGGCTGGCGTTCGATGCGCAGAACAAGAAGAAGACGGATGCTTCGCCCGACGCGCCGCCCGAGCCGGACGGGCCATCGACCCCCTGAGACCGCCCCTGCGACGCTTCGACAAGCTCAGCGACCCAGGGGTGGGTACCTGCACGAAACCGGGTCCCTGAGCCTGTCGAAGGGTCCCACGACACCGGGTCTCTGAGCCTGTCGAAGGGCCCCTGCGCCGAGAGGCCGTCTCCGCGATCCGACCGCCTCGATCGTGCCCACCACACGCCCGGGGGAAATGCAATCCCGGTGCGCGTCATAGCGACGACTGTTCTACTGGCGTCAATGTCGTCGTATATCGGAATCCAGAAGCCGTCCATCCGGGTCAGTGTGATCGTGCCCGTCTTCAACCCGGGCGACGGGTTCCGCGACCTCATCGCCTCGCTCGACCGGCAGAGCCTGCGTCCGGATCAGTTCGAGATCCTGCTCTGCGACGACGGCTCCGATGAGGCGACGAAGCGGCGCCTCGACCGCGTTGCTCAGGATCGTCCGCACGTTCGCGTGCTGAATCTGCCGCATTCCGGCTGGCCGGGCACGCCGCGCAACGAGGGCGTCGCGGCCGCGCAGGGCACCTACGTGCAGTTCGTCGACCAGGACGACTACCTCTTCGACACCGCCCTCCAGGCCCTCTGCGACTACGCCGATGCGAACGGCTCCGACGTCGTCGTCGGCAAGGAGGTGGGCATCGGACGCGCCCTGCCGAGCCGCATCTTCCGTCGCGATATTCCGGATGCCGTGCTCGGCGAGCACCCGCTGCTCGAGATGCTCACACCGCACAAACTGTTCCGCACGGAGTTCCTGCGCGCCCACGGCATCCGCTTCCCCAACGGCCGCGTGCGCCTCGAGGACCACCTCTACGTGATGCAGGCGTACTTCGCGGCGTCGAAGATCTCGATCCTCGCGAGCGTGCCCTGCTACGCGTGGGTCAAGCATCCGGGCAGCGCGAGCGCTTCGCGCCTCGATCCCGAGACCTACTTTCCGCACCTCGAGAACGTGCTCGACGTCGTCGAGGCGAACACCGAGCCGGGCACCCTGCGCGACCGCCTGCTGCGGCACTGGTTCCGCGGCAAGATCCTCAAGCGCCTGAGCGGCAGACAGATGCTGCGCTACCCCGCCGAGTACCGGAACCGGCTGATCGACGTCGTGACCCCCATCGTCGAGAGGCGCTTCGGCCCCGGCGTGGACGCCGGACTGTCGTTCCCCCACCGCATCCGCGCGGCGCTGTTGCGTGCCGGGCTGCGCGGCGACCTCGTGCGCTTCGCGGAGTTCGAGACGGAGCTGTCGTGCGTGGCCGCGGTCACCTCGGCGAACTGGTCGCGCGGCGGCGGGCTGCACCTGTCGATCGACGTCAGCATCCTGCGCGACGGGCGCGAGGCGCTCGTCTTCGACACAGAGACCGACCGCCTGTCGTCGCTACCGCTCGAATCGCTCACCGACCTGCCGCCCGAGGCGCTCGTCGCCGGGCGGGAGCGCACCAACGACCGGATCGAACTGTTCCTCCTCGGCGATGAGCCCGGCGACGAACGTCGCATCGCGAGCGAGCGACCCCGTGCGCGCTCCGGCATCTCGGTCGCGATTGATCCCCTGAGGGTGTTCGCCGACCACGGCCCCTCCTCGACCCTGCGCCTGATGGCGAAGGTGCGGCGGGCCGGGTGGACGTTCGACGTGCCCGTGACGTCGGATGCCGGTGCGCTGATGCGCGCGGGATCGTCACCGCTGCTGGCCGGCAGCGCCGTGCTTCTCACGACCGGCTCGAGCGGCGGCGTCGAGCTGCAGCGCGAGGGGTCGGGCACGGGACTGCGCGACCTGGCCGGGCGGTCGGCGCGACGCGCACGTCGCGTCTTGCATCGCAGCTAGGTCATGCCGCCCTGCGACGCTTCGACAGGCTCAGCGACCCAGGGCTGAGTTCCTCGTCCGAACGGGGTCCCTGAGCCTGTCGAAGGGCCCCGCCCGGGGGACCCCACCTATCGCGTCGGCAGCGTCAGGATCTCCGCGCCGTTCTCCGTGATCGCGACCGTGTGCTCGGTGTGCGCGGTGCGGGCACCCGTCGCGCTGCGGAGGGTCCAGCCGTCGGCATCCGTCACGAGCTCGTCGGTGTCGGCCATGATCCAGGGCTCGAGCGCGAGCAGCAGGCCGGGGCGCAGCACGTAGCCGCGGCCGGGGCGTCCGTTGTTGGCGACGTGCGGGTCCTGGTGCATGGTCGAGCCGATGCCGTGGCCGCCGAACTCCATGTTGATCGGGTACCCCTCGGCCTTCAGCACCGTGCCGATCGCGCGGGAGATGTCGCCGATGCGGGCGCCGGGGCGGGCAGCGGCGATGCCGGCGGCGAGCGCGCGCTCGGTCGTCTCGATCAGGCGCTCGTCCTCGGGATCGCGCGTGGTGCCGACGATGAAGCTGATCGCCGCGTCGGCCGCGATCCCGCGCAGCGAGACGGCGAGGTCGAGGGTGAGCAGGTCGCCGTCGGCGAGCGTGTAGTCGTGCGGCATGCCGTGCAGCACGGCGTCGTTCACGGCGGTGCAGATGTAGTGGCCGAAGGGTCCGTCGCCGAACGAGGGGGCGTAGTCGACGTAGCAGGACTCGGCGCCGGCATCCTCGATCATCTGCTTCGCCCAGCGGTCGATGTCGAGCAGGTTGGTGCCGACGGATGCCCGAGCCTTCAGCGCGTGCAGGATGTCGCCGACGAGGGCGCCGGTCGCGCGGGCGCGGTCGAGTTCGTCGGGCGTGAGGATTTCGATCATGGGGTGCTTTCCGGTGGCGACCAATAACTATCCCGGCAATCCTATCCCGGGATTAGTATTGGCATCATGATGGTCCGGCTGCCCCTCACCCCCGCCGAAGTCGAACGCGGCGAGCGCCTCGGCGCCCTGCTGCGCGCTGCGCGGGGCGAGCGGTCGATGCTGAGCGTGGCGCTCGACGCCGGAGTCTCGCCCGAGACGCTGCGCAAGATCGAGTCGGGCCGCGTCGCCACACCGGCGTTCTCGACGATCGCCGCGATCGCGGGGGTTCTGGGGCTGTCGCTCGACGCCGTATGGGCCGAGATCGACGCGGATGCCGCGGCCCCGGGTCGCGTGGCTTCGTAGGCGCGGGGGGCGGGGCGGGGCGCTCCGCCGCGTCTGAGTGCCGCCGACCGGTGCGAAATGTCGGTAATGGCGCGCCATAACCAACACTTCGCACCGATCGGGCGCGAGGTCTCGCGTGCCCGCAGCTCACCCCGGCAGTTCGACCCCTCGGGCGGTGGCGAGTTCGCGCGTCTTCTCGGCGGCATCCGTCTCGATGCACACCGCCGTCTGCAGCCCGAAGCCGTTGTCGCGCAGCAGGTAGTAGCTGGTGATCTCGCTGAGGCGAGCACCCTCGACGTCGCGGAACACGAAGCGAACGTGCACCAGTGCGAGCTTCTCCGTCACGAGGGTGATGTCGAGCACCTCGTGCCCCGCCGCGGCGAAACCGAGCCGCTTGTGCAGGGGGAACGACATCGAGAGCCCCTGCACGAGCGCCTCACGGGACTCGGCCACCATCGACGCCGCGTCGTCGACCACCACCCCCGGCTCGGCCCACAGCTTGGCCCACGCGCCGGCGTCGAAGTTCGTCAGCGTTGCGGCGTAGCGGGTGAAGTAGTCGTCGATCCGAGTCGCAGTGATGGCCATGCTTCGAGCCTCGCCGAGGGGCGGATGCTTCGCAAGGGTGCCCTCAGCTGGAGAGCACCGAGTCCAGCAACCCGGGGAACAGGGCGTCGAGGTCGTCGCGGCGCAGGGTGAGGCGTCGACGCCGGCCGTCGGGCTCGTTGCGGATGACACCCGCCTCGCGCAGCACCTTCATGAAGTGCGACTTGGTCGACTTCGGCAGGTTCGGGTCGGTGGCGTGGCAGGCGGCCATGTCGAGCGGACCGTCGGCGAGCTGGCGGGTGATGGCGAGGCGCTCGGGGTCGCTGAGCGCGAAGAGCACGTCGGTCAGCTGGATCTCGGAGCGCTCCGGGTGAGGAAGATCGCCAGGCATGGTTCGAGAATAGTTGAACAATCATCGGATGGCGAGTACGGTCGGATGGTTCGAGAAAACTCGAACGATTGAGGAGCGCCGCATGACCAGTACCGAGTCGATCACCGTGCCGCCGCAGCGCGATGGGGCCCTTCGACAGGCTCAGGGACCCCGTGCGGCTCAGGGACCCCGTGCGGCTCAGGGACCCAGTGCGGCTCAGGGACCCGGTCGCGCCGGCATCCGCTCCGGCCTCGGCTTCCCGCTCGCGGTCGTCGCGCAGATCGTGATGATGATGGGCGCGAGCGCGCCGTCACCTTTCTACCCGGTGCTCGCGCAGCAGATCGGGTTCGACGCGATCGTCATCAGCGCGGTGTTCGCCGTGTACGCGGTGGCACTGCTGCTCACGCTCCTCACGGCCGGTTCGCTCTCCGACCACATCGGCCGGCGGCCGGTGGCGGTCGGCGGATTCCTGCTGCTCGCCGCCAGCATGGTGCTGTTCTGGCATGCGGATGCCGTCGCCACCCTGTTCCTCGCCCGCATCCTGCAGGGCGCGGCGAGCGGTCTGCTCATCTCGGCGCTGTCGGCGACCGTGCTCGACTTCGCCCCGACCGGGCGCCCGAAGGCCGCGGCCCTCTGGAACTCGTTGAGCCCCGGCATCGGTCTCGCGTCCGGTGCGCTCGTGTCGGCGGCGCTGCTCGACGTGACCGGCGAAGCACTCCTCGACGTCTTCGCGCCGCTCACCACCGCGTACGTGCTGCTCGCCGCGCTGTTCTTCGCGATCCCCGAGACCGCGCCGCGTCGGCCCGGAGTCTGGGCGTCGCTGAGTTTCCGGTTATCGGTGCCCACCGGCATCCGTTCGGATTTCTGGCGCGGTGCACCCGCGATCATCGCGGGCTGGGCGACGGGCGGGCTGTTCCTCTCGCTCGGCGCGAACATCGTGCGCGGCGAGCTCGGCGGCGAGGCGCACGTGTGGCAGGGGCTGGGCGTCGTGCTGCTCGCGGGTGTCGGTGCGGTGACGGCGTTCGCGATGCGTCGGATGCCGGCGCGCACCACCGTTCTGTTCGGCACGGCGGCCCTGGCCGTCGGAACCGCGCTGTCGCTCGCGGCGCTCTCGGTGCAGTCGCTCCCCTTCTATCTCGTCGCCGCGGGAGTCACGGGCATGGGCTTCGGAACCGCGTTCTCGGGAGTGGTCGCGTCGCTCGCGCCGAAGATCCCCGCGACCGAGCGCGCCGACACGTTCGCCGTGATCTACGTGCTGGCGTATCTCGCGTTCGGGGTGCCGGCCGTGGCGGCGGGGCTGCTCGTGGGCGTCGTCGGGCTCGAGGCGGTGTGCTTCGGATACGGGGTCGTCGTGATCGCGCTGGCGGCGGTGGCGTTCGTGCTGCGGGTGCGGCGGGGGTAGGCGCGGGGGCTGCGGCCTCTTGTGCACGGCTCTCTTATGCACGGATCGGTGCGCGTGCACGGATCGGTGCGAAATGCCGGTTCTGAGCGCCCATGACCGACATATGGCACCGATCGGTGCACGCTTGCGCACCGATCAGTGCGCGCGTCGGCGCTTCTCGCCCTGCGGCACCCACGTCCAGCGCAGCGCCGGGCCGTCGATCTGCTTCACGGTGAAGCGGCGCGCGCAGGTCGTGCACTCGACGAGGTAGGTCATCGACCAGCCGGGCTCGGAGGTCTCGACGATCCGCACGCGGCCCGCGCGCTGCTCGTCGTTCGGGTCGGTGCGGTCGCCGTCGCGGTACGGATCGCAGCACGGATGCCGGTCACTCACCGGCATCCTCCGGCCAGGTCCAACTCGCGTTCGCGTCGCGCACCTGCTTCTCGATGCGGCGGCGATGCGAGGCCGCGCGTTTGGTGTCGGCGTTGCCGAGCACGGGCCAGCGCCACTCGGCGGGGAAGATGTGGAGTGCGAGCGTCGTCGCGTCGGAAGCGTGCAAGTCGGCGGCATGAACGAGCGTGAACGCGTAGTCCTGCACCCGCCACACCGCTCGCGGGAACGACACGAGTTCCTCCCGGCTCAGCACGCGGCCGTATCCCTCGTCGGGGTCGAGCGGCGATTCCGCATGGAACCCGTCTCCTCCGTAGAAGTGGACGAACGCCATCTCGAGCTCGCGTCGGAGCGCCGGCATCCGTTCGTCGGGGTCGTCGCCCTCGGACCGCGCCAGCGGGAAGATCCTCACCCGATCGTTCTCGACGATCCACGGGCTGAGCGCGCGCCAGTCGACCTCGACGTCGGGGCGCCCGTCGGGTCCGCGACGCTCACCCCGGCGGATGCGCAGGATCTCGTCGACGATCGCGAGACCGTCGGCGACCCGCACGAACGACACAGCGGATGCCGTCAGCCGAGGTTCGCCTGGATCTGACCGGCGAGCTTCTCGACGGCCTTCTTGTTCTTGACGCCGTCCATGAGCGCCGGCGGGCGGTTGTGGTGCACGTTCAGCCACAGGTGCACGTCGGATCCGGATGCCGCGGGCACGACCGTCGCGCGCCCGATGAGCTCCCAGTTGAGCATCGTCTTACGGGTCTGGAAGTCGATCTGCGTGCCGTCGGGACTCTGCCCGAGCACCTTCGCCTTGGTGTCGGCGAGGGTCTTCTGCACGGCTGCAGCGGTGGCGGTGGCATCGGCGTTCGAGTGGAACGTGGCGGTGGCTTCGGATGACATGCGGGTCCCCTCCGGTTGGGATCGTGTGTGTCGGTGGGGCCAGGTTAGCGGGTGGGACGGACGGGGTCGCGGAGGGTTGACAGCGACGTCCGGTTCCTGAGCGCCCTTCGTCTCGCTTCGCTCGCTCAGGAACCGGAGCGAAGCGGCGAGCGCCGTACTGAGCGAGCG
Organism: Microbacterium sp. 22179; assembly: GCF_052045715.1. Taxonomy (NCBI): domain Bacteria; kingdom Bacillati; phylum Actinomycetota; class Actinomycetes; order Micrococcales; family Microbacteriaceae; genus Microbacterium; species Microbacterium sp. 22179. Next base: position 287,560 of record NZ_JBQEPJ010000004.1, on the reverse strand, counting down.
CAGCGAGACGAAGTGACGAAGGGCCACACACAGAGACTGGGCCCCTGAGAGCAACTGGGTCCCTGAGCTTGTCGAAGGGTCCCACCCCGAGATCCCGTCAGCTAGCCGACAGCAGCCCGATCTCATCGCGCGCCCAGGTCAGGTTCGAGCTGTCGCGGAACGTCATCCCCCGGATGCCGCGCTTCTTCGACTTCGTCACCGGACGAATCTCGTCCTCGAACGACCGCAACCGCGAGGCGAACTCCCAGCCGTAGGCCGCATCGCTCTCGCCGAGGTAGTAGGCGCCGGGCGGCAGGATCGTGAGCGCGACCGGTCGCCGCTCCAACCCGTCGGCGCCGGTGACCCGCACCTCGACGTCGTAGATCGCCTGCTCCGAGGAGTTCACCACCACCACGCCGTACGTCGTCTCGTCTTCGCCGATGCGCGACGCCACCCACGCGAAGACCTGACGCGCCTGCGCCTGTCGTTCACGGGCGGCGCTGTCGTCGTCGCGTTTGGCTTCGACGGCGAAGAGCCTGCCGGCATGCTTCGCGCCCAGAATCGCGGCGAAGAGCGCGCCGATGGCGGTGAGAGCGGTGACGATGTCTGCGAGTGATCCGAGTTGCACCCCGTCACCGTAGCGACGGGTTGCGGATGCCGGTGCGCGACAGGCGGAGGGGTGGAGTTGGAATACCGATCTACTTCGTGGGCCTTCGGGGGATGTGATCGACGTGTAAAAAATCGGCCCGATTCTTTACACGTTGTTTGCACTGTGCGAGTTTCTTTACGTATGAATTGCCCTACGAATCGGCGACGCCTTGGCTAAGAGAGGATCCACACATGAATGCTCGATCCGCGCCCTTCGACGAGGGCTGATCCCGTGGTACGAACTGGCGCACGCGCCGCGGCGCTCAGCAACCTCTTGCTCAGCGCGGGGTTGCGCGCCTCTCCCAAACCTGCGGCCCCACGGCTGGCGGCAATGCGCGCCGAGGCATCCGCCGATGTCCTCGACCTTTACAAGCGCCTCGGGGGAACCCAACCGCAACCGCGCCTCGCACCCGGGGCCTGGGACCTCGCCTTCGACGGGGTCTTGCTCGAGCTGGACGAGGGGTTTCATTTCAACCGCTACCGCGTGGCGACTCTCGCCCCGCCCTGGGCGTCCGACCTGCCGTGGCGTGACGCCTACCTTGAGTACTGCGCCACCCACGAACAGAAGTCAGGCACCGGGGGCAGACGCTGGTCATCGCCTTCTGCAACGCGAATGTTCGGCGGAACCGACCCCGATGGCGTGTTCGACAACCATGGTGCATCGCGGTGGAAGCAGCGCGCACTCTATGACTCAATGAAAGACGCGAGTGCGGCCTCTGGCCAGGTTCGACTTTCTCGGATCTCGATCTACGACACGATCGACGGCGTGCGGCTCGACCACGTGCTCTATGGCCGCGCCCGACTATCCGCTGAGCGAGTCGTGGAGCACGTGCTGAGTCGTCGCATCTAGGTGTCGGGGTCGATGGTCGAGAATCAGAAGATGGAGAGTCCACACCTCGCCGAACAATCGGAAGCAATCGCGCCCGCAATTGAGGCGACGTATCGACAGCTTTTCGCCATGCCCTCCCCGGTGAGCATCACCGGACGCTCCTCAAGCATCACGAACTCTTTCGTCAACGGAGTGATCCCCGTCGTCACGCCAACCGAGGACGAGGTTCGCGAGGCCTTGGAGATTCTCGGGATGCTTGAGCGGGTCGCCTGCGCGTATTGCGGTGACACGAGCACGGAGTGGGATCACCTCCGCCCCCTCGTCGACAAGCAACGCCCGACCGGATACATCTCGGAGATTCGCAATCTCGTGCCGGCGTGCGGGAAGTGCAATCAGAGCAAGGGAAATAAGGCATGGCGTACATGGATGTTCAGCGACGCTCGCCTCTCTCCCAAACGACGCGCGGTCGCCGACATCGACGATCGCGCTGCGAACCTCGAACGCTTCGAGCAATGGGGAACCCCCGCTCGTATCGACTTCGCCAGCGTGGTTGGAGAGCCGCTCTGGCTCGAGCATTGGGAGCACCATGCTCGCCTCCTGCGGTTGATGCGAGAGGCCGAGGCAACGGCCCGAGAGATCCGCGCACGCGTCAAAGAGTTCCACGACGAGCAACTGTCGATCTCTACGACCCCCGACCCTGCGTGACCGACCGGAAGGCCTCACCCATGCCCCTCACCGCCCCTCAGCTCGACCGCGCGGTCGGTGCCGTGCTCGCCTCGGCCGCCGGCGATGCGCTCGGGTCGCAGTACGAGTTCGGTCCGGCGCTCGACGATGCGGTGATGCCCGTGTTCGGCGTCGGGCAGTTCGGGCACGGCGTCGGCGAGTGGACCGATGACACGAGCATGGCCGTGCCGATCCTCGACGTGCTCGCGCGCGGTGATCGACTGGAGGATGCCGCGTCGCGCGAGGAGATCGTCGGACGCTGGATCGGATGGGCGCAAACCGCGAAAGACGTCGGCGCGCAGACCCGCGCGGTGCTCGCGCGCATTCCGCAGCCGTTCACCGAGGCCGATGTGCTCGCGGCATCCCGCGCCGAGCACGACCACGCCGGACGCAGCGGCGGCAACGGGGCGCTCATGCGCACGGGTCCGCTCGCGCTCGGCTATCTCGACCGGCCCGCCTCGGAACTCGCGGCCGCCGCCGAAACGATCTCGAAGCTCACGCACTGGGAGCAGGACAGCGCCTCTGCCTGCATCCTCTGGTCGGCGGCGATCCGGCACGCGATCCTCACCGGCGAGCTCGACGTGCGGGGTCAACTGTCATTGCTGCCGGCGGTGGATGCTGCACGCTGGGACGGCTTGATCGATGAGGCGCTGGCGCCCGGGGCCCATCCGCGGGACTTCATGGCACAAAACGGGTGGGTCGTGCGGGCGTTCCAGGGGGCGCTGGCGGCTGTTGCTGGGGCGTCGTCGCTGGTGGATGCGTTGGAGCGGGCCGTGCGGGGTGGGGCGGATACGGACACCGTCGCCGCGATCGCCGGGTCGCTGGGTGGGGCGGTGTGGGGCGCGTCGGGGCTGCCTGGGGAGTGGGGCGGGGTGTTGCACGGGTGGCCGGGGTACTCGGTGGGGGATTTGCGGGGGCGGGTGAGCATGGCGACCAGCGGGACAGGGCCAACTCGCGCTAGGCCACCCGCAAGCGGCATCTCTAGACCTACCGAGTGGGCGCGATCAGACGACACGTAGCGGCTAGACCACGATTCCTGGGCCGGGAAAGATCTCACCCTAGGGACATGTAAGCCCAGGAACGCCTGCGAATCGTCCAGTGTGCACCCGATCACCGATAGCACGGCGGCACGCCGCGATGGACCGCGCTAATGCGACACCGAGCCAGTGCACGAACAAGTATCACGCACGAGAGGGCGCGTCAATTTAGGACACCAACGGCTCGGACAGGCATAGCAAACGCTCAAGCCGTCGCGTACCGGTCCGCCTCTTGCATCACCCAGTCTCTGTAGGCCTCGGCCTCGTATCCAGCATCCTGAAGCAATTCCGAAGACTCCAGAAAACACTGCTGAAAAACATCAGCCTGCGTACTCAAGATGTCATCCACCAGAACTCGCTGCCTCACACGTTTGGGAATCCTAGAAGATTGCTCGCAAAGCTTGTCGTCTCTTTCAGCAGGGGTGGATAGCGAACCCACCAGACCTTGAGCGTCTACATGGATAAATGGATCAGGCTTGAACCTGATTGCCAAAGAGACGATATCGTCCTCGCCGTTCATATCTGCGCCCGTACGATAAGTAAAAAAGCTTCGAACTGCCGCCCTCATGCCGTGGCCAACCGCCTGAGAGACTATCCATTGCGTTAGCCCAAGCATAAAACCGTCCGCGACACTAACCTCATCGGACAGGGCGACAGAGTCTGCTGCATCATGGATGCCCCATGCGGAGGCGAACTCCGAAGCGTAACTCTGGCAGGCATCGTGCATTGCCTGCGAAAGCTCCTGGAGCGACTGTCGAACGTTGGCCTCAATGCTCTCTTCGTCAATCCGAGTAGTAATAAACAACAAGAAATCTTCGTCGGAACTACTCTGATTCTGCAGAACTGCCTGCAGCGCGGCGAAGTAGTTTGGAATACCTCCGGCCCGCTCTTTGCCCGCAAAACCACCACATAGATCGAGATTTATCACGTGGAAGGGTCCAGCTTTTCGAACTTTACGCCATTGTATCGATCTGGTGTTTCCGACCCTCCGAAAATCTCCATCGACAACTTCTGATTCGGAGTCAACCACATCCAGTCGATTAATCGAAAACTGCGTTGCATTTAGCTCTGGTTGACCTGCATCCAACGGGGAGGCAGCGGTGTTAAATCCAAGATACTTCAGTCGCACATTTCGCGGTCCGCATACCGACTTCGCGAAATGTCGTATATCCAGGAAGTCATTCCCAGGCAAAGTGAGATAGCGCACTTCCTCCGTTATCTGAAGGTCCCGAATCAGTATTCCCAACTCGCGGGACCATTGCGCCGAGCGTACGTGCTGCTTTCGCGGCCTGTGCCACGGCTGAAAACTGCGCTCCGTTCGAGCCGGAAATGGGGGAGAACCATCACCGATAAGTGACCGAAGATCCTCGCCCGACCCCTCGTGCTCTTGATGATCAGACAATGTTCTCGGCTTCCAAAATTCCAAGAATTGAACCGAGAAGGTTCTCCTGCTCCTTCTGGGAAAGCTGTTCGAGAACACCATAGACGGCAAGCAGCTTGGTTATAGATTCAAGGCGCCGAAGACTCTCGGAACGCGGAACGATCTGAGCGGATGACGGGATCTCGCCAACAATGCGGGCGAGCTCATAGGTCTGAGTTATCCCTTCCGGATCGATGGACAGTTCTTCCGAGCCCGTAAATCGTATGTGGGGCACGACGCCTTCGCCATCGGATCTGATCGCGTTGGCGGCCTCGATGATTTCCGCGACTCGGTCCTCGGCGTCTCGTCGCGTAGTGTCCCTCGCCTGAAGCCGCACCTCTTGTGCCTGACGCTTTTGAGCGGTGGCCAACTGACGCAGCGCACTGTGCACCCAACGTGTCAGCAGGACGGTGTGCGGGTGCGCCGTATTGAAACTTTCGCGGTCAATGTTTAGCGCGGCTTCGAGTCCCTGCTTCACAAATACTTCGCAGGTGATTTGACGCAGCCGCGTGAGCTCCGCGATCTGATAGTTGAGGAAAGTTGAATCGAAGAGGGTCCCACTTGCTCCATGTATGCGGACAAGCACGCCCTGATGCTCCGTCGGCGCGACCTTCGGTGTCCAGAATAAATACGCCTCGAACTCCAACGGACCTGCACTGACGTCCCGATCGAATCCGTTGAAATCTTCGCGCAAAGAGCCAACAAAAACCATCGGCTTTTTCAGCGCGTGCTGGGTCGTGGGTAAACCGCGATACTTCAAGGGTCTACTCAGCTGCAAACCATCAATGACGACACGAAACTCATCCGACTCATCCAAACTCGTGGACGAAAGCCCTGAGATCTCCCGAAGGGTGACACCATCCTCGCTCGAAATCAGCTGCGTCGCCGATCCTTTCGGGCTGTTCGAAAGTTTGAAGAAGTATGCCCAGTCATCTGAAACTTGCTCATCTAGAACGCTTCCGTTGACATAAGGTAGCGGAAGCGACAGGGCCAGATTCCAAACCATCTGCAAGTAGTTGTCGAAAATCTCTGCCAACTTGACCGTAGCTCGATTCTGAACGGACGACCAAACGCAATCAACCATCTTGCTAAACGCAACATCAGGATCATCTCGATCCTCCCAAGGCAATTTTCGTGCGCCGCCTCGTTTGTCCTCAATATGAAAGTCCGCGCCATCGAGACGACCGATGTGAAAAAGAGGGATTGCGGAGAGCGATTTGGCCCCGGATTCTTCACTGATCGGGTTATCGATCGAACTCCATAGCTGTTCGCTTCGCAGGCTGTCACGCGTTTGCGGGCGAATGGATGTAAGCACGATAGTCGTTCCGTGCGCGTCAACATCGCTCGTACGCTCACGCCAAACCTGGTACTCACCCGCCTTGAAGTCCGTCTCGTCACCGTTGGACGGTTCGTCTGCGAATTGCTTTAACCTCACGAGAACAACGGTTCGATACGCGTCCCCCGCGGTTTTGGTTATGATCTGAAAACTATGCGTGAGTTGCGACACTGAGAAGATGCCGATGCCCAATTTGCCGATCAGTTTTCGACCACCAGGAGTCAGGGTAGGGTCACCCTCTGAAGCTATTCCTAACGCTTGCCCTTGCTCTGTCCGCTTAGCACTGCCGCCGATATTGTGCAGAAGGTGAATGACAGCGTCAGGGGTCATCCCCGTCCCATCATCTTCAATCGTGATCCGGCTAAACTTAGGTGCATCAGTCTTGACGGACACCCACGTCGCGTCAGCGTCGTAGGCATTAGCAATGAGTTCTCGGATTGCCGATCCGGGCTGTCGGTAGATTCCGTCGGTGACTCTTGCAATAACGCGATCATTCGTGCGTAGCACCGACTCGATCGATCCCGCCTGCGTCGTTACCTGCCGCAGCTCTTCCGCAAGTTCTCGATCACTCTTCGTCGGAGAGTTCACGTGCTTCTCCTGTTCCTGCACTCTTACTTTCCAAAGCCCTGATGGTTGCCCTCGCCAATGCCTGAGCGAGTGGCGGGGGCACTGCGTTAGAGACCTGTTCGACCTGCGCCGAGAGAGGCCCTTCGAGCACGAAGCTGGTCGGAAAGCCCTGCAACCTCATAGCTTCGTAGATGCTCAGGCGACGATGGCCTTGAGGGTGAACATGTATCTCCCGGTGACCGTACGCAACAGTCGGGCTTGGCCTATCCCAGGCGAGTCTTCGAAAGCTACGGGCCCCCTTCGGGGCTCGCTCGGGGTTTCGGAAGCGAGCTGACACCGGTCGCATCGTCCAGTGATTCGGGTGAAAAGAGATGTCAGTAGGCGAAAGTCCCCGGGCAAAAAACGTTGGCTCAGGCAGGCCGCCGATCGCTGCTCTGACATCTAAGCCGTCCCGCGGCAGCTTGGTGGGAGCGAATGCTGCCTCTGCTTCGGCCGTTTTGAATGCCGAGATTATTACCCTGTTTCGGTTTTGTGGTACTCCGAAGTCCAGTGCACAATACTCGTCTACCCGTTCATTGAACCCGAGATCTTTGAATTTGCTCAGGATTGCGCTGAATGCAATCTCATGCTTCACATCTTTGATCCCGAGAACGTTCTCAAATAGCACAAATTGTACGTCATACTTCGCTTGTAGCGCCTCAACAATCTCCAAGTACAAGATTGGAAGCTGGTTGCGTGGGTCGGATGCAAGGGCGGCGGGATTTGCTCGCGAGAATCCTTGGCAAGGCGGCCCGCCGATCACACCGATCGCTTCACCATCTGTTAACACGTCGGCGAGGGCATCGATCACGCCCTCTGGCTGCAGTTCCATCAAGTCCGCGGCGATCGACGTGATACCGACGAAGTTTCGCCTGTGGGTTTTGATCGCCCATTCCGAACGGTCGACCGCAAGGACCAAAGAGAACCCTGCCTCCTGGTAGCCGAGATCGAGCCCGCCTGCGCCCGAAAACAGACTTACGACCCTTGGCAAAGACATCCAGTCCCCATCTCCACAACCTCGACTCCCCCACTCAAGTAAGCGCACCGACGATCGGGCTGCGGCACCACCCACCCGTAGATCCTGTCCACCTTATCGGGTGCCTCGGACACGTTGGACTCACCGCCACGACGAGACCGCCGTCAGCAATCGTCACTCGCCGGGTTGCCGCCCACGCACCAACCGCGATACCAGGCTGGTAGCACTTCTTCATCGCCCGATTCTGCGGCCAGTCGCGCTATCCAGTTGCTCGCTGGAGTCTCAGTCGCCCGCTTTGCTCGGTGGTTCGCTCCGCCTCTTCGTGGACGAGCGCGGCTTTGTCCAGGCTTACTTTTCGGAAGACGTCATCCCCCCGCGGTCGCGGTGACGAGCAGCGCCTATTCCGAGGGGAGGTCACCAATCTCCGTGACCCACCGATCGGTGATCCTCTGGATCGGCGCGAGCCTGTCCGCGAAGACGTCGTGGCGCTTGAGATCGATGGTACGTGCGAAGCGAAACTGCCAGGCGCCGGTTGCGGAGAATAGACATGCTGCCACGACATCGAACCCGTTGACCGGGTAGAAGCGCGATGCCGGATCGCCCTTCGACGCACGGGTTTTCTGTACCTCAACTCGATACGCTCCGTCAGCGAACGTTCTGGGGCTCGCGTTCTTGCACTCGACTCGAAGAGCCCGCCCATCTGTGAGATCGACGTCGAAGTCGTGAAGGGCGTCAACGTCCAGCCGTTCCGAGCGAAGGACATCTGCTGAGACTTCTAGCTGGTGCTCAAGATGATGCTCAGCAACGCCGCCGCGCACAGCCACGGCAAGTCGATTTCGACCGCCAATGATGTCGAGGATCTGCTCGCTCGATAGGGCGAACTGCTCCTCAAGGACGTGCTTACCCTGCGTCACCGGTTGATCCTGCTCGCGCACGATTGCTTCCGCAGCCGCAAACCGTAAAGGCGGATCTAGACGCAGCGATGTCGCTCGCCGTTCCAGACGCGCGTAATCGATGAGGTGCTTCGGCGTGAACGCGACGACCGTCTCTAGATTGAGCGGAGATCGTGCGTCTTCGCGCTTCCTCCCGGGCTTGTTCGTCTTCTCCCATACATGCCAACCCGCCTTGCGCGCAGCATCAACGTCGGCTTGCTTGAGGTAGAAGGAGATTCCCATGGGGAGGGGATCCCACAGAGTTGCGTCGAGACCAACCGCTACTTCCGCGAGCGGGTCGATCCCGAGAATCATCGTTACGTCAACGCCGCCGATGTCCCGGCCAACGGGATGTTCACGCTTCCAGCTCGCCTCCGACCCGTAACGAAGCTGACCCCGCACCTCGTCGGGCGGCCGATTCACGATCTGATTATTCGTGATCCGAAACGGGTACACCAGCAGGCCGATGCGCTCATCCGACGGGAGCTGCACCCCGAGGTATACGGGTGCCCGATTGGGTTCGCTGGCATAGATGACCCGACCTCCCGACGCTTCAACGGCGTTGAGGAGAAAGTCGTGAAGGTCAAAGCGGTTCTGAACGCGATACACCTCGCCGAACGAACGCCCTGCGATCAAGTCATTCCCCACTATCGCTCCCACCGCTCGTCTGATCGACCGTCGCCTGGATTCCAAGCATGTCGGTGGTCCAGGACAGACTGCTCTCGACGATACTTGTTGATGAGTGTGACCGCCCGGTTGGTCGCACGAACGAAGACGAAACTGAGGTGTCAGATGGGCGAACAGCTCCCCGTCGTGAGCTTGTTCTCTGGTGCTGGCGGACTCGACCTCGCTGTCGAGCGTGCCGACGCCGATCCGCTCATCTCAGCTGACCACGGCAGCGGCCTCTTGAAGGTGTCGGTCGCGACTGATTACAACGAGCCGGCACTCGAGACCCTTCGAGCCAACTTTGACGGTGCGGCGACGGTCTCTGGAGACATCCGGGAGGTGCCCACTGAACAGATCCTCGCAACAGCCGGCCTTCGCTCGTCCGAGCCCGTTCTGGTGGTTGGCGGTCCGCCATGTACACCGTTCAGCAAGTCCGGTTTTTGGCTTGAGCAGAAGCGCGAGAGCCGTGACCCGAACGCTTCCCTCCTCGACGAGTACGTCCGCGTCGTAAGAGACTCCCGCCCCGAAGCGTTCGTGCTGGAGAACGTTCAAGGTCTGACCTACAGCACGCACAAGGCCCAGTTTGAGCGCCTCCTCAAGGCTCTGGCCGAACTCGGGTACAACCCGCAGTGGAAGGTGCTGCTGGCTGCCGACTACGGAGTGCCACAGCTCCGACGCCGCGTCTTCGTTGTCGGGCGACGCGATGGCAAGAAGTTCGAGTTCCCGGAACCCACTCACTCCGGGTGGAGCGAGCGCGACCGAAAAGTCGATTCGACGAAGATTCCTCACGTGACCGCGGGGCAAGCGTTCGCCGATCTTCCGCCTGTCTTGCGGGTCGCGAGCGACGAAATCGTCGCCGGTCAGTATGGAGAACTGGCCGCCGAGGTTCCTCCTGGGCAGAACTATCTGTGGCACACCGATCGGTACGAGGGGCGTAATCACTTCGAGTGGCGCAGCCGCTACTGGACCTTCCTTCTGAGACTCGACCCGAATCGCCCGTCGACCACGCTGCAGGCGCAGCCCGGCCCGTGGGTTGGGCCGTTCCATTGGGAGAACATTCAAACCCCTGATGGCCTTGAGCGTGCGCGACGACTGCGCGTTGCTGAGATGCTGCGGCTGATGTCTTTCCCTGACGACTTCAAGATTGCCGGCAACCGGGCCGACGTCCAGCGTCAGCTTGGCAATGCCGTGCCACTTGAGCTGGGGAAGGCAGTTGTGCGGGCCCTGATGACTCAGCTGGGGTACATCGAGGAGAGTTCGACGCGCCGGCTAGCGGTCAGTTGACAGTTAGCGAAGGCGCGGAGCAGACGAACTATGCCCTCCCCCGCACCTGGATCTTCGACGTCGACGGCACCCTCGCCCTCATCGGCGACCGCTCGCCCTACGACATGCGGAATGTCTCTATCGACACCCCGCACCGTCCGGTCGTGATGGCGGCGCAGGCGCTCGCGGCGCACCCGGATGTCGATGCGCTGCTCGTCGTGTCCGGCCGCGATGAGACTGCGCGCCGGGCCACCGAGGCGTGGCTGACGTTTAACGGCATCCCGTTCGATCGGCTGCTGCTCCGCCGCACCGGCGACCAGCGCGCCGACAACATCGTGAAGGGCGAGATCTACGACTCGTACATCGCGCCGCACTACGACGTCATCGGCGTGGTTGATGACCGCCGCAGCGTCGTCGAGATGTGGCGATCACGCGGGTTGGTTTGTTTTCAGGTCGCCGACGGCGACTTCTGACGGCGTCTTTGTGGCGGGACCTTCGACGGGCCCAGGGGACGGGTTCTCGCGGGGCGGGACCCTTCGACAGGCTCAGGGACCCAGTGAGTGAGGGAGGGGCGCCGTAAGCCCCTCCCTCACTCAGTGGGCTAGGACCGCCGTAGGCGGAGGGCCAGCGTGATGCCCGCGGCGAGCACGCCCGCGCCGAGCGCGACGCACAGCAGCATCCACGATCCATCGAGACCGGTGGTCGCCAGCGAGTCACCGGACGCACCGGCCCCGGCATCCGCTCCACCACCGGCGTTCTCACCACCAGAACCAGACCCACCATCCGAACCACCGGCCGGATCCACAACCGTCACCGTGTCCCACCCGATGACCTCACCATCCGCGGCATACAGCGCGAACCGGTGCTCACCGAACGGCACCGACTCCGGCACGGTCAGCGAGACCGCACCATCAGCCACAACTCCCGACCCCGCCGACACCGGCGAAGAGAACAGGTACCCGTAAACAGTCGCCCCGTCGAACCCGTCAGACAGCGAAACCGAAACCGTAGCCCCCGGCGCGAAGCGCGACGGGTCGACCGAGATCACGCCTTCCAGCGCGTCCGTCAGATCCGACTCCACCGGCGTCCACGGCGACGCACCCTCACCGATCACCACGGAGACAGACTCAGCCGCAGCACTCCGCGTCCCGATCGACGGAACGAACGACACCGCGTGCGCGCCCAACCCCGAGATGGGCGACGACAGCGCAACGGACCACGACCCGTCAGCCGCAACGACCGAAGACCCGAGCGATACCCCGTCAACAACCACACTCACCGAAGACCCGGCAAACCCACGCCCGGAGAACGACGAGACCACAGCATCCGACGGCAGCACAGTCCCGAAGTCCCCAGCAACAGAGAACCCAGAAACCAAGTCCGCCCGCTGGTACAAGAACTCACGCGAAGACAGCGCATGATCCACCACGCGCACCTCGCCCACACATCCGTGCCAGCCGTGCTCGACCTCGGTGTTCCAGGTCGAGGCGCCGATGATCCACGGCATGAAGTCCGCGGCCATCATGCCGCCGACATTCGACGCGTTGCGCAGCACCGGCACGCCATCGACGTACATGATCGCGGTGTCCGCGCGAGGGTCGTTCACGATCGCGACGTGGTGCCACGATCCCTGCATGATCTCGCCGGACCACAGGGTGTAGGACGCCCGAGAAGAACTGTCCCCCGCCGAGAACTGGTACTCGCGCAGGCTCGAGATGCCGAGCCATGCGGCGCCGGCACCCGGGTCGGACGAGTCGTTGATGCCGAACCACTGGCGTGCGCCCCCGCGCGTCAGCGCGGCGCTCCAGCGGTCGGCGGCCTCGGTCCATTCCTCGTCGAGCTGCAGGAACGCCTCGGCGGTGCACCCGGACTACGACGAGAGATCGGCGAACGTCGCCGGCGCCCCGTACTCGGTCGAGATGTACGACATGTTGTCGGGGCCACTCGCGTTGCGGTGCACGTCGGCGAATCGATGCCGCCGACCACCCGCGGCCTATCCGCGCAACCCGACGAACACCCAGAACTTCCGCAACGCTCGGGTGACCGGACGCACCTCGGGCTCGGCCGTGATGACCACCCACACCTCCTGGATCCGGTCGTCGAGTCTCGCCCCGTAGAGGAACGCGCCCAGACCGATCAACGTGATTGCGGCCACGGCGCTGAGCCCATAGATCAGGACAGGGAGACTGTCCATCGCCGCTCCCAACGCCGCCACCGAAACCACGATCGCAGAGCCAGCCCACGTGTATTCGAAGAGGTGACGCATGTTCTCGCGACGTCGCTGTAGCGTGCCGAGGGCGAACTGCAGATCCGCCGGCGAGTGGGTCGAGCCGGACAGCCACCGTTTCAGTTCTCTTCCGGCCTCGAAGGGGCGCCAGGAGTTGAGCTTGCTGCGGTTCAGGGGCACATCGAAACACTATCCACCACGGCGAGCGCCGGTAGAGACCGCCGCTGTCACGAGCTTGCCGGAGCAGCATCCGCACCCCAGCGCCCCAACGCCCCGATCGCCTCCCCCAGCGCCTCCCCGCGCTCGGTCAGCGCGTACGCGCGGGTGTTGTGCGTCAGCGGCAATCGCCTCAGCACGCCGGCTTCTTCCAACTCGCGCAACCGGGTCGCGAGCATGTTCGTCGGCGCCCCGAGCTCGCGCTGCAGATCGCCGTAGCGTTGCGGGCCGGCGAGCAGCTGCTCCACGATGAGCAGCGCCCAGCGCGCACCGACGATGTCGAGGGCGGCGGAGAGGTCGCTCACGCGGTCTGGTCGGTCGCCGGCTTCATCCAGAACGGCGAGTAGTGGTAGCCGTCGGGGTCGTCGAACTGGCGCTGATACATGAAGGGGTAGTCGTCGATGTCACCGACGCGACCGCCCGCGGCTTCGGCGCGCGCGACGAGTTCGTCGACCGCCTCGCGGCTGTCGAGGTCGAACGAGACCGTGACCTTCGACGGGGTGTCGGGACCGCCGATCAGGTCTTCGGTGCCACCGACGCTCGCGTACATCTCGCGGCTGCCGAGCATCACGTACTGCTCGGGCGCGATCTGGAAGCACGACACGTTGTGGTCCGACATCTCGGCGTTGAGGGTCCAGCCGAGGGCGGTGTAGAAGGCGGTGGCTCGTTCGACGTCAGCCACGGGACAGGTGATGAAGAGGCTCATGCGTTGATACTTGCAAAATACAAGTGCGGGGTCAAGGGGTGTTCGGCATCCGCTCGTCTGCCCGCTCGCCTGCAGGGTCGTCTGCCCGCTCATCCGCAGGGACGAATCACATCTGCAGGGAGAAACGGGCGGATGCTCCCTGCAGGTGTGACATCTCCCTGCAGGTGTGCGCGCGGGGGCCCTTCGACAGGCTCAGGGACCCAGCCTCTCGGGGTGGGGCCCTTCGACAGGCTCAGGGACCCAGTTTTCGACTACGACTGGGTTGCTGAGCTTGTCGAAGCATCCCGCCCCGTCAAACCGCCGAGATCCCCCGCAGCAGCACCCGCACCGTCGCCTCGACCCGTTCGTCACTGAGCGGCCGGCCCAGCAGGGCGGCGTAGCTCGACATCGCGACGAACTGGTCCGCGATGACTTCCGCGTCGGCATCCGATCGCACCTCGCCGTCGGCGACCGCGAGCGCCAACCGCTCGCGCACCCACTGGCGGATCGGCGCGGCCAGACGTTCGTTCAACGCGAGCCCGAGCGCGGCATCCGACGCCGTCACGACGATCAGCGCCCGCGCGATCGCGACGCCCTCGGCGTCACCCAGCGACAGGCTCATGGCCGAGAACCAGGCGCGCAGGTCGGCCCCCAGATCAGAAGTGAACGGCACCGAGACCGCGGCGCCCGGCACCGACCCCTCGAGGAGCGCCTCGCCGAGGATCGCGGCCTTCGACGGCCACCACCGGTAGATGGTCTGCTTCGAGACCTCGGCGGCCTCGGCGAGCCCCTCGATCGTCACCGATTCATAGGCGCCCGTCGACACTGCGGCGCGCATCGCGTCCAGAACGGACCGGCGCGCTTTCTCACTGCGAGGACGGGGCACCATCAGAGGCTACTCGGGCGTACACTGATCCATAAGTAGACGCACCGTTGCGAAACTCGCAGGAACCCGAACAAGGAGCACGACATGGCCCTCACCGCCCACTCCACCATCGGCGAATGGCTCGACGACCCGACCGGCGGCCCGCTCATCCGCGGACTCTTCGAGCAGACCGGCGCCGACCCGTCGCTCCTCACCCCCGTGCTGGGCCTGCCGCTGCAGCAGCTCGTCGCAATGAGCCAGGGCGCGATGCCGCAGTCGGTGGTCGACGACCTCGTGCGCGCGGCCAACGGCGGCGTCGTGCCGATCGAGGAGGCCGAACCGGTCGTCGAGGCCGGCGCCCGGTTCGCCGGCAAGACCGTGATCGTCACGGGCGCGGCATCCGGCATCGGTCGCGCGACCGCCGAACGCATCGCCCGCGAAGGCGGTCGCGTGATCGCCAGCGACATCGCCGCCGAGAAACTCGACGCCCTCAAGGCCGACAACCCGGATGCCGACATCGTCACCGTCGCCGGCGACCTCACGAAGCAGGACGCGATCGACGCCGTCATCGCCGCCGCGGGCGACACGATCGACGGGCTCGCGAACGTCGCCGGCATCAACGACGACTTCTCTCCCGCCGGCGAGACCTCGGATGCCGTGTGGGACCGCGTCATCGCGATCAACCTCACCGCCCCCTTCAAGCTCATGCGCGCGGTGCTGCCGATCATGGAGAAGGCCGGCCGCGGGTCGATCCTCAACGTCTCGAGCGAGGCGGGTCTGCGCGGAAACGCCTCGGGCAACGCCTACACCGCCAGCAAGCACGGCATCATCGGCGTCACGAAGTCGGCGGCGTTCATGTACGGACCGAAGGGCATCCGCGTGAACTCGGTCGCTCCCGGCGGGGTGGCCACCGGCATCCCGATGCCCCCGCACATGTCGGAGTACGGCTCGGCCCGACTCTCCCCGTTCCAGCAGGCGATCCCGACCGTCGCGACCGCCGAGCAGCTCGCCGCATCCATCACCTTCCTGCTGTCGGACGACGGCGTGAACATCAACGGCGCGATCCTCGCCTCCGACGGCGGCTGGTCGGTGCAGTAGTCCTCTCGCCGCGCGCCGGAGTGCACCGATCGGTCAGTAGTGTCGGTTCTCGGCACGGAGAACCGACATTTCTGACCGATCAGTGCACTCGGGCCACGGCATCCGCCAGCACCCGGTCGATCCACGGCTCACGATCGAGGCCCGCGATCTCGGATGCCGTGAACCACCCGACCTCGACGATCTCCTCACCGTCGGGCTCGATCTTGTCGACCACCTCACACGCGTAGGCCGTCGTGACATACGCGACGCGATCACCGTTCGGGTACTCGACGACGAGCGACTCACCCCCGTAGGCACCGACGATCCCGGTGATGCGGATGCCGGCGCCGAGCTCTTCGCGCACCTCTCGCACAACGGCATCCGTCGGTTCCTCGCCGGGTTCAACTCCGCCGCCGATCAGGCTCCATTCGTCTGTCCCGGCGCTGCGCGCGAGCAGGAAGCGCTCGCCGTCACGGATCACGGCGGTGACGCCCGGGAGCATCAGCAGGTCGTGTCCGATGCGGTCGCGCATCGCACGGACGTAGTCGGAGATCACGAGCGCCCGAGTCGCTCCTCCGCCAGCGCCTGGCGGTGCGAGGTCAGCGCCGCGCGCACGGCCGTGTAGATCACGAACCACAGCACGAGCAGCCCGATCAGCACGATCGCGACGTAGATGAGCAGGCCGATGACGAAGGTCGGAGCGAACATGCCCCTACGCTAGGGCCGCGGGCCAGAGTGGGGCGATGTGCCGCACACGATCGGTGCGAAATGCTGGCTATCGACGCTCAGAACCGTCATTTCCGACCGGTCGGTGGCCACTGCGGCGACGAGACGTCACCCGCGCGCACGAGAGCGCACCGCCCAGGGGTGGTGACGGTGCGCTCTCGATCCTTGTCCGGGCGCGCGGACGCGACCGGAAGATTCGGATGCCGAGGATCAGTCCTGCATCGACACCCCGACGCGATCGCGGGGATGCCGCGCGTACGGGTCATCCGCGTCGGCGGGAGGCTCCTCGTCATGGATGAGGTGCTCGACCTGGCGGGCGGCGGCCGCGCCGCGGCCCGCGACGACGGCATCCGCTTCGGTGAAGTGTCCCGATCCGATCACCCCCGCCTCGCCTTCGATGCGGTTGAACCAGATTCCGTTGCGGTGAAACGTCACTATGTCGCCGGCAGCCATGCCCTATCTCTCCTTCGGTCTGCCCCCTTGTCTACGCGACGACACCGCCCCGCAGAACCCCCTTGCCGGATCCCTCGACGGCAGGTAACGGGACGGGAAAAATTCCTGCAATCTGCCGGACACAATGGCGATATATTGCCGACATAGGACTTCCCTAGGTTGCGATCAACCCGCATTCGCGACCCCGGCCACAAGCCACCCCCTGCACCACGACGACGTGACCGGTCGCCTTTCGTTCCTGCCTACCCGAAAGCACTCATGACCCGACTGACTCCTCCCCGACGTCGGCGGCTGCTCGCGACCACCATGGTCACCGCGCTGTTCGCCGGCTCCCTCCTCGCCACCGCCGTTCCGGCATCCGCCGCCGACGACCCGATCGACGGAGCCCGCACCTCGGGCGACGCCATGTTCCCCAACGTCGGCAACGGCGGATACGACGCCCTCGACTACGACATCGACATCGCGTGGAGCCCGACCGGCGTCGCGAACAACGTCATCACCGGTCAGTTCGACTCGGCATCCACCACCATGACGGCCCGCGCCCTCGCGCCGCTGCGCTCGTTCTCGCTCGACTTCGAGGGCCTGACCGTCGACAGCGTGTTCGTGAACGGCCAGCCCGCCACCTGGTCCCGTGACATCGACGCGGCAGCCATCAAGTACAAGCTCATCGTGACCCCGGCGACCCCCGTCACCGGCGAGTTCACCGTCACCGTGAACTACAGCGGCGTTCCGGTGTTCCACACCGACGCCGACGACAGCCAGGAAGGCTGGAGCGGAACGAACGACGGTGCGATGCTGCTGGGCCAGCCCATCGGCATGATGACCGGCTTCCCGCACAACAACACCCCCAGCGACAAGGCCACCTACACGATCACGGTGGATGCCCCGTCGACCCTCACCAACACCGCGGGAGTGAGCGCCCCGGGCGCTGTCGCCAGCAACGGCGAGCTGCAGTCGAAGGTCGTCAGCCAGTCGGGCGAGCGCACCACGTGGACCTGGCGCCAGCAGAAGCAGATGGCGTCGGAGCTCGTCGTCATCGGCATCGGCCGCTACGAGGTCGTCGAGGGCAGCATCACGCTGCTCGACGGTCGCACGATCCCGTCGTGGTCGTTCATCGACTTCGGTCTCAGCGACGCGAACAAGACCACGGTGCGCAACCGCATCACGCAGCTGCAGACCATCACCCAGAACCTCGAGCGCATCTACGGTCCCTACCCGGGCAACAGCACCGGCGTGATCGTGAAGACCGTTCCGAGCGCGATCAACTACGCGCTCGAGACGCAGGACCGCTCGTTCTTCCCGAGCGTGAACTCGGTCAACGGCAACACGCTCATCCACGAACTCGTGCACCAGTGGTACGGCAACAACGTCGCCCCGTCGACGTGGACCGATATCTGGATGGGCGAGGGCATGGCGACCTGGGGTCCGACGTACTACAACACGCTCGAGGGCTTCGGCGCAGGTACGACGCCCTCGGAGCAGACGTACTTCAACTCGTGGAACAACACCGCTCCGACCAGCGCCAACTGGAACATCGCACCGGGTGGTCAGACCGACTCGGCCAACCTCTACGGCTACCAGACCTACACGCGCAGCGCGCAGTTCTGGGCGGCGCTGCGGGTCGCGATCGGCGATGAGCCGTACTTCACCCTGATCAAGCAGTGGCAGGTCGACAACGCGGGCAAGAGCCTCGCCGGCGCCGACCTGAAGGCCCTGGCCGAGGAACTCTCGGGCTTCGACCTCACCGCCTTCTGGACCGACTGGATCCTCGAGCCCGGAAAGCCCGCCTGGCCCGACAAGTACTCGGTCGCGCTCAGCGGCGGCAGCCCCGAGGTCGCGCTCTACCCGGGCGAGACCGTGTCGTACACCGTCACGGCGCTCAACACCGGTCGCGTGCCGCTGGCCTCGTCGGTCGTGTCGGTCGACGTGAGCGCACTGCTCGCGAACGCCGACCTGGTTGTGCCCGAGGGCGCCACGCTCGACGGCACCACGCTCAGCTGGCCGATCCCGGTCGGCACGGCGGTCGGCACGAGCGCGTCGCTCACCATCGACGCGACGATCAGCGAGGAATCGGCCGGCGGCTCGTTCGCGCTGGCCGTGAAGCCCCTCACCCTCGGTGGAAGCTGCTCCGAGACGTGCGCGGTCGACACCTCGGTCGCCGAGATCGTCGTCCCGACCGAGCTGCCCACCATCACGGGTAAGGCCGTCGTCGGCGAGACGCTGACCGCGACCTCCGAGGGCTGGCCCGCGGGCACCGAGCTCACCTACGAGTGGGCGATCGACGGCGTTCCGGTCGAGGTTCCCGCGGAGGACGAGGAGGAGCCGGTCGACGAGCCCGCCGGGCTGATGGCCGCTCGCGCCGTCGATGCCGGACCGAGCTTCGTGATCCCGGCATCCGCTCTCGGCGCCCGCATCACGGTCACGGTCACGGGCACCCTCGAGGGCTTCCGCAGCGGATCGGTCACGAGCGAGGCGACCGTCGCGGTCGCCGCGGCCGAGGTTCCCGGCGGAGGCGAAGACCCCGACAACGGCGGCGGCACCGGCGGTGGCACGGGTGGTGGCGGAGCCGTCACCCCCGACGGCTCGGGCGAACTCAGCCAGACCGGGGGCGAACTGCCCACGGCACTCGGCCTGCTGGCCCTCGTGCTGCTCGTCGGCGGAGGCATGTTCGTTGCCGCTCGGCGCCGCAAGCTCGAGGTCTGATCGAGGTCTGATCGGCTGACGCACGCGAGCGCCCGTCCCCGGGATTCCGGGGGCGGGCGCTCTCGCGTGCGGTCGGCGGGCGGTGGTGAGGGGTCAAGACACGCCGTAGACGGATGCCGCGGCACGGCGTGTTGTGACCCCTCGGCGTCTTGGACGGGGCCCTTCGACAAGCTCAGGAACCCAGTTGCAGGTGCGGCCGAGGAACCCGGGTCGCTGAGCCTGTCGAAGCGTCCCGCCCCGCGAGAGATCAGCGCCCCGCGACGGCGGCCGAGCGGATGCCGGAGACGATGAGCGCGAGGCCGGCGGCGAAGTCGTCGTCCGGGCTGGCGTCCGGGGAGGCGAGTCGCACGGGCGAGAGGTCGACGGAGGCATCCGCGGCCCCGATGACAGCCGCGTGTACCCGCTGCTGCTCGTGGAACGTGAACCCGATCACGTAGTGCACCAGGGTGTCGGCGGCGACCACGGCCGCGGCATCCGTGAGCCCCGCGGCGAGCGCCGCCTCGACGAGCCGCTGCCGAGCGGGCAGGTCGAGCAGCCCGAGCGCGAGCGAACTCGATACGACCTCGGCGCCGTCGCGGTGGGCGAGGAGGCGATCGCGCAGCGCGGTGGCCGTGGCGGTGAGGTCGGCGGCGTCCGATTCGGCATCCGATTCGGCATCCGATTCGGCATCCGATTCGCCGGTGACGATGCGGGCGCTGACCGCGGCCAGGAGCGCCTGCTTGTTCGGGAAGTGCCAGTACAGCGCGCTCACCTGCACGTCGAGTTCGTCGGCGATGCGGCGCATCGAGAGCCCGGCGATGCCGTTCTCGGCGAGAACGCTCATGGCCGCGTCGACGACGTCGGGCTTGTTGCGCCTCGGGGCGGGCTGATCTGCGGATGCCGCGTTCATGGTGCTACTGTACCGAACAGTGTTCAGGTGAACAGTGTTCAGGAGGAACTTCCCATGTCAGCATCCGCCGTCTCCCCGCGCTCCGCTCTGGTGCTCGCCGACCTCGTTCCCGGCGCACGGGTGCGGGATATCGCGCTCACGCTCGCCGGCACCGCGTTCATCACGGTTGCCGGGTATATCGCGATCCCGCTGCCATTCACGCCCGTGCCGCTGTCGCTCGCGACGTTCGCCGTGCTGCTGACGGGCGCCTCGCTCGGACCCCTGCGCGGCAGCGCGAGCGCGCTCCTCTACCTGGCGCTCGGCGTGATCGGCGTGCCGCTGTTCGCCGGCGGCAATGCGGGCTGGGCGTTCTCGTCGTTCGGATACATCGTCGGCTACGTGGTCGCCGCCCTGCTGGTCGGCACTCTGGCACGCCGCCGAGCCGACCGTTCCGTGCTCTCGACGCTCGGACTCGCGGGCCTCGGCTCGCTCGCGATCTACGCGTGCGGTGTGCCGTGGCTCTCGGCCTTCGCCGGGGTCGACATCCCCACCGCGATCGGCCTCGGGGTCGTGCCGTTCCTCATCGGCGACGCGATCAAGATCGTCGCGATGGCCGGACTCCTCCCCGCCACCTGGCGCCTGATCGATCGCACCCGCCGCGACTGAGTCGGCCCGGCACATGCATCGATCGGTGCAGGATGTCGGTTCTGCCGCCGGATAACCGACATTTCGCACCGATCGGTGCGGTGGTGACTCCTAGACTCGGCGGCATGACGAACTCCCCCGCCCCCCACGTGCGTCCGAACCGGATCACCCTGCCCGCGCTCGCGCCGACGCTGTTCGTCGTCGCCGCGCTGTTCCTGCCGATCGGCGCGTTCCTCGGCACGATCAACGCGGATCGCGACGCCGACTGGGCGATCTTCCAGACACAGCTCGGCACCGTCATCTTCTGGTTCGGAGCGGCGTCGCTGTTCATCGGACTGCTGCTCGTCGGCATCCGCTCGATCGCGCAGCAGCACCTCGACTTCGCGTTGCGGGCGCAGCGCCTGCAACGGCCCGAGTGACGCACGACGGCGGTTCATGACTCCGGAAGAATGTGCACGAAGGGCCCCGAATCCACCGATTGGGGGCCCTTCGGCGTCGAAAGTCCGGAGTGACGCACGACGACTCGCCCGCACCCCGTACCCAACTCAGGAAAAGTCGACCAAATCGGCCCGAGAACCCCCCGTTCCGGCCCGATTCGGCCAGTTCTTCCTGAGTTGGGTACAGTGCCGCCCGGCCTCACGCCACGTCGAGCACCCAGGTCACCCCGAACCGGTCGGTGAGCATGCCGAATCCGGCCGACCAGGCCGACGCGGCGAGCGGCTCGACGATGGTCGCGCCCACGGCGAGCGCCTCCCAGTACCCGGTGAGCTCGTCGAGCGACGAGGCCCGCAGCGACTGGAAGAACGGACGGTCGGTGATCGTGACACCGTTCTCCCGACGGGTGACCCCGGCCGAAGTATCCGTCGCTCCGGGGATGTCATAGGCCATCAGTGCGATCGCGCCGCCGGCGATCTGCCCGAAGACGACCTTGTCGGCACCGGGCACGTCGGCCGGCATGCCGAAGTCCCCGTAGGTCGCGGCCGTGACGGTGCCGCCGAAGACCTCGGCGTAGAAGTCGAGCGCCGCGCGTGCGGTGCCGGCGAAGTTGAGGTGGGTCGTGGTGGTGACGGTCATGATTCCTCCTGTGAGAGATGAGCCGAGCGGATGCCCGTACGACCACTCTCTCGACAGAAGAGGTCAGTTTCGGTCCGCTTCTCGGAGCACAATGGAGACATGGCCGGAAGCTCGTCTCGGATGCTCGCGCTCCTCTCTCTTCTGCAGACGCAGCGCGATTGGCCCGGCGCCGTGCTCGCCGAGCGTCTCGAGGTGAGCCCGCGCACGGTGCGCCGCGACGTCGACCGGCTCCGCGATCTCGGTTACCGGATCGGCGCGATCAAGGGACCCGACGGCGGGTACCGGCTCGCCGCCGGCTCCGAGCTCCCTCCCCTCCTCTTCGACGACGAGCAGGCCGTCGCCGTCGCGGTCGCCCTGCAGAGCATCCCGGCGAGCGGGATCGACATCGACGAGGGAGCCGAGCGGGCGCTCGCGACGGTGCGTCAGGTCATGCCGTCGCGCTTGCGGCATCGGATCGACGGCATCCGCTTCCAGGGATCGACGGCCGCCGACCGCGTCGACCCCGCCACCCTCGAAGCGGTGACGGCCGCGGTGCGCGACCGGCACGTGCTGCGCTTCGACTACGGGGCGACCGAATCGGATGCCCCGCGCCGCCGCGTCGAGCCGCATGATGTCGTGTCGCGCCAGGGTCGCTGGTACCTGATCGCGTGGGATCTCGACCGCGACGACTGGCGCATCTTCCGCCTCGACCGCCTGCACCCGCGCATCCCGACGGGCCCGGCCTTCACCCCGCGCCCGCTACCCGGCGGCGTCGACGCCCGCAGCTTCCTCGCGGCGCGGTCGAAGGGATCGGATGCCGCCGACCGCTGGCCCTGCATCGGCACCGTCCTGATCGACCTGCCCGCCCGCGAGATCACCCCGTACCTCGACGACGGCGATCTCGAGCAGCTCCCCGACGGACGCTGCCGCCTCACACTCGGCTCCTGGTCGTGGACCGGTCTGGTCGCCTCGGTCGCCCGCTTCGACGCCCCCTTCGCGATCGAGGGACCCGCGGCGTTCGCCGAGGCATCCGCCGCCCTCTCGGCACGCCTGGCCGCGGCATCCTCCCCCTCACGACACCCGGCCGGCCACCCGACCGCGCCCCGGTAGACTGGCACTGCCCCGCCGGCCCCTTCCTCTTGGAGTGTGCGTGACCACCGCCCCTGCACCTGCCCGCAAGCACGTCCCCGACTCCGTCTCGAACGCGATCGCGACGCCCGAGAAGGAGCAGCCCTACGCGGCGCTCGGACTCAAGCCCGACGAGTACGCGAAGATCCGCGAGATCCTCGGACGCCGCCCCACCTCGGGCGAGCTGGCGATGTACTCGGTCATGTGGTCGGAGCACTGCTCGTACAAGAGCAGCAAGAACTACCTGCGCCGCTTCGGCCAGAAGGTCTCCGACGAGATGAAGGAACGCCTCATGGTGGGCATGGGCCAGAACGCGGGCGTCATCGACGTCGGCGAGGGCTGGGCCGTCACCTTCAAGGCCGAGAGCCACAACCACCCGAGCTTCATCGAGCCCTTCCAGGGCGCGGCAACCGGCGTCGGCGGCATCGTGCGCGACATCATCTCGATGGGCGCCCGCCCGGTGGCGGTCATGGACGCCCTGCGCTTCGGTGCGATCGACCACCCCGACACCGCCCGCGTCGTGCACGGCGTGACCAGCGGCATCAGCTTCTACGGCAACTGCCTCGGCCTGCCGAACATCGGCGGCGAGACGGTCTTCGACTCGGTCTACCAGGCCAATCCGCTCGTCAACGCGCTCGCGGTGGGCGTGCTCCGCCACGAGGACCTCAAGCTCGCCAACGCGACCGGCGTCGGCAACAAGGTCGTGCTGTTCGGCGCCCGCACGGGTGGCGACGGCATCGGCGGCGCGAGCATCCTCGCCTCCGACACGTTCGCCGACGGCGGCCCGACCAAGCGCCCCGCGGTGCAGGTCGGCGACCCCTTCGCCGAGAAGGTGCTCATCGAGTGCTGCCTCGAGCTCTACCGCGGCGAACTCGTCGAGGCGATCCAGGACCTCGGCGCCGCGGGCATCTCGTGCGCGACCAGTGAGCTCGCCGCCAACGGCAACAGCGGCATGAAGGTGTCGCTCGACAACGTGCTGCTGCGCGACCCCTCGCTGACCGCCGAAGAGATCCTCATGTCGGAGTCGCAGGAGCGCATGATGGCGATCGTCGCGCCCGAGAAGCTCGACGCCTTCCTCGCCGTGGTGAACAAGTGGGAGGTCGAGACCTCCGTGCTCGGCGAGGTCACCGGCGACGGACGCCTGGTCATCGACTGGCAGGGCGAGCGCATCGTCGACGTCGACCCCTCGACGGTCGCGGTCGACGGCCCGGTCTACGACCGCCCGGTCGCCTACCCGACGTGGATCGACGCACTGCAGGCGGATGCCGCCGAGCTGCTGCCCCGCGCGAACGACGCCGACACCCTGCGCGAGCAGTTCCTCGCGCTGGTGGGCTCGCCGAACCTGGCCGACACGAGCTGGATCACCAACCAGTACGACTACTACGTGCTCGGCAACACGGCCCTGAGCTTCCCCGACGACGCCGGCATGATCCGCGTCGACGAGGAGTCGGGACTCGGATTCTCGATCTCCACCGACGCCAACGGCCGCTACTGCCAGCTCGACCCCTACGCGGGTGCGCAGCTCGCGCTGGCCGAGGCGTACCGCAACGTCGCCGTCACCGGCGCCGTGCCCACCGCGATCACCGACTGCCTCAACTTCGGTTCTCCCGAGAACCCCGAGGTCATGTGGCAGTTCGGCCAGACGGTCGACGGCCTCGCCGACGGATGCTTCGAACTGGGCACCCCGGTCACCGGCGGCAACGTCTCGTTCTACAACCAGACCGGCGACGTGCCGATCCACCCGACCCCGCTCGTGGGCGTGCTCGGCATCATCGACGACGTCTCGCGTCGTATCCCCTCGGGATGGCAGGACGAGGGCCAGAACATCTACCTGCTCGGCACCACCTCGACCGAGCTCTCGGGTTCGGCGTGGGCCGAGGTCGTGCACCAGCACCTCGGCGGCTTGCCTCCGAAGGTCGACCTCGCGGGCGAGAAGCGCCTCGCGGGCCTGCTCGCCGCCGCGCGCGACGAGTGGCTGATCTCGTCGGCGCACGACGTCTCCGAGGGTGGCCTCGGCCAGGCCCTCGCCGAGGGGGTCATGCGCTTCGGCGTCGGCGCCCGCGTGTGGCTCACCGAGATCATCGACCGCGACGGTGTGGATGCGGCATCCGCCCTGTTCTCCGAGTCGACCGGTCGCGTCATCGTGACCGTGCCGCGCGAGGACGACGTGAAGTTCCGCGGACTCTGCGAGGGACGCGGCTACCCGGTCATGCGCATCGGTGTGACCGACAGCGAGCCGCAGCTCGAGGTGCAGGACGTCTTCACGATCCCGGTCGCCGAGCTTCGCGAGCGCTCGGCCGCCACGCTGCCGTCGTACTTCGGTCCGACCGTCACCGAACAGGTTTCCTGATGAGCGACCTCAGCCGGCGCGAGCCGAATGAGCCGGCCCGGCGCGAGAGCGTCCGTCCCGAGCTCAGCGAGGACTACGGCGACCTCGGCGAGCGCCGCAATCGGCGCATCCGCATCGTGTCGTGGGTCGTCATCGTCGCGCTCATCCTCGGCGGTGGCGGCGCGACGGTGCTCACGCTGATCCTCGGCTGACTCCGCGGGTATAGCCTCGCGCCTGCTTTGGATTTGCATCCCATCTCACCAGTAGGACAGGATGCAGGTTGTGCACCCCTCCGCGTCGCGTCCATCAGAGACCTCGGCCGGCCGCACATGGATCTCGCACTTCGAAAGAGACGAGCAAGGCACGGCGTCGCTATTGATAGATAGCCTCGAGATCCATGAGCACACTAATACGCTCAACGCCCTCCGCGAGGAGCTGCTTCGGGTCTTGGCAGACGTCGGATCGCAACCCGCAGTGCTGATCGCAATCAGATCGCTTGAGGACCTCCCCCCAATCGACGAACACGCTAAGCACGTTGCGTATCGCACGTTTCAACCAGGATCTGTCTTCCCACCCCTGCCGGGCAGCGAAGCAGACATCGGAGCACTCAGTCGAGACCTGGTAAATTCCTACCCTGACACTTTTCTGTCGCCAGAATTAGACCTGGCAGAGCTGAAGCGTCGCGAAGTTAGGACCATATACCTAGTCTCTGACTACAGCGGCAGCGGCAAGCAGGCGCTGCGCTTCGCCGAGACATTCTTGAGCAACCCAACAATTGCAAGTTGGATCTCGTATAAACTCGTGCGCATTCGCGTCCTGACATACGCCGCAAGCCTCACTGCCGCCTCACTGTTTGAGAATAGCAAGCATGTTGATTTCAGATCGCTGCAAACCGCAAAATCCGCGGAAGGTGCGAACTGGAGTCAAGCGCAGCGCCGTGCGATCGAGCACCTCTGCACAAAGTATGCCGACCCTGCTCGAGACGATGCGCTCGGGTATAAGAGAAGCTTCGGCCTCCATCTTTCAAATTTTCGCGTGCCTAACAACTTACCGCAGATCTTGATTAGAGGAGCCGGGACTTCATGGCCAGGTCTATTTGCCAACCGGGCACTGCCAGTCGGTTTTTACAATGAACTTCCGTCTTATCACCCATCAGATTCCTTGACGCAGACATTGCGCAATTTGGGCGCGAGTGATATAGCCGACCGGATAGACAAGAGCCGCCGCCCCGTCCCCGGTTTGCGCGCCCTCGCGGCACTTCATTTACTTGATTACAACCTCTCTGAGGCGCACGTATTTGGTTTGCTCGAGATGTCGGAAGAGAATCTACACAAGCTCAAGGCGTCATTACTTTCATTGGAGCTGATCACGATCGACAATCGCGTGACTCGACTCGGGCGACACGAGCTGTCGCTCGCTCGACGACGAGCCAGCCCGCGCACCTACCGCGAACCCTCCGGCGGCCTGGTAGATTATGTACCGACTCAGCTGAGGTGAGCGGCATGGGACACCTAGTGATGAAGCTGACCACAATGGTCAGCTCTGGTGCCGATACGGTATCGGGTTGCAGCACTCTGCAGCCGTTGGGCAAACATGCGATTCGGAGGCAACGGGGTGGATCCGCACTCCGAAGCCTCAAAGCGCGAATCCACCCCGTCCCCTCCGGGGAGAGTTCGAAGTAGATGTCAAATGCACCTCACCTCAGCCGAGCCCTTGCTACACATCGCGGCCTGGATGCGAACTCTGCCTCCGCATACGTTCGGCGTCTTGAGATTCTTCGCGCAGCCGGTTCTCCGGCGCTACTAACACTTAATCATCTTGCTCTAAGCGCGAACGCGGACTGGGCTGACCTTCGAAATACTGTGCGACGCACGGGCTCGCCCTACCGCCCTATTCGTATTCGAAAGAACAGCGGCGGATATCGCAACTTACTCTCTCCGAATGACGAGCTGCGCAAGGTGCAGAGGTGGGTGTTAGATAACATCCTTGTTCACTCACCAAGACACCCAGACAGCTTCGCCTACTTCGAGAAAGTTACAACTCGCGAGTGCGCTGAGCGGCACGTTGGAGCCACTTGGATGCTGAAGACGGATCTTCACGACTTCTTCCCGTCCGTGACAGAGCGTCAGGTATACCGTGTATTTGCAGAACTCGGATATTCTCCACTGCTCGCGTTCGAACTCGCTCGCTTATGCACGTGGCCAAGTCAGCGCTCACCGGCTACCTGGTTGAATCCGAACGATTCACGTCCATATGCAAGAACCGTCGAAGGCGTTCTGCCGCAGGGCGCGCCGACCAGCGGCGCTCTTGCGAACGCTGTAAGCCGTCGCCTAGACAAGAGTCTCTCTGGTCTCGCTTTGCAACATGGGCTTGTGTACACGCGATACTCTGATGACCTTACACTCTCGGGGAGCGGCGAATTCTCACGCAAATACGCTGCTGCTCTGGTCCCTAAAGTTCGCGCACTAGTGGAACGCTGCGGTTTCAACCTTCATCAGAAGAAAACCAGGATCATTCCGCCGGGCGCGCGCAAGGTCGTACTCGGTATAGTGGTCAATGAAACTGGTCTGGGCATTATGTCCGAACAAAAACGGCGTGTCGATCTTTACATCCATAGCGTCGCAAAATATGGACCGGCCGAATTTGCCAGACATCGAAAGTTTGACTCAGCGCTCGCGATGATAAATCATGTCGAGGGCTGGCTTGCATATCTGTCTCACATCGATGCCACCTGGACACGAACTCGTTCTGCGAAGTGGTCTGAAGCGCTCGAGTCCCACCAAGTGTTCTCGTCGGCTTTGGCCTGATCGGACTCGGCGCCGCTTTCGGGATCAGCTCTGCGCTCACACTAGATCGCACGCCTAGTGAGAATTGATGGCGGTCGAGGTCACAAGAAGTCGCAACGCGCTTGGCGAGGTGGAATGCGCCACGGCGGCGGGAGTTCGCGCGCCGCGGACGACGCTCGACGACCTCGCGATAACCCTCAGCGCCCGAACAGGAACCGCGTCAACCGCACGACGCCCTCGGAGTCTCGCTGTTCGCGAGCCAATGACTCGACGATGATGGCACCGAAGATCGCCCGGCCGATCTGCGCGACGGGGGCATCCTCGGCCAACTGGCCGTCGCGGATGCCGGCGCGCAGCCGCGAGCCGAGATGCTCCTCGACGCCCAGACTCTCGCCGAGGTGCTGACCGACTCCGGCATCCTCGGTCGCCGCCGCGACCAGCGACCGCAGCAACACGTCGCCCTGGGGTTCATCGAGGATCGCGAGCACGCTGCGCAACCACGCCTCGACGTCGGCGGAGAGGTCGCCCGTGTACGGCACGACGAAGTCGACGGGGACGAGGCGCCCCTCGACGAGGCAGTCGCCGATCAGGGCTCCGCGCGACGGCCACCACCGGTAGATGGTCTGCTTGCCGACCCCGGCCTCTTTCGCGATGCCCTCGATCGTGAGCCGGTCGTAGCCCTGATTGTGGAACAGCCGGGCGGTGGCGTCGAGGATCGCCTCGCGCGCTGCGGTGCTGCGCACGGGTCCGCTTCGATGCTCGTTCGCCATCCATTCAGGATAGCCACAGATCTCTAGACGAGACGTGCCGTATGCTCAACGAGTCTGAAGGAGATCGTCTTGGCCTCACTGCTTTTCCGTCTGGGTTCTTTCGCTGCGCGCAAGGCGTGGACGGTGGTCATCTCGTGGGTCGTGATCCTCGGCCTCGGGGTCGGCGCGTTCCTCACGCTCGGCGGCACGCTGAGCAACAGCTTCGACATCCCCGGCACCGCCTCGGGCGAGGTCATCGACGAGCTCGCCGACAAGCTGCCCGACACCGCCGGAGGCACGGGCACCGTGGTCTACCAGACCGAGAACGGCGAGCCCTTCACCGACGAGCAGAAGAAGGAGATCTCGGCGCTCGCGGCGAGCGCCGAAGACCTCGACGGCGTCGCCCGGGTCATCGACCCCTTCGACGCCCAGCAGCAGCAGGCCGACCAGGAGCAGGAGCTCACCGACGGCGCCGCGCAGATCGCCGACGGCCGCACACAGCTGGATGCCGGTCAGGCCCAGCTCGACAGCGGACGCACCCAGCTCGAAGACGGCATCGCACAGATCGACGCCGGCATCGCCCAGGCCCAGGCGGCCGGAGCCCCGGCACAGCAGATCACCGTGCTCGAGGGGCAGAAGGCCGCGCTCACCTCTCAGCTCGCGGCCCTCGACGCCCAGCAGCAGACGATCGACCAGAACCGTGACGACCTCGACGCCAACGCCGAGCAGCTCGACCTCGGCACCACCCTCCTCGATCTCACGGACGGCATCGGCGTCGTCTCGGACGACGGCTCGACCGCCATCGTCAACGTCTCGTTCGTCGACCCGCGCCTCGAACTCTCCGAAGAGGTCAAGCAGGGAACGATCTCGCACTTCGACGACACCGCCGTCGAGGGCACCACGGTCGGCTTCGGCACCGACATCGCCCAGGGCGTTCCCGAGATCTTCGGCATCGGCGAGGCGATCGGACTCGCCTTCGCGGCGGTCGTGCTCATCGTCATGCTCGGCTCGCTGATCGGCGCGGCACTCCCCATCATCACCGCGATCGTGGGTGTGGGCGTCGGCGTGACGTCGTCGCTGGCCTTCTCGGGCGTCGTCGACATGGCATCCGTCACCCCCGTGCTGGGCGTGATGCTGGGCCTTGCCGTCGGCATCGACTACTCGCTCTTCATCGTCAACCGCCACCGCAAGCAGCTGCTCGCCGGATCCCCCGTGCGCGAGTCGATCGGGCTCGCCACCGGAACCTCGGGCACCGCGGTCGTCTTCGCGGGCGCGACCGTGATCGTCGCGCTGCTCGCCCTCAACGTCACGGGCGTGCCGTTCCTCGGCCTCATGGGCACCGTCGGTGCGGTGTGCGTCGCGGTCGCCGTGCTCGTCGCGATCACCCTCGCCCCCGCGATCCTCGGCCTCGTCGGCGACCGTCTGCTCGGCAAGAAGGCCCGCGCGACCGTCGGCAAGCCGCACGCCACCGGCAAGCCCGTAAAGCGCATGTCGACGCTGCGCGCCGTCGTCACCGTGCTCGTCAGCATCGTGGGCCTGCTCATCATCGCCATCCCCTCGATGTCGATGCGCCTCGGCCTGCCTGACGGCGGCAGCGAGCCCAGCGACTCCACCAGTTACCGCGCCTTCCACGCCGTGAACGAGCAGTTCGGCGAGGGCGCCAACGGACCGCTGCTCGTGACGGCCACCCTCGACGAGGCGGTCAGCGACGACGACCTGCTCGCCACGCAGGTGGAGGTCGCGCAGAAGCTCGCCGATCAGGACGACGTGGTCGCCGTCGCGCCCGTTGCGACCTCCGACGACAACACGCTCCTCGCCTTCCAGGTGCTGCCGGCCGAAGGCCCCAACAGCGCGTCGACGGAGCAGCTCGTGCAGAGCATCCGTTCGCTGCCCGAACTCGACGGCGGCATCACGCTCGGCGTCGCCGGTCAGGCGGCCGTCAACATCGACATCTCCGAGGCACTCGCCGGAGTCCTGCCGCTGTACCTCGTGGTCGTCGTCGGACTGTCGCTGCTGATCATGATCGTCGTGTTCCGCTCGCTGCTCGTGCCGATCATCGCCACCGGAGGCTTCGTGCTGTCGCTCTTCGCGACGTACGGTCTGATCGTGGCGGTGTTCCAGTTCGGCTGGGGCGCCGAGATCATCGGGCTGCACAGCACCGGACCGATCCTCAGCTTCCTGCCGGTGATCCTCGTCGGCATCCTGTTCGGCCTCGCGATGGACTATCAACTCTTCCTCGCCTCCGGCATGCGCGAGGCGTACGTGCACGGGGCGTCGGCCCGGGATGCCGTGGCGCAGGGCTTCCGCGCCGGCCGCTCGGTCGTGATCGCCGCCGCCCTCATCATGGTGTCGGTGTTCGGCGGGTTCATCTTCTCGGAGTCGACGATCATCCGCTCGATCGGCTTCGGCCTCGCATTCGGTGTGCTGCTCGACGCGTTCGTCGTGCGGATGCTGCTCATGCCCGCGCTCATGCACCTGCTCGGGAAGTCGGCCTGGTGGCTGCCGCGTTGGCTCGACCGCCTGCTGCCCAACGTCGACATGGAGGGTGCCGCGCTCGAGCGCGACCACCCCGCCGTGCACACCGACAGCATCCCGACGGTCGAGACGCCCGAGCCGAAGACGCGCGCCGAGCGCAAGCGGCGGGGCTGAGCCCTTCCCTTCCCCTCCCCGCCCTTCCCTTCCCTTCCCTTCCCCGCGAGGGGTCAAGACACGCCGCACGCCGACCCGCTGACGCGGCGTGTCTTGACCCCTCACCATCCTGTGGTTCCGCGCTCCTTTCGTGAGGGGTCAAGACACGCCGCACGCAGGCACGGTCGCAGGGCGTGTCTTGACTCCTCACGCCGCGCCCGGCGCGCCCCGCAGTAGGGTGGCCGCATGGAGGAGGACGACGGTCGGCTGCGCGCTCTGCTCACGGCCATGCGTGCGCAGGCGGATGCCCGTGTCCGGGCGACCGCGGCGATCCTCACCGAACTCACGCACGACCGCGAAGGCTCGAACGACGACGACGAGCACGACCCCGAGGGGGTCACGCTGTCGTCGGAGTGGTCGCGGCTGACCGGGCTCGCGGAGGCCGCGGCATCCGAACTCCAGCAGGTCGACGACGCGCTCGCCCGCATGGATGCCGGCACCTACGGCGTGTGCCTGAACTGCGTCCGACCGATCCCGGCCGCCCGGCTCGAGGTGCGTCCGTTCGCCGAGTACTGCGTCGCCTGCGCCGAGAAGCTCGGGCACTGACAACTCCGGCGCGCGGGGCTAGCATTCCGAGCATGCCCATCGCACTCGAGAACGTCGGCATCGCCGTGCGCGACATCGACGCCACCATCGCCTTCTTCACCGACCTCGGCCTGGAGGTCGTCGGCCGCGACACCGTCAGCGGCGACTGGGCCGACACGGCGGTGGGGCTCGACGGCAACCATGCGCGCATCGCGATGCTGCAGACGCCCGACGGCCACGGCCGACTCGAGCTGTTCGAGTACATCCATCCCGACGCGATCGAGACCGAGCCGACCCTCCCGAACGAGATCGGGATGCACCGGGTCGCCTTCTCGGTCGACGACATCGACGCATCCCTCGAGATCGCCGCCCGTCACGGCTGCCACCCGCTGCGCGGGGTCGCGAACTACCAGGACGTCTATCGCCTCGCCTACGTGCGCGGCCCGAGCGGCATCATCGTGATGCTCGCGCAGGAGCTCACTCGCGGCTGATCCCGAGCGAGAGCAGCGCGTCAGTCGCGGCGGGAGGCCAGACGGATGCCGTCCCACAGCCGAGAGAGACGCTCGACCATGTCGACCTCGGGGTCGAGGAGCCACTGCACCTGGAGCCCGTCGGCGGCGGCGAGCACGATGTCGACCGCGATCTTCGGGTCGAGCGTCGCCCCGAGCTCCCCGGACTTCTGGGCGCGGTCGATCACGCCCGTGAGCACGCCGCGCGCCCACGCGTAGCGTTCGACGAAGTACTCGTGTGCGGGATGCCCCACCATCGTGGCCTCGGCCGAGAACTCGACGAAGAGTCGCACGAGACCGGGGACCGAGACGTTGTGCTCGATGATCGACAGGAACCCGGCGAACGTGGGGTCGGGGTCCATGAACTCGCCGAGGTCGCGCTCGTCGCGGGCGCGAAGAACCTCCATGTAGAGCTCTTCGCGCGAGCCGAAGTAGTGCATGAGCCCGGGCTGGGTCAGACCGACCCGCGCGGCGATCTCTCGATTCGACGCCTTGCGATAACCGACCTCCGCCACCACGTCGAGCGCGACCTGCAGGATCTCCTCCCGCTTCGCCACACCCTTCGCGTACCTTCCCCGCGCCACCATGCGCACATTCTAGATTCGAATGCCACCGAGAAACCGATTTCCTGCGCCTGCCGTCATCGAAGAGGGCGCCTCACGACCTCACGGCCACGACCGCGGCTAGCACGGCGACCGTCGCGGTCATCTGCTCGCTCGGTACCGGGAGCTCACCGGTGTCGAGCATGCGCACGAAGGCCTCGACACCGGGACGCACGTAGTCGGACCCGACGACGATCTCACGGCTCTCCGTCCCGCCGCTCCCGACGGCGGTCACGCGGAACGGCACCGACACCTCACCCTCCGGGCGCACGAAATCGAGCGTCACCCCCACCCCGCCGACGGTGTATCGGGCGCGCACGCGCCCCGGGGAGTGCTCCACCTCGACCTCTTCGGGCACCCCGGGAACCAGGCGCTGGGCGAGATCGGCGAGATGGATGCCGTAGAAGAAGAGGCCGCCGTAGGGTCCGTCGGGATCGGCCGGTCCGGTGATCGCGAGGCTCTGCACCTCCCCGATCGAGGAGAGCGCGGCGGCGACGGCATCCGTGTCGTGCAGCCAGCGCAGCGTCGACGACGACGTGACGGGCGTCGACCCGGCGGCGGCGAGGATCGCGTCGGCATCGGCGACCGAGAGCGCGAGCGGCTTGTCGATCCACACCGGCACGCCCGCCTCGAGGAAGGGCACGGCGAGCGAGCGATGCGTCGACCCGTCGCGAGTGGCCACGATCAGGGCGTCGACCTCGCCGATCAGGTCGGTGGATGCCGTCACGATGCGCTCGATGCCGCCGAGCTCGGCGAGCCGCTCCGTGCGGTCGGCCGCACCGGCGACGAGGGCCGTGATCCGGGCATCCTCGACGCCGTCGACGTTGAGCGCGCGCACGATCCCATCGACGTGGGTGTTCTCGATGCCGACGATGCCGATGCGGTGCGCTGCCATGCCTCCATCCTCTCGAAGACGGGCCTCGGCGGTGTCGCCGCACGCCAGTAGGCTGGGCACATCATGCAACCGTTGCTGGACTTCGCGGGCGACTACTGGTGGCTCATCTTCCCGATCATGGGCATGGCCGGAGGCGCTGCGAAGGCGTGGGAGCGTTCGGCCAAGCGCCGCCATGAGCGCCGGATCGAGACCCTCCGCATGAAGGCGCAGCTCAAAACCGCGCAGATCGAGGCGCGAGCACTGAGCCAGAAACCGCGGGGCCAGCGCACGACGGTCGTCGACACCACGGCATCCCCCGTTCCGAACGATCTGCTCGCGCGCCTGCTCGCCGAGCACGACGAGATCACCGCGCGCTGGCTCGACTACGAGCTCGACGTCGCGAAGCTCATCGCCTTCCCCGCCATGAGCGATGGGCGCCAGCCCCTCACGGCCGCGTTCCTGCGCGCGAAGCGCACCGCCGACGCACTGCGCCCGGCCTCGGCCGAGGCCAAGGTCACCGAGCAGCAGGTGTCGGAGTACCTCGACGCGGTGGGGGCGTACGCCGTCGCGTTCGAGATCGCCGAGAAGGATGCCCGGCGTCTGCGCGATTCGACCTTCACCGACGCCGAGCGAAAGCGCCTCGATCGCGCGCAGCAGCTGCTCAAGGTCGCGGTCGACGAGTCGGCCACGCAGGCCGAGCGCAACGTCGCCTACAAGCGCGTGCGCGAAGAGCTCGACGGTCTCATCCTGCTGTCGGACGACGCCGTGCAGGTGCTCGAGAAGCAGGTCGCGCGAGAGATCGCGGCTCCCGCCGCAGCTGCCTCTGCGCCGAGTGCGGAGTCGAGCCCGGAGACGGCTTCGACTCCCGAGCCCGAGCGGATGCCGCTGCGGCGCACCGACGAGCAGTCGTGAAGGCCGAGAACCTCACCGGCCCGATCTGCGTGCACGCCGAGGCGCCGGTCTGGTCGACATCGTGGGGCGGCGTCCGCTGGGTCGACGGCGACGCCGCCGACCTCGTGACGCTGCGCGACGACGGCATCCATCGCCTCCACCTCGATGACACGTATGCGGCGTTCGTGCGCCCGCGCGTCGGCGGCGGATTCGTCGCCCTCGGTGCGCGCTCGCTGCACCTCTCGGATTCGCCAGACGGACCGGCGCGCGTCGCCGCGACCTTCGACCTCGGCGATGCGCGCTTCAACGACGGCACGGTCGACCCGCACGGGCGGCTGCTCGCCGGGTCGATGGCTCTCGGCGACGCCGGAGCCGCGGGGCGGATGCTGCGGATCGGCGGCGACCTCGACACCACCACGGTGCTGTCGAGCGTGACCGTCTCGAACGGTGTGGCCTTCGCCCCCGGCGGATCCCGGGCCTACTACGTCGACACGGTCACGCAGCGGGTCGACGTGTTCGACGTGGTCGAGGGCGAACTGCGCGGGCGGCGAGGGTTCGTGACGATCCCCGAGGAGCAGGGGTCGCCCGACGGGTTGACCGTCGCCGCCGACGGGTCGGTGTGGGTCGCGCTCTGGGGTGGTTCGGCGGTGCGGGGCTACGCGCCCGACGGTTCTCTGATCGCTCGGATCGACCTGCCCGTCCCCCAGGTGAGCGCGTGCACGTTCGGCGGAGACGACCTCGGCACGCTCTTCATCACGACCTCGGCCCAGGGGCTGGGGGCAGACCACGGCACCGAGGCGGGCTCACTGTTCGCCGTGCAGCCCGGCGTGAGCGGGGTGCCCGTGGCGGCGTTCGCCGGCTGACGGGTCTCTCGGCACCGGGTTTCTCGGGGCGGGACGCTTCGACAGGCTCAGCGCCCCAGTCAGAAGCTGGCTCAGCGCCCCAGTCAGAAGCGGGCTCAGCGCCCCAGTCAGAAGCTGGGTTCCTGAGCCTGTCGAAGGGCCCCTGACCCAGCGACCTCGTCGTTGTGCGCGGCATCCGCTCGGCACCCGTTCGGGAGGAGAACTCACGCAACGGAGGAGAAAAACAGCGGATTCCTCCGCCTAACGCGGAGATCTCCTCCCGAACGTGCGGAGATCTCTTCCCGAACGTGCACCGACACGCGCCGAAGGGCCAGCGACCCGGGGTCCCGTGAGGGGTCAAGACACGCCGTGCCGCGGCATCCGCCTGCGGCGTGTCTTGACCCCTCAGCGTGAGGAACTGGGACGCGGCTCAGCCGGCGTACGCCGGGTTCACGATCGGCACCGATTCCCCGGCGAGGAAGCGGATCACGTTCTCGGCAGCGTGCACGGGCAGGTCGGCGAGCGCCTCGGGTGAGAACCACGCCGCATGCGGGCTGAGCAGCACCTGTTCGAGGTCTCGCAGCGGGGAATCTGCGGCCAGCGGCTCACCGTCGAAGACGTCGAGCGCGGCCGCGCCCAAGTGCCCGGAGCGCAGCGCATCGGCCAGCGCTCGCTCGTCGATGAGCGGTCCGCGGCACGTGTTGACGATCACGGCTCCGGGCTTCATCGTCGCGATCGACTCAGCGTCGATCAGGTGCCGGGTCGCCTCGGTGAGCGGCACGTGCAGGGTGAGGATGTCGGCCTGCGCCACGGCATCCGGGATCTCGACGGGCTCGCACCCGGCCGAGCGGATGCCGTCGGCGGACGCGTACGGGTCGGCGACGAGCACCCGGAAACCGAGCGCCCGGCATCCGCGGGCCACGATCGATCCGATGCGGCCGAAGCCGAGCACCGACACCGTGGTCGTCGACGGACGCACGGCGAGGGGCCGGGCGTCCACCGCTTTCCAGGTGCCGGCTCGCACCGCGCGGTCGTAGGCCGGCAGCCCCCGCGCCTGGGTCATGATCATCGCGATGGTGTGCGCGGCGACCTCCTCGATGCAGTAGCTCGGGGTGTTGGCGACCGCGATGCCGCGCGCGGTGGCCGCTTCGACGTCGATCATGTCGTAACCAATGCCGACGCGGCTGATGATGCGCAGGTTCGGCATCCGATCGAGCACCTCGGCCGTGATCGGGGCCCACTGCACGACGAGCCCTGTGGCATCCGCCCCGAGAGTTGCGAGGTCGTCGGACGCCGGGGACGCTGCCCGTCCGGCGCGGAGGTCGGCTGCGCGGAGGGTGTCTTCGATGACGGTTCCGGGGAGGTCGCAGTCACTGACGAGGATGAACGGCGTTGTCATGAGTGCGATGCTATAGCATCTAGCACTCAGTCCTCCGCGTCGTACAGGCTCAGCACGTGGTCGGCGGCGAAGGCGCTGAGCTGCTCGGCCACCCCGCGGATGTCGTCGCGCGCGTAGTGCGTGCGCTCCCAACTCGCGTACAGCGCGCACTGCATCGGGATGCCGCGGTGGTGCAGCGGCTTCGACACCAACCCGAAGCGCGGCGGCTCGACGACCACGCAGGGCCCGTGGCCGGCGGCCGACCGGGCCTGGATGATCGGGGCATCCGCTCCGAAACTCGCCATCTCGACCGACCACGCCTCGCTCTCGGCCGCGCGTTGGATCTGCGTCCACGCGGCCGATCCGGTGCCCGAGGTGAGGAAGGGGCCGGCCAGCAGATCCTCCAGTTCGAGAAGATCCCCGGCTGCGAGCGGATGCGACGCCGGCAGCTGGCAGTAGAGGGGCAGGTTCATGATGCGGATGCTGCTGAGCCGCGAGTCCGGCGGACTCGTCGTCACGGCGAGATCGGCCCCGGAGCGCAGCCGGTCGTAGGTCTCGACCGGCGTCGCGACCACGACGTCGGAGATGGGTCCGCCGCCCGCGATGAACGGCGCGAGCACGAGCACGCTCGTCATCTCGGGGGCTGCGGCGACGAAGGAGCGCTCCTTGAGCACGATGCCGCTCATCACCTCGCGCGCTCGCCGGCCCCGGCGCACGAGGTCGCGCGCCATCGGCTCGAGACGGTCGCCGGCGTAGGTCGCGACCATGCCCTGCGGCATCCGTCGGAACAGGGATGCCCCCACCTGGCGCTCGAGCGAGGCGATCTGCCGCGATACCGTCGGTTGCGTCCTGATCAGGCGTTCTGCCGCGAGACTGACCGACCCGGTGTCGAGCACCGCGACGAATGCCTCGAGTTCGCGTTCCCCGTACATACGTAAACCGTATACCTCACCCCGTTTTCTTCATTGGACGAGCATGGGGTGATCACCGCAGGATGGGCAGAACCCGAACTTCCCCCTCCTTCCCCGAGACAGAGAGCCCTCCCGATGGCTGCTTCCCGCACTGATATCAGTTCTGCCCGGCAACGACGCTCGATGGTGGGTGCCTTCGTCGGCACCGCGATCGAGTGGTACGACTTCTACATCTTCGGCACGGCCGCCGCCCTCGTCTTCGGCCGCGTCTTCTACCCCGACGTCGCACCCGGCGCCGCGCTGCTCGCCTCGTTCGCCACCTTCTGGGTCGGCTTCCTGATGCGCCCGGTCGGCGGACTCGTCTTCGGCCACTTCGGCGACAAGTTCGGGCGCAAGAACGTGCTCGTGCTCACGCTCATCCTGATGGGGACCGCCACCACGCTGATCGGCCTCCTGCCCACCTACGCCCAGATCGGCATCCTCGCGCCGATCCTGCTCGTCGTGCTGCGCGGCCTGCAGGGCTTCGCGGTCGGCGGCGAGTGGGGCGGCGCCGTGCTGCTGTCGACCGAGAACGCCACGGCCAAGAAGAAGGGCCTCGCCGGAGCCTGGGTGCAGCAGGGCTCGCCCGCCGGATCCATCCTCGCGACCGTGATGTTCCTCATCGTGGGCCTGCTGCCCGACGAGCAGTTCATCACCTGGGGTTGGCGCATCCCGTTCCTCGTGTCGGCGATCCTCGTGATCGTGGGCCTCGTCATCCGCGTGAAGGTCGAGGAGTCGCCCGACTTCGAAGCGGCGAAGCAGTCGAAGGAGGTCGTGAGCGCCCCGGTGCTCGTGGCGATCCGCACCGCGCCGCTGCTGATCGGGCTCGGCATGCTCGCGTCGGTCATGGGCATCTCGAACGCCTACTTCTCGAACACGTTCCTGCTCGCCTGGACCACCGGATCCCTGGGCATCGAGCGGCAGCTCATGCTCAACATCCTGCTCGGCATGGCGATCCTGCAGTTCATCTGGCAGCCGATCGCCGCCAAGATCGCCGAGAGGTTCGGCATCGCCCGGGTGATGCTCGCGGGCCTCATCCTCAGCGTCGTGCTCACGGTGCCGTACTTCCTCGCCATCCAGGCCGCCTCCCCCCTGTGGATCACGGTCACCCTCTACGCCACGATCATCGGCAGCACCGCCTACTACGCGCTGCTCGCGACGCTGCTCGCCTCGGCGTTCCCGGCCCGCATCCGTTACTCCGGCGTCTCGCTGGCCTACCAGCTGTGCGCGACCGTCTTCGGCGGATCGACCCCGCTGGTGGCCCAGTGGATCCTCAACTCGACCGGCGGCAGCGTGTGGGGTGTGGCCGTGTTCTACGCGGTGATGATCCTCATCACGATCGCCGGTGTCTGGGGACTCCAGCGACGCATCGCCCGATCGGTCGAGGCCGAGACCGCGGCCACGGCCACGGCATCCGTGGCCTGAGGGCAGCCCCGGCCCGACCGGCATCCGTCCCGCCGGCCGAGCGACCACCCGAGCGACCCCGAGAACCGAGAGAGACCATGCGCGTCGACACCATCTTCACCAACGCCCGCATCCGCACGCTCGATGCCGACCGCCCCGCGGCGCACAGCATCGGCGTGCTGGGAGGCCGCATCGTCGGCTTCGACGACGACCTGCACGGCGTCGATGCGGACCGGGTGGTCGACCTCGGCGGTCAGCCTGTGCTGCCCGGGTTCCACGACGCGCACCACCACCTCTCACTCACGGGCTTCCGTCTCGCGTCGCTGAACCTGCGCCCCGGCGCGGTGAACTCGCTCGACGAGCTGTACGAGGCGGTGCGCGTGCACGCCGAGGGGCTGGCGCCGGATGCCTGGGTGCGGGGTTCCGGTTACGACCAGAACTTCCTCGAGGCGCATCCGACGGCCGAGGGGCTCGACCGGGTCGCGGGCGGGCGGCCCGTGATCCTCGAGCACGTCTCGGGGCACATGATGGTCGCGAACACGAAGGCTTTCGAGCTCGCGGGGTACACCGGCCGTGAGGGGTTCCCCGAGATCGCGGGCGGCGGCATCCCCCGCGACGCCGACGGCCGGCCGCAGGGCCTGCTGCAGGAGTCGGCGATGGCCCCGATCTTCGCGCTCGTACGGCCGATGAGCCTCGACGAGGTGCAGCGCAACCTGGGGCTCGCGAGCGATCAGGCCCTGAGCTACGGACTCACCTCGGTCACCGAGCCGGGGATCGGCGAGATCCGGATGGTGGGCAACAGCCCGCTCGACTACCACGCCTACCAGTCGGCGGTCGAGCAGCGGCAGCTGCGGGTGCGCACCACCCTCATGCCGTACATCACGGTGCTGCACCCCTTCACCGACCTCCCCGATAAGGACGTGCTCGGCCTCGACCTCGGCATCCGCACCGGTCTCGGCGACGACATGCTGCGCGTCGGACCGGTGAAGATCGTCGCCGACGGATCGTTCATCGGACGCTCGGCCGCCATGCACGCCTGCTTCCACGGCGAGGCCGACAATTTCGGCGTGCTGCTGCACGAGCCCGAGGCGCTGCGCGACTACATCGTGGGGGCGCACCGGGCCGGGTGGACGGTCGCGACCCACGCGATCGGCGACCGGGCGATCACGCACGTGCTCGACGCGATCGAGCACGCGCAGAGCATCGCTCCGCGCCCCGACGTGCGGCACCGCATCGAGCACTTCGCCCTCGCGAGCGACGACGACATCGCCCGCGCTGCGCGACTGGGGGTCATCCCCGTGCCGCAGGGCGTGTTCGTGTCAGACTTCGGCGACGGCATGGCCGCGGCGGTGGCCGCCGACCGGCGAGACGACATCTACCGCGTGAAGTCGCTGGCGGATGCCGGCATCGTGATCAACGGTTCGACCGATTCGCCCATCTCCGACGCCAACCCTCTCGTGTCGATCCGCGACATGGTGCTGCGGCGCACGAGCGGCGGCGAGGTGCTGGGCGAGCGCGAGCGCGTGACGGTCGACGAGGCCGTTCGCGCCTACACGTACGGGTCGGCGTACGCGGTCGGCCAGGAGCACGCGACCGGCACGCTGAAGGTCGGGATGCTGGCCGACTTCATCGCCCTCAGCGACGACCTGTACGAGATCGAGCCCGAGCGCATCGCGGAGCAGTACGTGACCACGACCGTCGTGGGCGGCGAAGTCGTGTTCGAGCGCTGAGGGTGCGGCATCCGTCGGGTTCGGCATCCGTCGGGCGCGGCGTCCGTCCAGAGTGCATCGATCGGTGCCTAACGCCGGCTCTGAGCGCTCAGAACCGGCGTTTCGCACCGATCAGTGCGAAACGCACGTGCGGATGCCGGGACGGACGTCCGGGAGATCTCAGCCGACGAGCGGCCCGCCGCTCTTCCAGTAGCCGAGGAACGACACCCGCTCCTTCGGGATGCCGAGCTCGGCGGTGAGGTAGCGCCGGATCGAGGTCGTCGTCCCCGACTCGCCGGCGATCCAGGCGTAGAACCCCGCATCGTCACGCGCCTCCTCGCCGTGCGCCGCACCCCAGGTGCGCACCGCCTGCTCGACGCGGGGGTCGCCGCCCTCGCGCAGCACACGCTGCACCCGGATGCCCTCGGGCACCTCGGCGGAGACCAGGTCGTCGGCCGGGTCGGCGCACTCGAGGATCACCTCGCCGACAGCATCCGACTCCAGAGTCGCGAGGATACCGCGCACGGCCGGGAACGCCGTCTCGTCGGCGACGAGCAGGAACCGGCGCGCGTCGCCCGGATGCCAGTGCAGACCGTATCCCGTCCAGCCCATCCGGGCGTCAGGCCCGTTCACCACGAGGTGATCACCCGGCTGCGCCGTTGACGCCCAGGCTGACGCCGGCCCGGCGGGCTCGTGCAGGAAGACGTCGATGTCGATCTCCCCCACCTCGGCGCGGATCGCGGCGGGCGTGTACGTGCGCAAGACGTTGCGCTCGTCTTCCGGGAGTTCACGCCAGCGCGCGTACCAATCGGAGGGATGCGGGGTGGGCTCCTCGAGGAGTCCCGTGTCGGCGAAGCTGCCGTCCGGCAGGGGCAGCACCACTTTGATCCGCTGGTCCATGCCCCAGGCGGCGAAGTTCCGCAGGCTCTCACCGACCAGCGTCAGGCGGACGAAGTGCGGGCTGAGCATCCGTCGTGCGCTCACCCGCACGGGGAACGCGCTGTACGCCCACGGCCGCTCCGCGGGCTCTGCGGGCCGCCGCTCTGCGGGCTCCGCGGGTCGCCGCTCGGCGGTCACGACCGGCCTCCGATCGGCGCCGTCCCGCGCAGGGGCACCACGAGGGGCCCCCCGGTGACCGGATCGGGGATCACGACGTTCGCGAGGCCGAAGACCTCGTGCACCCGTTGGCTCGTGATGACCTCATCCGGCGGCCCCTCGGCGAGGATGCGCCCGTCACGCATCGCGATGATGTGACTCGCATAACGCGCCGCATGATTGAGGTCGTGCAGCACCGCGACGAGCGTGCGCCCCTCGGCGTTCAGCTGCGCGAACAGCTCCATCAGCTCGACCTGATGCGCCACGTCGAGGAAGGTGGTGGGCTCGTCGAGCAGGAGCAGGTCGGTCTCCTGCGCGAGCACCATCGCGACCCAGACGCGCTGACGCTGGCCGCCGGAGAGTGCATCGACCGGACGATCGGCGAGATCGACGGTTCCCGTCGCCTCCAGCGCCCGCGCGACCGCGTGCTCATCGGCATCCGACCACTGACGCACGAGACTCTGGTGTGGATAGCGGCCACGCGCCACCAGATCTGCGACCGTGATGCCGTCGGGCGCCACGGCGCTCTGGGGCAGTAGGCCGAGTCGCTGAGCGACCTCCTTCGCCGGGAACGCGCTGATCGTGCGCCCGTCGAGCACGACGCGTCCGCTCGTCGGCGCCAACAGGCGGGACAAACCGCGCAGCAGCGTGGACTTGCCGCACGCGTTCGGCCCGATGATCACCGTGAACCCGCCGGTCGGCACGGCGACGGAGAGCTCGCGCACGATCTCGGTGCGGTCGTACGAGAGGGTGATCTCCTCGGCCGCCAGTCGAGGGGCGGGCGAGGACGCGAGCGGATCGTCGAACGGGGGCGGGGTCTCAAGCACGGCGGCGGATCTCCAGGATGATCATCAGAACGAGGTACGCGCCGCCGACCGAGACGGTGACGACCCCGACGGGCAGAGGGGTGGGCAGCACGTGCTGCGCGACCAGGTCGGCTCCGAGCAGCAGTACGCCGCCGAACAGCGCAGAGAGCACGAGCGAGAGCTGGGGCGTGCGGGCGACGAGACGGGCGATCTGCGGGGCGGCGAGCGAGACGAACGCGACGGGGCCGGCGACCGTGGTCGCCGCGGCAACCAGCACCACGCCGACGAGCAGGGCGAGCGTGCGGATCACCGTCGGTCGCGCGCCCGACGCCGCCGCCATGTCGTCGCCCAGACCGAGCTGCCGCAGCGACGGCACGAGCACCATCGCCGCGACGACGAACGGCAGCGCGCACAGCAGCGCGCCCAGGAGCGGGCCGGCGGTCACGCCGTTCAACGATCCGGTGCCCCAGGCCGACGCGAACATCGCGGTCTCGAGTTCGATTTGCAGCAGCATCCATGTGTTGAGCGAGGCGAGGATCGCCGAGACGCCGATG
Source organism: Microbacterium sp. 22179 (assembly GCF_052045715.1). Taxonomy (NCBI): domain Bacteria; kingdom Bacillati; phylum Actinomycetota; class Actinomycetes; order Micrococcales; family Microbacteriaceae; genus Microbacterium; species Microbacterium sp. 22179. The sequence continues at coordinate 243,808 of NZ_JBQEPJ010000004.1, read as the reverse complement.
CCGACGACGATCAACCGGAAGCCCTGCACACCGCCGCGCGCTGCGAGGAGCCAGATCACGAGCGCCGTCGCGAGTCCTCCGAGGAGAGCGCCGGCCGTCAATTGCGGCCACCCGCTCGAGACGAAGACCAGAGTGAGCAGCATTCCGGTGAAGGCCCCGTTCGAGAGGCCGAGGATGTCGGGGCTGGCCAGTGGATTGCGCGTCACCGTCTGGAACAGCGCGCCGGCGATGCCGAGGAGCGCCCCGATCGTGATGGCGGCGACGGCTCGGGCCAGCCGCCAATCGATCACGACCGTACGGTCCATGGCATCGCCGCCTCCGAAGAGCGTGCGGACGACATCCTGCGGCGCTACGGGATAGGTGCCGAGGCCGAGCGCGATCACGCCGAGCATGCACAGGGCGAGAACCGCGGCGATCCCCACGAAGATACTGCGCAGGCGCAGCGGCATCCGTACCGGTCCAATGCGCAGCAGGACGCGACGGTAGCCGACCGGGGTGGGTCGGATCGTCGTCGACGGCCCGGTCACAGCGCGCTCGCTCGACGACGACGGGCCAGGAGGATGAGGACGGGCGCGCCGACGAAGGCGGCCACGATGCCGACCGGAACCTCGGCGGGCGCGATGATGACCCGACCGAGCACGTCCGCGAGCAACAGCACCACGGGGGCGAGCGCGGCCGAGAGCGGCAAAATCACCCGCTGGTCGACGCCGAACGTCCAACGGATCACATGCGGCACCATCAACCCCACGAACGCGATCGGGCCGGCGAGCGCGGTGGCCGCTCCGGCGAGGAGGGTGACGGCGACGATCACGCCGATGCGGATGCCGACGACGTTCGCGCCCTGCGCACGCGCGACGTCTTCACCGAGGCCGACGGCGTTCAGCCCCGGAGCGAGCACGACGGCGAGCACCAGACCGAGCAGCACGAAAGGCACGATGGGCACGATCACGTCGAAGCCACGGCCGAGCAAAGAACCAGCGTTCCAGCTGCGCATCGAGTCGAAAGCGTCCGGGTCGCTGAGCGCGATGCCGGTCGTGATGCCCGACAGCACCGCGCCGAGTGCGACCCCGGCGAGGGTGAGTCGTATCGGGTCGGCCGAACCGCGGCCCGAAGACCCGACGAGGTACACGGCGACGGTGACCACGAGGGCTCCGAGAAAGGCGAGCCACACGAACTGCGACGCATCGCGCAGGCCGAGCAGACTCACCCCGAGTGCCACCGCGAGCGCTGCGCCGGCGTTCACACCGAGGATGCCGGGATCGGCGAGCGGATTGCGGGTGAAAGCCTGGATGAGCGCTCCCGCGGCGCCGAGGGCGGCTCCGGCGACCAGCCCGGTGATCGTGCGGGGAACGCGGAGGTCGAGGACGACGTAGGCGGTCTCCGCCGTGCCGTCGCCACGCAGCGCTGCGGCCACGGCGTCGAGCGGGAGCGGGTTGGCGCCGACGGCGAGCGAGAGCAGCACGGCGCACACGAGCGCGGCCAGGAGGATCAGGATCCCCCCGACCGCGCGCGCACGACGGCGGGGGCGCCGCGTCGGCGGCACCCCCGCGATGTTCATGGTGGAGGCGATGGTCACCGGGTCGTTTCGAGGAACGCCTCGATGTCGTCGAGCACCGACTGGGCGCCCTTCGGGCCCACGCCCGACACCCAGTAGCTGGTGTCGACCGGGGTCACCGAGGGGAAGGCATCCGCGTTCTGGGCGAGCGCGGCGGGGATCTCCGACTCGTCATCGAGGTCGGCGACGGTGACGAAGACGTGATCGGCGGTGGCCGACAGGATGTTCTCCGGCGAGATGTCGGCCTGCAGCCCATCGGCCCAGTCCTGATCCGGGATCGTGAATCCGACGCACTCGAGCAGGCTGCCCGAGAACGACACGGGGCCGTAGAGGCTCAGCGTCGTCTCGTCGCGGGGGCGGATCAGCTGCACGGTCTGGCCGTCGACCGCGTACTCGTCGGCCAGAGCCTCGCAGCGTTCGTCGACCGCGGTGAGCAGGTCGGAGACCTCGTCCTCGCGGCCCAGTGCCTCACCGATGAGCAGCGCGTTGTCGCGCCACGGGTCGGCCTGCGTCTCGATGAAGACGGTCGGAGCGATGGCCGACAGCTGCTCGTAGAGTTCGGAATGGCGGGCCTCGGTACCGAGGATCAGGTCGGGCTTCAGCGCGGCGATCGCCTCGAGGTCGGGCTCGGGAACGGTACCGACGGGTTCGACGCCGTCGGCCTCGAGGTAGGCGGGAGCGCCGGTGACGTTGCTGGCAACCGCGGCCCCGACCGGCTCGATGCCGACTGCTACGGCGGTGTCGAGCTCGAGCGGCTCGAGGGTCACGACACGCTGCGGGTCGTCGGGCACGGCCGTGGTGCCGCGGGCGTGGTCGACCTCGTGCGTTCCGCTGGTCTCGGGTGCGGCATCGCCCTCGGCGGGAGCGTCGGCGGCCGCGCATCCGGACAGCAGGAGGAGGGCGCAGGCCGAGGCGGCGAGGAGCGCGCCGGAGCGGCGACGGGCACGTGAGAGCATGACGAATCGTCTCTTTCTGAGGGAGTCGGGGGGTCGATCGGGCCGAACGAGGTTTGGCAAGGCAACCCTAACAGGAGTGGCGAAGAGTGCCGAGAGTCCGTCTAGCCGCGGCATTCATTTTCGACAATCTTTGCTATAGCGTTTAGGGATGGACACTCGCCGCGCACTCATCACCGGGGCCAGCTCCGGCATCGGGACGGCCGCCGCCCTCGAACTCGCCCGCGAGGGGCTCGACGTCTGGCTCACCTACACCGGGCGCGAGGCCGAGGCCGCTCGTGTCGCCGAGGACTGCCGCGCGGCCGGGGCGCCCGATGTGCGGGTCTCGCGACTCGACCTGCGCGACCCCGCCTCGATCGATGCATTGGTCGCGGAGATCACGGATGCCTGGGGCGAACTGCACGTGCTCGTGAACAACGGCGGCGTGTGCCCCTACACGCCCTACGACGAGATCGACATCGAGGAGTGGGACGGCGTGCTCGAGACGAACGTGCGCGGCACGTTCCTGTTGACGCGTGGGTCGCTACCTCTGCTGCGCGCCGCCGCGGGCGATCGCAGCGTCATCAACCTGTCGTCGATCGCCGGACAGGTGGGCGCCCTGCAGACCGGACTGCACTACGCCGCGAGCAAGGGCGCGATCCTGGCGCTGACCCGCAGCTTCGCCCGCCACCTGGCGCCGGAGGGGATTCGCGTCAACGCCGTCACCCCGGGGCCCGTGGCCAGTGCGATCACCGATCAGCTGCAGGGCGAGGGACGCGCGAAGCTCGAGGCATCGATCCCGCTCGGGGCGTTCGGACAGCCGGCCGACGTCGCCTGGATCATCGCCTCACTCGCCTCGCCGCGGGCGGGTTTCATCACCGGCGCCACGTACGACGTCAACGGGGGTGTTCGCATTGACTGACGGCATCCGCACCCCCGGCCCTCGATCCGCAGAGCGGACCGTGCAGGATCAGCTCGACGCGTTCAACGCGCACGACCTCGACGCCTTCGTCGCGACGTACGCGCCGGATGCCGTCATCACCGGCGTCGCACCCGAGCCGATCGTCGGCGGCGCCGCGATCCGCGCCTTCTACGAGCCGCGGCTGCAGAACCCCGAGCTGTCGTGCGTGATCGAGCAGACCGTGCTCTTCGGCGACCGGTGGGTCGTCGCACAGGAGCAGGTGATCAACGCAGGTGTCGCGACCGAGACCATCGCGACCTTCGACGTCGTCGACGGGCTCATCGCACGGGCGTCGATGCTCAAGGCGTAGGCAGGACGAGCCTCCCCGACCTGGGTTGCTGAGCCCGTCGAAGCATCACAGGGCGGGACCCTTCGACAAGCTCAGGGACCCAGTGGGATTCCCGGACCCAGTGGGGCTCAGGGACCCAGTTGGGCTCAGGGACCCAGTGGGACTCAGGGACCCAGTTGGACTCAGGGACCCAGTTGGACTCAGGGACCAGTGGAGGCAAGACACCCAGCCCTGGGTTGCTGAGCCCGTCGAAGCAGCACAGGGCGGCCCTTCGTCTCGCTTCGCTCGCTCAGGAACCGTCACCCGAGAAGCGGGCGCGCAGCGCGGGGTCGACGGCGACGTCGCCGAAGGATACGGTCCACGCCCCGTCGACCGCGATCGACTGCCCCGAGAGGTACGGCGCCGCGTCCGACAGCAGGAACGCGGTGACCGCTGCGACCTCCTCGGCCCGCGCGATGCGCCCCATGGGCGGCCCCTCGGACAGTGCGCGCTCGGCGGCTATCGGGTCGGCGGATGCCGCGATCTGCGCCTCGAGGTGCGGAGTGCGCACCCCTCCCGGTGCGACCGTGTTCGCACGGATGCCGAGTGCTCCGTAGGTCACCGCCACACTGCGGCTGAGCGCATCGATGCCGCCCTTCGTGAACTCGTAGGCGGCGTGGTCGACGAACGACGCCCGCCCATGGATCGAGCCGATGTTCACGATCGCCCCGGCGATGCCCTGATCCACGAAGGCCGAGACTGCGGCGGAGCACCCCCAGAGGTATCCGAGGCCGTTGATGTCGAGGATCTCGCGGACGACGCGTTCGTCGAGCTCGTGCAGCGGTGTGCGCTTCGTGATCCCCGCGTTGTTCACCCACCCGGCCAGCGGCGCGAGACCGCGGGCGACCGAGGCGGCCTGCTCGTGCACCGCACGATCCGCCGCGTCGCCGAGCACCACCTCGGCCACGACACCCGCTTCCAACGTCCCCGAGCCGGGCGAGCGCTCGAGCCCGACCACGACCCAGCCGTCGGCCGTCAACCGCTCGGCGACCGCGCGGCCGATGCCCTTTCCGCTCCCGGTCACCACGGCACTGCGCATCGGATCAGTCATCGCCCTCTCCTCCCGAGAACGCGCCGAGATCGAAGACCTCCGGATCGAGGGTGAACCCGAGGCCCGCGGCATCCGTAGGCCTGACCGTGCCGTCGAACACCGGCCCTCCGACGATGAACGACGGCGCCGGGTCGTAGGGGTTCGTGCCGCGCGCGAAGGTCTCGACGCCGATGCCGAGATGCGCCGTGACCTCGGGATACACGTGGCCCGACACCGGAACGCCACGATCCGACGCCCAGGCGATGAGTTCGCGGGCCGGTGTCACTCCTCCGATCGCCACCACGTCGAGGCGCAGCACGTCGACGGCCTCGGCCTCGACCAGTGCGCGCAGCACGGCGGGGTCGGTCACCTCGTCGCCGACGGACACGCGCAGCCCGCTCTCGCGGCGGATGCGCGCGCACCCCGCGGCGTCCTCCGGGAGCAGCGGGTCCTCGAGCCAGGCGAGGCGCGGGTCTCCCCACTGCGCGATCTCGGCCAGCGCCTCGTCGGCATCGCGCCAGCCGAAGCCGACATCGACGACGAGACCGGTCCCCGACGGCAGATCATCGCCGAGCAGGGCCAACAGTTCGCGCATGTATGCCGGATCGGGCATACGCGAGATCTTCACCTGCGACCACCCGTCCGCCTGGGCGAGCACCTCGTGGGCGACTTCTCGCGGCGCACGCGCCGCCGAGGGGTAGGCGGCCACGAGCATCGCGTCACGCGGGGCGTCCCCTGTGCCGAGCATCCGCCACAGGGGCATCTCCGCCCGCCGCGCGGCGACATCCCACAGCGCGATGTCGACCAGCCCGATGGCTCGGCGCACGAGGCCGACGCGCCCGACGATCGCGCTGCCGCGCAGCATCCGGTCCCATGTCGCGGCGGGGTCGTCGGCATCCGCTCCGATCGCGTGCCCCGCCACGAGCCGCTCGACGATCTCGGCCATCGGCGCCTCGCGCGACAGGCAGTAGGCGACGCCCGAGACACCATCGGCGTCGGATGCCCGCACCGCGCTGTACTCGCGCCGGGTCACCGTCATCGCGCCGAGGTGCAGGGGCGCCGGAAGGGGCAGCACCGCCGTCGCCGTGTCGATGCGCGCGATGCCGGTCATGCGGGCTTCTTCGCGAGCGGCACACCGTAGTCGACGAGGAATCCGCCGTCGACGTACAGCGTCTGCCCGTTCATGTAACGCGATTCGTCGGACACGAGGAAGCTCACCGCCGCCGCGATCTCGCTCGCCTCGGCCAACCGCCGGGCCGGGATGCGCGACAGGATCGTGTCGAGGCTGAGCGTGCCCGCCTCGACGCCCTGACGGAACACCCCGGTGTCGACGTAACCCGGGGCGACCGCGTTGACCCGCACGCCGCGCGCGGCCCACTCGGCACCGGCGGTCGCGGTGAGACCGATCACGGCGGCCTTGGTCGTGGCGTACGGCGCGCGTCCGGCCGAGCCGCGCGACGAGATCGACGAGATGTTCACGATGCGGCCGTCGCCGCGCTCGAGCATCCGGCGTCCGGCCGCCTGCAGCGCCGAGAAGACGCCGTGCAGGTTCACGTCGACCACCGCCTGCCATTCGCTCCACGTGAGGTCTTCGATCCCGCGATGCCGCTGGATCCCGGCGTTGTTCACAAGTACCTCGATGGGCCCGAGCTCGGCTTCGATGTCGCCGAACACGCGATCGACGCCGTCGTGATCGGTGACGTCGAGCTCGCGCCAGAGGATGCCGGCGGGGTTCTCACCGGCGGTGAGTCCGGGCACGCGATCGGCGGCGACGACGAGGTAGCCGTCGGCCGCGAGACGCTGGCCGATCTCCCAGCCGATGCCGGCGGAACCTCCGGTGACGATGGCGACGAGACGGGTCATTTCTCTCCTGGGGTCGTGGTCGCCAGAAGCGCGGCGACGAGGTCGGCGGCGTGCTCCTCGAGAAGCTCGAGAGCGCCGGGGGCGAGCGGGGTCTGCCAGGCCTGGTAGGCGCCGCGGTGGTAGGCGTCGCGCGTGGGGAGGTACACGAAGCCGGGTCCGTTCGTGAGATTCATCACGACGATCGGGTTCTCGGGGAACCTCGCGCGCAGGGTCTTCTGCAACCGCGAGTACGCCTCGCCCGGGTGTCCGACGATCACCGCATCGCCGAGACGCCACGCCCACACGGGGTGCGAGACGGTCGGACCGTCGATGTACCCCTCGCGCAGGTTGCGCGCGCGCCCGAGGCGCTCCTCGCGGGAGCGCGGATCGATGTCGGCCCACTCGCGCGCCAGATCGTCGAGCGTCGGCAGGTCGCGCAGGGGGAGGGAGACGGATGCCGTGACGCCGGCCGAGCGCCCTTCGTCTCGTCGCTCCGCTCCTCGCTCAGGGACCGGTTTGCGCCCCGCCCACACCGCCAGCGGCGCACCCGACTCGACGATGCGATCGAGCGTGAGTTCCTCGCCGGGAACCGGCAGCGCGTCCACCGCCGCGAGCACGGCATGCCCGAGCGAGCGGCCGTGACGATCGGCCACCGCCACATCTCCCGTGTACTGCTCGCGCGGGGCGAGTTCGCCCGACGCGCCCTGCACGAACAGGCACGGAGCACCGGTCGCCGCCTCCACGACCTCGCGCATCGCGCCCACGTAGTCGGGCGACACCGCGCGACTCTGCCACGCGAGCGTCGTCGGATGGCAGGCGTAGTTCACGAGCGTGGCGCGCACGAGACCCGCGACGCTCACCCGACCGATCACGACGGTGTCGTCGGCGACGGCATCCGGGTGGAAACCCACGAGCGCACGCCCGTCGAGATCGAGTTCGCGGTCGGCGGCGAGGGTGCAGCGTCCGGTCGTCCATTCGATCAGTCCGACCTCGGCGGTGCTCAGCGCCTCGCGTCCGGCCGCGATGCCCGCGGTGGCGAGCGCATCGAGGTACCCGGGGATGAGCTCACCGCCGGGCAGATGCGCGTCGGCGGCGCAGAGCACGGCGCCCGCGTGGGTGTGCGAGAGCGAGAGCATGAGCTGGTTGGGAGCGAGCCCGAGGCCCGCGAGGATCGACCCGCGCACCCCCTGCTCGTCGGCGACCCGTCGCCACCAGGTGCCGTCGACCGCGAGCAGAACACGCGGACGGTCGTCGTCGCCGATCATGGCGAGGGCCGTCAGCTCGAACGGCCGATGCGCGCCCTCGGAGCGCTCCCAGTCGGCGGGGCCCCAGTTCTTGGCGCGGATGCCGCTGGGCGGCGTGATGTCTCGGCGCGCCACCCCGACCCGCAGCGCGCTGCGCGGAATGCGGATGCTGTCGCCCAGAGCGGTGTTCATCGTGGGTGATCCCGTCGTTCGGCCGTCTCATCGACCGATGCCATAGCATCGGTGCGAGCGTGCGACCTCGGAACCCCGAGCTCCGCCGATCGCCGCCCGTTCGGAAGGACTCCCCCGATGCGCACCGTGTCAGACCAGAACATCGCCGAGCAGGTCGCCGACGAGCTGCGCGCCGCGATCCACTCCGGCGAGCTCGCCCCCGGCGAGCGCCTGGTCGAGCGCAAGCTCGCCGACCGCCTCGGCGTCAGCCACATCCCGGTGCGCGAAGCCCTCACGCGGCTCGCCGAGGAGCGGCTCATCGTGCGCGAACCCCGCCGGGGTGCACGGGTCGCGGAGTTGACGGCATCCGATCTCGACGACATCTCGAGCCTGCGCATCGTGCTCGAGCAGTTCATGGCGATCCGGGTGCAGGAGAGGTGGAACGCGGATGCCGCGGCGCGTCTCGAGACGATCGTCACCGCGATGGGCGCCGCCGCCCCCGGCGACGTCGACGAGGTGCTGCGGCAGGACCGGCTGTTCCACGAGACGCTCGCGGAACTGGCGGAGCACCGCTTCCTCGACGAGGTCAGCGCGCAGCTGCGCGGACGCATCGCCGGGTTCATCCGCGCCGCGAACGCCGCCCTCGACGTCGACGAGCAGGAGGAGCACGTGCGCAGCCACCAGGAGATCGTCGACGCGCTCGCGAGCGGCGACCCCGACCGAGTGCGCACCGTCGTCGCCGGGCACATCACCCGAGCGGTCGAACGCATCACCCCGACGACAGGAGCAGACGCATGACCGCCAGAACGATCGTCCTCACCGGAGCATCCGACGGCATCGGCGCGGCCGCGGCCCGCCAGCTCGCCGCGACCGACCACCGGCTGATCCTCGTCGGGCGCTCGCCCGAGAAGACGAAGGCCGTGGCCGACGACACCGGCGCCGAGTACTTCTTCGCCGACTTCGCCCGCCTCGACGACGTGCGCGAGCTGGCCGCGAAGCTGACGGATGCCGTGGGCGCCGACGGCATCCACGTGCTGGCGAACAACGCCGGCGGCATCTTCGGTGACCGCACGCCCACGGTCGACGGTTTCGAGAAGACCATCCAGGTCAACCACCTCGCGCCGTTCCTGCTGACGAACCTGCTGATGCCGACGCTGCTGGCGTCGAAGGCGGCGGTGATCAACACGTCGAGCGTCGGGCACCGGCTCTTCGGGCACATCGACGTCGACGACCTCGACAACTCGAAGAAGTTCAGCGCCAACAAGGCCTACGGCGACGCGAAGCTCGCCAACGTGCTCTTCACGAAGAGCCTGCACACGAAGTTCCACCCCGACGGCTTGAGCTCGGTCGCCTTCCACCCCGGCACCGTGCAGACGAACTTCGCCTCGGACTCGTCGAGCCTGATGCGGCTCGTCTACCGGAGTTTCCTCGGCAAGCTGCTGCTCACGAGCACAGAGGAGGGCGGCGCGATCCTGCGCTGGTTCATCGAGGGAACTCCCGATGAGACGTGGTTCTCGGGCGCCTACTACGACGAGCGCACGCTGTCGTCGAAGACCAACCCGCAGGTCGACGACCCCGCCCTCGCCGAGGCCCTCTGGCAGCGCAGCGCCGAGCTCGTCGGGCTGTAGGGGATCCGGCGACTTCGATACTCTTCGGGAATGCCTCTCGCACTCGTCACCGGAGCCGCACGGTCGAACAGCATCGCCGCGGGAATCGTGCCCCGTCTGCGCGCCGACGGCTGGACCGTCGTGACCAGCGACCTCGACAGCGGCGACCACCCCGCCGACCTCTCCGACCCGGCCGCGCCCGAAGCCCTGATCGACCGCGTGCGTCGCGACCACGGCGAGCTCTCGGCCCTGGTCCTGAGCCATGCCCACGACGTGGAGTCGGGCATCCTCGACACGACCGCGGAGAGCTTCGACCGGCACGTCGCGGTCAATGCGCGCGCGAGTCTGCTGCTCATCGCCGCCTTCGCGCGTCAGGTCGGGCCCGACGGCGGTGCGGTCGTGGCCTTCACCAGCGACCACACCACCGGCAACCTCCCCTACGGAGCATCCAAGGGCGCACTCGACCGCATCGTGATCTCGGCCGCCCGCGAGCTGGGCCCGCAGGGCATCTCGGCGAACGTCGTCAACCCGGGGCCGATCGACACCGGATGGATGGACGACGAGATCCGCGATGCGCTGACCCCGATGCATCCGCTCGGCCGTGCGGGCACGCCGCGAGACATCGCCGGCATCACCGCCTTCCTGCTCTCGCCCGAGGGTCGGTGGATCTCCGGCCAGCTCCTGCACACCGACGGCGGCTTCTCGGCCCGCTACTGACGCGGATGCCGCGCGGCGGCCCTTCGTCTCGTCGCTGCGCTCCTCGCTCAGGAACCGGTTCCTGAGCGAGCGAAGCGAGACGAAGGGCCCACGCATGAGCACCTCAGACCGTGACGTTCGCGGTGTCGACGACGCGGTCGCCCGCGGCGGGGAAAGCCGTGCGCGTCACGCCGGACTCGACGTTGGCGGTGTGCACGAGCGTCGACGACGGCCCGAAAGCCCCGTCGCCGAGTTCGATCGCGCCGCCCTCGAAGCGGTTGCCGACCGCGCGGTAGTGAGTGGCGCCGGTCGTGATCGACACGTGCGTCGCCGCCCCCTCGGCGCGGAACGTGCTGTCGGACAGCGCCACGTGCAGCTCGCCCGCTCCGGTGCGCGCCAGGCCCGTGCCGCCGACGTTCACGACGTCCGACCCCGCGACCTCGATGGTCTGGCGCTCCCCCCGCGCCGCCGCCACACGGGCGTTGCGCAGGGTCGAGCCCTCGAACCGCAGCCGCTCCGACTGCGACACGATCGGTGCGGCGTCGTCCGCTCCCACGAGCGTCGACCCCCGGAACGTCACGGCACCCGGGCCCGTGATCTTCAGCCCGCCCACTCCGTTGAGCACCGTGTCGACGAAGGTGACCGGGGTGGTGACGGCCGCACTCGTCAGCTCCCCGCCGGCCGCGACGAAGGTGACGTGCGAGCCCTCGATGAGGTTCGGCCGTGACGAGGCATCCGACTGCTGGGTGATGATGAGCGTGTCGGATGCCGTGCACCCGCGCAGTTGCGCACCGTCGGCGTTGATCCACAGCATGCCGGAGCCCGCGAGCGACGGCTTGCCGATGACCTGCACGTCTTCGAGCGTGAGGTCGGTGATGCGCACGCGGGCGACGAACCACGAGCACACGTGCTTGCGCACCGTGATGCGCTTGGCCGCCGAGCCCCACGCCGCGCCGGAGTTCGCGAAGGTCATGAGCCCCGAATTGCCGGTGTAGGTGAGGTCGTGCTCGTACTGCCCGTGGGTGACGAACGGTCCCTGGTCGTCACCGTCGCCGTGGCAGTTCTCGACGAGGCAGTAGGCGCTCGCGGTGAAGTCGTTGAGGTGGCGCGCGTTGGCCGTGTGGCAGTTCGCGACGTAGCCGTAGAGGCAGTAGATCTGCTGCGTCAGGTACCCGGCACCGCCCCAGGTCACCGAGGTGGGGTTCTTGAGCGTGCAGCTCACCGTCGAGTAGTAGGTGTTCCAGCGGCGCTGGATCAGCGGCCAGAAGGTGCCGGTTCCGTCGATGTGGTCGACGTCGCAGCGCACCGCGTACTCGAAGGCGAGGGGGTGCGACCCGGTGTACTCGTCGGTCCCGGTGCCGAGGAACTTCAGGTTCGAGACCGTCACGTCCTGCACGGGCAGCACGTGACGCCAGGTCATCGTGCGGTCGGCGGCGAGCGGCCAGCCGTTCTTGTAGTTGATGCGGATGTGCGTGCCGTCGACGATCTGCGTCACCTGCACCAGTCTCTGCAGCTCGCGCTCCCAGCGGCCGGCGAGCGCGTTCACCTCGGCCGCGTACCAGTCGCCGACCGTGAAGAACGACGAATCAGCGACCGGGAAGACGTCGCCGAGGTCGGGCACGACCTCGTTCAGGCGCGCCTCCTGCGCCGCACCCGTCACCTCGCCCTGGAAGAACATCACGGCGGCGAACGGGTCGTCCTTGCCGGCGTTCTCGATGCCGACGGTCGTCATCAGGTGGTTGCCGAAATCGAACGCGATGCCCGAGCGGCGGAAGATGTGCCGACGCACGAAGTTGAGGTCGCTGTGCGCCTCGACGCGGTGGATGCTCGGATCGTTCACCATCGCATCGAGCGCATCATCGGCGTTCACGCTCGCGTCCATGATCCCGAACGCGCGGAAGTCGACGACGCCGTGATGCACGAGCACCCACGCGCCCTCCTTCCGCGCGGCGATGACGGTGCCGCCGTTCACGGCCGGCGCGTCCTTCTTCACGAAGCGGTAGAGGCCGTGGCCACCGTCACCCGGCGCCGCGTAACCGCTCGTGCGTACGAGGTCGCCCGCCTTGCCCTTGAGCGAGGGCAGGTCGGTCGCGAGACCGGCGTTGCCGACGTCCTTCGAGCCCGAAGAGCTCATCGGCGCCACCGGGCCGGCGGCCTGCGCGGGTGTCTGCACCGCGACCGCCGCCACACCGCCGAGGGCGGCGGCGCCGAACCCGGCGAGCAGCACGCGTCTGCTCCGCAGCGCGGCGGTCGAGGTGGTGCTGTCGGTGTCGTGCGTGATCGTCATGTCGTACCTCCTTGCGGCAGCGTGGCCGCGGTCGGGCGTGCGGCCTCGCGGTCGTCACGCAACATCCGGTTCAGTCCCCAGAGCCCCCAGAGGTCTTCGGTTTCATGCCATCGACGCCAAGTGCGCGCGATCGACGGCATGGGCGAGCGGTCGGCCCGAAGAGAAGCGATCGAGCTCGTCGGCCACGATGCGGCCCTGGCGCAGCCGACCCTCGGTGGTGCCGGCCGCCCGGTGCGGCGTGAGCAGCGCGCCGGTCAGCGTGCGCAGCGGATGCTCCGCTCCGAGGGGCTCCTCGTCGAACACGTCAATCGCGGCGCTGAGACGCCCCGCTCGCACCTCGTCGACGAGCGCCTCCTCATCGACGAGCCAGGAGCGCGCGGTGTTCACGAGACCGGCGCCGTCGGGCATCAGCGCCAGTTCGCGACGTCCGATGAGATGGCGCGTCTCGGGCAGCGTCGGCGCGTGCACGGCGACGATCCGCGCCCGCTCCATGGCGTCGTCGAGCGCGACGAGTTCGGCACCCAGAGCGGACGCCGCGGCCCGATCGAGCGTCGGGTCGACGAGCAGCGGGCGCGCGCCCAGCAGCCGGATGAGTTCGAGGTAGGCGCGACCCGTGCGCGATGCCCCGATCACCGCGATCGGGGCATCGAGGATCTCGTGCTGCGCCGGGACGCCCGCGTCCCAGCCGCCGCCCCGCAGCCCGTTGTGCATCTCGGGCACGCGATGCAGCAGCGCGAGCGTGAAGGCGAGCGACACCTCCGCGACCGATCGCGCCATGCCCGCCCCCGCCTGAGCGACGACGACGCCCCGGTCGAACAGCTCCGCGGTCGCGAACGCCTTGATCGAGGCACCCGTGTGCGCGACGAGCTCGAGTCGCGGCATCCGGTCGAGCACTGCGGCGTCGAACGGATCGATGCCCCAGCTCGTGATCACGACGCGCACCTCGTCGAGCGGCGCATCCGTCAGCCGGTCCACCCGCACGAACGATCCCCCCAGCCGCCCGGCGGCCCCCTCGAGGCGATCGGCATCGTCGGGCGAGAAGAACTCCGCGTACAGCGCCTCGGGCACCACCGCGACCACGACGGGGAGGGCGCTCATCGCAACCAGTCCTCGCGGTGTGCGGCGATGAACGCGTCGTCGTTCAGCGCGGGGTAGGCCCGGCGCACACGGGCGATCTCCTCGGCCTGCCCGGGGGAGAGGCCCTCGGCGGGGTCGAGGCACCAGGTGCCCTCGAGCAGACCCTGCTGTCGCAGCATCTCGTGCACTCCCGCGATCACGCCGTGGAAGTCGTTGCCCGGGTCGAACACCGCCTGGTTGACGTCGACCATGTCGGAGGCGAGGAGGCTCAGCTCGCGATAGGCCGCGGCATCCCCCGCCATCGCGCGGTGCGCCTTCTCGAGCAGCCCGACCGCGGCGCGCGTTCCGACGGCCCACTGGCCCAGCAGTCCGCCGACGAAGCGCAGCGTGCGCGGCCCGTCGGGCGACTCGACGTGGAATTCCGCGAGCAGGTCGGCGACGATCGCATCGTCGTTGCCGGTGTACAGCGCGATCTCGTCGGCACGACCGGATGCCGCGACCCCGCGCACCAGTTCGAGGGTGCGGTAGCGATCGAAGGGCGCCGCCTTCACGGCCACGACCGCGGGGATCGCCGCGAACTCGCGCCAGAATTCGCGGTCGAGAACCGGTCCGCCGATCGCGGTCTGCAGGTAGAAGCCCACGAGCGGAAGCACCTCGCCGACGGCGCGGGCGCGGTCGAGCAGCGCGCGCTCGTCGGCACCCGCGACGCGCGGGCTGATGAGCACCGCGTCGTAACCGAGCGAGCGTGCGAGCTCGGCTTCGGCGACCGCCTGCGCGGTGTCGCCGGCCACCCCCGCGATGCGCACGAGGGCGGGATCGGAGCAGGCATCCATCTCCTCGGCCGCGAGCGCGAGCACCGGCTCGAAGAGGGCGTGCTCGGGGTCGCGGATCTCGAACTGCGTGGTGTGCACGCCGACGGCGAGGCCCCCGGCCCCGGCGTCGAGGTAGTAGCGCGACAGGGCGCGCTGGCGACGCTCGTCGAGTGTGCGATCGGCGGTCAGTGCGAGCGGATGCGCGGGGATCACCGCGCCGCGGGCCAGAGTGGCCGCGGCTTCGGGACGCAGCGACGGCACGGTCGCGGTACGCGCGGCGGAGGTCGCCATCAGAACTTCCCGTCCCGCACGGCCCACTTGGTGGGCTTGGCGATCATGGGCAGGCCGCCCGCGATCCAGTCGGCCTGCATCGCGATGAGCGTCTCGGCCGACACCGACGGGTAGCCGAACAGCGCCATGCACCGACGCGCATCGCTGAGCAGCGCGGTCGGCTGGGGCTCGTCGACAAGGTCGACCTCGCGGTCGAACAGCGCTCCGAAGCGGCGGGCGATCGGCTCGACGCTCAGCAGCTCGGGGCCGGTGAGGTTGATCGTGAACGGGTCGGTGGAGGCGTGGTTCAGGCTGCGCAGCACCACCTCGTTCGCGTACCCCTGCCAGATCACGTTGACGTTGGCGGTGGCGACCGACACCGGCTCACCCGCGTTCACCGCGCTGCCGATGTCGGCGAGCACGCCGTAGCGCAGATCGACGGCGTAGTTGAGGCGGATGATCGCGACCTTCGTCCCGCGCTCCTGCGCACCGAACTCGAAGACCCGCTCGCGTCCGAGGCACGACTGCGCGTACTCGCCGATCGGTGCGGGAGCGAGCTCTTCCGACGCTCCGCCCGACGACGCCGGCACGAAGGGGTAGACGTTCCCGGTCGACAGCACCGAGATCGCGCTGTCGCGGTAGCGGCGGGCGACCCGGTCGGGCAGCGCCGCGTTGACCTCCCACGCCCACGAGGCGTTGGTCGCGGCCCCGAACTTCGCCCCCACCATGAACACCACGTTCGGGGCATCCGGCAGCGACGAGAAGTCGTCGTTCTCGATGAGGTCGAACGGCACGACGCGCACGCCGGCCCTCTCGAGGCGGGCACGGATCTCGGCGTCGCCGAACCGCGAGACGGCATAGACCGCATCGGCCTCACGCCCCGCGGCATCCATCCCGCGACGGGCGAGCATCGCGAGGGTCGGGCCCATCTTTCCGCCGGCCCCGAGGATGACGAGGTCGCCCGAACCGCTCGCGAGGTCGTCGACGAGCGCGTCGCTCGGTGTCGCGAGGGCTTCCTCGAGATCGGCCTCGGAGGTGAAGTGGCGCTGAGGCATGTGGTGCTTTCCCTTCTTCTCAGCTGGTGTCTCTAGCCCTTGATGCCGGTGCCCGTGACGCCCTCCTGCACGTAGCGCTGAGCGATCAGGTACGCGAGGAAGATGGGCAGCAGCGCGACGACCGACCCCGCGAGCATCGTGCTCAACGGGACGTTCTGCTGCTGCAGCGACGAGATGCCGACGGTGAGGGTGAACATCGAGTTCGACTTGGCGATGATGAGCGGCCACAGGAAATCGTTCCAGTGCCACAGGAACACGAAGATGCCGAGGGTCGCGAGGATCGGCTTGCACAGCGGCAGGACGATGCGCAGGAAGATGCGGAACTCGCCCGCACCGTCGATCCGCGCGGCCTCGAACAGTTCGTCGGGCAGCCCCTGGATGAACTGGCGCATGAGGAACACGGCCTGCGCGTTCGCGAGCGTCGGCAGGATGAGGCCCCAGTAGGTGTCGATGCCGCCGAGGTTCGCCATCAGGATGAACGTCGGGATGAGGGTGACGTGGAACGGCACCATCACCATCGCGAGGAACGACCAGAACATCACCTCCTTGCCGCGGAAGCGCTTCTTGGCGAACGCGTACCCGGCGAGCGCCGACAGGAACAGCACGGCGACGACCGAGACGAGCGAGTAGACGAGCGTGTTGAACAGCCAGCCGAGGATGTTCTGCCCGCCCAGCACCTGCTCGTAGGACTCGAAGGAGATGTCGGTCCAGGGGATCAGCGATCCGGGAAGGTCGACTACCATGCCGGGCTTGAGGCTCAGCACGACCATCGCGTAGAAGGGGAAGAAGCTCAGGATGCCGGCGAGGCTCAGCCAGATCCACCGCACGACCACGCCCATGCGGGTGGGTTCGAGGGCGCGGAACGAGCGGTGGCGGCGCGGGGCGGCCGGCTTCTGCGGCGGCGCCGAGACCGGCGTCTGCGTGGGCGGCTGGATCAGGGCGGTCATTTCTGCTTTCCGATCACGAGGCGCTGGATGAGGGCGACCACGAGGGTCATGACGAAGAGGGCGACACCGACCGCGGCCGCGTAGCCGTAGTCGAAGTACCGGAAGCCCTGGTCGTAGAGCAGGTAGACGAGCGAGTAGCTGGCGTTCGCCGGCCCACCCTGGGTCATCACGTAGATGACGTCGAAGACCTGGAAGGCGGCGGTCGTCTCGATCACCGCGAGGAAGAAGAACGTGGGGCGCAGGTACGGCAGCACGATGTAGCGGAAGCGTTTCCACGCCCCTGCCCCGTCGACCAGCGCCGCCTCCTCGAGCTCGCGAGGGACGTCCTGCAGGGCCGCGATGATGATCATCATCCCGTAGCCGAACCGCGACCAGACCCCCACGACGACGATCGCCGGGATGACGAGCACGGTGCTGCCGAGCCACGAGCCGCCGAGCCCGAGCGGAGCCATGAGCTGCGACCAGGGCCCGTTGCTCGAGAAGATCCAGACGAAGATGCTGCCCGCGAGCACGAGCGAGGTGATGACGGGGAGGAAGAAGATCGACCGGAAGAACCGCGCGCCGCGGAACGCGCGTCGCACCCCCAGCGCCATGATCGTCGAGAGCGCCAGGGAGATCGGCACGGCGAAGACGGTGTAGACGAGCGTCGTGCCCATCGCCCGCCAGAAGAGCGGATCGGCGACGAGTCGCTGGAAGTGGTCGAGACCCCGCCACGCGATCTCACCGGAGATGTCGTAGTCGAAGAAGCTCAGCGCGACGCCGGCGATGCTGGGGCCGAAGCGGAACGCGATGAAGAGCAGGAAGGCGGGGAGCACGAAGAGGAACGCCACCCGCGCCTCGCGCCGGGCGAGCAGGCGGGTCACCGTGCCCTGCGGCTTCTTCGGCATGGTTGCCGTCGTCATGAGAACCTCACGTCGGGTCGGGAAGGGACGGGGGTGCGCAGCGGATGCCGCGGCGCACCCCCGCGGTCACTACTTGATGAGCGGGGCCGCGGCGGTCGCGGCATCCTTCAGCGCGTCGGCCGGGGACTTCTGACCCAGCAGCGCCGCCTGGATCTCGGGGGCGAGCACGCCCATGAGCGCACGCGAGCTCCCGTTCAGCTCGCCCACCGTCGTGTCGGGCACGTACTTCTCGACCTCGCCGAGGAGCGGGTCGTCGGCGTAGAGCGGCTCGGTGGTGCTGAGCGCCGAGAAGTACCCGGCGGCGGTGAGGTAGGGCTCGACGACCTCGGCGCTGGTGGCGTACTCGGCGAACTTCGCCGCGGCATCCTGCGCCTTCGATCCCTTGAGCACCGAGAGCGAACCGACCGTGCCGTAGGCCACCGACTTCTCATCGGTGAGCGGAGCGAGCACCTTGACGTTCTCCTCGCCCCAGAACGGAGCGACCTCGGTCACGCCGTTGTTCCAGGTGCAGGCGACCTTGCCCTGAGCGATCGCGGTCTGCTCGAGCGGCACGTTGGTGGTGAGCGCCTCGGGGTCGAGGGCCCCCGCCTCGGCCAGATCGGTGATGAAGGTGAGCGCCTCTTCGCCGGCCTTGCTGTCGAAGCCGACCTCGCCGTCGTCGTAGACCTGTCCCCCGGCCTGCCAGAGCAGCGGGTAGAAGGTGAGGTTGAGGGTGTTCTCCGCCGACGCCGGGTAGTTCAGCACGTACATGTCGGCCGCCGTGAACTTCGGCGCGATGTCGATGATGTCGTCCCAGGTCTCGGGGTACTCGGTCACGCCCGCGGCCTCGAAGGCGGCGGCGTTGCAGATGAGCGGCTGGGCGCTGGTCAGGATCGGCGCCCCGAGGATGTCGCCGTCGATCGTGACGGACTCCTTGACGTTGGGGAGCAGGTCGTCCTGCCGCTGCTCGCTGAGCAGGTCGTTGAGCGGGGCGATCGACGACTGGTACGCCGACAGCTGGTCGGGGATGAGGTAGACGACGTCCGGACCCTTGCCCGCGGCGATCGCCGTCTGCAGGGACTCGTCGCGATTGGCCCACGGGAAGATCTCGTAGTTCACGTCGATGCCGTCGTTCTCGGCCTCGAAGGCCTCGATCGTCGAGTCCCAGAAGTCCTTGTGCACCGCCTCGTCGGCGATGACCGGGTAGAGCCAGACCGTGATGCTCTGGTCTCCTTCAGCGGTGCTTCCTCCGCCGGCCGAACATCCGGCCAACAGGGTGGCGGTCGCGACTCCCGCGACGACGCCGGTGATCTTGCTGACGCGCATGGTGCTCCTTTGCTTGAACCGTGCTGAGTACGGTTCATTATGACATCGGGATGGGATAATTCGTCAAGGACAAGTTCTCAGACGGTTGTTTCCGCCGTGTTTCCGGCTCGAGAACGTCCGAGCCTGATCTGAGAATCCGGTGTGCTAACTTGTTCGCACACCGACCACGTCGATGAAGAGAGGACCGCACATGGGCGTGTCAGGCCAGCTGTCGATCGTCGCGCGATCCGCGCTGCAGCTCCGCGATGGCGGGCCCTCGACGGTCAACGACCTCTCCCGGTCGCTCGAGATCTCGCGCACCTCGGTCGAGAACGCCGTGTCGGTGCTGAGCGATTCGGGGCTGATCGTCGACGCCCCCGTCGCGAGCGTCGGCGGAGCCGGCCGCCCCGCGCGGCACTACTCGTTCCACGCCGAGGCGGGCACCGTCGTCGGAGTCGACATCGGCGTCGCGAGCGTGCGCGTGCTCCTCTCCGACCTCGCCGGCCGCGTGATCGCCCAGCGCAGCTTCCCCGGGGTCGAAGCGCACCCCGACGGCGCCGCCAAGCTCGCGGCCGTGATCGACGACGTGCGGCAGACACTGGGCGGAGCATCCGTCGCCTCGTCCCGCGTGCGGGCCATCGGCGTCTCGCTCCCCGGTCTGGTCGACGACGCCGGCCGCGTGGTGCTCTCGGTCGTGATCCCCGAGTGGTCGGGCGCCGACATCGGTGCGCAGCTGCGTCAGGCGTTCGGCTGCCCCGTCTCGGTCGACAACGGCGTGCGACTCGCCGCGGTCGCCGAGCACCACCTCGGGGTGGCACAGCTCGTCGACGACGTCATCTACCTCTCGGTGGGTAACCGCATCTCGATGGGACTCATCCTCGGCGGGCGCCCGCGGCGCGGCATCCACAACGCGGCCGGCGACATCGGCCGTCTCGCCTTCCGCGGCCTCAACACCGAGACCGGGCAGATCTCGTGGCGCACCGCCCCGACGGCCGCGGAGGTGTTCGCCGCCGCGCGGGCCGGGGACCGTGCCGCGCAGGACGAGCTGGACGCCTTCATCGAGGAGCTCGCGCACGGCATCGCGACCCTCACGATGACCGTCGACCCCGCCATGATCGTGATCGGCGGCGGTCTGTCGGCGGCGCACGAGCAGCTGCTCGATCCACTGCGCCAGGCGCTCCCCCGGCATCTCGGACTGCCGTTCCAGGTGCCCCTCGCCGAAGCGCGCCTCGGCGGCGAGGCCGCGGCGCACGGCGCGGTCGTGCACGCCTTCCAGCGGCACGCCGCCGACATCTACGGCATCGACGACATGCCGGTGCCGCCCATCACCCCGCTGCCGCACGACACGGCATCGCCCACCCCCGAGGAGACGAAGTGAGCACCCTGAAGGTCGGACTCATCGGAGCCGGCGGCATCTCGCGCGTGCACGCCGACGCCTGGAGGGCGCTGGGCGCACAGGGCTACGTGACCTCGCTGGCGGGTGCCGAGGAGATCGCCGAGGAGTACGGGTTCGAGCTCGTCGCCGATATCGACGCGCTGATCGACCTGGTGGACCTCGTCGACATCGTGACTCCCAGCAGCACGCACGCCGACTTCGCGCTGCGCGCCATCGCCGCCGGCCGCGACGTCGTCTGCGAGAAGCCGCTGGCGGCGACGTCGATCGACGCCGCACGGGTGACGGATGCCGCGGCCGCCGCGGGTGTGCGCCTCTTCCCCGCGCACGTCGTGCGTTACATGGGCGAGTACGCGCAGATCAAGGCCGCCGTCGACGCGGGGCGCATCGGAACTCTCGCCGTGCAGCGGTTCAGCCGGGCCGGTGCCGCGCCGCAGTCGCCGTGGTTCTTCTCCGAGAGCGCGGGAGGCGGGTTGATCCGCGACCTCATGATCCACGACATCGACCAGGCTCTGTGGTTCGCGGGAGACGTGTCGCAGGTGTTCGCGGTGCAGAACCCGCCGACGATCGACGACCGCGTGCCCGCTCCCGTCACCTCGCACATCGTGCTGACGCACGCGAACGGGGTCATCAGCCACATCCACGGCAGTTGGGTCGCGCCGGGCATCCCGTTCCGTACGAGCGTCGAGGTCGCGGGCTCCGAAGGACGCCTGCGATACGACAGCGCCGAGGATCGCACGCTGCGCACGGATGCCGCAGCCCTCCCCGGTGCCACCGACTACCTGCCGCCGATGTCGCCGCAGGACAGCCCGTACTACGCCGAGATCGCCGATTTCGTGGCAGCGCTGCGCGAGGGGCGGGAGGCGCGGGTGACACCGGCCGACGGCATCCGCGCGGTCGCCGTCGCCGAGGCGGCGATCGCGTCGATCGCCGCCGGGACGCCCGTCTCCCCCGTTCCCTCGCCGACCGAGGAGGTCGTCCGATGACCACGCCCCTGCGGATCGCCGTGCTGTCGTTCGCTCATACGCACGCCCTCAGCTACGTGCACGCCCTGTCGGCGATGCCCGGCATCGAGCTGATCGCGACCGACCCCGACGGGGCATCGGCGCCGGATGACGCGCCGCGCGGGGCCGCACTGGCCGCCGAGCTCGGCGTCGCGTACGTCGAGACCTACGACGAGGCGTTCGCCTGGAAGCCGGATGCCGTCGTCGTCGCGGCCGAGAACTCCCGGCACCGGGCGCTGGTCGAGCGCGCCGCCGCCGAAGGAGTGCACGTGCTGTGCGAGAAGCCGCTCGCGACGACGGTCGAGGATGCCGTCGCGATGCGCACCGCCTGCGACGACGCCGGAGTGATCCTCATGGTCGCCTACCCCGTGCGCTTCGCGCCCGCCGTGCGCGACGCGATCGCCGAGCTGCGCAGCGGACGCCTCGGCCGGGTGCTCGGTGTCACCGGCATCAACAACGGCAAGCTGCCGCAGGATCGCGCGTGGTTCACCGACCCGTCGCTGGCCGGCGGCGGGGCTCTCGTCGACCACGTCGTGCACTGCGCCGATCTGCTCGACGACCTCCTGGGTGAGCGCGCCGCGTCGGTGAGGGCCGTGTCGAACGGCATCCTGCACGGCCAGCGCGACCTCGCCGTCGAGACCGGAGGGCTCGTGACCCTGCAGTACCCGAGCGGCGTGATCGCCACGATCGACTGCTCGTGGAGCTGGCCGATGAGTTCGGCGACCTGGGGCGGACTCACCCTGCAGGTCGTCGCCGAGCGCGGCACCGTCACCGTCAGCCCGTTCGCGAAGGGTGTGGCCGGTCACGACGCCGCGGGAGAGACCTGGGACCCGATCGGCGCCGATCTCGATGCCCTGCTGCTCGAGGAGTTCGTCGCGTCCGTGCGCGCCGGGCGTCAGCCGCAACCCGACGCCGGTGTCGGCATCCGCACCGTCGAGATCGTGAAGGCCGCCCAGGCCTCCGCCGCTCGCGCGGGCGAGGTCGTCACCCTGTAGCCCGGCTGGCCCTTGTAGCCCGGCTGGCCCTTCGCTGAACTGGGTCCCTGAGCCTTGCCTGCGGCCCCCGCTCCGGGCGGAGATCATCGCGTTGGGCGGAAGCATCCACCCGATTCCTCCGCCCAACGCCGAGTTCTCCGCCCGAGACGTCACCCCTCCCCCGCGCACAACGCAGGAGTTCTCCCGCAGCACAGGAGCGGATGCCGCACACACTCCTCCCTTGCGCGAGAACTCCTCCCGAGCGCGCGGGCGGGGATGCTTCGGCAGGCTCAGCAACCCAGCTCCTAGACCCCCAGCACCCCTGCGCTGAACTGGGTTCGAAGGGTCCCACCCACGCGGGGATGCTTCGACAGGCTCAGCAACCCAGTTCCTTGACCCGCAGCGCCCCTGCGCTGAACTGGGTCCCTGAGCCTGTCGAAGGGTCCCCGCACGCAGAAACCTGCCAGAACCGAGGAGTATGCTCTCCCTTCGGGTCGAGTGACCCGATGAGTCCCGAAAGGCGGTGATGGCGATGTCCGACGATAGTAACGACGCCGCCCTCGCTGCGTCGCGACTCCCTGCGCTCGCGCGTTGAGCATCCGCTCCGCGTTCGCACGTCGATCTCCGCAGTCCCGGGTGGCGTCCTCCGCATCCTGACGAAACTGCGCGCCCGACCCCGGTCGGTGCGCGCCTGCGAGAGAAGAAGCACTCCCATGGCCCTGATCGACAACGGCGTGTACGTCCACGGACGTCGCGTGGAGACCCCCCAGAACCTCGACGAGACCTACCGCATCCTCGACTCCGTCGGCGGCATCGCGTGGATCGGCCTCTACCGACCGAGCCCCGAAGAGGTCGCCTCGGTCGCGCGCGAGTTCGATCTGCATCCGCTCGCCGTCGAAGACGCGCTCTCGGGCCACCAGCGCTCCAAGGTCGAGCGCTACGGCGACACGCTCTTCGCGGTGCTGCGGCCGGCGCGCTACCGCGACGAGCAGGAGTCCGTCGAGTTCGGCGAGCTGCACCTGTTCGTCGGCCCCGACTTCGTGGTGACGATCCGGCACGCCGAGTCGCCGAACCTCGCGGCCGTGCGGCGGCGGATGGAGGCGCACCCCGAGCTGCTCGCGATGGGACCCGAAGCCGTGCTCTACGCGATCCTCGACGAGGTCGTCGACGAGTACGAGCCGATCGTCGCGGGTCTCGAGAACGACATCGACGAGATCGAGGACCAGCTCTTCGGCGACAGCGACGACGACGCGCTCTCCCGGCGCATCTACGAGCTCTCGCGCGAGGTCATCAACTTCCAGCGGGCGGTGCACCCGCTCACCGGCATGCTCGAGTGGCTGCGCCGAGGGTCCGACAAGTACCGCATCGACGAGGAACTGCAGCGGTCGCTGCGCGACGTGCTCGACCACACGATCCGCGTGAACGAGCGGGTCGACTCGTTCCGCGCGATCCTCGAGAACGCGCTGCGCGTGCACTCCGCTCTCGTCGCCCGTCGTCAGACCGACACGAGCATCGCGCAGAACGACGAGATCAAGAAGATCTCCTCGTGGGCGGCGATCATCTTCGCCCCCACCCTCGTCGGCACCGTCTACGGCATGAACTTCGAGGTCATGCCCGAGCTGCACTGGGCGTTCGGCTACCCGCTCGCTCTCGGTGCGATGGCGGCGTTCGCGATCGGTCTCTTCGGGATCTTCAAGTACAAGCGCTGGCTCTGAGCGCGGCGCCGCGCGCCCCGGGAGGAGAACTCGGCTTCCGCAGGAGGCATCCGCTCTTTCGATCCTGCCGAGCGTGAGATCTCCTCCCGTTGCGTGGCCGCATGCACGACGTCGGATGCTGTGGATAGGGTCGGAGGCGTGTCCGACACCACCGCCCCCACCGCTGCATCCGATCTCGCCCGCCTCGCCGACCTGCTCGCGGGCGGCGACCCGCTGACCTGGGTGATCACCGGAGACTCGATCACCCACGGCCTCGTCTTCACGCAGGGCGGCCGCAGCTACGCCGAGCACCTGCACGAACTCGTTCGCGGTGAGCTCGAGCGGGTGCGCGACATCGTCGTGAACTCGGCGATCAGCGGGCACCGGATCGTCGACATCCTCGGAGACTTCGAGCGCCGGGTGTCGTCGTGGCGGCCCGACGTCGTGACGCTGATGATCGGCACGAACGATCTCTCGACCGGTGGACCGCAGCCGGTCGTCTCACCCGAGGAGTACGCCGCCTCGCTGCGCGAGTTCGTCGCACGGGTGCGGGCGCTCGGCGCGATCGCGGTACTGCAGACCCCGCCGCCGATCGACGTCGCCAACGCTCCGGAGCGCGCCCGCGTCGCCGAATTCGCGGATGCCGTGCGGCAGGTCGCCGCGAGCGAGGACGTCGTCCTCGTGGATCAGTACGCCCGGCTCATCGAGCTCGGCGCCGGCGGAATCCCGTGGGGCCTGATGGGCGACCCGTTCCACCCGAACGCGGCGGGGCACGCCGCCCTCGCGCTCGAGATCGCGACGGTGCTCGGCATCCGCCCGAAGCCGGAGCGCTCACGCACGCTGCCGCTGCTCGAGGCGCAGGTCGGCGCGGCGCGCATCTACAGTTGAGCGGTCGCGCGGGGCGGCCCTTCGACAGGCTCAGGGACGCCGTGGGGCGGAAGAAACCGGGTCGCTGAGCCTGTCGAAGCGTCCCGCGGCAAGAGCCTCAGGCGTCGTCGCGGCTGATGTGGTCGAGCAGCGCGTCGCCCGAGGCGAAGGAGATCGTCTCGACCCCGTCGTCTTCGGCGACCTCGACGCCGTCGACCTCGAGTTCCTCGTCGAGCTGCACGAGGATGCGCGAGTCGGGGAACTGCCGCGGGGCGTCGAACGACACGAGCACGGCATCCGCGAAGACGACGACCGACGCGGCCTCCATGTCGTCGCGCAGGTCGATGCGCTCGCTGACCTCGGACTCGCCGACGGCCTCCTCGATGTCGGACGCGGCCTCGTCGACGATCGCGCGCCAGCGCTTCTCGGTGATCGACAGGATGCGCTCGACTCCCGCGACCAGCTCCTCGACGTCGGCCTCGGCATCCGCATCGCCGTCTTCGATCTCGGGGTCGATGTTGACGGTGACGTCGGTGCCGGCGGCCTCGAGGTGGGCGCGGCCGTGCACGATGCCGTCCTCGGCGACCGGTTCGTCGAGGTGGCCGCTCTCGATGACGGCGGCCAGGAGTTCGTCGAGTGCAGTGGTCATGTTCCCATCCTTGCCGACAACTCCTCGCTCCGGTCTGGCTATGATTAATTCATGTCGTCAAGTAACCCCGTTCCGGACAGCGCCGTTCCGGAAGCCACGCACCTGCGCAACGGAGGCGTGAGCCTCGTCGTCACGACCGACCTGTTCGGCGCCCCGACCATCGCGCACTGGGGTGCACCGCTGACGGATGCCGACATCCCCGGCCTCCTCGCGACCGCCACCCCGGCCGTGATGAACAGCTCTCTCGACGTGGCCCGCTCGTTCTCGATCGCGCCCGGCCGCGCGCACGGATGGTCCGGCACTCCGGCGATCGAGGCGACCGCAGCGGACGCCGTGATCGACGGGTTCGCGCGGACGCGGACGGTGCAGACGGATGCCGCGAGCGCGAGCTTCGTGCTGGTGGATGCCCGCGCCACCGTCGAGGCGACGTTCACGTTCGCGCTCGACGAGGCCGGTGTGCTGCACTCCTCCGTGGTCCTCGAGAACATCGGCGCCGAGCATCCGGTCGACGTCGCCGCCGTGCGCTCGCTGCTGCCGCTGCCCGCCCGCGCCGCCGAGGTCGTCGACTTCACGGGCCGCTGGACGAACGAGAAGGTGTCGCAGCGCGCGGCGATCCACGACGGCACCTGGCTGCGATCGTCGCGTCGCGGACGCCCCGGCCACGACTCCTCGTTCCTGACCCTGACCGGCACCGAGGGCTTCCGCTTCCGCTCGGGCGAGGTCTGGGCCGCGCACCTCGCGTGGGGCGGCAACCAGGAGATGCTGGTCGAGCGTCTGCCCGAGGGCGCCGGAGCCCACCGCTCGGTGCTCGGCGGCGGCGAACTCGTCGATGCGGGCGAGGTGCGCCTGCAGCCCGGCGAGACGTACGGCTCGCCCGAGCTGCTCTCGACCTGGAGCGACGAGGGGATCGACGGCGTGACCGCCCGGTTCCACGCGTCGATCCGGTCGCGCCCGAGCCACCCGAAGACCCCACGGCCGCTGCTGCTCAACACGTGGGAGGCGGTGTACTTCGACCACGACCTCGACACCCTCACCGCGCTCGCGACGACCGCCGCCGAGCTGGGCGTGGAGCGCTTCGTGCTCGACGACGGCTGGTTCCGCGGACGCCGAGACGACCATGCGGGCCTCGGCGACTGGTTCATCGACGACGACGTGTGGCCCGAGGGGCTCGCACCGCTCTCGGCGCGCGTGCACGACCTCGGCCTCGAGTTCGGCCTGTGGTTCGAGCCCGAGATGGTGAACCCCGACTCCGACCTGGCGCGACAGCATCCGGACTGGCTGCTCGGCGAGAACCCGCTGCTCGCCTCGCGCCACCAGTTCGTGCTCGATTTCTCGCGCGACGACGTCGTCGACTACATCGTCGAGCGGCTCGACGACGTGATCACGCGCGCCCGCGTGGACTTCGTCAAGTGGGACCACAACCGCGACCTGCACGCCTCGCTCGACGCGCGCGGCCGCCGCCGCGTGCACGCCCACACGCTCGGGGTGTACCGCGTGCTCGACGAGATCCGCCGCCGGCATCCGCGTCTCGAGATCGAATCGTGCGCCTCGGGCGGCGGGCGCACCGACCTCGGCACCCTCGCCCGCGCTGACCGCATCTGGGCCTCGGACTGCAACGACCCGATCGAGCGCCAGAGCATCCAGCGCGGCACGCAGACGCTGCTGCCGCCCGAGCTGATCGGCGCGCACGTCGGCCCGACGGTCTCGCACACCACCGGTCGGCACGCGTCGTTCGCATTCCGCGCCGCGACCGCCCTGTTCGGTCACGCCGGCCTCGAGTGGGACCTGACGACGGCATCCGATGACGACCGCGCCGCGATCGCGGCCTGGACCGCCCTGTACCGCGAGCTGCGGGGACTGCTGCACTCGGGCGTCACGGTGCGCGGCGACGACGTCGACCCCGGCAGCCTGCTGCACGGCGTCGTGAGCGCCGACCGCGAGGAGGCCGTGTTCGCGTGGGTGCGCACCGAGACAAGCGCGACCGCGCAGTCGCCGCGCGTACCGATCCCGGGCCTCGACCCCGCGGCGACGTACCGCGTGCGGGTGCGCGACGAGATCGGCGGGGCGCACCGCCACCAGGTCGCCGACCCGGCGTGGCTCGCGGCATCCGACCTCACCGTCACGGGCGCGGTGCTCGCGCAGGGCCTCCCCCTGCCGGTGCTGAACCCCGGCAACGCACTGCTCCTGCACTTCACGGCCGTCTGACCCGCGGCATCCGGGCGATCTCGGATGCATCCGCGTTGACAAGGAAACTGAGTTGACTCATAATTGAGTCAACTCGACCTTGGGAGACGCTACATGCGCGCGTTCGCGTTCGACACCTACTCACAGCCGCTGCACGAAGTCGCAGCGCCCGAGCCCGAACTCGGCGTGCGCGACGTGCTCGTGCGCGTCGAGGCGGCCGGCGTCAACCAGTTGGACGAGAAGATCCGCGCGGGCGAGTTCAAAGCGATCCTGCCCTCCCCGCTGCCCCTCGTCCTCGGCCACGACGTCGCTGGCACCGTGCTGCGCGTCGGGTCGGAGGTCACGGGATTCGCCGCGGGCGACCGCGTGTTCGCCCGCCCCCGCGACCAGCGGATCGGGACGTTCGCCGAGCGCATCGCGATCGATCAGGCCGACCTCGCCCCCGCGCCCGCGTCGATCAGCATCGTCGAGGCCGCATCACTGCCGCTCGTGGCGCTGACGGCATGGCAGGCACTCGTCGAGAGGGCGAACGTGCAGGCCGGTCAGAAGGTGCTCATTCACGCCGGCGCCGGCGGAGTCGGCTCGATCGCGATCCAGCTCGCGAAGCATCTCGGCGCGCACGTGGCCACCACGGCATCCGTGAAGAATGCGGACTTCGTGCGCGAACTCGGGGCCGACGTGGTGATCGACTACCGTACCCAGGACTTCGAGGAAGAACTCTCGGGTTACGACCTCGTACTCGACAGCCTCGGCGGTGAGAACCTCGAGAAGTCGCTGCGCGTCCTGCGCCCCGGCGGAAAGGCGATCGGGATCGCGGGGCCTCCCGACCCCGCCTTCGCTCGCGCGGCGGGACTCAACCCCCTGCTCCGCCTCGCGATCGCGGCGCTGAGCCGCAAGGTCCGCGCGCGGGCGAAGAAGCTCGGCGTCGGCTACGAGTTCCTGTGGATGAGGGCCGACGGCTCGCAGCTGCGAGAGATCGCCGCGCTCGTCGACAGCGGCAGCATCCGCCCCGTCGTGGGCGCGACGTTCCCGTTCGACGAGACCCCGCAGGCCCTGACCGCACTCACGCGCGGTGGCCTGCGCGGCAAGGTCGTCATCACGGGCGCGGGTGCGGTCGCCTGACCCGCCCTCGCACCATCCAGAACGGACGAAGAGGAACTCGATCATGACCGAAGACACCCCACCCATCACCTCCTACGCGCAGGCTCC
Organism: Microbacterium sp. 22179; assembly: GCF_052045715.1. NCBI lineage: Bacteria > Bacillati > Actinomycetota > Actinomycetes > Micrococcales > Microbacteriaceae > Microbacterium > Microbacterium sp. 22179. Next base: position 214,834 of record NZ_JBQEPJ010000004.1, on the reverse strand, counting down.
GACCCGATCGATCACGGTCGGCGGCAAGAAGTTCGCGTACCGCGAGCTGGGCCCCGCAGAAGATGTACCGGTCGTCTTCTTCGCGCATCTCGCCGCGACCCTCGACAACTGGGATCCGCGCATCGTCGACGCCATCGCCGAGACTCGGCACGTCATCACGTTCGACCAGCAGGGCGTCGGCGCGTCAGGCGGCACCGTGCCGCCCACGCTCGAGGAAGCTGCAGACGATGCGTATGCGTTCATCCGCCGGCTCGGCTACGACACCGTCGACGTCTTCGGGTTCTCGATGGGCGGAATGATCGCCCAGGACCTGGTCGTCGCGCATCCCGAACTCGTGCGCAAGCTCGTGCTCACCGGCACGGGACCGCGGGGCGGAAAAGACATGGACAAGGTCGTGGGTGTGACGTACTGGGACATCTTCCGGTCGGTCCTCACCCGATCCGACCCCAAGGAGTTCCTCTTCTTCAACCGCGACGCGGTCGGCAAGCGGGCGGGCAAGGCGTTCGTCGAGCGTCTCGAGGAACGCGCGATCGACCGGGATGCGCCCATCGGAAACAAGGCGTTCAGCACGCAGCTCAGGGCGATCCAGCGCTTCGGCCGCTCCGCCCCGTCGGACCTGTCGGTGATCACGCAACCGACGCTCATCGCCAACGGCGACAACGACCGCATGGTGCCGTCGATCCTCTCCGAGGATCTGCACCGGCGCATCGCGGGGTCGGAGCTGATCATCTATCCGAACTCCGGGCACGGCGGCATCTTCCAGTACTGGGAGAAGTTCGCCCCGGTCGCCGCGAGGTTCCTCGCCGCCTGACGGCCTTCGGCATGCGAAAGAGGGCGCCACCGCTCGGTGGCGCCCTCTTTGCCGTGGAAGGCTCAGCCCTGCGCGAGCTGCGGGTAGACCACCTCGAGCGGAGCCGAGAGTCCGGCCTTGGCCTGCACCGAGGTCTGGTCGGCGAGAACCTCGTACCCGCCGGCCTCGAGCGTGTCGAAGATCTGGGTGACGAGGTCGGCAGGGTCGAGCTTCGGGCTGGTGGCGTGCGCCGCCATCGCGGTGTCGACGTACCCGACGTGCACGCCGACGACCTGCACCCCGGCGGGCTGCAGCTCGAGCCGCAGCGAGTTCGTGGCCGACCAGAGGGCCGCCTTCGTCGCCGAGTAGATGCCGGCGACGGCGTACCACGACAGGGCCGAGTGGATATCGATGATGGCGGTCTCCCCGCCGTGGGCCGAGAGCAGCGGGGCGAAGGCCCGAGCGAGGAACAGCGGTCCGAGGAAGTTCGTCTCGACGTTGTGGCGGATCTCCTCGTCGGTGTGGGTGAGGATGCCGGGGGTGGGCGTCGAGGCACCGGCGTTGTTCACGAGCACGGTGACGTCGGATGCCGCGGCGACGACGGCCGCGATCGACGCCGGGTCCGTGACGTCGAGAGTGAGCGGAACGACGCGCGGGTCCGCCCACTCGCGGGGCTGGCGGGCGGTCGCGTAGACCTTCGCGGCGCCCCGGGCGAGTGCCTGCTCGACGAGATGCGTTCCGATGCCTCCGTTCGCTCCGGTGACGAGGACGACGGCGTGGGTGAGGGAGGTCATGAGGACTTCTTTCGGCTCGTGGAACAATGATTCCTGTCGCTCGTGACCCGCACTGTCGCGACTACACTCATAACTGAGCCTGGTCAGAATCTATTCCGAGGGGAGTCTCGTGCCCGCAGAGAGCGCACCCGTCGGAAGACGCGAACGGAACAAGCAGCAGAAGCTCGAGCGCATCGTGGCCGCGGCCGCCGAGCTCTTCTCCGAGCGCGGAGTCGACGAGGTGACGACGCAGCAGATCGCCGATGCGGCGGACATCGGCACCGGCACACTGTTCCTGTACGCCAAGACCAAGGGCGAGCTCCTGCTGCTCGTGCAGAACTCGCACTACGCCGACGCGCTCGAGCGCGGCCGCGCGGCTTCCGCCGATGCCCGCACGCCCCTCGACGGCGTGATGGCGCTGGCGACGCCCATCATCGAGTGCAATCGGGTGCAGGTCGAGAACGGACGCACCTACCTGCGGGAGATGGTCTTCGGCGACCCGACCGAACCGCATCACGCCGCGGCGCTCGCCATCGTCGGGGAGACCGAGCAGGCTCTCGCCGGGACCCTCTCCCGCCTCGCAAGCATCTCCGCCGCCGAGGCCTCGGCCCTGGCGCGGGTGGTCTCGTCGATCATGTTCCTCACCATGTCGTCCAGCGATGCCGAGGTCGACGTCACGCAGATCGTCGAGGGCGTTCGCGGGCAGATCTCGGCGATCCTGCCCCGCTGACCCCGCCCCGGACCCGAAGGTCCGAGGCGCTCAGGTGTCGCGCGCGGATCAGCTCCGGAGCGCGCGACGGAAGGCCAGCACGGATGCTCCCACGAGGAGCAGGATCGCGCCCACGCCGCCGACGAGCCACGGGGCGTCGCCGCCGGTGATGGCGAGGGTCGCGCCGGTCTGCGCGACGGGTGCATCCGGCGTCTCGGGCAGCTCCGGCGCCGCCACGACCGAGAGCGAAGCCGAGTCGCTCCCGGCGATGGGCTCGCCGTGCGGGTCGGTCGCCGTGCCGCTCGCGCCGTTGGTGACGGTGCCGATGTCGGCGACCGCCGCCTCGTACTCGACCGTGCAGGTGAGCGTCTCACCGGGAGCGAGCGTGACCGGTGCGGTCTTGTCGCAGGTCAGCTCGTCGAGCGGTGTCGCGCCCGTGAAGTCGACGTCCGAGAGCGCCACGTCCGACAGCGTCAGGGTGCCCGCGTTCGTGGCGGTCAGCGTGTACAGCACGGTGTCGCCGACGGCCGCAGTCGGGCTGTCGACCGTCTTCACGACGTCGAGCAGTCCGGTGCCCGGGGTGTCGAGCAGCGCGGTCGAGGAGTTCGCGTCGACGGTCACCGAAGTGCCGACGACGCCGGCCGACGCGGTCGCCTCGTTCGAGACCAGTCCCTCATCGATGTCGGCCTGGGTCACGACGTACGGGGCATGGCATGTGGTCGACTCGCCGACCGCGAGCGTGGTGACCGGGCAGACGATGTCGCCCAGCTCGCCCGTTCCCGTGAACGTCGTCTCATCGATCACGAGGTTCTCGACGGGCAGTGCGCCGTCGTTGGTGACGGCGAAGTCGTAGACGACCGTGTCGCCGACGGATGCCGTGGCGGGCGACACCGACTTGACGAGGCCGAGCGACGCCTGCTTGGCGGTGTTCGTCACGACGCAGTCGACCGAGTCGCCCGCGGCGAGCGTGAGCTGCTGCGCCGGATCGGTGCCGGTCGGGAGCACGGTGGTGCTGCCCTCGGTGTTGTTGGTGCACGTCCACGCCGCGTCGTAGTAGTCCAGCGGGCTCGGCGCTCCGGCGGTGACCGCCTCGGAGAGCGTGAACGCACCGCTCGGGATCACGGTGGTCGTGGGGGTGGCGGCGGTGTCATCGGCGCCGGTGGTGGCGGTCGCGAGAGCGACGCCCTCCGGCGAGGTGACCTGCACGTCGAACGAGTCGAGCGGGTCGACGCGACTGTCGACACTCTTCTCGAGCGTGAGGGTGGAGGTGCGGATGCCGAAGGCGAGCGCTTCGCGCTCACCGGCCGAGTTCAGGTAGAGCGTGCCGGAGATCGAGGTGGCCGACGGAGCGGCGAGGATGGAGCCAAGGGCGCCGGGAGTCCCCGCGGACGCGGGCTGGCATTGCGCGGCGTGCGTTCCGTCTCCCGGGAGCGGCATGGTGCACCCACCGCCCGTGGTTGCGACGGGCATGCTGTCGATCATCGTGAGCGGCTGATCCGAATCCCAGAAGATCCGCTCACCGAAGTTCCCGACGAAGGCATCCGGAGTCTCGGGGGCGGCCGTGACGAGGTCGTAGCCGGTCACCGGCACGCCCCCCAGCGAGACCTCGACGTCGACGATGTTGATCTGCACGGAGCCGAACGAGGCGCCGCGGTTGGCGTAGAGGTAGGGCAGGCCCGGGATGCCGTCGTAGTAGTCCCCGTTGCCCATCGGGAAGAACGGGTCGGTCGACGGTCGCGCCTCGACGCCGCGCGGCTGCCACCCCATGCCCGTGGGCCGCTGGGTGACCGTGTAGGCGATGTCGTACTCGCCGAGCGTGGTCTCGAACCGCTGCCCCTCAGCGGTCAGGCCGATGGACTGGTCGTACCCGGCGAAATCGAACCAGCAGATCGAGTCGGTGAACTTGCCGCCGGTGCCCTCTTCCGCGTAACCGCATGTGGCATCGATGGGCGCCGCGGTCGCCGGTGCGGCCGCCACCCCCGTGAGCAGCAGCGATACCAGCGTCGCCGCACCGGCCAGCGCCGATATCTTCGTGAACTTCATTTCTCCCCCTGGAGTTGTGACGGGAAGCGGCGCCCCATCGACGCCTTCCCGTTGATCAACAACGAGGCAGGGACCGGTGTCTGACGATGTGTCCGGTATTCAGTGTTGCTAAGTACCGGTACCTAGTGTTACTTTGTACCGGTACCCAGCATCACTGAGTACCGACGGATGAGAGGGAGGCGAACCCGATGGGCAAGCAGATGACCGAGATGCTCAAGGGCACCCTGGAGGGCATCGTGCTGGCGCTCCTCGCCGAGCAGCCGGCTTACGGATACGACATCACCGCACGCCTGCGCGAGCACGGCTTCACCGACACCGCCGAGGGCACCGTGTACGCGCTGCTGGTGCGGATCGAGCAGCGCGGGCTCGTCGACGTCGAGAAGGTGCCCAGCGAGAAGGGGCCGCCCCGCAAGGTGTACACGCTCAACGCGCAGGGCACCCACGAGCTGGCGGAGTTCTGGAAGACCTGGAACCTGCTCGCGCGACGGATCGACGGCCTGAACCCCGCGATCACGAACACCCCGAACGACACGAACGACACCCACAACACGAAAGAGGAGAACTGACATGGCTGCGAAGTGGATCGAAGCGCTCACCGGATCGCTCGAGCAGAAGAAGCAGTACCGCGACGCGAAGAAGCGGATCGACGCCCTCCCCGAGCCCTACCGCTCGGTGGCGAACGCCCAGCACCGCTACTCGATGTACTACGGCGGCATCACCGACGGCGACACCCTGGTGCAGATCTTCCTCGGCCTCGCCGACCTGTGGGAGCGGGCCGCGATCGACGGCACCCCGATCTCGGCGATCGTGGGCGACGACCCCGTCGAGTTCGCCGAAACCTACGCCGAGTCGTACGGCGGAGTGCAGTGGATCGACAAGGAGCGGGCGCGCCTGATCAAGGCCGTCGACGAAGCGAGAGACGAGGAGAAGGAGTCATGACCGTAGCGATCACCGTCACCGGCATCGAGAAGTCCTATAAGGACCTCCACGTGCTGAAGGGCGTCGACTTCGAGGTCGAGGCGGGGTCGATCTTCGCCCTGCTCGGCTCGAACGGCGCCGGCAAGACGACCATGGTGCGCATCCTCTCGACGCTGCTGACGGCGGATGCCGGCACGGCGACCGTGCGCGGACACGACGTCGCGAGCGACCCGCTGAAGGTGCGCGAGACGATCAGCCTGACCGGCCAGTTCGCCGCCGTCGACGAGATCCTCACGGGGCGCGAGAACCTCGTGCTCGTCGCGAAGCTGCGGCATCTGCCCGGCGCGGGACAGATCGCCGACGATCTGCTCGCCCGCTTCCGGTTGACGGATGCCGGTGGCCGGAAGGTCGGCACCTACTCCGGCGGCATGCGCCGCCGCCTCGACATCGCGATGAGCCTCATCGGCGACCCCGCAATCATCTACCTCGACGAGCCCACCACGGGCCTCGACCCCGAGGCCCGGCTCGAGGTGTGGCAGGTCGTGAAGGAGCTCGCGCACACCGGCACCACCGTGCTGCTCACCACCCAGTACCTCGACGAGGCCGAGCAGCTCGCCGATCGCATCGCGATCCTGCACGAAGGCCGCATCATCGCGAACGGCACGCTCGCAGAACTGAAGGCACTGCTGCCTCCCGCGAAGGTCGAGTACGTCGAGAAGCAGCCGACGCTCGAGGAGATCTTCCTCTCGCTGGTCGGCCCTCCGACACACAAAGGCTGGGTCGCTGAGCCTGCCGAAGCGTCCCCGCCCGAAGCATCCACGAAGGAGGACCGTTCATGAGCACGCACTTCGTCGCCGACACGGCGACCCTCACCGGCCGGTCGATGCGGCACATCTTCCGCAGCGCCGACACCATCATCACCACGGCGGTCACCCCGATCGCCCTGATGCTCCTGTTCGTGTACGTCTTCGGCGGGGCTCTGCGTCAGAGCACCGGCCAGGAGAACTACGTGAACTATCTGCTCCCCGGCATCCTGCTCATCGCGATCGCGTCGGGCATCGCCTACACGGCGTTCCGTCTCTTCACCGACCTGCAGAGCGGCATCTTCGAGCGCTTCCACTCCATGCCGATCGCCCGATCGAGCGTGCTGTGGGCGCACGTGCTCACCTCGCTGGTCGCGAACGCCATCACCCTGGCGATCATCTTCGGCGTCGGGTTCCTGATGGGCTTCCGCACCGGAGCCGGCGCCGGGGCGTGGTTCGCGGTCATCGGCATCCTGCTGCTGTTCACCCTCGCGCTCACCTGGCTGGCGATCATCGCCGGGCTCAGCGCCAAGACGGTCGACGGGGCGAGCGCGTTCTCGTACCCGCTGATCTTCCTGCCGTTCATCAGCTCGGCCTTCGTACCGACCGACACGATGCCCGGGCCCGTGCGCTGGTTCGCCGAGAACCAGCCGGTCACGTCGATCGTGAACACGATCCAGGCGCTGTTCGCCGGCGAGCCCGTGGGCTCCGAGATCTGGGTCGCCCTCGCCTGGTGCGTCGGCATCCTGATCGTCGCCTACGCCTTCGCGATGCTCGCCTACCGCCGCAAGGTGCGGTGACCCGAGGGTTGCTCAGGGACCGGTCTGCGAAGGCCGGTCCCTGAGCGAGCGCAGCGAGACGAAGGGCCTCCGCCGTTCATAACTCCTCAGAGTCGCACCCAATTCGGACCGGTACCCCCGATCGCATCCGAATTCTCCGCAGTTCTCCGGAGTTACGAACGGCCGGCCTCCAAGACCTCGCTTATGCTCGGGGCCGGATGGGACGTGAGAGGAGTAGATGTGCCCAGCGATCTCGACGACGGACGGTTCCGCGACCCGCGAGCAGAGCCCGAGCCTCTGCGGCGTTACCTCACAGCCGTGCTCGAAGACATCCCCTGGAACGAAGAACGGTTCATGAAGCGCGGGCAACCGAACGCTTTGGCGCTACGAGACCTTTCGCGGGCGCACTTCGACGCGTTCTCCCTCTCGTACTCGCTCGGGGAGCCGACTGCTCGGCTGAAACATCATCTCGACCGGGCGGTCGACGCGCATGTCGATTACGACATCCTCTCATCGCAACAGCGTCCGGCGTCGGGTCAAGAACCGCGAACACTGGTCGAAGCGCCCACCTGGATGATCGAAACCGCCGAACTCCTCGGCGCCGTCATCCTCCTCGGCACAGCGGAGCATCGCTCTCGCATCGCGGATACGCTGCCGCTCCTCGGCCCCGACACCGCGCTCGAATACCTCGCCGGACGGCATCCGACCCTCGACGGCATCGAGGTGACCCTCTCGCACCCCCGCCCTTACGACCGCCTCATCGCCGCCGTTCAGGCACCGCCCGAGGCGCGGCCGAAGCTCGTCGGGCAGTTCGTGCAGCACTGGTACAACGGAACACGCAAACGACAGGGCTGGGGCGAGCACCTCCGCCAGCAGAAGCGCGGGGCGCCGATCCAGTACCCCGGATACTGGTGCTTCTCCGGCGCCGCTCTGACCAAGCTCCTCGAGCTCGACGACTCCAGCTATCGCGACAACGAGTACTACCCGGAGGCCTTCCTCCCCCGCTGACTCTGCACCCGTCATCGTTCCGGCGGAGAAAACACCGATGGGCGGAGGATTCGAGAAGAATCCTCCGCCCATCGGCGAGAAATCCGCCCATCGCGTTGCAGCGCGGGGCGCGCGACTGCGTCAGATCAGCTGACGACCCAGTCGAAGTCCGCGCCGTGCTCCTCGAGCCACGCGTCGACCGCTTCGGCTTCCTTGCCCTCGCCGTACTCGTTCACGACGAGGTCCTCGAGCGAACCGTACTGGGCGTCGTCGAGCTTGATCTGCTCGATCAGCTCCGCGGCCTCGGGGAACTCCTCGGCGAAGCCCTTCGTCCCCAGGAAGTGCAGGGCCTCGGGGTCGCCCATGGCACCCTTCGGGTCTTCGAGGTCCTTCACGGGGAAGGCGTCGTTGGCCCAGAACGGACGCCACAGCGTCACGACGATGTCCTCCTGCTTGTCGGTCGCCGACTTCAGCTCGGTGAGCATCGCGGCGGTCGACGAGGTGACGAGCTCGTACTCGCTGTCGAGGCCGTACTCGGGCAGCATCGACTGGGTCTGCGCGGTGAGACCGGCACCCGGCTCGATGCCGTAGATCTTGCCATCGAGCTCCGCGCCCTTGCCGACGAGGTCCTCGATCGAGTTCAGCTCGGAGTACTCCGGAACCGCGATCGTGAGCTTGGCGTTGTCGTAGTACGCGCCGAGGTCTTCGATGTCGTCGCCGTAGGTGTCCATGTAGGACTTGTGGGTGAGCTCGGGCCAGGCCGACGGGTAGATGTCGACGTCGCCCTGCGCGAGGCCGGTGTACAGCGGGCCGGCCTCGGTGAGCGTCTTCATCTCGACCGTGTAGCCGATCTTCTCGAGCTGGTCCTGCAGCAGGTACGCGGTGCTGAGACCGTCGGTCCACGACGGCAGGAATCCGAGCGTGATCGTGCCCTTGTCGCCCGAGCCGGCGTCGCCGCTGTCGGAGCCGCCTCCGGTGCCGCCCATGCCGTCGCCGCTGCAACCGGCGAGCGTCAGGGATGCTGCGGCGCCGATCGCCGCGATGGTCAGGAGCTTCTTCTTCATGTGTATCTCTCTCGTCACGTATGGATGTGTGCTGTGTTGCGGGTACTGCAGTGGTGCTTCGGAGGGAAAGTCAGGCGGTGGTGATCGGAGCCCGGCGCGGGGAAGCGACCTCGCGCTCGGCCCGAGTCGAGGCGTCGGCCGAGTCGCCGGAGCCCGCCGACGGCGTCGAACCGGATGCCGCCGGCTCACGCTTGCCGGCACGCCGACGCGCGAGCAGGCCGAGCAGCGACGACGGGTTCTCCCCCAGCGTGCCCAGCGCCGCGGTCACGCGGTCGAGGAAGACGGCGATGAGCACGACGCCCAGACCCGCCTCGACGCCCTTGGCGATGTTGATGGTCGAGATCGCTTCGACGACGAGCTTTCCGAGGCCGTCGGCGCCCGCCATACCGGCGATGACCGCCATCGACAGGGCGAGCATGATGACCTGGTTGACGCCGGCGAGGATGGTCGGCATCGCGAGCGGCAGCTGGATGCCGCGCAGGATCTGCCCCGGCTTGGCGCCGAACGCCTGCCCGGCCTCGACCGTCTCGGAGTCGACGCCGCGGATGCCGAGCTCGGTCAGTCGCACGCCCGGGGGCAGTGCGAAGATCACGGTCGCGACGAGGCCCGGCACGACGCCGATGCTGAAGAACACGATCGCGGGGATCAGGTAGACGAAGGCGGGCATCGTCTGCATGAAGTCGAGCACCGGCTTGAGGATCGCACGCACGGTGGCGTTGCGGGCCGACCAGATGCCGAGCGGGATCGCGATGACGACGGCGATCACGGCGGCGACGAGCACCAGCGCGAGCGTCTGCATCGCGGGCACCCAGAGGTTCATCGCGACGATCAGACCGAACGACACGACCGTGCCGATCGCGAGCTGCCACGAACGCACCAGCCACGCGATGAGCGCGGCGATCACGATGATGACGATGAAGTGCGGGCTGAGCAGCGCGCGCGTCAGACCGTCGACGAGGAACGAGACGACGAACGAGATCGCACCGAGGAAACCGTCGAGGTTGTCCTTGATCCAGTCGACACCGGCAGCGACCCACGTACCGAGGGGAATGCGGAAGTCCATCAGCGCACCTCCTCACTCGTGGGGGCGTCCCCGTAGACCTGGGTCCCTGAGCCTGTCGAAGGGTCCGCCGTCCACCCGTCGTCGAGCACGGCGTCGATCTCGGCCTGCGGCATCGGCAGCAGGGGCAGCGTGAGCTCACCCGTCGCACCGGGGCCGGGGCCGAGGGCTGCGAGCAGGGTCACGCGCGGGATGACACCGGCGAGTCGGCCGGCGGCATCCGTCACCGCGAGGGGCAGCGGCGACTCGACCGCGGGCACGAACAGATTCATGAGCACCTCGTCCTCGCTCACGCTCTGCGGCACGGGCTTGATGATGTCGCGCAGGGTCGAGGTGCCCTTGCGCACGAGCTTGACGGCATCCCGGTCGGTCACGATGCCGACGAGCTGGCGGTCGCGGCCGACGACGTAGGTCGCCGACATGTAGGCGTCGCGCATCTGGCGCAGCGCGGTGCGCGGGCCGGCTCCCTCGGCGACGACGGGGCGCGGACGCTCCATCACGTTGCCGGCGGTGAGCACGCGGGCACGGTCGACGTCCTGCACGAACTGCTCGACGTAGTCGTTGGCCGGGTCGGTGAGGATGTCTTCCGGCGTACCGATCTGCACGATGCGTCCGTCGCGCATGACCGCGATCCGATCGCCGAGGAACATCGCCTCGTTGAGGTCGTGCGTGATGAACACGATCGTCTTGTGCAGCTTCTGCTGCAGTTCGAGCAGCTGCTCCTGCATCTCGCGGCGGATGAGCGGGTCGAGGGCGCTGAACGCCTCGTCCATCAGCAGGATGTCGCTGTCGGCGGCGAGCGCGCGGGCGATGCCGACGCGCTGCTGCATTCCGCCCGAGAGCTCGGACGGCAGCTTCTCGCCCTGGCCCTCGAGGCCCACGAGCGACAGGATCTCCTCGGCCTTCGCGAGGCGCTCGGCCTTGGCGACGCCCTTGAGCTCGAGCGGGTAGGCGACGTTCGCGGCGACCGTGCGGTGCGGCAGCAGGGCGAAGTGCTGGAAGACCATCGACACGCGGTCGCGGCGGATCTCGCGCAGACGCGACGCCGGGATGCCGGTGATCGGATCGCCGTTCACCGTGACGGATCCGTCGGTGGCGGGGTGCAGGCCGTTGAGCATGCGGATGATAGTGGACTTGCCGGAGCCGGAGAGCCCCATGATGACGAAGATCTCACCGCGGTTGACGGTGAAGCTGGCGTCGATGACGGCGGCGGTTCCTGCCTCGGCGACCTGCGTTCGGCTCTCGCCCGCCTTCAGCCGGCGGACGGCCTGGTTCGGATTCTTCCCGAACACCTTGAAAAGATTGCGCGCTTCTAGAACGGTTTCGGACACGTTTCCCCTGCGGCTCGCCTTCGGGTGGCTGAGCCTGCTTCGGTTACGCCCGGGTGATGCTCTCGAGGCCGTTCGACATGTCTGCTGTGGCGGCACGGACGGCGGATTTCGGATCCACCGCGATAGAGCAACGACCGTACGTCCACGCCTCTTCGCAGCACAGCTCATCGAAAGAAGGACGTGGTCGCGGACTGGTCTTCGGGCCGTCAGGCCCACAGACCAACGTAACGAAATGGCCGGTCAGGGGCAAATCCGGTCTATCGGCATACTCATAGAATCGCGTGCTGACCGGGGAATTGCTCGGGCATCTAGCGAATCTCGAGCGGGCGTGCCGCGAGCGTTTCTCGTGCCCCCTGAGGGGTCGAGACACGCCGCGCGGCGGCATCCGATCGCGGCGTGTTTTGACCCCTCAGCGCGGACGACGGATGCTGCGCGTCACCGTGAACTTCGGCGTGCGGTGCAGCTGCTCGGTCGGGCCGACCAGACGGGTCAGCTCGGCCCGGTATCCGAGTGACGAATTGAACACCGTGAAGAGCTCTCCGCCGGGTCGGAGCACACGAGCGGATGCCTCGAACAGGCGCGTCGCCGCGCCCGTGTGCACGCTCGCCCCGAGGTGGAACGGCGGGTTGAGCAGCACGACGTCGACGGATGCCGTCGGCACCTCGGAGGCCGCATCGTCGTGGGTCACCGTGACCCGGTCGGCGACGCCGTTCGCGACGACGGTCGCACGGGCGGAGGCGACGGCTGCGGCCGAGCGATCGGTCGCGATCACGCGGGCATCCGGGTGCGCCCGGGCGTACGAGACGGCGAGGGCTCCGGTGCCGCAGCCCAGGTCGAGGACCTGAGCGCCCTTCGTCGGTTCCTGAGCGCCCTTCGTCTCGTCGCTGCGCTCCTCGCTCAGGGACCGAGAAACCTCCGGTTCCTGAGCGAGCGAAGCGAGACGAAGGGCCCCACCCCGCAGCACGTCGAGCAGCACCCGCGTCCCGATGTCGAGCTTCGCTCCGGCGAACGCCCCGCCGTGCGCGACGAGCGTCAACCCGTCATGCGTGGCCGTCACCGGGAAAGGTGGCGCGACCGGCACTTCCTTCGGCTCCGACGCGATGATGAGTCGCGACTTCCGCTCGGCGCGCTGCGCCTGCACGGTGCCGAAGCTGCGCCCGAGCACCTCGTTCTGCGCGATGGTCATGTGCTTCACGCGCCCGCCGGCGACGAGCAGCGCATCGGGGGCGGCCCCGCGGGCCACGGCATCCGCGATCTCCTCGAGCTCGGCGAGCGCCTTCGGCAGCTGCAGCAGCACCAGTCGCGCGCCGTCGAGCAGCGACCTGTCGAGTTCGTGCGCGACGAAGCCGTCGATCCCCAGGTCGGCGGCGTTGCGGTCGAGCGCACGGCGACCGGTCGCCAGATCCTGGTGCACGCGGATGCCGCGCAGCCCGGCATCCGTCAGCGCGAGCGTGATCGCCCCGTACTCGTCGCCGATGACCGCGATCTCCGGGCCCGCGACACCGCGCTCCGCGACGAGCGCGAGCGCACGCTCGGTCAGGAGCAGATCGGTCGCGTCGTGCGCCTGCAGGTTCTCGGCCTCGACATCGGGCCAGCGACGCAGGCGGCTGTAGGGGAACTCCGGCACCTGTTCACTGTACGCGGGGCCCTCCGTCTCGTCGCTGCGCTCCTCGCTCAGGAACCGGGGTCCGGGACGCTTCGACAGGCTCAGCGACCCAGGGTTCAGGAGCTGGGTCCCTGAGCTTGTCGAAGGGCCCACCACGAGAGAGCCCTCAGAAGAACGTGCGCACGAGCTCCACGACGCGATCCGACTCGGCCGACTCGACGACGGGCAGGAAGTGCCACTTGTCGAACGCGGTGCACGGGTGCGAGAGGCCGAGGGCGACGACGTCGCCGATCGCGACGTCCGCCCCGCGCAGGAACGTGTGCTGGTCGTTCATCGCGGTGATGGATGCCCCGGCGAGCGGCGCGAGCGCCTCACCGAGATCTCCGGCGACCCCGTGCACGACGGGCAGCCCCTCGTCGAAGGGGAAGTCGCGCTTGCCGCCGTCGAGCAGGGCGAGCGCGGGCTCGGGGTGGGAGACGACCCGCGCGTAGCCGCGCATCGCCGGGCGGAACACCCCGCCCGCTTCCGTGCCGGGGAACGTCGCGTCGAGAGGCGAGATGCCGCGGTAGAAGCCGTCGTCGTGCACGATGTACGCGCCCGAACGCAGCGTGAACCGCGTGCGGGAGTCGCGGGCGATCGCGGGCGCGTAGACCTCGGCGACCAGGTCGAAATAGGCGCTGCCGCCCGCCGTGACGAACACGTCGCCCTCGTCGTAGAGGTCGCCGAGGGCCTCGTGCACGACGAGCTGGTCGGCCAGGTAGGCGCGGACGGCGGCGAGCGCGGCATCCGATCGGTCGTGCCCGAGGGCACCCTCGTAGCCGCCGACGCCGGCGAGGCGGAGCACATCGGATGCCGCGATCCGACGCCCGATCTCGATCGCCGCCTCGACGCTCCGGGCGCCGGTGCGCCCGCCCTCGGCTCCCAGTTCGACGCAGACGTCGACCCGACGCGGCACACCCGTCTCGCGCAGGGTGCGCTCCATCGCGTCGACGGTCTCGAGGGAGTCGGCCCAGCTCACGAAGCGGAAGTCGGGGTCGGCGAGTTCGCCCGCGAGCCACCGCAGCGAGCGCGCATCGACGACGGCGTTCGCGAGCATGACGCTGTCGAGGCCGAAGGTGCGGGCGGTGCGCACCTGGCCCATGGTCGCGAGGGTGATGCCGGGGCATCCGATGTCGAGCTGACGCTGCCAGAGCGCGGGGGCCATGGTCGTCTTGCCGTGGGGCATGAGCTGCAGGCCTCGGGCGGAGGTCCAGTCGGCCATCACCGAGAGGTTGTGGCGCATCGCGGCGTCGTCGAGCGCGATGATCGGCGTCCAGAACTCCGACAGCCGGGGCCCGGTCGCGAGGAACTCGTCGACGGTCAGCCCGATCGCTCGCTCAGGGATTCCCTTGTCGCGTGCGGTGAGGCGCTCGTCGCCCCACCCGTCCTGAAGCCGTGCCATGGGGTGTCCTTCGCGTGGGGTTCGTCGGGGGTCCTTACGAATCTACGCGACCGAGGTGTTGACAACACTCCCGGTTAAGGGGTTAGTTAGTCATGTAAGTAACCCCCTAACCCGTGGAGGACGCGTGATCGAAGAAGGCAAGCCCCTCTTCCTCCAGATCGCCGAGCAGATCGAGGACTCGATCGTCGACGGTTCGCTGGCCGAGGAGGCCCAGGCGCCCTCGACCAACGAGCTCGCCGCGTTCTACCGCATCAACCCCGCCACCGCAGCGAAAGGAGTCGCGATGCTCACCGACAAGGGCGTCATCTACAAGCGCCGCGGGATCGGCATGTTCGTCGCCGACGGTGCCCGCGAGCGCCTCCTCGGCGAGCGCCGAGCCGCCTTCGCCGACCGGTACATCGATCCGCTGATCACCGAGGCCCGCACCCTGGGTCTCGACGCCGACGACCTCGCCGCGCTGCTCGCCGAGCGCGCGGCACGAACCTCCACCGCACGAGAAGGGAAGACCCCCGCATGACCACCGTCATCGAGGTGCAGAACCTCACCAAGCGCTATAAGGACACCCGGGCTCTCGACGACGTGTCGCTCTCGCTCGAGGGCGGCCACATCTACGGCCTCCTCGGTCGCAACGGCGCCGGCAAGACGACGCTCATGTCGATCCTCACCGCCCAGAACTTCGAGACCTCGGGCTCGGTGCGGGTGTTCGGCGAGCACCCGTACGAGAACTCCCGCGTGCTCAGCCGCATCTGCTTCGTGCGCGAGAGTCAGAAGTACCCCGACGACGCCTACCCGCGGCACGCCTTCACGGCCGCCCGCCTGTTCTTCCCGAACTGGGACCAGGCCCTCGCCGACGAACTCATCGCCGAGTTCCAGCTGCCCATGAAGCAGACGATCAAGAAGCTCTCGCGCGGCCAGCTCTCGGCGGTCGGAGTCATCATCGGGCTCGCCTCGCGCGCCGAGCTGACGTTCTTCGACGAGCCCTACCTGGGGCTCGACGCCGTCGCCCGGCAGATCTTCTACGACCGTCTCATCGAGGACTACGCCGAACACCCGCGCACCATCGTCCTGTCGTCGCACCTGATCGACGAGGTGTCGAACCTCATCGAGAAGGTCATCGTGATCGACCAGGGACGCATCCTCCTCAACGACGACACGGATGCCGTGCGCGACCGTGCCGTGACCGTCGTCGGCGACGCCGCCGCCGTCGACTCCTGGGTCGGCGACCGGGAAGTCCTCCACCGCGAGTCGCTCGGACGCGTGGCATCCGTCACCGTGCTCGGCGCCCTCTCTCCCGCCGAGCGCGCCGAGGTCTCCGGACTCGGACTCGACCTCGCGCCCGTCTCTCTCCAGCAGTTGATCGTCCGACTCACCCAGAAGGCCGAGAACCCCTCGGCCGTGAAGGAAGGGGCACTCTGATGCGACGCACGCTCAACGTCGTCCGCCTGCAGCTCATCAACCGGCAGACCTTCGTCTGGGTGCCGCTGATCATCCTCGGATCCGCCGTCGTGATCTCGGTGCTCATCTACGCGATGATCCCGACTTCGGGCCCCAAGTACGGCGGAGGCGGGCAGGCTCCGCTCTGGTACTTCTTCGCGCTCGGCCTGTCGTCCATGACGCTCACGTTCCCGTTCTCCCAGGCGATGAGCGTCACGCGCCGGGAGTTCTTCGTCGGAACTCTCCTCACCGCGGTTCTCGGCAGCACCTTCCTCGGGATCATCTTCCTGATCGGTGGTGCGATCGAGACCCTCACCGACGGCTACGGCATCAACGGCTACGTGTTCTACCTTCCGTGGCTCTGGGAGGCCGGCCCGCTCGGAGCGTTCACGGTCTACTTCGCGTTGGCCCTGCTCCTCTTCGTGATCGGCTTCACCGGAGCGACGATCTACAAGAGCTGGGGACCGACGGTGCTCACCGTGGTGGGCGTGGGCCTCGCGCTCGTGCTCATCGGCCTGGCCTTCCTGGCCACTCGGCTCGAGCTCTGGGGGGAGGTCGGCGCCGCGTTCCTCGACGCCGGCGCGCTCGGCATCGCACTGTGGGGACTGCTCGCGGCCGCGATCCTCGCCGCGATCTCGTTCCTGGCCTTCCGCCGCGCGAAGCCGTAGCGCCGTTCGTCTCGTCGCTGCGCTCCTCGCTCAGGGACCGGGTTGTCGGTTCCTGAGCGAGCGCAGCGAGACGAAGGGTCGATCAGATCGTGTCGTCGGCGCCGATCACGTCGATCTGCCAGTGGCGACCGGCGGGGTCGGCGTCGTCGTGCGCCTTCTGCGCCTCGTCGAGCACGCCGTTCACACGGATCATGGCCTTCTCGAACTCGGCCTCGGTGAGCCGGATCGTGCGCTGCGAGAAGGTCGCGTGCACCTCGGCCGTGCGCCCGGCAACATACTCGGGCGTCCACGCGATCACGCGGCGGAACAGGTCCTGATGCTCTTCGGCGATGGCCGAGATCACGGCGGTTCCGAGAGTCTCGTCGACGACGGGGTTCTCGGGGCCGCCGACGTTGAGCGCCCCCTTGCGGCTCGTCCACACGCGGTCGCGGCGGTCGCGCGCGTGTTCGGGCGCCTCGACGATGAGTCCGGCATCCGCCAGTGCCCGCAGGTGGAAGCTGACGCTGTTGGCCGGCACCTCGAGCTCGGCGGCGATGTCGGCGGCGCGCAGGTGCTCATGACGCGAGAACAGGCGCAGGATGCGGCGGCGCAGCGGATTCGCGAACGCCTTGAGCATCGCCGAGGTCATCCACTCGGCATCCGCCGCGGTTTCGTCGTCAGCCATGCACCGAGTCTATCCGCACCCGAATTTGCGCAATAGTAGTTGCGCAATTGTTCTTGCGGATCTACCATC
This sequence comes from Microbacterium sp. 22179, assembly GCF_052045715.1. Lineage (NCBI taxonomy): Bacteria > Bacillati > Actinomycetota > Actinomycetes > Micrococcales > Microbacteriaceae > Microbacterium > Microbacterium sp. 22179. Next base: position 197,695 of record NZ_JBQEPJ010000004.1, on the reverse strand, counting down.
GAGCCATGACCACCGCGACCGCCCCGCACCGCCTGTGGCGGAACACCCGCTATCTCACCTGGCTCGTGAGCGACACGAGCAAGGGTCTCGCCGCCGCACTGTCAGGCTTCGCGATCCCCCTCCTCGCCCTCATCGTCACCGACGACCCCGCACAGGCCGGCATCATCGCGGGGGCCGGACTCGTCGCCCGCCTGCTCACGACCCTGGTCGGCGGGGTGCTCGCCGATCGCCACCGCCGCGTCGTGCTGATGCTCGTCGGCTCACTGCTCGGTATCGCGCTCGCCACGGCGTTCACCCTGCTCGCGGCGAGCGAGGCGCTCACCTTCAGCGCACTGTTCGCGATCAATCTGCTGCTCGCGGCACGCAGCGGGCTCTTCGACGTGGCCGGCGAGAGCGCGCTGAAAGAGATCGTCCCCGACGACGCCATGGGCCGCGCGCAGGCCGCCAACCAGGGGCGGGATGCCGCGCTGCAGCTCGCGGGCGGACCGCTCGGCGGCGTGCTGCTCGGCGTCGGCGGGTGGCTGGTCGGCCTCGTCATGACGCTCTGCCATCTGATCGCCGCGGGCACCGCGTGGGTGCTCGCGCGGGGCGGCTCGCGCACGACGCGCGAGAACGGAGACGAACGGACGGATGCTCGGCACGTCGCGGTCGGACACGCCGCGGATGCCGCGGGCGGTCCAGGTTCTCGCAGCGGAGTCCGTGAAATGGGCGAGGCGTTCCGCTGGTTGTTCTCCCGCCCGGATCTCGGCGGAGTGCTCGCGATCACCACGATCGTGAACCTCGGTTTCAACGCCGCGATCACCACGACCATCTACGCGCTGCAGCAGGCCGGGCACTCCGAACTGCTGATCGGCGCCCTGAGCGCCGGCGTCGGGGCCGTGATGCTGGTCGGAGCCGTGATCGCCCCGCTGCTGGTTCCACGCATCGGCGCCGGCATCCTGACCATCACCGCCCTGTCGGTGGTCGCGGTCGCCACCGTCGCGCTGTCATGGATGGTCGAACCGTGGGCGATCATCGCCGTGCTCGGCGCGGCGGTGCTGCTCGTGCCCGCCCTCAACGCCGGGATGATGGGCTACTTCATGGTCGCGACCCCGAGCCGCCTGCTGGGGCGCGCGAACAGCGCCGCCGGGGTGCTGGGCATGGGGGCGATGCCGCTCGGACCGCTGATCGCCGGATTCGGGCTCGCCTGGATCGGCCGTCAGAGCACGATCCTGGTGTGCGCGGCGCTCTGCGCGGTCGCGGTCGCGCTGGCGATCGGCAACCGCGCACTGCGCGCCCTGCCGATCGAGGCGCGGTGGGCCGAGCACGCCCGCCGCTACGAGGCCTGAGCCCTCGGCATCCGCCGGCGCCTCGAAACCCACCGGAACCGTCGAGACCCACCCCTATCGACGTCGCGGACGATGGGTCTCGGCGCGATCGATGGGCCTCGACGAACGGATGCCCGAATTCCTCGGCGCCCGACTTACAGCGCGCCCGTGAGCGCGGCGATGCCGGCGAGCAGTGAGAGCAGGGCGAGGGTCAGCGCGATCGAGATCAGCACGATGTGCACGATCAGGAACTTCGTGGCCTTGCCGTTCGCGTCCTTGGCGCGGGGGTCCTTCGCGACCCGGCGGAGGAACTGCGGCCACGCGATCGCGTTGAAGGCGGCGTTGAGGAAGAGGATGACGGCGAGAAGGGTCACCCGTCCACCGTATCGGCCCGGCAGGGCGGCATCCGCTCCCCGGATTCCTGGACTCCGACCAATCACGTCATGTATCAGAAACCTCTTGCCGTGCTCCTGGTAGGTGTGCTCACAATGTCTTTCATGATCGACGGTGCTCCCGGCACCGCGCTCGATCCTGCGTCGGACGACGGTCCCCCTCGCTGGCAGCATGCGGCGAACCTGTTCGACGCATGGCGCGAGGGCGACGGTCGCGCGATGGACGGGCTCGTCCGCTTGATGACGCCCGTGCTGTGGCATGTCGTCCGGGCGTATGGACTCGAGCGCTCACTCGCCGAAGACGTGGTGCAGACCACATGGATGCGTTTGGTGCGCGGTCACGCGGCGATCTCCGATGCGCAGGCTGTCTCGGCCTGGCTCACGACGACCGCCCGTCGCGAGGCCTGGCGCGTGGGCAAGGCCCACGGACGCGTCGACACGACGGATGCCGACGACCTCGACGCCCTTCTGCCGGTGCAGGACTCGGCCGAGGAGCGGGCAGCGATCGCGGATGAGCGGCAGCGACTCTGGAACGCCGTGCGTCGACTGGCCGAACGGTGCCAGCGCTTGCTGCGGGTGGTCGCGTTCGAGGACCGCCCGGACTACGCCCGCCTCGCCCAGGATCTCGCGATGCCGGTGGGGAGCATCGGCCCGACCCGGCAGCGGTGCCTGGCGAAACTGCGCTCGCTTCTCGACACGGCCCCGCGGACGGAGGGGATCGCATGAGCACCCACGATGACGCCCTGTTCGCCGAGCTGCGGGCGATGTGGCGCGATGCCGACCCGGTGCCCGACACCCTCGTCGATCGGATGATCGCGGCCGTCGCCGCGGACGGACTGAACCAGGAGTACGCGCTGCTCACGCTCATCGAGGACCGGCTCGGCGCGGTCCGCGGAGACACGGATGCCCTGACGTTGCAGTTCAGCGACGGCACGACGAGCATCCTGCTGCACGTCACGGCGAGCGCGGGCGGCCTGCGCCGCGTCGACGGGTGGGTCGACACGGCGGCCGCCGAGATCGTGCTCGCGCAGGGCGAGGAGGGCTCGGCGGCCGAGAAGATCCGCACGACCGCACCCGCCGAGACCGGACGGTTCGTGTTCGACGAGGTCCCCGCGGGCATGACCACGGTGCGCCTGACCACCACGGTCGGCGGTGAGGCGCGCACTCTCGCGACGCCGCGCTTCGAACTCTGACCGCCGTGACGCCGTGACCGCTGTATCGCCGTAATCGCTGTACCGCTGTAGATCGCTGTAACCGCTGTGAGCTGTGGCGGTGCCCGCCGACCCGACGGGCACCGGGGATGGAACGCGGGGAAGGACCCGCGCAGGAAGGGATGACGCATGGAGCAGCCGAGAGGGTGGAGTTGGCAGGACCGGGCGGAGGGATCGATCAGGCGCGGCACGGCGCTGGATCCGAGTGTGGAGCCGGTCGACGGCATCCGCGCGTTCCCCACCGCGTACCTGCCCACGCGCCTGCTGATCACGCAGGACCTCGAGAACGGGGAGGAGTACGACCGCGAGCTGCGCACGCTGCGCGATGCGGCCGACTCCTTCGGATGGACGCTCGAGATCGAGGCATCCGATCGTGAGAACGCCGGCGAGCTGCTGCCCGGCGTCCCCGGCTTCCTCCGCGCGCGCCTGACCTCCCCCGAAGAGCCGACCGGCGGCGAATCCCCGGTCGCTCCGGATGCCTGGCGCGTGCTGCAGCGCGCCCGCCGCATGTCGCGCTCGACCATGCCGCGCACGAGCCTCGAGCACGTGCTCTCGATCGATCCGGTCGGCCTCAATCCGTTCAGCCGCACGAACCCGTTCAGCCGCACCAACCCGTTCAGCCGCACGAACCCCGTGCGCGGGGCCGGCGCGGGCGGCAGCGACGACTACCTCGAGCCGGGTCGCGGCGCGCGGCAGCCGGTGAGCTGGCTGGGCCCTGCGCCCCGGCGCGGACCCGACCCGACGACGGGCCGGCGCCCCGTGGTGGCGGTGCTCGACACCGGCTGCGGGGTGCACGACTGGCTGCCCGATGACATCGTCACCCGGCACGTCGAGCTCGACGGGGTGCCGATCGGCCTGACCGACGACGCGGATCCCGAGCGCTACCCCGACCTCTACGGGCAGCTCGACGGTGAGATCGACGCGGTCGCCGGGCACGGCACGTTCATCGCGGGCATCGTGCGGCAGACCGCTCCGGATGCCGACATCCTCTCGGTGCGCGTCGCCGGCGCGCTCGGGGTGATCGACGAGAGCGACCTGCTGACGACGCTCGCGCAGGTGATCGAGCTGCTGCGGAGGTATCGCGAGGACCCGAAGACGGGGCATCCGATCGACGTGCTCAACCTGTCGCTCGGGTACTACCACGAGACCCCGGAGGACGGTCTCTACAGCCGCACCCTCTACGCGCTGCTCGCCAAGGCGCGGGAGCTCGGCTGCGTGGTGGTGTGCTCGGCCGGCAACGATGCGATCGACCGCCCATCGTTCCCCGCGTCGCTGTGGGCGTGGCCGGGGGCCGACAACGGCATCGCCCGCGATCGCTGGGCGCCGCTCGTCTCGGTCGGGGCGCTCAACCCCTCGGCCCGGTCGGTGGCGCTGTTCTCGAACGTCGGACCGTGGGTGCGGCTGTACGCCCCGGGGGCCGCGGTCGTCAGCACGTCGCCGGCGTTCGTGGGCGGTCAGCAGGCGATGACGCGGGCCGACATCGACGGGCTGCGGCGCGAGACGATCGATCCCGACGACTACCGCGGCGGCTTCGCGGTGTGGAGCGGCACGTCGTTCGCGGCACCGTACGTCGCGGGCCGGATCGCCGCGCTCCTGGGCGAGGTCTCGGTGGCGGATGTCGACGCGGATGCCGTCGACGCCGCCGTGACCTCGGTGGTCGCCGACCTCCCCTCGCCGGTCGACTGACCACTTCCCCCCTCGCCGAGCCACCCCTTTGCGGTCGAGCCACCCCTGTCCGAGCGGTACGCACAGGGGTGGGTCGCGCGGAAGGGGGTGGCTCGGCACTCCGTGGACCAGGACTTCCCCCCGGGTGTCGCGACCCGGCATTCTGGGGGGATGCCCCTGTCCGCGAGCGAACTGCACCGGCGCGGGGTCGAAGCGGCCAACGCCCGACGGTTCGCGGCGGCCCGTCGCGCCCTCGACGACGCCGCGGCCCGCACCGACGACGCCGACCTGCGGGCACGGATCGACGGCACCCGGGCGTACGTGCAGGCGCAGACCGGGCATCCGTCCGAGGCCGAGCAGCTGTGCCGCGAGGCGCTCGATCGCGCGGGGCTCAGCGACGCGACCGTCGCACTGCTGAGCGGGCAGCTCGGCACGCTGCTCATGCACGGCGGCACCCTCGCCGAGGCCGAGGTCATGCTCAGCCGCGCAATCGACGCACTCGGGGCGACCGGCGACGAGAGCACCGAGCTCGCGAACTGCCTCATGAACCGTTCGATGGTGCGGATGCAGCGGCACGAGCTCGCGGCATCGACCGATGACCTGCACCGGGCCGTCGCGGTCTACGAGGCGAACGGCGACGAGGAGCCTCTCGCCGAGGCCCGCCACAACCTCGGCTACGCGGCGCTGCTCGGTGGCGACCTGGTGACCGCGCTGTCGCTCATGACCGCCTCGCGCCCGGTGTTCGCGGCGACCAGCGACCTCGCGACCGCGATCAGCGACCTCGACCGCGCCGAGGTGCTGCGCGATGCCGGGCTGACGACCGAAGCCGAGACCCTCCTCGCCCGGGTGGCGGGGCAGTTCGGGGCGCAGCGGATGCCGCAGGCCCGGGGCGAGGCGGAGTTCCACCTGTCGCGTTCCCTGATGCGGCACGACCCGGTGGCGGCCGAGCGCATGGCACGCACGGCGGCCCGCCGCTTCGCCGCCCTCGGCAGTGCGGGCTGGGCGGCGCGCGCCGACGCCGTGCGCCTCGAGTCGCGGCTGCGCACCCGCCCCTCGGGCCGCAGTGCGCGCATCGACGACGACATCGAGCGCACGGCATCCGCTCTCGCGCACGGCGGCTTCCGCACCGAGGCGACCGCCCTGCGCCTCGACGCACGCCGCGACGGCAGCGGACGGATGCCGCGCGTCGATGCGAGCGCCCCCACACCGCTGCGGCTGAGGGCGCACGAGGTGCGCGCCGCCCGGGCGGCGGCGGGCGGTCGCCACACGGCGGCCCTGCGCGCGGCGACCGAGGGACTCGACCTGCTCACCTCGTGGCAGCAGTCGTTCGGCGCGCTCGACCTGCAGGCGTCCGTCGCGATGCACGGCACTGATCTGATGTTCGCGGGCCTCCGGGCGGCGGCGCGCACGCGCGACCCCGCCGTGCTGTTCGAGTGGGCGGAGCGCGCCCGTCACCTCAGCCACCAGGTCGCGCCGGTGCGTCCGCCGGTCGACGACGCACAGGCATCCGATCTCGCCGAGCTGCGGATGCTGCGCGCCGACCTCGCCGGTGCCGACTGGACGACCGACGCCCGCGTGCGCGTGCTGCGCGACCGGGTGCGCGAGCGGCAGTGGGCGGCGACCGGTGCCGGGGAGACCCGCGGGCGCCTCGATCTCCCCGGCGCCCGCGCGCACCTCGACCCCGGCACGGCGCTGCTCGCGTACCTCTACACGGGCGATGAACTGCTGTGCGTGGCGACGACGGCATCCGGAGCATCGGTCGTCGACCTGTCGTGGCCGCGCTTGCGCGCCGCGATGGACGGGCTCCGCGCCGACCTCGACGTCGCCGCCCTCACCCGGGGTGGCCCCCTGTCCGCGCTGATCGAGCGCTCGCTGGCCGTGCGCCTGCAGACCCTCGACGACGAGCTCCTCACCCCCGTGCGCGCCGCGGTGAACCCGGCGGATGCGCAGCGCATCGTCATCACCCTGCCCGGCGTACTGGCCGGTGTGCCGTGGGCGATGCTGCCCGGCATGCACGGCGTGCCCTTCACGGTCGCGACCTCGGCGTCGCGCTGGGCCGAGGTGCGCACCCGCCGAGCGACGGGCCGTCGCCCGGAACGCATCGGCTTCGCCACCGGTCCGCGCGTGCCCCGCGCCGCAGAAGAGGTGCAACGGGCACGCGCGGCCTGGGCGACGACGGATGCCGCGACCCCCACGCTCCTCGGAGGCGAGGCGACGGTGTCGGCCGTGACCGAGCTGGCCGGGGCATCCGATCTGCTGCACATCGCCGCGCACGGGCGGCACTCCGCCGACAACCCCCTGTTCTCGGGCTTCGAGCTCGCCGACGGCACGCTGTTCGGCTACGACGTCGATCTGATCCCCACGGCGCCCGAGACGGTCATCCTCTCGGCGTGCGAGCTGGGCCGATCGGCGGTGCGCTGGGGCGAGGAGGCGCTCGGCATGACACGGGTGTGGCTGCATGCCGGCACCCGCTGCGTGATCGCCGCTCCCGTCACCGTGCCCGACGACGTCGCGTGCGAGTTGCTCGCCACGGTGCACGGGCACCTCGCCGACGGCATGGACCCCGCGCCCGCCCTCGCCGTCGCCGCGCAGGAGACCGGGCATCGGGCGCCGTTCCAGTGCCACGGCGCCGGGTTCTGAGGTTTTTCGAGTTTTTCTCGACGCGATGTATCACGAGGGGCGCGAGGCGCTCCTGTTCTTCGGAAGGTGTCGAACGCGGGAGGCTCCGAGCACCGGAGTCGGGAGGACGCGGTCGAGGGGGGTTCATCCGTGCACTGGGGAGTGCGGGAGGGCGACGACCGGCACCGACTGCTCAGAGATCACCGCGGCTCGGCTCCGTGATGGCCTCGGAAGGGTCCGGCGGACGGGGAACGCCGGGCCCTTCGTCCGTCTGCAGTGAAAGACTGGGGTCATGAAGATCGTCGTCATCGGAGCATCCGGAAGCATCGGCCGCGTCGTCTCGGACACCCTCGAATCCCGCGGGCACGAGGTGATCCGCGCGTCGCGCACCGGCGAGGTGCGCGTCGATCTGGCGGATGCCGCGTCGATCGCCACCCTGTTCGTCGAGGTGACCGACATCGACGCCGTGGTCGTGGCGGCGGGCTCCGTGCCGTTCAAGCACCTCACCGAACTCGACCGTGACGACTACACGACGGCGTTCCTCGGCAAGACGCTCCCGCAGATCGAGGTCGTGCGTCAGGCGATCACGCACCTGCGCGACGGGGGATCGGTCACGCTCACCAGCGGCGTGCTGTCGCGCGACCCGATCGCCACCGGCGCGGCGGCCGCGATGGCTAACGGCGCGCTCGAGTCGTTCGTGATCACGGCGGCCGCCGAGGCGCCCCGCGGCATCCGCATCAACGCGGTCTCGCCCGACGTGCTCGAGAACTCCCCCGGCTATCACCGGCTGTTCGCCGGTCATCGCCCGGTCGGCGACGACGAGATCGGTCGCGCCTACACCCTCGCGGTGGAGGGCCTCGAGACGGGTCGGACGATCACGGTCTGACCGACGGGTTGGGCGACGGCCTGGCGGGCGGTCGGGCCGGCTCGGTCAGCGTGACTCGGCTGCCGCGGTGTGGTGACGGATGACCTCGGCCACCACGAAGTTGAACCACTTCTCGGCGAACTCGGGGTCGAGGTGCGCCTCCTCGGCGAGCGCGCGCAGGCGGGCGACCTGCTGCTCCTCGCGGCCGGGGTCGGAGGCGGGCATGTCGTACTCGGCCTTGAGGTGACCGACCTGCTGAGTCGCCCGGAAGCGCTCGGCGAGCATGAAGATCAGCGCGGCGTCGATGTTGTCGATGCTGGCACGCAGGCGCAGCAGTTCGGCCTTCGGATCCTGTGGCGCGGTCATGCCTCCACTCTAGAGCGCGAGCGAACGCCGGTGATCGGATGCCGTGCACCGCTATCGTGAGCACATGAGCAACGAGAAGCCGCCGGCATCCGCGCCCTCCGACGACGCTGCGTCGGCGGACGAGCACTCGCCGGCCGCGGACTCTGCGGCCGCTCCGTCGGCGTCGGCGTCGGCGTCGGCGTCGGCGTCGGCTCCGTCTGCGGCATCGGAGCCGGACTCGACGACGTTGCACCCGCAGCGGGCCGTCGTGATCGAGCCGATGACGCCGAGCCGCTCGTTCTGGACGCGCATCGACCGCCCCTTCGTCTTCGGCTTCCTGGTGACCCTCGGCGGTCTCGGCGCACTCGTGCTCGGGCTCGCGGTCACGAGCCTGTCGACCGTGCTCATCTACATCGCTCTCGCTCTCTTCGCCGCCCTCGGGCTCGACCCGTCGGTGCGCTTCCTCGAGCGCCGCGGGCTCTCCCGGGCGATCTCGGTCGTGATCGTGATCCTCTCGCTGATCGTCGTCGTGGCGCTGATCCTCTGGATGGTGCTGCCGATCGTGATCGAGCAGATCGCGAGCTTCGTGCGATCGGTCCCCGGGATGATCGCCGACTTCCAGCGCAGCGATCTCTACGCCACGCTCGACGACCAGTTCGGCGACCAGTTCCAGGGCCTCGTGGCCGACGTGCAGAAGTTCCTCACCGACCCCGGCAACATCGCCAGCATCGGCGGCGGCGCACTGCAGGTCGGAGCATCCATCGCCTCCGGGATCTCGGGTGTGATCGTGGTGCTCGTGCTCACCCTGTACTTCGTGGCGACTCTGCCCGGGATGAAGCAGAGCATGCTGCGCCTGATCCCCGCCCGTGACCGCGCCCGCGCCGGCGACATCACCGACCAGATCACCGATTCGGTCGGTGGATACGTGATGGGCATGGTGGTGCTCGCGTTCTTCAATGCGATCCTCGCACTGCTGCTCTACACGTTCCTCGGACTGCCGTTCCCGCCGCTCATGGCGACCGTCGCGTTCTGCATCACGCTGATCCCCCTCGTCGGATCGGTGATGTTCTGGATCATCGGCACGGGCCTCGCGCTCTTCACCGACCCGCTCGGCGCGTTGATCTTCGCGGCGATCTACCTCGTCTACATGCAGATCGAGGCGTACGTCATCACTCCGCGCGTCATGAACAAGGCGATCGCGATCCCCGGCTCGCTCGTGGTGATCGGCGCCCTCGCGGGGGGCACGCTGCTCGGTCTGCTCGGGGCTCTCGTGGCGGTGCCGGTGGCGGCATCCATCCTCATCATCATCAAGCAGGTCTGGGTGCCGAGGCAGGACGCCCGGGTGTAGCGGAGGCGGATCCTCCGTCGGAGCCCGTCTCTCGCTCGCCCCTCGCGCGTCCCCCTCTCGGAGCCGCGTCGAAACCCACCACCGGCACACGCAGAAGTGCCCGGACCCATCGGGCCCGGGCACTTCCGGTGATGCGGTCAGGAGGTCAGATCAGACCCTGGTCCTCGAGCCACTTCTTGGCGATGTCCTTCGACGACTGCTGGTCGACCGTGCTGAGCACGTTCAGCGACACGAGCTCCTTGGCGGTGAGCTTGGCGCTGACCTCGTTGAGCACGTCGGAGACCTCGTCGGCGATGTCGCTCGACACGATCGGCACGACGTTCGACGAGATGATCAGGTTCTCGGGGTCCTCGAGGGCCACGATGTCTTCGGTCTCGAAGGCGGGGTCGGCGGTGTAGATGTCGGCGACCTGGATCTCGCCGGCGAGCAGCGACTCGAGCGTGCTCGGGCCGGTGGCCGAGAACTGCAGGTCGACGCCGTAGACCTCCTTGGCCGCGGACGGGCTGTACGGGCGCTGCTCGAACTCGGGAGCCGCACCGATGGTGACGGGCGACGGGGCCTTCGACAGGTCGGCGATCGAGGTGATGCCGTACTCGTCGGCGAAGCTCTTGAGCACCGTGTACGTGTCCTGGTCGGATGCCTCGGCGAAGTCGAGAGCCGTCAGGCTGTCGGGCAGGGCGTCCTGCAGGGCGGCGTAGACGTCGTCGGGGCTGGTGACATCGATCTCGTCGTCCGACAGGTACTCGAGCAGGCTGCCCGTGTACTCGGGGAAGACGTTGATCGCGCCGGACTCGACCTCGGGCATGTACGCGTCGCGCTGACCGATGTTGAGCTTCGTCTCGACGTCGAAACCGGCGTTCGAGAGGGCCTGGGCGTAGATCTCGGCGATGATCTCGTTCGAGTAATACGCCTGCGAGCCGACGACGATGGTGTCGCCACTGCCGGAACCGGCGCTGTCGGACGGCTCGTCGAGCGGGTTGCTTCCGCCGCAGGCCGACAGGGTGAGCGCGGCCGCGGCCACCAGGCCGACGGCCAGGACGGAGCGCTTGCCTCGTGCTGTGAACATGGACTTCCTCTTCTCTGGAAACTGCTGGGACTTCGAGTGCTGTGGATTCAGGTGGATGACGCCGGGCGAATGCTCAGGCGGTGGCGGGTGCGGGTTCGGAGGTAGTGGCGGATGCCGTGGCCGAGCCGGAGCGAGAAGCCGCGGTCCGGCTCGATCGCTTGCCGTCGGCGCGCGGCCCACCGCCACGGAGCCCGGCGGGAACCGCGGCGCGCTGGGCGGTGGCGAGGAGCAGATCGACGATCAGGGCGAGCACGGCGACGATGATCGCGCCCGCGAGCACCTGGTCGAACCGGCGCAGCGGGATGCCCTGGATGATCGGCCACCCAAGACCGCCGAGGTTCACATAGGCGGCGATCGTGACGGTCGCGATGACCTGCAGGAGCGCCGAGCGGATGCCGCCGACCAGCAGCGGCAGGCCGAGGGGCACCTCGACCTTCCAGAACACCTGCCAGCCGGTCATGCCCATCGCCTTGGCGGCGTCGAGCGTGCGCCGATCAATCGCTTCGAGGCCGGTGTACGCACCGGCGAGCAGCGAGGGGATCGCGAGGAGCACGAAGGTGATGATCGCGGCCTCGGGGATGCGGAGCACCCCGAGCAGGAGCACCAGCAGCACCATGAGTCCGAACGAGGGGATGGCGCGGGCCGCGCCCGAGACGGCGACCGCCACCTCGCGGCCGCGGCCCGTGTGCCCGATCAGCCACCCGATCGGGATCGCGATCGCCGCGGCGATCAGCACCGAGATCGCGGTGAGGGCGAGGTGCTCGCCGAGCAGCTTGGGCAGCGCGTAGGTGCCGGTCCACTGCGCGGGGGCGAAGATCCAGGCGAAGGCTTCGACGAAGAGGTTCATGCGGGAGCCCCCACGGCGATCGCGCGGCTCGCGGTGGCCTTCGAGGCCGCCCGGGTCCACGGCATGAGCGCGCGGCCGACCAGCAGCAGGATCAGGTCGATCACGAGTGCGATGACGACGACCGCGATCACCCCGGCGAAGACCTCGGCGATGATGCGCCGTTCGAGGCCGTTCGTGAAGAGGTAGCCGAGGTTCGTGACGCCGATCAGGATGCCGACGGTGGCGAGCGAGATCGTGCTGACCGCGGTCACTCGGAGTCCGGCGAGGATCACGGGGCCGGCGAGCGGGAACTCGACCGCCCAGAAACGGCGGAAGGGCGCGAACCCGGTAGCCGTCGCCGCCTGGCGCACATCGTCGTCGACCGAGTCGAGGCCGTCGGATACGGCGCGCACGAGGATCGCGATCGCGTAGATCGTCAGGGCGATCACGAGGTTCGTCTCGCTGATCGCCGAGTAGCCGAGCGTGGCGGGCAGCAGGATCAGCAGCGCGAGCGAGGGGATCGTGTACAGCAGACCCGTCAGAACGATGATCGGGCCGCGTACGAGTCGGTACCGCCAGGCCACCCAGCCGAGGGGCAGCGAGAGGACGAACCCGAGCACGATCGGCACGATGCTCTGCCGCAGGTGCACCGCGGTGAGCTCGAGGATCAGCCCGAAGTTGTTGACGACCCAGTTCACGGCTGACCACCCTGCACGGCGCCGAGGGCAGCGGCATCCGGCCCCGCCAGCGGACCGTCGACGTGCTCGGTCTCAGCGACGAGCGCGCCCTGGGTGCGCCCCTCGGAGTCGACGACCACGGTGCCCTGCGGCGTCTGCTTGAGGTGCAGCGCGCGGCGCCCGCGGTCCGCGCCGATGAACGAGGCGACGAAGTCGTCGGCCGGGTTCTCGATGATCTCGCTCGGCGAGCCCACCTGCACGACCCGCGCGCCCTTGTCGAGGATGACGACCTGGTCGCCGAGCAGGAATGCCTCGTCGATGTCGTGCGTGACGAACACGACCGTCTTGTCGAGCTCGTGCTGCAGCCGCAGGGTCTCCTGCTGCAGGTCTGCGCGCACGATCGGGTCGACGGCGCCGAACGGTTCGTCCATGAGCAGGATGTTCGGGTCGGCGGCGAGACCGCGGGCCACACCCACGCGCTGCTGCTGACCGCCCGAGAGCTGGCTGGGGTAGCGCTCGGCGAGCTTCTGGTCGAGACCGACCGTGTCGAGCAGCTCACGGGAGCGCGCGTACGCGTCGGACTTCTTCACGCCGTTCAGACGCAGCACGGTCGAGACGTTGTCGATCACCGTGAAGTGCGGCATCAGTCCCGAGTTCTGCATGACGTAGCCGATGCGACGGCGCAGCTGCACCGGGTCGCCGCCGAGCACGCTCTCGCCGTCGATCTCGACGTCGCCCGAGGTCGGCTCGACCATGCGGTTGATCATGCGCAGCAGCGTCGTCTTGCCGCAGCCCGACGAGCCCACGAACACCGTCGTCTTGCGCGACGGCAGCACCAGGCTGAAGTCGTTCACGGCCACGGTGCCGTCGGGGAACTGCTTCGTGACGTTGCGGAATTCGATCATGGGTGGTCTCCCGTCGGGGGATCGATGCAGGGCGCGACGATGGCGGGCATGTGTGCGGCGGGTTCTACGACGACGAGCGGATGCCGTCGCCGGTCAGGCCGAGACCTCGACGCTCGGGTCGAACGCGACGTAGCCCGAGAAGTCGCCGCCGACGCGCTCGAAAGCGGTCGGGTACGGCGTCGGGTACGACCACGCGAGGTCTTTGTGCAGCTCTCCGTCGACCTCGACGGAGAAGTACTGCGCCGCACCCTTCCAGGGGCACGTGTAGGGCGTCGGGCTCTCGACGAGCGCGCCCGGCGTGATCGACGCCGGCGGGAAGTACCAGTTGCCCTCGATGCGGAAGAGGTCGGCTTCGTCGGCCTCGGCGATCACGGTTCCTGCGAGTACAGCCTTCATGGTTCTGCCTCCTGGGATGTGGGTTAGAGCGTATAAGAGGTCGCCGACATTGCGGCGGGGGTTGTGCGCACGGCCGTCAATGTGAGAAATAAAGCGCGCAGCGAAGCATCCGCCGTCACTCCCTGTTCGGAGCGTCGGCCGATTCGGATCGGATGCCGCAGCGCCTCCGTCGACGCCCCGGCCCGGCGGCTCACGCCGAGGCCCGCCCGTAGCCCTCGAGCAGGCGCAGCCAGACCTCGCTCACCGTCGGATACGAGGGCACGGCGTGCCACAGGCGCTTGATCGGCACCTCGCCGACGACCGCGATCGTCGCGGCCTGCACCAGTTCGGCGACCTCCGGGCCGACGAACGTCGCACCGAGCACGACGTCGCGCGTGGTGTCGACGACGAGCCGGGCCTGCCCCTCGAACCCGTCCTCGTAGAGGCTCGCCCCGGCCACCCAGCCCAGGTCGTAGTCGACGACCTTCACCTCGTGGCCCGCATCGCGTGCGGCCTTCTCGGTGAGCCCGACCGACCCCACCTCGGGGATCGAGAAGGTCACCTGCGGAACCGCGGCGTGGTCTGCGGTGGCGGCGTGGCGACCCCAGTCGTCGGCATCCACCGGCTCGTCCTTCGCCCGGGCGGCGATCACATCGCCCGCCGCGCGCGCCTGGTACTTGCCCTGGTGCGTGAGCAGCACCCGACCGTTGACGTCTCCCACCGCGTACAGCCAGTCCGAACCGGGCACCCGCAGGGTGTCGTCGACCTCGATCCACGTGCCGGGCTCGAGGCCCGCCGTCTCGAGGCCGATGTCGCCGCTGCGCGGCGAACGCCCCGTCGCCACGAGCACCTCGCTCGCGGTGATCTCGCTGTCGTCGTCGAGGGTGATCGTGACGCCGGCGTCGTCGCGCCGCACGGCCGACGTGCCCGTGTTCAGCCGCACGTCGACGCCGAGCTCGCGCAGCCCCGCCGCGACGCGCTCGCCCGCGAACGGCTCCATGCCGCCCAGCAGGTCGCTGCGCGCGATGAGGGTGACCGTCGATCCGAGCGCGGCGTAGGCCGTCGCCATCTCGACCGCGACCACACCGCCGCCGATCACGGCCAGCGAATCCGGAAGCTCCTCGGCGCTCGTGGCCTCGCGGCTCGTCCACGGAGAAGCCTCGCGCAGGCCGGGGATCGGCGGCACGACGGCATCCGAACCCGTGCTGATCGCGACCGCGTGGCGGGCATGCAGCACGCGCGTGCCGCCGTCGGCATCGGTCACCGTGACCTCGCGCTCGCCCGTCAGGCGCCCGTGCCCGCGGGCCAGATCGATGTGCGCCGACTCGAGCCACTTCACCTGGCCGTCATCCGACCAGTTGCTCGTGAAGGAATCGCGGCGCGCGAAGACCGCACGCACGTCGAGAGCACCGGTCACCGCCTCTTTCGCGCCGGCGACGTGCTGGGCCGCGCGCAGCGCCTGGGCCGAGCGCAGCAGCGCCTTCGACGGCATGCACGCCCAGTACGAGCACTCCCCGCCGACCAGCTCGCTCTCGACGATGATCGCCGTGAGACCTCCCTGCACCGCGCGGTCCGCGACGTTCTCGCCGACCGGTCCTCCGCCCAGCACGATCAGGTCGTACTCGTTCGTCTTGTCTGCAGTCATCGCTTCGCACCTCTCCGCGCAACAGTCTCGCTGAACAGCAACGTCGTGTCACGGGGTGGTTGTTCCCCGACGCGCCAGGTACGGTTCGCGCCGCGCGGGGTTCACAACTCCGGAGAAACCGGGCCGCGCCGGCGCTGGGGGTGCGAAACCCGCCAGATCGGGACCGATTCTCCGGAGTTGTGCACCGCTTCTCCGGCCGAGGGCGTACCCAACTCAGGAAGAACCGAAACAGAACCGCCCGAAACAAGCCGGATCCGGCGAAATCCGAGCGTTCTTCCTGAGTTGGGTACACACGCCGAGCCGGACCGAAGCCCCGGCGCCCGGGTCAGCGCACCGGCAGGATGTGCGTCGGCGTCGCGGCGGGGGCCTGGTGGCGGATGCCGAGGGGCGCGCCCGTGCGCTCGTCGAGGTCGATCAGGCTGATCGAGTCGGACCGCTGCCCGGCGACCACGAGCTTGCCCTCGAACACCAGGTGATGGCGCGGCCAGTCGACGCCGGAATCGGCGAGCGCGATGGATTCGAGGCGCTCACCTCCGCCGAGCACGCGCAGCGCCGCGATCGTGTTGCTGCCGCGCAGGGCCGTGTACAGGAAGGCGCCGTCGCGGGTGCGGGCGAGCTCGGCGGGGAAGTCGACGCCGACCTCGGCGATGGGACTCGACAGGGTCGACGACACGACGGCCCACGCCCCGCTCGGGGTCTCGGCGAGGGTGAACACCTCGCACGAGTACTCCGTGACGATGTGCAGGTGCCCGCTCGGGTGCACCACCATGTGACGCGGACCGACGCCGAGCGGCAGGATCACCTTGTGGTCGAGGCGCAGCCCGGTTCCCGACAGCCGCCAGAAGCGCACGAGGTCGAAGCCGAGGTCGGTCGTGACGATGCGCCCGTCGGGCAGGAACGCCGCCGAGTGGGCGTGCGAGACGCGGTCGGGCAGACCGTAGGGATCGGATGCCGCCGCACCCACGCCCGGTTCCTCGCGCACCGCGTCGGGGTCTTCGTCCTCGCCGAACAGTGCCGCGCGCAGCGCCGCCGCGGCATCCGCCTTCGCCGGCACGATGCGCCCGTCGGGCGCGAGGCCGAATCGCACGACCCGACCGTCGCCGTAGCAGCTGGCGATCAGCGTCGCGCCGTCGCGCGAGACGGCCAGGTGGCACACGGCATCTCCCGTCGGCACCGGGCCGCCGAGCGGGGCGAGCGATCCCTCGCCCGAGCGCACGAAGGCCTGCACCGCGCCCTCGTGCTCGAGCGCCGCGTAGACGACGTCGAGCGACGGATGCTGCGCCAACCACGACGGCGAGGATGCCGTCGCCGCGAGGTCGCGGTAGCCGAGCGTCGTGGCTTCGCGGCCGTCGTCTCCGGCGAGGAATCCGATCCCCTCGGCGGAGCCGTCCATCTCGGGGCCGTAGCCCCCGAGCCAGAAACGGGTCACGGGGTCAGTCGACGAGGTCGTGGCGCACGACCACCTGGTCGCGCTCCGGGCCCACGCCGATGACCGAGATGCGCGTGTTGCTCATCTTCTCGAGCGCGAGCACGTAGTCCTGCGCGTTCTTCGGCAGGTCGTCGAAGGTGCGGGCGACCGAGATGTCTTCGCTCCAGCCGGGGAAGTACTCGAGGATCGGCGTCGCGTGGTGGAAGTCGGTCTGGTTGACCGGCACCTCGTCGAAGCGCTCGCCGTCGACGTCGTAGGCGACGCACACGGGGATCTGCTCGAGTCCGGTGAGGATGTCGAGCTTGGTGAGCACGAGGTCGGTGATGCCGTTGACGCGCGTGGCGTAGCGGGTGATCGGGGCGTCGTACCAGCCGACGCGGCGCGGACGGCCGGTGGTGGTGCCGAACTCGAAGCCGCGCGAGCGCAGCCATTCGCCCTGCTCGTCGAAGAGCTCGGTCGGGAACGGACCCGATCCGACGCGGGTCGTGTACGCCTTGACGATGCCGACGATGCGGTCGAGCGCACCGGGACCGACGCCCGAACCGGTGGCCGCGCCACCCGCAGTCGCCGACGACGACGTGACGAACGGGTAGGTGCCGTGGTCGACATCGAGCATGGTGGCCTGGCCGCCCTCGAACACGACGACCTCGCCGCGGTCGAGCGCCTCGGCCAGCAGATAGCCGGTGTCGGCGACCAGCGGGCGCAGACGCTCGGCGTACGAGAGCAGGTCTTCGACGATCTCGTCGACCGTGATGGCGCGGCGGTTGAAGATCTTCACCAGCAGGTGGTTCTTCTGATCGAGCGCACCCTCGACCTTCTGGCGCAGGATGTTCTCGTCGAACAGGTCTTGCACGCGGATGCCGACGCGGTTGATCTTGTCGGCGTAGGCCGGTCCGATGCCGCGGCCGGTGGTGCCGATCATGCGCTTGCCGAGGAAGCGCTCGGTGACCTTGTCGAGCGTGCGGTGGTACTGGGTGATGATGTGCGCGTTGGCGCTCACCTTCAGGCGCGACACGTCGATGCCGCGGGCGCCGAGCGCCTCGAGCTCGTGGAAGAGCACCTCGAGGTCGACGACGACGCCGTTGCCGATGACCGGCGTGACGCCGGGGGAGAGGATGCCGGAGGGCAGCAGGTGCAGGGCGTACTTCTCGTTGCCCACCACGACGGTGTGCCCGGCGTTGTTGCCGCCGTTGAACTTCACGACCCAGTCGGTGCGGTCACCGAGCAGATCGGTGGCCTTGCCCTTTCCTTCGTCGCCCCACTGCACGCCGACGATAACGATTCCTGGCATGGGTGTCCCCCTTGCTTTCGCCGGGTTTGCACCGGCTGATGAGCTGGCCCTTGTCGGGCTCCCCCATCCTATCGAAGGGGCCGACATCGCCTTCGGCGAGGTCCTGGCGGGAAACGTGCGGATGCTGTCGCTCCCGCGCATCGCGGATGTCGGAGACCCCTGACACCATCGGAGGATGTCGAAGACCGCTCCCCTCACCGGCGACCTGCCGGGCACGAAGCCCCGGCAGGGACCGCTCGTGCTGATCGCCGCCCTCGTGACGGTCGTGCTCTGGGCGTCGGCGTTCATCGGCATCCGCGGTGCGGGTCCGCACTTCGACCCCGGGGCGCTCGCACTGCTGCGCATGGCGGTCGGCAGTCTCGTTCTCGCGGTCATCGCGGTGCGCCACGGCATCCGTCTGCCCGCTCGGCGGCACTGGTGGCTGGTCGCGGTGTGGGGCGTCGGGTGGTTCTGCGTCTACAACCTGGCGCTCAACGCCGCCGAGCGCACGCTCGACGCGGGCACGGCGGCCATGGTGGTGAACCTCGCACCGTTGATGGTCGTGGTGTTCAGCGGACTCTTCCTGCGCGAGGGGTTCCCGAAGCCGCTGATCATCGGCGCGCCGATCGCGTTCCTCGGCGTCGTGCTGATCGGCATGAACTCACAGGCGGCCGAGGGAGAGGGCCCCGATCTCACGGGACTGCTGCTCGCGCTGCTCGCCGCGGTCATGTACGCGGGGTGCACGCTGCTGCAGAAGCATCTGCTGAGCGCCGGGTCCGATGCGACCACGCTCACCTGGCTCGGCGCGATGGCCGGCACCGTCGCACTGCTGCCGTGGACGGGCAGCCTGATCGGCGCGCTGCAGAGCGCTCCCCTCGGCTCGACCCTTTGGGTCGTCTACCTCGGCATCTTCCCCACGGCGATCGCCTTCACGACGTGGGCCTACGTGCTGCAGCGCAGCACCGCGGGGCAGACCTCCGCCACGACCTACGTCGTGCCCGCGGTCGCGATCCTGATGTCGTGGGCGATCCTCGGCGAGGTGCCGACCCCGCTGATGTTCCTCGGCGGCGCGCTCTGCCTGCTGGGTGTGCTCGTGACGCGGTTGAGGTGGGGGCGGCGGGGCTGACTAGCGACGTCTGCTCTGCTCCTTCTGCGCGCGGTCGAAGTTCTCCCTCATGCGAGCGTAGCGAGCTTCGATGCGCAGCGCTTGAGGTGACCCCGCGGCGGGATAACGAAGCGACTCGGGCATGAGTGACGCTCCCCGAATGCATCGTTCGTCATCGTCCGGATCGACGATGCCCGCTAGCTCGGTTGGAATCCACGGGCCATCACTGAGCTGCCGAAGTTCGGCCGCGGGAGCAGGATGGTCTGTCCATCGATGGAGCAGACCGTGCAGCGCATCCTTCACCAGAGTGGAATCCACGTGTGGTCGAACCAGTTCCGCATACTCCCGACCGAACCAAGTCATCCAGTGCGGCTCGAGAGATAGTCCGCTCCACTGCCCCTTGGGCAGGAATGGCAGATAGCCCCCAACATAGCGACTGCGGGTGACCGAGGCGGACGCAAAGAAGGCTTCCGAACGCTCAGCAAGAACGACGAGGAAGCGTTCGATGGCGTCGATCGCTCCCGCCTTCTCCAGCCTCGAGATTTCGAAAGTCAGCCTGACCGATTGAACACGCACCGAGAGCTCATTGGTCCAGTGGCTGATCGAGCCGTGCAAGATCACCTTTCCTGCCAGAAGAAGCTTGCTGCTCTCGCACTCTTCGCGATAGAGACGATCGAAGAGCGCATCATCGTCGCGCGGGATCCGGCCCTGCATCGGTTCGTGAGTGCCGTATCGCGACGGCACCGCCAGAGGGAAAAATTCGCGCGCCGTGCGCAGATAGATCGCGGCAAGATCCTTCGTGTCGTCGAGCAGGCGATACCACTTCATGTGCAGATACAGAGTCTGCGGCGGCTCCGCTTCCGGCGCGACCTCGACCTCCACCTCCGTCGGCTCCCACGTCTGCGGATCCCACACGGCCCCGTCGATCCGCGCCACCAACCGCTCCGCGAACGCCATGGCCGCATCGGCATCCGCCCCGTCCACCGTCGCCGAGAACCCCTCCGGCCCCTCCGACACGTCGTACGTGATGCTCAGGCTGTAGAGCACCGTCGCACCCTCGCCCTCGGCCCACCCTTCCGGCAGGTCCTCCGGCTCGACCTGCATGGGCCCGTCGATGGTGAAGAAATGCGCGCCCGACTTCTTCCACACGACGGCGCCCAGGGCATCCGCCCTCTTGTCGACCTGCGCCTTCAGCGCGCGGTCCGCCGACACCACCTTCACCAGATCGCGCGTCGACAGCGCGACCTTGCCATACACCTCCAGGTCGTACGACACCGGAACCCCCTCGCTCACCCCGACACGGGCTGATCTTCCCCGACACAGACGCGTCAAGAATGCCCCAGTTCCGGCGCGAGCAGAACCCCCACACCGCACCCCGAAACAACCCCTCACCAGGCGTATCGATATACCGATCGCCACAGCGAATCCGCCCGAATCCGGCGCCCCACTTAGCGATATTCCGACAAGCCCGCGTCCAGAGTGGGAAACCGCCCTGAGATGCCGAAGTTCGCCCGTTTCACGGCTACGGTGTCCGACGGTTCGACCGCCAGAGTGTCGAGCACGGAACGTCGGAGGAACGATGAAAACTGTGTGGCCCTACGTGCGGATCGTCGCCGCCCTGCTCGCGCTCGCGGCACTCGCGCGGCAGCTCACACGCGAGATCGCGACCGCCCAGGCGGCGACGACCGAATGGGGACGCGACATCCCCACCGCAGTCTCGAACTTCTTCAGTTTCTTCACCACGCTCTCCGGTCTCATCGCGGCCGTCGTCCTGCTGATCGCCGCCGGGTGGATGCTGCGCACCCGCCGCAGCGACGACACGGAACCCCGCTGGCTCGCCGTGCTGCTCGCCTACGCGAGCACCTACATGATCACGACCGGCATCGTCTACAACCTGCTGCTGCGCAACATCCCCTCGCACAGCGCGACCGAGGCGTGGACGAGCGAGACGCTGCACGTCGTGCTCCCGATCGTGATGCTGCTCGACGTTCTCTTCGCACCGCGCCGCCGCTCACTCGGTTGGGGCACCGCGCTCCTCGCCGTGGTCTTCCCGCTCGCGTGGGGCGGCTACACACTGGTTCGCGGGCCGTTCATCACCGACCCGTTCACCGCCACGCCCTACTGGTACCCGTACCCGTTCCTCAACCCGAACACCTCGAGCTGGGCCTCGGTGGGCATGTACGTCGCCGCCATCGCGGCCGCGATCGTCGTCATCTCGCTCATCGTCGTCGGGATCGGGCGCCTCCGCGGCGCGCGAAAGCGTCATTAGGTCGCGCCGTTCGACTGCATCAGGCCGCTCCACGACGGTACGGGCCCGAGCCGACCGTGGCGCCTGAGCTGGCGCCTACTCCACACTGATGTCATCGGCCTTCTACCGATACATTGGCGGCGGAGGCATGATGACGACTTGGTGGCCCTACCTGCGGATCGCCGCAGCCCTTCTCGGCGCGGCGGCGCTCGTGCGGCAGATCACGGTGTCGATCACGAACGCGCATTCATCGACCACCGAGTGGGGTTCGCACGTGCCGACCGTCGTGGCGAACTTCTTCAGCTTCTTCACCGTGCTGTCGAACATCGGCGCGGTGGTCTCCCTGACGATCGCCGCGATCTGGATGATCCGCACGCGACGCGACGACACCCCCGAACCCCGCTGGTTAGCCACGCTGCTCGTCTGCACCAGCACCTACATGATCGTCACGGGCGTGGTGTACAACCTGCTCCTCCGGTACATCAACCTCGACGGCGTCTCGGAGGTGTGGACCAACGAGACGCTGCACGTGATCGTGCCGCTCGTCATGCTTCTCGATGTGCTCTTCGCGCCGCGTCGGCGCGCACTGCCGTGGAGCGCGGCCCTCGTCGCCGTGATCTTCCCGCTGGTGTGGACCGTCTACACGATGGTGCGAGCGAACTTCATCACGGGCCCGATCACCGGGAACCCGTGGTGGTATCCCTATCCGTTCCTCGACCCGCACGGTCCCGGCGGATGGGGCTCGGTCGTCGTCTACATCATCGGGATCGCGATCGGCATCGTCGCCGTCGCCGCCGGTGTGGTCTGGGTGGGTCGTCGCCGCGGCATCCGCGTTCCCTGATCCGACGGTCGCTCGGCCGATGGGGACTCCTCCCCATCGGCTCCGAGCCGGTGCGTCGGTGGATGCGGTTACCCTGGTGCGGGGGAAGGACGCGATGTTTCCCCGCGTGATCGAGGAGACTGCAGATGAACGAGCCGTACGCGCCGGACCCGTCGACGAATTCGGCCCCTCCGCCCCCGCCCGCGCCTCCCGCACCGGCGCCGGCACTGCGCAGCGAACTGCGTGACGCGCCCCCGACGTTCCCGGCATCCGCTCCCGCCGCACCTGCACAGGCCCCGGCATCCGCCCCGGCTCCGAAAGCGGATGCCGCGCCCAGGACGGCCCCGTCCGACGCGGAGATCTCGCGGGCGAGCGACGTGCTGAAGGTCGTCTCCGACGCCTACTCCGCGAAGATGGTGGGCCAGGAGCGCCTGCGCATGAGCCTGCTCATCTCGCTTATCGCCGGCGGCCACATCCTGCTCGAGAGCGTGCCCGGCCTCGCCAAGACGACCGCCGCGAGCACCCTCGCCGACACCGTCAAGGCGCGGTTCAAGCGCATCCAGTGCACGCCCGACCTGCTGCCGAGCGACATCACGGGCAACCAGATCTACGACGCGGCGACCGGCTCGTTCCGCACCGTGCTCGGCCCCGTGCACGCCAACTTCGTGCTGCTCGACGAGATCAACCGCTCGAGCGCCAAGACCCAGAGCGCCATGCTCGAGGCGATGCAGGAGCACCAGACCACGATCGGCGGTGAGGTGCACCACCTGCCGAAGCCCTTCCTCGTGATCGCGACGCAGAACCCGATCGAGCAGGAGGGCACCTACGAGCTGCCCGAGGCGCAGATGGACCGCTTCCTGCTCAAGGAGATCGTCGAGTACCCGAGCCCCGCCGAGGAGTTCGAGATCCTCGGCCGCATCGACTCCGGTGTGCTCGACCCCGACCGGCACGTCTCGAGCGCGATCTCGCTCGACGACGTCCACATGCTGCAGGACGTCGCGAGCCGCATCTACGTCGACCCCGCGATCCGCAACTACATCGTGTCGATCGCCTACGTCACGCGTAACCCCGCACCGTACATCGGCGACGACCGCGCCCGGTTCATCAAGTACGGCGCGAGCCCCCGCGCGAGCATCGCTTTCCTGCAGGCGTCGCGCGCCCTCGCCCTGCTCAAGGGTCGCTCGCACGTGCTGCCCGAAGACATCCGCGAGCTGCGCCACCTCGTGCTGCGCCACCGCGTGCTGCTGACGTTCGAGGCCGACGCCGAGGGCATCCGCAGCGAGGAGATCATCGACCAGATCTTCGCCGCCGTCCCCACCCCCTGACCCGGTCGCCGAGCCCGGAACAGTCGCCCCGCACCGGAACAGAAGCCCATGCCCAGTCTGATCACGCAGGTGAAGAGCAAGCTCTTCCTGCACTCGTCGCGCAAGTCGATGCACGCGCTCGACGGTGCGCACGCGTCGCTGCTGCGCGGGCGCAGCCTGGACTTCGAAGACCTGCGCAAGTACGAGTACGGCGACCAGGTGCGCGACATCGACTGGCGCGCGACCGCCCGCCTGGGCACGCCCCTGGTCAAGCGATCGCGGGCGATGCGCATGCAGACGGTGCTGTTCGTCGTCGACACCGGGCGCTCGATGACGGCCCTCGCGGCCGACGAACGCCCGAAGAAGGACCTTGCGATCATGGCGGCCGGTGCTCTCGGCATCCTGACCCTGCGCCACGGCGACGACTTCACCACGGTGTACGGCGATGCCTCGCGCGCGCGTCGTCTGCCCCCCGGTCGCAGCGAGGGCGCGCTCGAGCACGCCCTGCGCACGATCAGCCGGACGACCGACGAGAGCACGGTTCCCAACGACCGCGACGGCCTGCTCTCGTACGTCACCCGCACGGTGTCGCGGCGCATGATCGTCGTCGTCATCACCGACGAGGCGCCCATCACGAGCGAGACCGAGCGGATGCTGCGCCGGCTGCGCGTGCAGCACGACCTGCTGTGGCTCACCCTCCGCGACGCGGATCCGGTGCTCGATCACGCGACCGGGCGCATCCGCAGCGACGTCGACAGCAGCTGGGACGTGCCGGACTTCGTGCAGGGCGATGCGGCGATCGTGCGCCAGCTCACCGCGCAGGCGCAGGCCGAGGAGGCGCACCTCGCCGAGACCCTGAAGCGCCTCGAGATCGGCCACGCCGTGCTCGAGGGTCAGGAGTCGGCCGTCCCGCAGTTGCTGCGGCTGCTCCACGGGGCGCTCAGCCGATCCGGCGGGAGGTCGAATGCCCGGGTCTGATGAGCTCTACCCGCCGGCGCAGTACGGCTGGGGCTGGGTGCTGCTCGCGTTCGGCATCCTCGCCCTGCTGATCGTGGGCGCGTGGCTCGTGGTCGCCCTCACGAAGCAGCGCCGCCCCGCCGACCGTCTCGGCATCGAGCAGCCGCAGCTGCTCACGGGCGACGTGCTCAGCCAGTTGCGCGTGGAGTACCTCGACCGCGTGCAGCAGATCGAGACCGACTACCGCGAGAAGCGGCTCTCGCCCCGCAACGCCAACCTCGAGCTGAGCCGCGTGGTGCGCACCTTCGTCAACGAGTACAGCGGCCTCGAGGCCCCGGTGCTCGCCCTCGACGACCTCGTCTCCCGCGGAGTGCACCCCGCCCTGATCGACGCGATGCGCCGGCACTACTATCCGAGCATCTTCCGCCAGGGCCCGCCGATCGATCCTCTCGCCGGCGCCGAGGCGGCGCGGACGGTGGTGCGCTCATGGCACTAGCGAACGGCTGGCTCATCATCGTCGCGGCCGCGGTCGTGATCGTCGCCCTCGGCATCGGTCTCGCGCTGGGACTGCGCAGCCGCGGTCAGTCCGCGGGAACCGACCGCGCCCGCATCGCCCGCGCGGAGCGTCTGCGCGCGCTGCCCGCGTTCCGCGAAGCGCTCTCCCGACGGATCATCGCCCTGAGCGGCATCCTGCTCCTGGGGGCGCTCACGGTCATCACGGCCGGTATCGTGGCCGCCCGGCCGATGTCGTCGCAGACGATCCAGCCCGTCAACACGAGCCGCGACATCATGCTCTGCCTCGACGTCTCGGGATCGATGTCGGAGGTCGACGTCGAGGTGCTGACGGTGTTCGAAGAGCTGCTCGACGGCTTCGAGGGCGAGCGCATCGGGCTGACGATCTTCAACAGCTCGCCGGTGCAGATCTTCCCGCTCACCGACGACTACGACTTCATCCGCACGCACCTCGAGAGCATGCGCGAGAGCTTCGACTACGTCGATCAGATCCCCGAGCACTGGGTCGGCACGCTCAACGGCAACGGCGCCTCGCTGATCGGCGACGGGCTCGCCGCCTGCGCGATGGGCTTCGACCACCCCGACGACGAGCGCTCGCGCTCGGTGATCTTCGCGACCGACAACGAGATCAACGGCGCGTCGATCGTGACGCTCGAAGAGGCCGCGAACTACGCCGCGTCGAACGGCGTGCGCGTGTTCGCGTTGAACCCCGTCGAGGGCAAGGACGCGGATGTGAGCGCCGAACTCGCCGCGGCGGCCGAAGCGACCGGCGGTCAGGCCTACGGGCTGCGCGACACCACGACCGTGGGCGACATCGTCGAGCAGGTGCGCGAGCAGGATGCGACCGAGCTCCGCGGCGAGGCGCAGGTGGTGTGGACCGACGCCCCCGATCTGTGGATCGTGGTCGTCTCGATCGCGCTGCTGTCGTTCGTGGTGCTGCTGTGGAGGGTGCGACTGTGATCTTCCAACCCGCCATCAACGTCTTCCTGCTCCTGCTGCTGTTCGCCCCGATCGCCGCGCTCGTGGTGTGGGTGCTCGTGCGCGCGCCGAAGGACGCGGGGCGCTCGACCGCCCAGACGCGCAACCACCGTCTGCTCTGGGCGCTGCGGTTGGCCGCGGTGCTCGCCTGCTTCGTCATGCTGCTGCGCCCCGGCATCCCCGGCGGTGCCACGCAGACCCTGGCGACCGACACCGACATCGTGCTGGTGGTCGACACGACCGCGAGCATCGTCGCCGAGGACTGGGCCGACGGAGAGCCGCGCCTCGACGGCGTGCGCGCCGACGTGCGCACGATCATCGCCGAGTACCCGGGCGCGCGCTTCGCGCTGCTCACCTTCGACGCCGCCGCCGAACTGCGGATGCCGTTGACCACCGACACCACGGCACTGGTCGGGTCTCTCGACGTGCTGCGCCCCGAGGTCACGAGCCAGTCGCGCGGAAGCTCGATCGGCATCGCCGCGACCCTGCTCGAGCAGACGCTCGCGTCGGCGGCCGAGTCGTCGCCCGACCGCTCGCGCATGGTGTTCTACTTCGGCGACGGCGAGCAGACCGTGTCGTCGGACCCCGAGTCGTTCGCCGCGAGCGCGCCCTACACCGACGCCGGCGCGGTGTTCGGGTACGGCACCGCCGAGGGCGGGCCCATGCGCATCACCAGCGGCGGCGTCGACGGAACGGATGCCGGGTACATCCAGTACCAGGGCTCCGATGCGCTGTCGGTCGTCGACGAGCAGAACCTGCAGGCGCTGGCCGCCGAACTCGGGGTCGAGTACGAGCACCGCACGGCCGACACCGAGCCGCAGCTGCCCGAGGCGCCGACGACCACCACGAACTACGCCGAATCGGGCGAGGTCGGCAACGTGACCGAGCTGTACTGGATCGCGGCGCTCGTGCTCATCGTGCTGCTCGGGATCGAACTGGCGCGCGCGGCCATGCTGATCGCCCGCCTGCGCGGCCTCCGCACCCCGAAGATCGACTCCGCCGGCCCGGAAACCGGGTCGCTGAGCCTGTCGAAGCGCCCTTCCCGCAGAAAGGGGGCGCCTGATGAGTGACCCGCAGGCCGCGGCCGCACAGCTGCTCGCCTCGAATCGTCGGCGCCGCAGCATCCGTCGATGGATCGCGATCGGTTCGCTGCCCCTCGTGCTGGTGTCGCTGTTCTTCGTGGGCAAGATCCTCAGCATGTACGCGTTCGCGCACCAGGCGATCAGCGCCTACGTCGTCGACGACTACGCGGGCTCCGAGGCGGCGGCCGAGGGCCAGGAGTTCCTCAACTGGTTCGAGCCGTACAAGGCCCCCTTCAACGTCGGCACCGCGCTCGCGGGCGCCGAGGAACTGCCCGAGGCGCGCACGAAGCTCGAAGAGGCCCTCGACCTGGCGACGGGCCTGGAGGTCTGCGCCGTGCGCGTCAACCTCTCGCTCGTGATCGAGCGGATGGGCGATGCGGCCCGCGAGGGCGGCGACGGCGCCGGTGCGGCCCAGCTGTACGCCGAGGCGCTGACGATCGTCGTCGAGACGCCCGAGGAGTGCAACAGCGAAGAGGCCGAGAACCAGTCGTCCGATCCGGATCGCGACATGGGCGAGAGTCTCGACGACTCCGAGGAGCGGCTGAAGGAGAAGCAGCAGCAGGAGCAGGAGCAGCAGCCCGACCCGCAGGAGGGCGAGGAGGAGCAGGAGCAGCCGCAGCAGCCCGACGAGCAGAAGCTCGACGACCTCAAGGACAAGCTCGACCAGGGCACGCAGGAGCGCGACCAGCAGCAGGGCGGCGACGAGCCCGGCTCGGGAACGGACAGGCCATGGTGATGGATCACGAGAGCCAGCGCGCCCGCTACCTCGCGGGCGCCGAAGGTGCGCCACCCGTTCCGCCGCCCGGCGGCTACCGGGGTGCGCGCCGCGGCACCGGACCGCAGGAGGCACCGGCGTTCCCGACGTTCGTGTCGGTGGCCGACGGCGACGACGAGCGCCGGTCGGCGAACGCGATCGGATGGATCGCCCTGCTCGCCAGCATCCTGTTCGCCATCGTGCTGCTGGGTACGATGCTCGCCGGCGGCACCGACCTGCTCTACGGCGTCACGATGCTCGCCCTGCAGCTCGTGCTCGTCGCGGTCATCATCGCGGCGATCGCCACGAAACGGGGGCGGATGCTCGGCGCTATCGCCCTCGTCATCGCGGTGCTGTTCAACGTCGCCACCGTCGGCGGACTCAGCGCCCTGCAATCCTCGGCCAGCGGCAACTACGACGGATCGAAGTCCGACGAGCAGAAGCACGCCGAGGCCTACCCCGGCATCAAGGGCACCGACAACCAGGACGTGCTGAACCAGCAGTCGCTCGAGGAGGTGCGCAACGAGTCCGACAGCCTCTTCGCCGACGTGCGCCAGCGCCTCAGCGACGAGTTCGGCTACACCTGGACGCAGTTCACCGACGAAGACCTGCGGCCCGAGCGCAACGGCTACGGCGGGGAGTCGATGCTCTACGAGTACGGTTCGGCGGGCTGGGCGACCAACGAACCCATCCAGGACTACGCGCGCAAGCAGCAGGTCATGGCCGTGATCGATCAGGTCGTGCAGGAGCACGGGATGTACGGCCTGTACGCCTTCAACGACCCGACCGGATCGGGCATCGACCCGACGATGATCGAGAAGCTCTACGGCAGCGACGACCCGCGCACCCAGCACACGTGGGAGTCGTACACCGAGAACTACCCCGATCCGCTGCGCTTCTACGCGACGATCTACGACCTGTCGAACGACGCGGACGGCGGATTCAGAACCGAGCGCGAGGCGCAGAACGCGCGCACCGGCGAGCCGGTCGAGGGACTGCAGCTGTTCGTGATCGCGAGCGCCGTGCTCAGTGACGACGACCGCGACGAGTTCGAGAAGAAGATCCAGGAGTACCCCGGATTCTGAGGCCCAGGGGGCCGCTGCCCCTCGCTGGGTCGCTGAGCCTCGCCTCACTGGGTCGCTGAGCCTCGCCTCACTGGGTCGCTGAGCCTGTCGAAGCGTCCCACCCCGGTGAGGGGTCACGACACGCCGCGACCGGATGCGGCGGCGCGGCGTGTCTTGACCCCTCGCGACCGCTACCCGGCGAGCGCGAGACCTGCGGCGAGCGCGAAGCCCAGAACGGTCGCGAGACCGGTCGACTCCTTGGCCTTGGACTGGGCCTCGGGCACCATCGAATCGACGAGCATCACGAGCAGCGCCCCGGCCGCGAAACCGCTGGCCGCGGTGCGGAACGCGTCGCCGGTGATGCTCGCGAGGCCGAAGCCCGCGACGGTCGCGGCGGCGCAGATCACGGCGACGCCGGCCCACAGCAGCATTACGCGCGAGCGCTTCATGCCGCCGTCGAGCAGGTCGGCGGCCGAGCCGATCGATTCGGGCAGGTTGGAGACGAGGATGGCGACGACGAGCGCGATGCTCACCGGTTCGCCGGACGCGAGGCCGATGCCGAGCACGAGCTGCTCGGGGATGCCGTCGAGCAGTGCACCGACGGCGAGTTGTCCGCCGCCCGCGTCGCCCTTCTTCTTCGCGGCGCGCGCGTCGAGGATCCGCGCGGCGACGTAGTAGCTGATCGCGCCGAGGGCGACGCCGATGACCAGGGGGAACGGGCCCCCGCGATCGAGGCCCTCCTCCCAGAGCTCGAAGGCGATCGAGGCCATGAGCGCGCCCGCACCGAAGCCGAGCACGATGCCCAGCCAGCGCGGCGGCCATTTCCGCAGCATCGCGAGCACGGCACCGATGAACAGCGGCGCCGCCGCGACCACGCCCCACAGCACTGCTGCGCCCATGAGCACCTCCGTGGCCCACTCTGGCACGACAGCGCGCCGACGGCATCCGCCTCTCCCGTGCGGAGGAGATCTCTCTCCCATACGGAGGAGATCTCTCGCTCCGCAGGACGGATTCGAGGATTCGCTCCTCCGTTGCGTGCGATCTCCTCCGCTGCGTGCGCCGGAGCCAGCAGCCGGAGCCGCCAGCCGGACGCCGGCAGCAGTCCGGAATGGTCCGCATCCGGATGCCGTCACGCATTCGGGAGCGACACGCCGCCCGCCGTAGACTGGAGGGTATGTCCAAGGTCCTCCAGTCCCTGCCCGTCGGCGAGCGCGTCGGCATCGCCTTCTCCGGAGGACTCGACACCTCCGTCGCCGTCGCGTGGATGCGCGAGAAGGGCGCCGTGCCTTACACGTACACCGGCGACCTCGGCCAGTACGACGAAGACGACATCGACTCGATCCCGGGCCGTGCGCTCGAGTACGGCGCCGAGGCCTCGCGCCTGGTCGACGCCAAGACCGCGCTGGTCGAAGAGGGCTTTGTGGCGCTCTCGTGCGGCGCGTTCCACATCCGCTCGGGCGGCAAGACCTACTTCAACACCACTCCCCTCGGACGCGCGGTGACCGGCACGATGCTGGTGCGCGCCATGAAGGAGGACGGCGTCGACATCTGGGGCGACGGCTCCACCTACAAGGGCAACGACATCGAGCGGTTCTACCGCTACGGCCTGCTCGCCAACCCGCGTCTGCGCGTCTACAAGCCGTGGCTCGACGCCGACTTCGTGACCGAGCTCGGGGGGCGCAAGGAGATGAGCGACTGGCTCGTCGCCCGCGACTTCCCGTACCGCGACTCGGCCGAGAAGGCCTATTCGACCGACGCCAACATCTGGGGCGCGACGCACGAGGCCAAGACCCTCGAGCACCTGAACGTCTCGCTCGAGACCGTCGACCCGATCATGGGCGTGAAGTTCTGGGACCCGTCGGTCGCGATCGACAGCGAAGACGTCACCGTCACGTTCGAGGCCGGCCGCCCGGTCGCGCTCAACGGCGTCGAGTTCTCCGACCCGGTCGCGCTCGTGCGCGAGGCGAACACGATCGGCGGACGCCACGGCCTCGGCATGAGCGACCAGATTGAGAACCGCATCATCGAGGCGAAGTCGCGCGGCATCTACGAGGCCCCCGGCATGGCCCTGCTGTTCATCGCCTACGAGCGCCTGGTCAACGGCATCCTGAACGAAGACACCCTCGCGACGTACCACGAGCAGGGCCGACGCCTCGGTCGCCTCATGTACGAGGGTCGCTGGCTCGAGCCGCAGTCGCTCATGCTGCGCGAGTCGATCCAGCGCTGGGTCGGCCTCACGATCTCCGGATCGGTGACGATCCGTCTGCGCCGCGGTGACGACTGGACCATCCTCGACACCGTCTCGCCGAACCTGTCGTACGGCCCCGAGAAGCTGTCGATGGAGCGCGTCGGCGATGCGGCCTTCGGCCCGGTCGACCGCATCGGCCAGCTCACCATGCGCAACCTCGACATCGCCGACTCGCGTGCCCGCCTCGAGCAGTACGCGGGCCTCGGCCTCGTCGGCGGCGCCACGGGCGAGCTCGTCGGTCGCGTGACCGCGGGCGAGTCGGGCGAGATCACCGGCGCGGTCGAAGAGGTCGACGAGAACCTCGCCGACGCGGTCGACACGGCTTCCGAGGGCGCGGCCTTCGACTCCGGCACCGACTGACCCTCACGGGTTTCGATCAGGGGGCGGATGCTGCGGCATCCGCCCCCTTTTCCGTGCGGCCTCGCGGAGTGCGTGGCACGAGCGGATGCTGTGAGTCCGTCGAGTTATCTTGCACACAACTGTGCACATTAAGTACACTCGAACCCATGACCACCCGCGCACCCCGCCGCGACGCCGTCGAGAACCGCGCCGGCATCCTCGACGCCGCCCGTTCCGCGCTCTCCGTCGACCCCTACGCCTCGGTCGACGTGATCGCACGCAGCGCCGGCCTCTCGCGCCGCACCCTCTACGGCCACTTCGACGACCGCGAAGCCCTCATCCGCGAGCTCATCTCGACCGGCGCCCAGCGCTTCAACGCCATCGCCGAATCCGTGGCCGACGCCGACGCCCGCCTCGCCCTCGCCCGCCTCACCGCACGCCTCTGGCACGAGGCCGCGCACGTGCAGGTCGCGGCCGCCCTCGCGCTCGACGAGGCGCACGTGCAGCACACGGCCGACGCGCTCGCCCCGCTGCGCCGCACGGTCGCCGCCCTGGTACGCCGCGGTCAGGACGACGGCAGCTTCCGCGGCGACCTCGCCGCCCCCACCCTCGCCCGCCTCATCGAGGAGATCGCGCGCACGGTCATCTCCCGCACGGATGCCGCGAGCACGGGCGCCGCGAACCTCGCCGTGCGCGCGGTGCTCAGCATCGCCGGGCTCTCGTGGCGCGAAGCCGACGAGCTGCTCGCCGCCCACCCCGACATCGTCACCGGCCCGACGGAGGCCCCCGCATGAGGATCACCCTGCACGACGTGAGCAAGGGCAAGAACGGCCAGGCCCTCCCGCCCACGACTCTCGAGTTCCACACCGGTGAGGTGCGGTACGCCCTCGCCGAGACCGAGCAGCGCCCGACCGTCCTCGGCCTGATCGCGAGCGGACGCATGCGCCCCGAGACCGGTCGCGTCACGATCGACGATTCCGAGAGCGCCAAGGAACTGCGCCGCCGGGTCGCCCTCGTCGACGCCCCCGACGTCAGCGACCCGCACCCCGACATCTCGCTCGCGGGCGTCGTCGGCGAGGAGCTGATGTTCGCCGGGCTCGGCGCGACGCCGCTGCACGCCAAGCGCTGGCTGTCGCAGCTGGGATACGCCGAGCTCGCCTCGGTGCCGATCGGCAACATCGACCCCTCGGCGCGCGTGCGCATCCTGTGCGAACTCGCGGTGCTGCGCGACGGAACGGATGCCGTCGTGCTCGTGTCGCCCGACCGGCACGGTGGCTCGCCCGACGGCTGGTGGCGGATCGCTGCGGAGTTCGCCGAGCGCGGGTTCGCGATGCTCGTGATCCTCGGCGGTTCGGCCGCCGTGGCGCTGGAGCGGATGCAGGAGCTCGGCGCGGTCAACGCCTCCGGCCCGGTCGAGCCACTCGTGCTCGAGCCGGAAGCGGATGCCGCGGCGGAAGCGGATGCCGAAGAAGCCCGGCCCCTGAGCGAGGAGCGCAGCGACGAGACGACGGGCGCTCAGGAACCCGAACCCGAAGAGGCCCGGTCCCTGAGCGAGGAGCGCAGCGACGAGACGAAGGGCCGCACCACAGACCCCGACTCCGACCCCGAACCCGAACCCGACGACGACCCCGAAGACGACACGAACGGAGCCGCCTCATGAAGGTTCCCGCGATGATCGCCGCCGAGCTGCGGCGGCTGACGGCGAGCAAGATGGGCGTCATCGCGCTCATCGCGCTCGTGTGCGTGCCGATCCTCTACGGCGGCCTCTACCTCTGGGCGAACCAGGACCCCTACGCCAAGTTCCCCGAGGTGCCGGTGGCTCTCGTCGTCGACGATGCGGGGGCGCCGTCCACGGCATCCGACGCCGCCGCCGGCGACACCGTCAACTACGGCGAGGACGTCGCCGACAACCTCATCGACGGCAACGCCTTCGACTGGCAGCGGATGACGGCCGACGAAGCAGCGGATGCCCTGCGCCACGGCACCGTCGACTTCACCGTGACCATCCCCTCCGACTTCTCGACGGCGCTGACCTCGGCCGCGGGCGACGACCCGCACCAGGCCCGCATCGACCTCGAGACCAACGACGCGAACAACTACCTCGCATCGTCGATGGGCACGCAGGCGGTCGAGAAGATCCGCAGCTCGGTGGCCGAGATGGTCGGAAGCGAGGCGGCCGAGCGGCTGCTCACCGGGCTCAACGACATCCGCGACAGCCTCGTGACCGCAACCGACGGGGCGACGCAGCTGACCGACGGCGCGAACACCGCCGCGACGGGCAGCGCGACCCTCGCCGACGGCACGGCCCAGCTGGCCGACGGCACCGTACAGCTCGCCTCCGGCGCCCAGACCCTGGCGACCGGGGCGCAGTCCCTCGCCGACGGCGCCGCGCAGGTGAGCGACGGCAACCGCCAGCTCGCCGACATCGCCGACCGGGCGGGCTCGGTCGTGCAGCAGGCGACGGATGCCCTGCCGCAGGTGCGCACCGACATCACGACGATCCTCACCGATCAGGGCCTCACACCCGAGGAGATCGACCAGGTTCTCGCGAAGCTCGACCCGCTCGCGACCCGGTTGCAGGACGGCAACGCGACCGTGCAGGCGGATGTCGGCAAGATCGATCAGCTCGCGGATGGCGCGGCACAGGTCGCTTCCGGCGCGGCGACCCTCTCGACCGGCGCCTCGAGCCTCGCCACCGGTGCGGGCACGGTCGCGGAGGGCGCAGCATCCGCCAACGACGGCGCGGCGCAGCTGCGCGACGGACTGAGCACCCTCGCCAGCGGAGCGGCCGAACTGCGCGACGGCTTGGCATCCGGTGTCGACCAGATCCCGGCATCCACCCCCGAGCTGCGCAGCCTGCAGGCCGACACGATCGCCGACCCGGTGAAGGTGTCGAGCGACAAGGTCGCCTCGGCCGAGGACTACGGCGCCGGGCTCGCCCCGTTCTTCGCCGCCCTCTCGGCCTGGATCGGCATCTACGCGCTGTTCCTCATCGTGAAGCCGATCTCGCGGCGCGCGATCACCGCGCTGCACTCCCCGATCCGCATCACGCTCGCCGGGTGGCTGACGCCCGCGGCGCTCGGCGCGGTGCAGATGGTGGGGCTCATGGGCATCCTCGCGCTCACCCTCGGGTTCACGTTCAACCATCCGCTCGGCACCCTCGGGGTGCTGGTGTTCGCCTCGGCGACGTTCGCGGCGATCATCCTCGCGCTCAACGTGTGGCTGGGCTCGGTGGGGCAGTTCCTCGGGCTGGTGCTCATGGTGCTGCAGCTCGTGACCGCCGGCGGCACGTTCCCCTGGCAGACGCTGCCCGCCCCGCTCGCCGCGCTGCACCACGTGCTGCCGCTCGGCTACGTCGTCGATGCGATGCGGCAGCTGATGTACGGGGGTGATCTCGCCCGAGCGGGCGGCGACCTGATCGTGCTCGGCATCTGGTTGGTCGGTGCGCTGCTGTTCGCGATGATCGGCGTGACACGCATGACGCATCGGCGCACGCTGCGCGACCTGCAGCCCAGCCTCATCGGCTGAGGTCCGGCGCGGGGGCTGAGTCCCCGGCGCGGGGCGGGAGGCCGTCTCTACTAACGTGGAACGGTGCCCACCAGCTATCTCGCCCCCGCCGGGACCCCCGTCACGCTCCTCGAGTTCGAGCACGCCGGGTCGACCCTGATCGCCGAGACCTTCGGCGAGGGCGAGCCGACGTTCCTTCTGCTGCACGGCATCGGCATGGGGCGCAGCGTCTACCTCGACATCGCGCAGCGGCTCCCGGGTCGGCTCATCGCACTCGACCTGCCGGGGTTCGGCGAGGCCCCCGAACCCACCCGCACCCTCACGATGGAGCGCCACGCCGACCTCGTCGCGGCATACCTCCGGCACACGGGCGAGGGACCCGTCGTGGTGATCGGGCACTCGATGGGCAGCCAGATCGCGGCGGAGCTCGCGGCACGGCATCCGCTCCTCGTCTCGGGCGTCGTACTCGCCGGGCCCACCGTCGACAAGACCAAGCGTAACCTCGCGGCGCAGGGCTCGTACCTGATGCGCGACCTGATGGGCGAGCGACCGCTGGTGATCTGGCGCGGCGCCCGCGAGTACCTGCGCGGCGGGCCGCACCTGATCCGCAAGATCAGGGCCACGATCGCTCACCAGCCCGAGAAGGCGTTCGTGCGCATCACGGCGCCGGTGCTCGTGCTGCGCGGTGAAGACGACCCGCTCGCGCCGATGAGCTGGTGCCGTGCGATCCTCGATGCGATTCCCGGCGCCCGGCTCGAGGTGATCCCCGACCACGGGCACGGCACGCTGATCAGCGACTCCGAGCCCGCCGCCCGCCTGATCGAGGGCTTCGCCGCCGAGTTGTGAGGGGCGTCGGTTCGGCCTGTACCCAACTCAGGAAGAACTCGTCCAAACAGTCATTCCGACCGCTTTTCAGGCACTTATCGCGCCTTCTTCCTGAGTTGGGTACCGCGGCGACCGGAGAGTCGCGGGCCCAGCCGCTCGATCACGTCTCGCAATGCACATTGCACCGACGCCGGATCGCCGAGGACATCGGAGGCGAGAGGGCGCACCGTCACGTAGCCGAGCCTCATCGCCGCAAGGTCTCGCTGACGGTCCCGCCTCTGCTTCTCCCAGCCCTCGTGGAAGGCCCTGCTGTCGCACTCGATGATCAGCCACCCGTCGACCACGAAATCCACTCTCCCGACACCGACGATCACGACCTGACATTCGTAGTCGACGCCCAGAGTCCGAAGCATCAAGCGCACGAAGGTCTCCGGGCCGGACTCGGCCGTCGGATCCACCAGGTTCAAGATCGCCCTGAACCCAGGTGGGAGTGAGTCGAAGAGCCGACGCAGTTCTGTCATTGTCATCAGTCCGTGGTGGACGACGCTGTCCAATGTGGCGATCGCCGCGCGCGGCGTCTGGCAGCGAAGCGAGTGCAGAATCGCTTCCTTGAGCCCCGTCACGTGAAGAAGTGCGTCGCGCTCGCCGTCGTACCAATGCAGCCGGCATCGCCTCGCGTGCGCGGCATCGAAGCGCGAGCGATTACGCCGAAGCCGGACGTGCGTCTCCGACGACGACAGGACGAAGACGCCCAGCATCTGCAACAGCGAGATGCATGTGAGACGTGCGCCGATAGCTGACGCATGCGCAACCGCTTCCGGAATGTCCCCTTCGGCGTAGCGGTCCCGACGCAAGCGGCGCAAACGCCCCTCGTCGACTGCGCGAGAGATCGACCGTCGGGTGTGTCCCCGATCGAACAGATTGTCGCGCGTGAAGACCATCGGCACGAAGAGCGCATGAGCGAGGTCGCGGGGAGTGGAAGTCATCACGACATCCTGCGCGTCCGCGGCTGGCCAGAGGAGCGACCAGACACTGATCTCACGGAACTCCGATCTTCTCCCGCTCCGTGCAGGAGGAGTCGATACCCGCCCCTCTATGTACCTAACTCAGGAAGAACTCCACCACACACGTTCAAACGAGCGGATTCGGCGAGCAATCGGCCGATGTTCCTGAGTTGGGTACGCCGACGCCCCCGCGCACTACCCCGCGGCGGGCGGGGTCTGCTTGGCGTCGGCGAGCTCGTCGACGACGAGGTGGCGCTGATCGGCGGAGCCGTTGCGGTAGGCCTGGCGTCCGACCATGTGCGCCGAGAGCGGGCCGGTCGCGAACTGCATGAGCACGATCGGGGCGACCAGCAGCAGCCCCAGCAGGATGCCGCCGACGCTGCGCTGCGCGAGGGCGACCGCGAGGCAGATGAGCACGAGTCCGAGCACCTGCGGCTTGGTGGCGGCGTGGAGCCGCGACGGCACATCGCGGAAGTGCAGCAGCCCGACCGCGGCCGAGAGGCAGAGCAGCGCGCCGAGCAGGATGAGCACGAGCACCGTGACGTCGATCACGGCGTCGGGGATGACGAGACCGAAGATGTTCATGGCGTCGTGTTGTCCCTTCGTGCGACGAAGCGGGCGACCGAGATCGATCCGAAGACGCCGATCGCGGCGATGATGAGCAGCACCGGGATGCTGCGGGTATGGCCGTTGATCGCCATCTCGGCACCGAGCACGCACATGACCTCGGTGAGCAGCACGTCGGAGGCGACCGCGCGGTCGAGGATCGTGGGCCCGCGGAAGATGCGGATGACGGTGAGGATCGCGGCGATGCCGAACACCACCATGATCACGAGCAGCAGGATGTTCATCGGGCACCGCCCTTCGTCGAAGATCCGGCGGCGGTCGCGCGTGCCCGCTCATCAGCCTTGAGCGCACGATACTGCGCGGGGTCGCCGAGCGCACGCACCACCCTCCGCTCCCAGCGCAGCACGATGCGGCGCTGCTTCTCGACGTCATCCATCCCATCCACGCCGATCACGTGCATGTAGAGAACGCGGCGATCACGATCGGCCTCCACCACGAGCGAGCCCGGCACGAGCGATGACACGACAGCGACGTGCGTCATGACGAGGTCGTCGGCGTAGCGCAGCGGCACCGCGATGATGGCGGTGCCCGGCTGCTTGCGGAAGTCGAAGACCTGGATGGCGACGGTGACGGCACCGCGCAGCAGCGCCCAGAGGAACTGCACCACGAACAGCGCGGCGTAGAAGACGTTGACCCGCCCCGACAGCTCGACCGTCGGCAGGCGGAACACCCGGGTCACGAACACCGCGACGACGAGTCCGGAGACGAACGCCAGCAGCGTGAACTGCCCCCACAGCAGCATCCACAGCACGACCAGCCAGGCGAGGAACGGCAGCTGGGCGCGCAGGTCGCGCCAGAAGTGGCGCTTGCCCTCGGGACTCATCCGCCCACCTCCTCTTCGAGCTGCACGAGGTTGACGGGCTGCAGCAGCGTCTCGCCGATGCGGTCGCAGAGCTCGTAGAGCGGGCCCGCGAAGACGGTGAGCGCGACGGTCACCCCGACCATGCCGGCGGTCGCGAGCGTCATGATCTTGGGGATGCGGCGACGCTCCTGCTGCTCATCGGCGGCGGGCGCGTTGCCGAGGTACGAGATGCGCCCCTCGGTCTCGGTCGAGTCCTCCTCCTCACGCCAGAACGCGAGGTTCCAGGCGCGCATGAGCGCGTACAGGGTGAGGAGCGAGGTGAGGATGCCGCCCATGATCAGCACGATCATGAGGGGGGTGCCGACGGATGCCGCGGCCTCGAAGAGCGCGAACTTTCCGATGAACCCGGAGAAGGGCGGCAACCCGCCGAGGTTGATGGCGGGGATGAAGTAGAGCACGGCGATCACCGGCGCGATCTTCAGCAGCCCCTTGACCCGCAGGATCGAGGTACTGCCGGCTCTTCGTTCGATCAGCCCCACGGCGAGGAACAGGGTCGTCTGCACGACGATGTGGTGCACGATGTAGTACACCGTGGCGCCGATGGCCGCGGGCGTCGCGATCGCGAGACCAAAGATCATGTACCCGACGTGGCTGACGAGCGTGAACGACAGGATTCGTTTGAGCTCGGCTTGCGCGACGGCGCCGAGCACGCCGACGACCATGGTCGCCAGCGCAATGATCAGCAGCAGCGTGTCGATGCTGTTCGAGGCGAACAGCTGCGTCTCGGTGCGGATGAGCGCGTAGACGCCGACCTTGGTCAGCAGTCCGGCGAAGACGGCGGTGACCGGGGCGGGCGCGGTCGGGTAGGAGTCGGGCAGCCAGAACGACACCGGGAAGATGGCGGCCTTGATGCCGAACGCCACGACGAGCATGAGGTGCAGCACGAGCTGCGTCTCCTGCGGCAGCTCGGCCATGCGCTCGGCGATCTGCGCCATGTTGACCGTGCCGACGGCTCCGTAGATCATCGCGATCGACGCGAGGAACAGGATCGACGACACGAGCGACACGACGATGTACACGGCGCCGGTGCGGATGCGCGACTCGGTGCTGCCCAGCGTGATCAGCACGTACGAGGCCACGAGCAGGATCTCGAAGCCGACGTACAGATTGAACAGGTCGCCCGCGATGAAGGCGTTGAAGATGCCCGCCGCGAGGATCAGGTACGAGGGGTTGAAGATCGAGATCGGGGTCTCGTCGGTGCCGTCGGCGGCACCCTGACCGATCGAGAAGAGGAGCACGGCGAGCAGCACGATGCTCGAGATCAGCACGAGGAGGGCGGCGAGCCGATCGACGTAGAGCACGATGCCGAACGGCACCGGCCATCCGCCCACCGACACCGCCATCGGGGTGTCGCCGGCGTCGACGGCGACCAGCAGCACGGCGGCGATCACCGAGACGGCGGCGAGCGTGACGACGGTGACGAACACCTGCAGGCGCGCGTTGCGACCGAAGACGAGCGTGATCGCGGCTCCCAGCAGCGGGAGCCCGACGAGGAGGGGGACCAGAACGCTCATCGGCGATCCTCCTCATCGGTGTGCTCGGGGGCGTTGTCGTCGGATGCCGGATCGAAAGCCGTGTCTCGGGCCGCGTCCGCGGCATCCGTTTCGTCGGCATCGGCGGCGTGGGTGTCGGCATCCGCCCGGAAGGAGGATCCCTCGGCATCCGCTTCGTCGACGGACTCGGTCTCCTCTTCGTCGTCGTCGGGAGGCGCCGATTCGGCATCGAGCACGCCCGCGGAGGCATCCGTCCCGTACGAGCCGTACGCCCGATCGACGGGCGCGTCGTCTTGGATCGACGAGTGGTCGCGCATGTGGAGCACCGTGATCGGCGCGGTCTGCACGCCGACGAAGTCGGTGGTGGCCTCGTCGTCGTCGGACTCGGACTCGTCGTCCATGAGATCTTCGTCGGCGTCGGTGCGCTCGCGCAGCGCGATGTC
This sequence comes from Microbacterium sp. 22179, assembly GCF_052045715.1. Taxonomy (NCBI): domain Bacteria; kingdom Bacillati; phylum Actinomycetota; class Actinomycetes; order Micrococcales; family Microbacteriaceae; genus Microbacterium; species Microbacterium sp. 22179. Next base: position 157,577 of record NZ_JBQEPJ010000004.1, on the reverse strand, counting down.
GGCCTCGTCGTCCTCGACCGTGTCGGCCTGGCCCAGCTGCCAGGAGCGGTAGATGAGCGCGAGCAGGAACGCCGAGACCGCGAACGTGATGACGATGGCGGTGAGGGTGAGCGCTTGCGGGAGCGGGTCGCTGATGTCGCCGTCGACGCCGTAGAACGGCGCGCGTCCGGGCACGCCCATGACGATCATCAGCAGCAGGTTCGTCGCGTTGCCGAGCAGCAGGAATCCGATGAGCACGCGGGTCAGGCTGCGCTCGAGCATCGCGTACACTCCGCAGGCGAAGAGCACGGCCATGATCACGATGAGGGTGAGCGAGACGTCCATCAGTGGGCACCCCGCCTCTCACGCGAGACCATCGGCGCATCGCGCAGCGCCTGGGTCTGACGGTCGACCTCGGCCCCGAGGCTGCGCAGCACGTCGAGCACGAGGCCGATGACGACGAGGTAGACCCCCACGTCGAAGATCGTCGAGGTGACGAACTCCATGTGGCCGAAGCCGGGGATCTCCCACTCCCAGAACGTGCTGGTGAGCGGCGCCTGGCCGAAGAACAGGGGGATCAGCGCGCTGCCGACCGCGAGGATGAGGCCCGCGCCGAGCAGACGTCCCGCGTCGGTGGGTGCGGCTGCACCGAGCTCCCAGCGGCCACCCGCGATGTAGCGCATGACGAGCGCCATGCCCGCGACGAGACCGCCGGCGAAACCGCCGCCGGGGAGGTTGTGACCGGAGAAGAGCAGGAAGATCGACACCACGATGATGGTGTGGAACAGCACCCGGACGATCACCTCGAGCAGGATCGACCGGTTCTCGGGCTTCATCTTCGTTCCGCCGACGAGCCAGGCCCGGGGGCTGCTCTCGTTCTCGGTGGTCTGGAAACGGATGCCCTCGGTCGTCTCGACCAGCGGGCGGCTCTGCGTGCGGCGGCGCTTCGACCGCGGCAGCTTGAGGGTGGCGGCGAGCATGTCGGCGCGATGGGTGACGAAGACGAGCGAGGCCACACCGGTCGCGGCGAGCACGAGCACCGACAGCTCACCCATCGTGTCCCATCCACGCAAGTCGACCAGGGCGACGTTGACGACGTTCTTGCCGTGGCCGATCTCGTAGGCGAGCTGCGCGAACGAGGTGGAGATGGGCTCGTGGATGCGCGACTGCGTGGCGACCACGGCGACGAGCGCCATCGTGAGACCGACGCCCACCGCCAGCAGCGCCCGTGGGATGCGCCCGACCGAGGCGTTGTGCTCGCCCATCTTCGAGGGCAGGCGGCGCAGCACGAGGGCGAAGGTCACCATCGTGACGGTCTCGACGAGGATCTGCGTGAGCGCGAGGTCGGGGGCGCCGCTGGTCGCGAACAGCACCACCATGCCGAGGCCCGTGACCGACACGAGCACGACTCCGGTGTAGCGCTTCTGCGCCCGCACCGCGAAGAGACCGGCGGCGGCCATGATCGGCGCGACGACGATCTGCACCGGCGTGTGCCAGGCCGACAGCTGGAAGCGGTCGATGTCGGTCGCGACGAGCGCCGTGACCTCGGCGGCGACGAACACCACGAAGATCGTGCCGACGTACACGGGCAGCGAACCGCGCTGGGTGAGGGTCGTGCTGAGCACCGACAGCCGGTCGACGCCGCGCATGACGAAGTAGTAGACATCGGCCGCGGTGAACGGCAGCAGGCGGGCCTTGCGGTCCCAGCCCGTGCGGCGGGAGAGCAGGAAGATCCCGAAGCCCAGCACGATCGACAGGATCGAGATGCCGAGCGCCGGCTCGAAGCCGTGCCAGAGGGCGAGGTGCCCCGGGCCTTCGACGGCCAGCCCCTCGGCGTCGAGGCCGGGGGTTGCCGTGACCGCGTACCCCTGCAGCGCGACGTCGAGCGCGGGAGCGCCGATGCCGGCGGCGAGCGTGACGCCCGCGAGGATGATCGGCGCCGACAGGAACCCGACGGGCGGGTCGGGCCAGGGGGTGTCCGGCATCCGATCGCCCTGCGCGTCGCGCTTGGTCCAGAAGGCTCCCCAGAGGAAGCGCACGCCATATGCCGCAGTGAGCATGGATCCGAGAATCACGCCGATCAGGGCGACGAGTCCCCACGCGGATCCGCCGATCGCATCGTCGAGCAGCGCGGTGAGCGTCGACTCCTTCGCCACGAAACCGAGGGTCGGGGCGATGCCGGCCATGGAGGCGATCGAGATGAACGCCGCCGTCGTCATGACCGGGGCCTGCCGGCCCACGCCCGAGAGCTCGTTGATGTCACGCGTCGAGAGCTGACGGTCGATCACACCCACGATGAGGAAGAGCGCCGACTTGAACAGCGCGTGGCCGATGACCAGCGCGAGCCCCGCCAGCGCCGCGGCCTGCGTTCCGTAGCCGACGACCACGGCGAAGAAACCGAGCTGGCTGACCGTGCCGAAGGCGAGGATGCGCTTGAGGTCGGTCTCGCGCAGCGCCTGGAACCCGCCGATCAGCATGGTCAGGATGCCGAGGCTGATCACGATCGGACGCCAGGTGGGGCTCAGCGCGAAGATCGGCGCGAAGCGCGCGATGAGGTAGATACCCGCCTTCACCATCGCGGCGGCGTGCAGGTAGGCGCTCACCGGAGTGGGAGCGGCCATCGCACCGGGCAGCCAGAAGTGGAACGGGAAGATCGCCGACTTGCTGATCGCGCCGATCAGGAGCATGACGATCGCGGCATCGATCATCGGACCGGTCGGCACCTCGGCGAGGATCTCGCGGATGCTCGACGTTCCGGCATCCACCACCAGCAGCACGACGCCGACGAACATCACGAGTCCGCCGAGCGTGGTGACCAGCAGCGCCTGCAGCGCGGCACGACGGCTGGCCGCGCGGCGGCGGTAGTGGCCGATGAGGAGGTACGAGAGGATGCTCGTCACCTCCCAGAACATGACGAGCATGACCAGGTCGTCGGTGAGTACGAGGCCGTACATCGCTCCGGCGAAGCCGAGGAGCACGCCGGCGAACTGGCCGATCCCGGCCGAGTCGTCGTGGAAGTACCAGCGGCAATAGAGGAGAACGAGCGAACCGACGCCCGTGACGATGAGCGTGAGCACCCAGCCGAGCACGTCCATGTTCATCGACAGGTTCAGCCCGAGCTGCGGGATCCACGACACCGAGACGAACGGGGAGTCGCCGTCGATCACCTGCGGTGTCATCACCAGCGCGTGGACGAATGCCGCCGCGGGAATGAGAGCGGCGATCGCGAATGCCTGAGACCCCAGCCAGCGCACCAGAACGGGCATCAGGAGAGACCCGAGGAGGAACACGGCGAGGAGCGTCAGCATATACGCGGCTCCTCAGGGCTCGTCGGCCGGGGGAAAACGGCGCAGGCGGGCGGGTGTCTGGTTCCATTCTACCTGGCGTTAGGGAACCGTTAGGCCGCGGCCCTTCGTCTCGTCGCTTCGCTCCTCGCTCAGGGACCGCGAAGCGAGACGATGGGCGCCCCGGGAGCTACTCCGAGCGCGCCGCGAGCACCGGGCCGAGGCGGGCGTAGGAGTTGGTGATGTGGGTGAGCATGGCGGCTGCCGCGGCATCCGCATCGCGATCGCGCAGCGCGGAGAGGATCTTCTCGTGCTCGCTGACCGTGTCGTCTTCGAAGTCGTGGCGGAAGTTGAGCCGGTAGAGGTGCATGTGCGAGCGCAGCCGCACGATCGCGTCCGAGAGCAGCGGGCTCTGGGCGTGCTCGGCGATGAGGTGGTGGAAGTGCAGGTCCTCGTCGATGAAGCGGCGGTAGTTCTCGAAGTGCTCGTCGTCGTCGGGGGCGGATGCCGTGCGCATCTGCGCCACCGAGGCGGTGAGCTCGGCCTCGGTCTCGGCGTCGATGTGCGTCGTCGCGCGGCGTGCCGCTTCGGGCTCGAGGAGTTCGCGCATGTCGTAGAGGTCGCGCAGGCCGTCGGCATCGAGCAGCGGGGTGGCGACGTAGCCCTTGAGCGCGCGCTTGATCACGAGCCCCTCGGACTCGAGGCGGGTGAGGGCCTCGCGCACCGGGGTCGGCGAGACGTCGAGGTCGCGGGCGACCGCGTCGATGTTCACGCGGGCACCGGGTTCGATCACCCGGTCCATGAGCAGCCCGAGCACGGCGTCGTAGACGTCGTCGACGAGGGCGCGGCGGGCGGGCAGAGCCCGTGGTCCACGGGCTTCGTCGTCGCTGAACATGAGTCTCATCGTACGGGTTGCCCTTCTCGCGCCCGCGGCTGCCGCGCGGAGGCATCCGTTCCCAGCAGGCCCTGCTCCTGCAGTTCGCGCCAGACCTCCTCCGGCACCGGTCGGTCGGCGAGCGCGCTGTTCTGCGCGAGCTGGGCGGCGCTGGCCCCGCCCAATACGACGGCGGCGACGGCCGGATGCCGCAGCGGGAACTGCACCGCGAGCTCGGGCAGCGTGCGGCCGTGCCGGTGCGCGATGCGCGCGATCTCCTGCGCGCGCTCGACGACCGCGCGGTCGGCGGGACCGTAGTCGAACAGGCTCCCCTGCACGGGGGTGTCGGTCGCGAGGATGCCGGAGTTGAAGACGGCCGCCGCGAGCACCGAGACATCGCGCTCGGCGGCGAGGGGCAGCAGGTCGTCGCCGGCGGACTGGTCGAGCAGCGTCCAGCGCCCGGCGACCATCATCACGTCGGCATCCGTCTCGCGCACGAACCGGGCGAGCATCGCACTCTGGTTCATGCCAGCTCCGAACGAGCGGATCACGCCCTGGTCGCGCAGCTCGCTGAGCGCGGGGAAGGCGCCGTCGAGGGCCTCGGCCTCGAAGTCGTCGGGGTCGTGCACCAGCACCAGGTCGATCCGGTCGAGGCCGAGGCGCGTGAGCGAGTCGTCGATCGAGCGCAGCACCCCGTCGCGCGAGTAGTCGCGCACGCGCCGATGATCGGCGGGCACGGCGAACAGGTTGTCGATGTCGGTGCGGCCCGCGGCATCCTGCGGCACGAGCAGCCGTCCGACCTTGGTCGAGACGATGAACTCCTCGCGCGGCAGCGCGCGCAGGCTCTCCCCCAACCGCCGTTCGGCCAGACCGAGACCGTAGTGCGGGGCGACGTCGAAGTAGCGGATGCCGCCGGCCCACGCCGCGGGCACCACCTCGGGCCAGGCGTCGTCGGCGAGCGCGCTGTAGAGGTTGCCGAGTGCCGCCGCGCCGTACCCGATCGGCGGGGCCGAGAGTCCGCCGCGACCGATGCGCACGGGAACGGGACGGGTCACGAGACGATCAACCGCCCGAGCGCCGCATCGTCCCACGCGATGCCGAGGCCCGCCGTGGTCGGCGCCCAGCCGCGACCGCCCTCGATGCGCAGCTCGTCGGTGGTGACGGCCCGCAGCTGCGGGATGTGCTCGAGGTAGAGGGCGTTCGGGATGGCGCACACGAGCGAGACGTGCAGCTCCATGAGGAAGTGCGGGGCGACGGGGGCGTTGAACGATTCCGCCAGGTGCGCGATCTTGAGCCAGGGCGTGATGCCGCCGACCCGGGCGACATCGGGCTGCACGATCGAGGCGCCCCCGCGCTGCAGGTGCTCGCGGAAGTGGCCGATCGAGTACATGCTCTCGCCGACCGCGATCGGCACCGAGGTCGACCGGGCGAGCTGGCGGTGGCCCTCGATGTCTTCCGCGGGCAGCGGCTCCTCGAACCAGAACACGTCGACCTGCTCGAACAGGCGCGCACGGCGCACCGCCTCCGAGACCGTGAACGACTGGTTGGCGTCGACCATGATGTCGAGGTCGTCGCCGACGGCGTCGCGCACGGCCCGCAGACGCTCGAGGTCCTGGTGACCGCGGGGCTTTCCGACCTTGATCTTCACCCCGCCCATGCCGCGCTCCTTCGACGCGACCGCGTGCGCGACGAGCTCGTCGACGGTGAGGTGCAGCCATCCGCCCTCGGTGTCGTACATCGGGATCGACGGCGAGGCTCCCCCGCCGGCGACCCACAGCGGCAGGCCGGCGCGGCGGGTCTTCGCATCCCACACCGCCGTGTCGACCGCGGCGAGCGCGAGCGCGGTGATCGGCCCGACGGTGGTGGCGCGGGTGATGCCGAACAGCGCGAGCCACACCGCCTCGGGCCTCTCGGCCTCCAGCCCGATCAGCGCGGGCAGCAGGGTCTCGCGCAGCAGGCTCAGCACCGCCCCGCCGCCCGTGCCGATCGTGTAGCTGTATCCCACGCCCTCGGTGCCGTCGGCCGTGCGGATCCGCACGAAAATGGTCTCCTGCTTGACGAAGGTCTGCAGGGCGTCGGTGCGCACGGTCTCGACCGGCAGGTCGACCAGCTGCGCCTCGACGTGCACGATCCGGCTGCCCGCCGTCACATCGGCGACGGCCGTGGCCGTGGTGGTGGCGTCGAGGATGCTCGAGCCGGTGTTCTGCGATGCGTTCATCATCGTCCTCCGAGTCCGCCCAGGGTGACCCCCTTGATGAGCTGCCGTTGCAGCAGCAGCACGAGGATCAACGAGGGGATGACGGCGAGCGTCGACGCCGCCATGAGTAGCGACCATTGCGTGCCGAACTGGCCGGTGAACATCCCCAGCCCGAGCGGCACGGTCGCCATGTCCTGTGTGTTGATGATGATCAGCGGCCACAGGTACGAGTTCCAGTAGCCGATGAACGAGAAGACCGCGAGCACGCTCAGCGGTGCGACCAGCTGCGGCAGCAGCACCGACCAGAGCGTGCGCAGGCGCGAGGCGCCGTCGATGAGCGCGGCCTCCTCGTACTCGATCGGGATCGTGAGGAAGAACTGGCGCATGAGGAACGTGCCGAACGCGGTGAAGGCGAACGGGATGATGAGCGCGCCGTAGGTGTCGTTCCAGCCCCAGCTGTTGATCATGATGAACAGCGGCACGACGAGCACCTCCTGCGGCAGTACGAGCGTGAGCACGAACAGCAGGAAGAGCTTGTCGCGGAACTTGAAGCGCAGCCGCGAGAAGGCATAGGCCGAGAGCACGGCGACGACGACCGAGAGCGCGGCACCGGCGATCGCGACGATGAGCCCGTTGAGGATGAAGCGCCCGAAGGGCACGACCGTCCACGCCTCGACGAAGTTCGCCCAGCGGATCTCGGACCCGAAGATCTGCGGCGTCGCCGTGAAGACCTCGTTCTCGGGCTTGAGGGCCGTGAGGAACATCCAGATGAAGGGGAACGCGAAGATCAGCGCGACGAGCGCGATCGCGGCGGTGTTCAGCCACTCCTTGAGGGTCGATCGGCGCTGGTGCCGACGGCGCGGCAGGATCAGCAGCGCGGTCGCCGAGAGGTCACGATCACTCATAGTTCACCCACTTGCGCTGGCCGACGAACTGCAGGGCCGTGATGAGCATCACCACGACGAACAGGATCCACGCGAGGGCGGAGGCGTAGCCGAGCCGGTCGAAGACGAAGCCGTTGCGGTAGAGGTACAGCACGAACGTGTTGGTGCTCTCGCCCGGGCCGCCCTGCGTGAGGAACAGCGGTTGGACGAAGACCTGGAAGGCGCCGATCATCGTCATGGTCGAGCAGAAGAAGAGCGAGGGCGAGAGCAGCGGGAGGATGATGTAGCGCAATCGCTGCCAGGCGCTGGTGCCGTCGATGCGGGATGCCTCGAGCAGCTCTTTCGGGATGGCGCTGAGTCCCGCCGACAGCACGATGACGTTGTAGCCGAACGACTGCCACACCGACATCGCGATCACCGAGGGCAGTGCCCAGGCCGAGTCGGAGAGCCAGTTGGGCCCGTCGATGCCGACGGTGGCGAGCATCGAGTTCACGAGCCCGTCCTGCGAGAGCAGCAGCCGCCAGACGAGGGCGTTCGCGACCATCGGGGTGATGACCGGGAGGAAGAAGATCACCCGCCACGCGCCCGCGGCCTTCATACGGGTGTTGAGCCACAGCGAGATCGTGAGAGCGACGAACAGGTTCAGCGCCGTGTAGACCACGGCGAAGATGATCGTGTTGCCGAGCACCGTGTAGAAGGTCGGGTCGCGGAACAGCTTGACGTAGTTCTCGAGGCCGATGAAATCCGGGTTCCCGAACAGCTTCCAGTCGAAGAGGCTGATGAAGGCCGACCCGAACAGCGGGGTGAGGATGAAGAGGACGAACCCGATCATCCCGGGGGCGAGGAACGCGACCGCCACCCACCCGTTCCCGCGCCGACGCGGCAGCCGCGGCCCCGGCGGGGCGGGGGCGCCGATGGGCACCCCCGCCACGCCGGGCATCGCGGAGGAGGCCGTCGCCTCGCTCCGGTCGCTCATGATCGCCATCCGCTCAGCCCGCGACCGAGTTCGTGATCGTGTCCATGATCTCCTCCGCCGTCAGCTCACCCCGGTAGCCCTGCACGCCGTACTGCGTCATCAGGGTCTCGACCTGGTTCCAGGTCGGGGTGGTGCGCTGCGGGGTCGCGTTCGAGAGCAGAGCCTCGACGACCTCCGACGAGCCCTCGGTCTTGCCCTCGGCCCAGGCCGGGAGCGCCTCGATGCGAGCGGGGACGATGCCACGGGCCTCGGCCTGCTTCTCCTGCACCGACAGCGAGGTGAGCGCCTCGATGGCCGCGAACGCCTCGTCGGGGCGGTCGCAGTTCGCCGCGATCCCGAAGCCGGAGCCGGCGGTCATCGCCGCGGCCTCACCGCTGGTCGACGGAACGATCGAGACGCCGAGGGTGAAGTCCGCGGCATCCGCGAAGCTGCCGTACATCCACGGACCCTCGATGAGCATCGGCACCTCGCCGCTGGTGAAGGCCTGCTGCGCGACCTCCGAGCCGTCGGCGGCCTCGGGGGCCTTCGCGACGCCCTCGACCGCGACGAGGTCGAAGAAGCTCTGGATCTGCTCGACGAACTCGGGGTTGGTGAGGTCGAGCTCGCCGTCCTCGGTGACCGCGGGCACGCCGTCGGCCAGCGACCACGCGTTCGGGATGAAGATGCCGGGCGCGAGCGCGAGGCCCTTCTTGTCGCCGTCGGTGAGGGCCTTGGCATCCGACACGAACTGGTCGCGCGTGTAGGTCGCACCCGGCAGTTCGAGGCCGGCGGCCTGGAACGCCTCGACGTTGTAGAAGAGCACGATGGGCTCGGCATCGTAGGGGATCGCACGGATCGTGCCGTCGACCGTCATGCCGCTGAGCATCGACTCGTCGATGTTCTCGATGTCGAAGCCGCTCTTCTCGATCAGGTCGTCGAGGGGCATGAGCAGATCGCCGAGCTCCTGTGCGCGGGCGGCCTGGGTGGTGAGCAGGCAGGGCGGGTTGGCACCCGAGAGGCGGGTCTTCACCTTGGTCCAGTAGTCGGAGAAGCTCGGTCCCTCGACCGAGATGTCGAGGTCGGGATCCTCGGCCTGCGCCCCGGAGATGAAGTCGGCCCACTGGGCCTGGTCGCCCTCGCTGGCGGCCCAGGTGTAGAGCACGAGCGGGCCGCCGGCCTCGCCGCCGCCTCCCCCGCCGCCGCCGCTCGCGCACCCCGCGAGAGCGAGGGCGCTGAGGCCGGCGACGCCGGTGAGGATGAGGCGCTTCGCGCGCCGGTTCGAGACTGCATTCATACTGACTGCCTCCTTCATTGGATGCTGCAACTGATGCGTGTGTTGTTGAGGGGGTATTGCTCGGGTTACTGCGGTACTGCTCGGATCACTCGGTGGAGAAGTCGATGGCGATGACGTCGATGAGGGCACCGCTGGGGGATGCCGGCGCGACGATGCGCAGCTCACCGGAGTCGTCGCCGGCGGTAGAGGCCTCGTGCACCTCGAAGCTGGCGTCGTGCTGCAGTTCGAGCCCGTCGGCGAGCCGGTGCACCCGCGTGATGCGCCGCACCGGCAGACCGCGCACGATGATCTCGTCGACCGGGATCGCGGTCAGGTGCAGGTAGAGGCGCCCTTCGCGGGCGGTCGTCGGACCGTGGAAGTCGATGCCCTGCGTGGGTTCCACACCGATCACGGATTCGGCGTGCGCGTGCATCCAGTCGGCGAACTCCTGCAGGCGCTCGTTCTCGACCTCGGGCAGGGTGCCGTCGGGGCCGGGGCCGACGTTGAGCAGCAGGTTGCCACCGCGCTCGACTACGTCGATGAGGGTCACCAGCAGCGACCGCGCCGACTTCTCGTTGTCGGGGTGCGTGCGCCAGGCCCAGTGGTCGCCGATCGTGAGGCACAGCTCCCACGGACCGGTGGGCACCGTGAGCGGGAACCCCTGCTCGGGCGTGCGGTAGTCACCCTGCCCGGGCAGGCGGTCGTTGATCACGACGTCGGGCTGCAGTTCCTTGATCAGGCGACGCAGACCCGGAGCGGTCCACTCCGCCGCCGAGCGCTCCCAGTCGCCGTCGAACCAGAGCAGGTCGATCGTGCCGTAGTTCGTGAGCAGCTCGGTCAGCTGCGCCCGCACGTACTCGAGGTAGCGCGACCACTCCTCGGGGCTGGAGCGACGGTGACGATCCGTGGCATCCGGGGTGTCGGCGAACTCGGGCATGCCGGCGGCGGGCCAGTGCTCGAGCTTGTAGGGCAGGTCCTCGTCGCGGAACGCCGGGTAATCGGGGTGGTTCCAGTCGGGGAGGCTGTAGTAGATGCCGACCTTGAGGCCCTCGGCGCGCACGGCGTCGACGAACTCGCGGGTGATGTCGCGACCGAACGGGCCGTGCTCGACCCCGAAGTCCGACTGCTCCGTGAAGAACATGTTGTATCCGGCATGGTGGCGCGCAGTGAAGACGACGTACGTGGCACCGGCCGCCTTCGCGCGGCGCGCGAGGTCGGCGGCATCCCAGTTCTGCGGGTCGAACGTGGGCGCGGTGGCCTGGTATTCGGCGACGGTCACTGCGTCGTCCACGGCATCCACACCCGGGATGATCGAACGGCCGACGAGCGGCCAGGAGATCTCGATGCCCTGCTGGGATGCCTGGTCCCAGTGCACGAAGATGCCGAAGCCCGCGCCGCTGAACCATTCACCGCCGGGGATGCGGGTGGTGGGGCGTCGGAAGTCTGCCAGTGTCATTGAAGCTCCTCGTTGAGTTCCAGATTTCCTATAGGATAGGTGATAGTCGAAGCAGTTCACAAGGGTGTGACGAAAGGTGCCGATGATGGCCATGTTCAAGACCGATCCTGTTCGCCCCGCGCAGTACCGCGCGTTCGAGCGCCCGCTGCCGGAGTGGTTCCGCGGCTCGGCGCTGGGGATCTTCGTGCACTGGGGGCCGTACTCGGTTCCCGCCTGGGCCGAGCCGACGGGCGAGCTCGGGGCCGTGCCGCGCGAGGAGTGGTACGCCCACAACCCCTACGCCGAGTGGTACGCCAACACGATCCGCATCGAGGGATCGCCCGCGCACCGTCATCAGCAGGAGGTGCACGGCGGAGCCCCGTACGACGACTTCCTCGACCAGTGGAAGGCCGAGGAGTTCGACGCCGACGAGGTGCTCGCGGTCGTCGCCGCGACCGGCGCCGGCTACTTCATCCCCACCACCAAGCACCACGACGGCGTCACCCTGTGGGACGCCCCGGCCACCGATGGACGCAACACCGTCGCCCGGGGACCAAGCCGTGACCTCATCGCCGAGTTCGCCGACGCCACCCGCGCCCGCGGCCTGCGCTTCGGCGTCTACTACTCCGGCGGTCTCGACTGGCACTTCTCCGATCTGCCGGCCATCGACCGCGACGACGCCCCGGCCCCCGACGACCTCGCCTACGCCGAGTACGCGCACGATCACGTCATCGACCTCATCGACCGCTACCGCCCCGACATCCTCTGGGGCGACATCCGCTGGCCGCAGGCCGGGATCGAACCCGGGCCCAAGAGCCTCGCGCACGCGTTCCAGGAGTTCTATGACGCGGTGCCCGAGGGCGTCGTCAACGACCGGTGGGGCGAGTCGCACTGGGACTTCCGCACCAGCGAGTACGTGCACGGCACCGCGGTCGAGGTCGGCGAGGCGTGGGAGAACTGCCGCGGCATCGGCCTCTCGTTCGGGCACAACCGCAACGAGGGTCCCGAGCACCTCCTCACCGCCGACGAGGCCGTGCGCCTGCTCGTCGACGTCGTGTCGCGCGGCGGCAACCTGCTGCTGAACATCGGACTCGAGGCATCCGGTCGCATCCCCGACGCGCAGCGGCAGACGCTCGAGGGGCTGGGCGAGTGGAACCAGCGGTTCGGGCATGCCGTCTTCAGTGCCCGGCCCGAGCCGCGCCTGCAGCCATCCGACGAGCCGTGGGTGCGCTGGACCCGCACCGACGGCGCCGTGCATGCCGTGACCGATCAGCCCGGAAGCATCCGCCTGTCCGATCCCGACGGCCTGCTCGACGAGACGAGCGCGCGCATCGGCGACGAGCCGGTCTCGGCGTCGCGCGACGGAGATGCCATCGTGGTGGAAGCAGCGGATGCCGCGACCCCCGTCGCGATTTCCTTCCGCTCGCGCGACTGACCCGCACGACCGACGAAAGGATGCCCATGCGCATCGCTCTGCACTCCGAGATCCGCGACGGCGCGATCGACGACTACCGCACGCACCACGCCCGGATCCCGGATGCCCTCGCCGCGACGTTCGCGCGCATCGGCATCCACGACTGGACGATCTGGCGCTCGGGACAGCGGCTGTTCCACCTGGTCGAGTGCGACGACTGGGATGCCGCGGTCGCCGCGCTCGACGAGGACCCGGCGAACGCCGAGTGGCAGAAGGACATCGGCCGCTTCGTCGAACTGTTCCGCGGCCCGGACGGCGCCGAGGGCTTCGCCCCGATCGAACAGGTCTGGGACCTCCGCGCCCAGGTCGGCTGAGACCCTTCGTCTCGTCGCTTCGCTCCTCGCTCAGGGACCGAGCCGCCGGTTCCTGAGCGAGCGAAGCGAGACGAAGGGCCGGGCCCGCGTCGCTGACAAGAACTGGGTCGCTGAGCCTGTCGAAGCGTCCCCCACGCGCACACACCCTCATCCCAGGCGAACGATCCCCATCCCGCCGAAAACGATCATGCACACCCCGAGCCCGACAAACCCGCAACCGATGACCCCATCATCGTCGGCGTCTGAAGACCCGCTGACATCTGCGCCAACCGTCGCCCGAAGAACTCCGTCTGCTTGTCGAACACGCGCTTGTTGAGCGCCTTGCGATACCGCACGATGAGCACGCCGATGACGACGGTGAGCGACCCCACTACGAGGTTCGCGATAGTGCCTGTCATATCCATGAAGCCGCCTCAGGACAAACCGATGAACGCCGTCACCAACTTCGCGCCGCCGACGACGATCATGAACGCGCCGACCACCGCGATGCGCACGAGCGGGCGTCCGCGAATCGAGTCATCAGCCAAGGGCTCTCCATAGAACATGCGGAGGCCGCGATAGATGAGCTGCATGAAGGGCCGCCGCGCGATGATGGCGATGATCCCGACGGCGACGAGCACTCCCCCGATGATGAAGTCCGGATTCACGGTCGCGTCTTCACCCACCCTCCGATGCGCGCACGAACGCGACCACGCACGCGGCGATGAGCACGATTCCCATAACGGATGCGACCACGCCCGCGAGTCCGATCCAGAATGAACTCTGCAGACGCTCGAAGGCCCGGGAAGTTGGCCGCCCGACGAGCCTGCGCTGGACCTTTACGGTCTTGTCGAAGAACGACCTTCGATACCTGATGAGGAGCAGGCCTCCCACCAACGCGACGATTCCCGCGACGAGCGGCACCACGATGCTCGGCCCGAAGTCACTCATCCGCACGGCTCCTCACTGTATGTGCCGTCCGCGCGCATCCATCCGTCCGGCTGCCAGTTGGTGGTGACGGTCAGCCCCGCGGGGAGCGCGGCAGTTTCGATGACCGATCCGCGGACGATCTCCGCCGAGCCCGACGCTTCGAACGAAACGTCGCCGCGCGCCGTGTTCGATCGCCGCGCCACCCACATGTCAACGAAGACGAGCGTTCCGGGATCACCGCAGTACGCGATGGCCAGATTCCCGTCCACCTTCGACAACTTCAGTGGCGCATCTGTGTACTCCCCGGGGAAAGGGAGGTTGCACCCGGTGAGCCCGACAGCAAGGATCGCCGCTAGGCCGACGCCGGCGCAGGTGCTGCGGAGGTTCATCCGCACGGCTCTTCGCTGTACGACCCGTCCGCGTGCATCCATCCGTCCGGCTGCCAGTCCTCGATCGATGCCACATCATCCTCGAAGAAGAACTGAACGCTCGACTTCATACCGTCGACCTCGACAGTGACGTCTATGTTGTCCAAGTCTGCGGGGAATCCTGAGTCGTCCGCGACGGTCATTCCGGAGGGGAGGGAGGAAGGCCCGATGATCGTTCCGGTGAGAATCTCCGCCGTTCCTGACGCTTTGAAGGCGACCTCACCATACGAGGTGTCCGACCGTTGCGCCCACCACATAACGACATAGACGAGCGTCCCGGGATCGCCGCAGTACGCAATGGCCGGGCTCCCATCCACCTTCGACAACTTCAGCGGCGAGTTCGTGTACTCGCCCGGGAAAGGGAGCATGCACCCGGTGAGCCCGACAGCAAGGATCGCCGCTAGGCCGACGCCGGCGCAGATCCTCCGCATGCGCTGACTATACAACTGCGGCATCGAGCGGCCATGGGGCGGGGCCCTTCGACAGGCTCAGGGACCCAGCTCGTGTTCATCCCACGCCACTGGGCCGCTGACAAGAACTGGGTCGCTGAGCCTGTCGAAGCGTCCCCCGCGAGAACACTGTCGTGGCAGAGTAAGCCCGTGACGCGGACGTGGGTGCGAGAGCTCGGAGGCTGGGTGCTGGCTGCCGCCGTCTCCGTCATCGTCGCGGCATCCGTCGCCTCCTCCGCCCGAGCCGACCTGCTGTTCCGCGACGGCGACTCGCTCATCGTCGCGATGCTCTCGCGTTCTCTGCTCGCCGGCGATCCGCTCGACTGGGCGATGTCGAGCGTACTGTTCGTGCCCGAGACGGCGGTCTTCACCGGTCTCGACGTGGCGCTGCCGCTGGACACGAACGGACTCTTCGCCGTGAGCGCGGTCGTGAACCTGCTCACCCTCTACGGCGCGCTGCGGCTCGTCGCCGGGCGACAGCGAGAAGGACGGGCACCGGTCGCCTGGTCGCTGGTCGCCCTGGCCGCGTTCGGCGCGCTCGCGATGACCGAGACCTCCGCCTCGCGCGACGCCCTCGAACTCGCCTCGCTGCAGCTCACGACCACGTACTACTCGGCGACCGTCGTCGGGGTAGTTCTCGCGATCGGCATTGCCCGACGGATGCTCGACGGCGCCCGCCTCGTGCCGATGTCTCTCGCGCTCGGCGCCGTAGCCCTCGTTTCGACGCTGTCGAACCCGCTGTTCGCGGCCTGGGCGACCGTGCCGCTCGGTGCGATCGCGATCGCAAGCTCCCTGCGCGCAGTAACGAGACGACGGATGCTGACCGTTCTCGCCGCACTCATCGGCGGCACCGCGCTCGGCTTCGCCGCGCGTATTCCGTTTTCGGCATGGATCGCGAACACCGGTGCCGGATACGCCCAGCCCGACCTCTGGCGCGAGTCGATCGGCTACTACGGCGACCTGCTCGCGGCGCGGCTCTCGACGCCGCTCGACGTCGTCGGGCTCCTCCTCGTCTTCGCCCTGATCGCGTTGGCCGTCGTGCAGACCGTGCGGGTCGACGACCCCGGCTCGCGATTCGTCGCCGTGGCCGCCTGGGTCGTGCCGCTGCTGGTCGCCGTCGGTGCGATCGCGCTCGGCACGCACGCCGCGCGCTACCTGCAACCGCTCGCGTTCGCCCCGGTCCTCGCGCTCGTCGCGATGCCGGGCACGCTGCGGATGCCGGCGCCACTCCGGCGACAGGCGGTGGTGGTCGCGGCGGTGATCCTGCTGGTCGGCGGCGGCCTCAGCATCCCCCGCCTGAGCGACGCCGCGAACGCACCCGATGCGGATGCCGCGTGCGTGACCGACTGGGTCGAGGCATCCGCTCGCACCGGCGCCGGGCAGTTCTGGACCGTTCGCCTGCCCAAGCTCCACCTCGACGACCCGTCGCAGCTCGTGCAGGTCGACCACCAGCTCAACGGCTACGCGTGGCTCGTGAACCGCACGGACTTCGACGCCGAAACCGTGTCGTTCCTCGTCGAGGATGCGCAGACGGTCGAGTGGGAACTGCCGATCCAGGCGATCCCCGACGAGGTCCTCGAGTGCGGCCGCTACCGGATCCTCGACTTCGGCGAGACGGAACTTCCGCTGGGGCCGCAGCACAGTTGAGCCCTTCGTCTCGTCGCTGCGCTCCTCGCTCAGGGACCGGCGACAATCCGGTTCCTGAGCGAGCGAAGCGAGACGAAGGGCCTCAGCGCGGCGGAGCCCCGGTCGTCGTGCCGGGCCGGAACACGCATGTCAGGTTCTGCGTCTCCCCGGCCTCGCCGCCGAGCATCCGCGCGACCTGCTCGCCCGCGGCGCGCCCCTTCTCGACGGCCGGCTGCACGGTGGTGGTGAGCGACTGCCCGCCGAGCCCGTCGATCGCGATGCCGTCGAACCCGGCGACCGAGACGTCCTCCGGCACCCGCAGGCCGAGTTCCTCCGCGGCGCGGATCACACCGACCGCGAGCAGGTCGCTCTGCGCGAGCACGGCGGTGGGTCGGGTCGCGGCGTCGGCGAGCAGCATCCGTCCGATGACGATGCCCTCGTCGATGAAGCTGCCGGATGCCGAGATCGCGGGAGCGTCGGGGAAGACGCGACGCATGCCCTCGAGCCGGTCGACGGTCACCCCGACGGTCGCGGCGGCGAGGCGCTCGGGCGTGACGGGCCCGCGTTCGCGGTCGTGGCCGAGCGTGAGGGTGATGAGGGCGACGTCGCGATGCCCGAGGTCGTAGACGTGCTGGGCGACTTCGGCCGAGGCATCCGCGTTGTCGAGCGCGATGCGGGGGATTGTGCCGTCGCCCGGGTCGCCCTCGATCACGACCACCGGCAGCCCGCGACCGCGCACCACCTCGACGGACTCGCGCGTGCGACCCGACCAGCCGATCAGCACGTAGGCGTCGACCGGTGCGCTGGCGAGGCCGGGGCCGTCTTCGCCCGGCTCGTCGCGCATGAGCAGGATGCCGGCGCTGAGCTCGGCGAGCCCGTCGGCGAGACCGTCCATCATGGCGGTGGTGACGGGATCGAGGAAGGCGTTGCGCAGGTGCCCCTCGAAGACGACGGCGACGATGCCGCTGCGTCCGAGTCGTAGCGAGGCGGCTCGCGGATCCGGGCCCGCGTAGCCGAGGTCGGCGGCGGCGGCGAGCACGCGCTCGCGGGTGGCGTCGGCGACCTTGGCCTTGCCGCTGAAGACGACGGATGCCGTCGACGTCGCGACTCCTGCCTCACGGGCGACGTCGGCGATGGTCGCGCGCCGAGGCGGCTCCTGACTGCTCATGCTTCGAGAATAGCCCGCCCGCCTTTCCGCGCGTCGAATCGATTCGATAGGATGATGCCCATGGATGCCGTCCTCACCCGCTCGCAGTTCGTCCGCTGGCGAGCCGCGATCTTCGCGATCTTCATGGCCAGCGGTCTGTCGATCGCCACGTGGGCGTCGCGCGTCCCCAGCATCAAGGCCGATCTCGACCTCGACAACGCGCAGGTCGGACTCATCCTGCTCGGCATGGGCATCGCGTCGATCATCGGCATCTCGACGAGCCCCGCCGTCATGGCCCGCACCGGCGCGCGCGTCGGCATGCTCGCGATGATGCTGATGTTCTCGGCCGGCATCGCGCTCGTCGGCTTCGGGTCCACCGTGTTCGGCTCGGTGCCGCTCGTGCTCGCCGGCATGGTGCTCTTCGGATTCGGCAACGGATGCCTCGACGTCATGATGAACGTCGAGGCCACGGCGATCGAGCAGCAGATGGGCAAGACCGTGCTGCCGGTGTTCCATGCGTTCTTCAGCTTTGGCACCGTGATCGGCGCGGGCATCGGTGCCCTGGCCGCCTGGCTGCAGCTCACCGTCGCGACCCACGCGGGCATCATGGGCATACTGCTCGCTCTCGTCGCCGTCGCCACTTTCCTGCAGGTCCCGGTACGCAAGGCCGCGCTCGATCCCGAACCCGCCGAGAAGCCCGCCTGGCGCGAGCGCCTGCACACCTCGCTCGAGGCGTGGCGCGAGCCCCGCACCTACCTCCTCGGCGTCGTCATGCTGGGCATGGCCTTCGCCGAGGGCGGCGCGAACGACTGGATCGCTCTCGGCACCGAGCAGGGTCACGGCTTCACGACGGGCACCGGCGCCATCGCCCTCGCCGTCTTCTCGGTCGGGATGACCGTGGTGCGCCTCTTCGGCGGACCCCTCGTCGACCGCTTCGGCCGGGTGGCGGTGCTGCGCGTGCTCGCGGTGTCGGCGGCGAGCGGTGTGCTGCTGTTCATCCTCGCCCCGAACCTGCCCCTGGTGCTGGTCGGCGCGGCACTCTGGGGCATCGGCGCCTCGCTCGGCTTCCCGATCGGCATGTCGGCCGCGGCCGACGACCCCGCCAAGGCCGCAGCCCGCGTCAGCGCCGCCGCGACCATCGGCTACGTCGCCTTCCTCGGCGGCCCTCCCGTGCTCGGTTTCATCAGCGAGCACATCGGCCTGCTCAACACGCTGTTCATCCTGGTCGCGCTGATCGTGGCATCCGGCCTGTTCTCCGGCGCCGCCCGCCCGCTCCGCGCCGACGAGAAGGTGTCTGCGACGAAGTAGGCGCGTCGGCCGCGCGGCATCCGCCCGCCGTAACGGAGGAAATCTCTCGCTACGCAGGAGCGGATGCCGGAACCAATCCTGCACAGCGCGAGATCTCCTCCCCAGCGCGCGTCGCGGTCGCAGGGTGAGCACCCGCACCCCAGCCCTGCGCGGACTCGCGAACCCGTCGCGCGAAGAACCCGCGCGCGACGAAGTAGGCTCGTCGGGTGCGTCTCGTCATCGCCCGCTGCTCGGTCGACTACACCGGTCGGCTCAATGCCCATCTTCCGCTTGCCACGCGTCTGCTCGTGCACAAGGGAGACGGGAGTCTGCTCGTGCACTCCGACGGCGGCAGCTACAAGCCGCTGAACTGGATGAGCCCGCCGTGCACCCTCACCACCGAGGAGCCCGGCGAAGAAGAGGCGAGCGCCGGCGTCGTCGAGGTGTGGCGGGTCAGCCACAAGAAGACCGGCGATGCGCTGCGCGTGCAGATCTACGAGGTCATCCACGACACCTCGCACGAGCTCGGCATCGACCCCGGCCTTCAGAAGGACGGCGTCGAGGCCGACCTGCAGCGCCTCCTCGCCGAGCAGGTCGAGCGCATCTCCGAGGGCGCGACGCTCGTGCGCCGCGAGTATCCGACGGCGATCGGTCCGGTCGACCTGCTGGTGCGCGATGCCGACGGCGCCGCCATCGCGGTCGAGATCAAGCGCCGCGGCGACATCGACGGCGTCGAGCAGCTCACCCGCTACCTCGAACTCCTCGGCCGCGACCCGCACCTCTCCCCCGTGCAGGGCGTGTTCGCCGCGCAGGAGATCAAGCCGCAGGCGCGCGTGCTCGCCGAGGACCGCGGCATCCGCTGCCTCGTTCTCGACTACGACGACATGAAGGGCATCGAGTCGGGGATCCCCCGCCTGTTCTGACGCCTGCCCCCACCTGCACGTCCGTGCACCGTGTGCGATCACGCGCCCCGCGCCCCATAGGCTGGAGGGCATGGCCTCCTCCCCTTACTCCTGCGTGCTGTGGGATGTCGATGGCACGATCGTCGACGCCTCGGTGGGCATTCTGCGCCGCCTGAACGTCGCCCTCACCCACTTCGGGCACCCGGCGCCGACGCGCGAGCAGCTCGTGCACTGGATCGGGCCGCCCATGTTCCAGTCGTTCCAGGACCAGGCGGGAATGACGCCCGAGCAGTCCGCCGAGGCCGTCTCGTTCTACCGCACGCTCGGCAAGGCCGACGGCTACACGACCGACGTCACCACCTACCCCGGGGTGACCGACCTGATCCACGACGTGCACGCCGCCGGCATCCCGCAGGCGACCGCGAGCTCGAAGCCCGAGAATCAGGTCGACGCCCTGATCGATCACTTCGACCTGCGCGCCGACTTCGTCACCACGGTCGGAGCGACGCCCGACGAGTCGACCCTCGCGTCGAAGACCGACATCGTGGCCGAGGCGCTGCGGCGCCTCGAAGAGCGCGGCGCCGACGTCTCGCGCCCGGTGCTCATCGGCGACCGTCATCACGACGTCGAGGGCGGCAACGCCAACGGCGTTCCCGTGATCTTCGTCGAGTGGGGCTTCAGCGACGCCCACGAGGGTGACGACGCGGCGTTCCGCGCAGCATCCGTCGACGAGCTGCGCGCACTGCTGCTGTCGGCCTGACGCCGATCGGTCGCGTACCCAACTCAGGAAGACTCGACCGATCGGGCGCGATTCGGGCCGGATCCGGCGGAAATCGCCCGTTCTTCCTGAGTTAGTGCACGCCGACCGCCACGCCCCGCGCCCCGGAATCACCCCGAAAAGCACAAAGCTCCCCGCCGGATGTCACCGATGGCGACGGATCCGGTCGGGGAGCGATGCTCCTGCCCGCTCAGAGGGGGCGGATGTTCTCTGCCTGCAGGCCCTTGGGGCCCTGCGCCACGTCGAACTCGACTCGCTGGTTCTCTTCGAGAGACCGGTAGCCGGAGGAATCGATTGCGGAGTAGTGCGCGAAGACGTCAGCGCCTCCGTCGTCGGGGGAGATGAAGCCGAAGCCCTTCTCCGAGTTGAACCACTTGACCGTGCCCTGGGTGCTCATGTACTGCCTGTTCTGCTGGAAAAAATAGCCGACGCAGGGATGCACCGACATCGCTAACGCTAGTGGAGGAGACCCCGAGGGCAATAGCCGCAATCAGAAGGTAATCCAAATGTTGCACGAGCGGCACGGTAGCGGGGGCGTCGTGCGCCGACGCCCCGGAGGACGGACCCTCGCTCAGAAAATGGTGTGGCCCTCACCGCGGGGGGAGCGATGAGGGCCGAAGACGACCGGAGGGTGCGTCAGATTCCACTGTACCTCTTTTTTTGGATCCGTGTCCCCCATTTGGGGGACAAATCTCAAAAAAAGTGCAATCATGTCGATAGCGGCCCCCTCGAGTAGCCCATTGGGGACTGACCTACTCGAGAGGGCCCAATCGCATGCACGGATCGTCTTGCCTCTGGGGAAGGCTTCCCGTCTTCTGGGGAAAGACGGAGACGATCGATCCCCATGTGCATGCATCTTCACCATAGGGGAGGAAGCACGAACACGCTACGACGGGGGCCGTAGCGGAAGCGGCAAGGGTGGGGAGACTGATCCGCAAGGATCGCAGGTTTCGGGAAGAGGCGGGGCGGACAGCACGGGGGCACCTCCGGCGTTCCGCCTCTCCCGAATCCGCGAGGCGCTCGAAGCTGAGTAGCCTGAGCGGGTGACCATGCTGAATAAGGACATGACGCTCTGCATCTCGCTGTCTGCTCGACCGAGCAACAACGGCACGCGCTTCCACAACTTCCTCTACGAGGCCCTCGACCTCAACTGGATCTACAAGGCCTTCGCGCCGACCGATCTCGCCCAGGCGATCGCGGGCGTGCGCGGCCTCGGCATCCGCGGGTGCGCGATCTCGATGCCCTATAAGGAAGACGTCATCGCGCTCGTCGACCGTATGGACGAGTCGGCGTCGGCGATCGACTCGGTCAACACGATCGTGAACGACGACGGCGTGCTCACCGCGTACAACACCGACTACTCGGCCATCGCCCAGCTCATCGAGGAGAACGGCTTGGATGCCGCAGCCTCGGTACTGCTGAAGGGATCGGGCGGCATGGCCAAGGCCACAGCCGCCGCCTTCCGCGACGCCGGATTCGCGAACGCGACCATCGTCGCGCGCAACGAGCAGGCAGGGCGCACCCTCGCCGACCTGTACGGCTTCGCCTGGCAAGCGGATGCCGGAGACAGCACCGCCGACATCATCGTGAACATCACCCCGATCGGCATGGCCGGCGGGCCCGACGAGCACACGCTGTCGTTCTCGGAGGAGGCGGTGGCCGCGGCATCCGTCGTCTTCGACGTCGTGGCGCTGCCCGCCGAGACGCCGCTCGTGCGCGCGGGGCGCGCGGCGGGGAAGACGGTCATCAGCGGCGCCGAGGTCGCGACGCGGCAGGCGCTCGAGCAGTTCGTGCTGTACACGGGCATCCGCCCGTCGGCCGAGCAGGTGCGCCAGGCCGAGGAGTTCATGCGCGCGCAGTGACGCGCGCAGTAGTCGCCCTTCGTCTCGCTCCGCTCGCTCAGGGACCGGTGCCGAAGACAGGTGCCGAAGACCGGTTCCTGAGCGAGGAGCGCAGCGACGAGACGAAGGGCCGAGACTCAGACGCCGACGACCTCGCTCTCCTCCGCCCGGGGCACACCGTGCGCACGATGCGCAGCGGATGCCGCGAACACCATGATCACCAGGGCGGATGCCGTGATCGCCGCGCCGATCCAGATGGGGGAGGTGTAGCCGAGCCCGGCGGCGATCCCCACCCCTCCGGCCCAGGCGCCGAGCGCGTTGCCGACGTTGAACGCGCCGATGTTCGCGCCCGAGGCGAGCGTCGGTGCACCACCCGCGAACCGCATGATGCGGCTCTGCAGCGCGGGAACGGTGCCGAAGCCGAAGCCGCCCATCGCGACGAGGATCACCATCGTCGCGGGCTGCGACCACGCGAGCAGGGCGAACGCGACGAGCACGACGACGAGCGCCGCGATGAAGAGAAGGAGCGTGCGGTCGATCGAGCGGTCGGCGAGGCGCCCGCCGATCGCGTTACCGGCCACGAGGCCGACGCCGAAGAGCACGAGCAGCCACGGCACGGCCACGGTGTCGAAGCCCGAGACTCCGGTGAGCGTGTACGCGACGTAGGTGAAAGCGCCGAACATGCCGCCGAAGGCGAGCACCGTGATGACGAGCGACAGCCACACCTGCCCGGAGCGGAACGCCGAGAGCTCCTGCCGCAGGCTCACGGCGGCACCGTCGGAGCGCGGGGCCTTCACGACCGCGGCGATCCCGATCAGGGCGACGACACCGATGACGGTGATCACCCAGAACGTCGCACGCCAGCCGAACTGCTGGCCGATGAAGGTTCCGAACGGCACGCCCAGCACGTTCGCCGCGGTGAGGCCCGTGAACATGATCGAGATCGCACCGGCCTTCTTGTCGGGGGCGACGAGCTCGGAGGCGACGACCGAGCCGATGCCGAAGAAGGCCCCGTGGCACAGCGCCGCGACGATGCGTCCGATCATGGCGCCGGTGTAGTCGGGAGCCATCGCGGTGAGGGCGTTGCCGGCGATGAACAGCACGAGCAGCCCGATGAGCACGGCCTTGCGCGGCAGCCGCACCGTGGCGGCGGTGACGACGAGCGCTCCGACCGCGACGCTCAGCGCGTAGCCGGAGATGAGCCAGCCTGCGGTGGCCTCGCTCACGGCGAAGTCGGCGGCGACCTCGGGCAGCAGGCCCATGATCACGAACTCGGTGAGTCCGATCCCGAAGGCTCCGAGGGCGAGTGCGATGAGTCCGAGTGGCATGGTGGTGCTCCGTGGTGCTCTGATAAGGTAGTTGCAGACGCGGGATATTGCGTCCGGAACACAATGATTGCACGCGCAAGTAGTTTGCGCAAGCAACGACTTTCGGAGGTCACCATGGGCATCTCGGACGACGCCGTCGAGATCCGCGCACGAGGCTGGCGCACACTCGCCGCCCTGCACGGGATCATCGAGACCGAACTCGAACGGGCACTCGGAACATCCGTCGGCCTGTCGGTCGTCGAGTACACCGTGCTCGATGCGCTCAGCCGCCAGGACGGCTGGCACATGCGGATGCAGCAGCTCGCGCGCGCGACCGTCCTCAGCCCCAGCGCCACGACCCGCCTCGTCACCCGCCTCGAGGACCGCGGGCTGCTGACCCGCATCCTCTGCGCCGACGACCGCCGCGGCATCTACACCGAGCTCACCGCCGCCGGGCGTGCGCTGTACGACCAGGCGCACCCGATCCACGACGAGACCCTCGAGCGCACGCTCGGCGACGCCATGGATCAGCCCGAGCTCGCCCCGGTCGTGCACGCCCTGCAGGGGAGTTCCGCGCTGGCGTGAGTCTCGCGGCGGGGCGCTTCGACGGGCTCAGCGCCCCAGTTTCAGACACAGCGACCCGTTGCAGAGGCTGGGTCCCTGAGCCTGTCGAAGGGTCCCACCCCGCCGATACCCTGATCGGATGAAGACGATCGGCGTTCTCGGCGGCATGAGCTGGGAGTCCTCCCTCGAGTGGTACCGGCTCGCGAACGAGCGGGTCGCCGCACGACTCGGCGGCTACCACTCGGCCCGCATCCTGCTCGACTCGCTCGACTTCGCCGAGATCGAGGCGCTGCAGGCGCAGGACGACTGGGATTCCGCGGGCGCTCTCCTCGCCGATCGCGCCCGCGCGCTCGAGGCCGCAGGTGCGGAGATCCTCGTGCT
The DNA here is from genome assembly GCF_052045715.1 of Microbacterium sp. 22179. Taxonomy (NCBI): domain Bacteria; kingdom Bacillati; phylum Actinomycetota; class Actinomycetes; order Micrococcales; family Microbacteriaceae; genus Microbacterium; species Microbacterium sp. 22179. Next base: position 133,289 of record NZ_JBQEPJ010000004.1, on the reverse strand, counting down.
TGCGACCAACACCATGCACCTCGTCGCCGACCGGATCACGGATGCCGTCGGCATCCCCTTCCTGCACATCGCCGACGCCGCCGGCGCCGCGGTGTCGGGCGCGGGGCTCGCCACCGTCGGCCTGCTCGGCACCGCCTTCACGATGGAGAAGCCGTTCTACGCCGAGAAGCTCGCGGCGCACGGCATCCGCACCCTCGTTCCGGATGCCGACGACCGCCGCACCGTGCATGCCGTGATCTACGACGAACTGGTGCACGGCGTCGTGCGCGACGAGTCGCGACGGGCGTACGTCGAGGTCGTCGACCGGCTGATCGCGCGCGGAGCGGAGGGCATCGTCCTCGGCTGCACCGAGATCGAGTTGCTGCTGTCGGCCGGCGACGTGCCGGTGCCCGTGTTCCCGACGACCTCGCTGCACGTGGATGCCGCGATCGCGGCGGCGCTGCCCGAGTAGCCGCTCACTCCGCGCCCCACGGACCGGTCACGACGACCTTCCCGATCGTGCGCGAGGTCTCGACGAGCGCATGCGCCTCGCGAAGGGTCGCCGCATCGAGCGGCGAGAGAGTGGTCGTGAGCGTCGTGCTCACCTCCCCGGCGTCGAGGAGACCGGCGACGCGCGTGAGCAGTTCGTGCTGGTAGTCGTCGTCGGGCTCGTGGATGGGCCGGGTGAACATGAGCTCCCAGTGCCATGTGACGCTCTTGCCCTTGAGGGCGTCGATGCTGCCACCGGTCTCGTCGATCGACACGACTTCTCCGCGGGGGCGGATGACCGCGGCGATGGCGTCGATGTTGCCCGGGGTGAACGAGGTGAAGACGTAGTCGACGCCCCCCGGTGCGATCTCGCGGACGGCGTCGGCGAAGTCGCGCCCCACGACGTGGTCGGCGCCCATCCGCGTCACCCATTCCTCCGACTCCGGGCGGGACGCCACGGCGATCACCGTGAGTCGCGTCAGCGCCCGGGCGAACTGGATGATCAGCGATCCGACCCCGCCCGCGGCACCGATCACGAGCAGGGTGCCCTCGCTGTCGGCGCCGAGGCGGAGCCGATCGAACAACGCTTCCCAGGCGGTGATCGCCGTGAGCGGCACGGCGGCGGCCTCGGCATCCGTCAGCGACTCCGGTGCTGCGCCGACGATGTTCTCGTTCACGAGTTGGAACTGCGCGTCCGATCCCGCACGGTCGATCTGACCGGCGTAGAAGACGCGGTCACCCACGGCGAAGCGACGAGCGTCCTCGCCGACGGCGACGACGCGACCGACGGCGTCGAAGCCGAGCACACGCGGGGCATCCCCCTTCTTCGCCCGGCCGCGATTCTTGACGTCGACCGGATTGACCGAGACGGCGTCGACCGCGACGAGCAGGTCGTGTCCGTGGGGAACGGGAGTGGGGATCTCCACGTCGACCATCGAACCCGGATCGGATGCCGCACCGCCGGGCGCGTCGATCGCGAGCATGGTCGCGGGGAGTTCTACGGGTGTCGTGGGGGACGTCTGTTCTGCCATGGCTCGACCATATCCAGTCCACCCCAGTTACCCGCAAGGGTCTCTAGTATCTTTCGGTTACCATTACGGGATGACCACGCTCGACACCTGCGCACTCGGCACCCCGCATGACGTCTACGACGCCCAGTGCCCGTGCCGCGGCGTTCTGGACCTGCTCGCCGACAAGTGGAGCGCGCTCGCGATCGGAGCCCTCGAAGACGGCGCACTGCGGTTCGGCGAACTCAAGAAGCGGCTCATGGGCATCAGCCCGAAGGTCCTCACCGCCACGCTCCGCCGCCTCGAGGACCGGGGCCTGCTCACACGCGAGGTCTTCGCCGAGGTGCCGGTGCGGGTCGAATACTCACTGACCGAGCTCGGCATCGATGCCGCTCGCCCTCTGCGCGGACTCCGCGACTGGGTCGAGTCGAACATCGAACGCTTTCCCGCGGTCTGAGGCCGCGCACCCTCGAAGCACCCTCACCGGGGCCTGTCAACCGGGTATGCCGGCGTCGTCGACCGCGACGACGGTGGGACGACACCCACGGATCGGAGCACACGATGAAGGCACTCACCTGGCAGGGCACCCGCAACGTGACGGTCGAGGAGGTGCCCGACCCCGTCATCCAGGAACCGACGGATGCCGTCATCCGCATCACGTCCTCGGCGATCTGCGGGTCCGACCTCCACCTGTACGAGCTGCTCGGACCGTTCATCGACCGCGGCGACGTGCTCGGCCACGAGCCGATGGGGGTCGTCGTCGAGGTCGGCGCGGGCGTGACGAAGCTCAAGGTCGGCGACCGGGTGGTCATCCCGTTCAACATCTCCTGCGGCGAGTGCTTCATGTGCACGCACGGGGTCCAGTCGCAGTGCGAGACCACGCAGGTGCGCGAGTACGGCAGCGGGGCGGCGCTCTTCGGCTACACCAAGCTCTACGGCCAGGTTCCGGGCGGACAGGCGGAGTACCTGCGGGTGCCCCTGGCCGATTACAACCACATCCCGATCGGCGCCGACCTCCCCGACGAGCGATACCTCTTCCTCAGCGACATCCTCCCCACCGCATGGCAGGGCGTGGAGTACGCCGAGGTGCCCGAGGGCGGCACGCTCGCGGTGATGGGGCTCGGCCCCGTCGGTCAGTTCGTCGCTCGCATCGCTCGGCACCGCGGCTACCGGGTGCTCGCCGTCGATCCCGTTCCGGAACGCCGCGCGATGGCCGAGCGTCACGGCATCGACACCTTCGATCTCACCGACACGATCGTCGAAGAGCTGCGCGACCTCACCGAGGGCCGCGGCGCGGACGGAGTGGTGGATGCCGTCGGTCTCGAGGCGCACGGCAACGCCGGAGTGGAGTTCGTGCAGAAGGCGGTGGGGCTGCTCCCCGACGCCGCCGCGCGCCAGCTGCTCGACAAGGCAGGCATCGATCGCCTCGCCGCCGTGTACGCATCGATCGACGCGGTGCGTCGTGGGGGAACGGTCTCGCTCAGCGGTGTCTACGCGGGAGACGCCGACATCATGCCCATGAAGACGCTGTTCGACAAGCAGATCAGCCTGCGCATGGGGCAGTGCAACGTCAAGCGCTGGATCGACGACATCATGCCGCTGGTGGAGGACGCCGCCGATCCGCTCGGGGTGATGGACCTGACGACCCATCACGCTCCGCTCGAGGATGCGCCCGGGCTGTACAGCACGTTCCAGAAGAAGGAGGACGGCTGCATCAAGGTCGTACTGCACCCGTCGGCGGCCTGAGGCCGTGACCTCCCGGCCGCCCGCCGGCCCGCGAGGTCACGGGCGGCGTCACGGGTGGCGGTTGCCGACCCCCGGCTCGTCGTTGTGGGCGGAGTCGTAGGAATCGGCGTCGGCGGATGCCGCGGCATCCGTGTCGTCGTCGACCCCCACTGCACCGGCCGCGCCGGAATCGGCACCGCCGCCACCCGCGGGCACGTCGTCCACCCCGACGCCGTCCCGCTGTCGTTGCTCCAGCAGCTCCGCGATGCGCTCCTCGGCCTCGGCTCCGGTCGGCATGTCTGCGCCCGAGTCCGACCCGCTCATGAGTTGCCGTCGGAAAGGTCGGCGGCCGAGACGTCCGACGGCGAGCTCGCGAGTCCGAGGTCGGGATCGGTGTTGACGCCGCCGCCGATCGCGTCCTGGCCGGCGATGCGCTCCTCCGCCGACACCTCGTCGTCGGATTCGGCGTGCTCCTCCGCGATCAGGTCTTCCTCCTCGGGGCGGATCGCCGATTCCTCGGCACCGAAGGAGTTGATGAGACCCTCGGGATTCGACATGTCGTGCTCCTCTCGTCGTCGGTCGTGAGGATTCCAGCGTGCCCGCGACGGGCCGGGAACGGATGCCCGTTGACAGGCATCCGCTCGGCACGTAGGTGCCGTGTTCAGTCGATCGAGGCGCGGACGGTCTGCGAATCGGGACCGATCTGGCCCCAGGCGCTGCCGGTGAGGGTCTGGTCTCCGATGACGGCCGAGACTTCGAGGCGGTAGTCGCCGACCTGTTCGACCCGGACATCGCTGAGCACGAACAGGCCGTCGGGCTGCCCCTCGACCGTGCAGACGAGCGCGGCATCCGTCGGCCGGCATTCCCACCCGGTCGGGGCCGCGACCACCGCGAGCCCCTCGGGCAGGGTGAGAGAGACGGTCGACGACTCCTCGCGCCCGGTGAGCGAGACGGCGAGAGTCGCCGTGCCCTGCCCGGTGATGTCGGAGGTGACGACGAGTTCGGAGACGACCGGGGCGGGTGCGGCGATCCGTTCGATCACGGGCGGCACGACGACCACGCCCAGGATGCCGAGACCCGCGACGATCGCGAGCACCGGCCAGATGTTGCCCACTACCTGCCAAACGGATGCCGCGCCCCCACCCCTCACGCTCGGCGCGCTCGATCCGGCCGACGACGATCCGGCCGACGACGATCCGGCCGATGGTTCGGCGTCGCTCGTGGGCTCCTCGGACGCCTCGGCGCTGGAGGGGCCGAGCACGATGTTGCCGATCAGCAGCACGGTGGCGACGCCGAGCAGCGAGGCCGTGGTGCCGAATCGACCCCACGCGGCGCGGCAACGGGGGCAGTCGCGGATGTGCTCCATGCCGGCCGAGTCCGCGGCGTCGTCGACGTCTTCGGTGACCGCCGGGGGGAGTCTCGTGGCCGCGTGACGGCACTCGGCGGGCGGATCGTCCTCTTCGAGGATCACCCGGAGCATGGCGCGGCGCAGTCCCTTGCGGGCGCGCAGGCTGAGGGCGTAGATCGACGACGCCGGCCGCCCGAGCTCTTCCTCCAGCTCGGCGGGTTTGCGTCCGTCGATGATCGTGGCGCGCAGCACCTGCTGCTGATCGTCGGGGAGCAGCAGCAGCGCTGCGCGCACGCGACGGTACTCGGCGTCGAGTTCGATGTGCCGCGTGTCCTGCATCACCGTCGGCAGGTTGTCTTCGGCATCGACGAGCGGCAGCACGCGAGAGCGCGGCGAGCGGAACTCGTCGATCATCCGGTTGCGCATGGAGCGGATCACGTACGCCCCCGCCTTCTCCTTCGGTCCGGTGCCGCTCTTCCACAGCGAGAGCAGGCCGACGAGGGCATCGGCGAGCAGGTCGTCGGGGTCGATGCCGCTGGTGGCGAGTCGGCGAGCGGTGGTGAGAAGCATCCGCTGGTTGCGGAGAAGGAACATGCCGGCAGCCGCGCGATCGCCCGCGTTGGCGGCCGCGCTGAGCCGGTCGTCCTCCGCGTATTCGCGCAGGATCGCCGGATCGATCGTGCGCTGCCGTGCCCGTACTGCCATCTGACGACCTCCCCGATCATCATTGTGGCGCACTCCCGCACGCCCGGAACCAACGCGAATCGGCGGCACCGGTCATCCGGTGCCGCCGACTCGACGCGTGCGGTCGTCAGACCAACCGCCTCCCGCGCAGGAGCATGCCGGCCGCGCCGACGAGGAGCAGGCCCCCGCCGATCGCGATCGGAGCCCACGGCGCTCCGCCGCCCGTGAGCGCGAGGGTCGCGTCCGCCGAGGCGCTGCCGTTCGAGCTCGAACCCTCGCCGGGCGCGCTGCTGCCGCCGTCCGCGGGGTTCTCGGTACCGGACTCATCGGTGCCCGGCTCGTCGGTGCCGGGGTCATCGGTGCCCGGATCGTCGGTTCCCGGGTTCTCGGTTCCCGGGTCGCCGGTCGAGGCACGCAGGCTGATGGTCGCCTGCTCGGTGATCGCCTGGCCCAGGCAGTTGGTGAACACGGCGCGGTAGTACGTCGTGTCGGTGGGGCTCACCGAGATCGAGGTCGAGGTCTCTCCCACGATGTCCTCCCACGGGCCTCCCGCCGTGAGCGCCTGCTGCCACTGCACGGTCGGTGCGTCGTCGCCGTCGGCCGCGGCCGTCAGCGTCGCCGACTGACCGGCCACCACGACCGAGGGCGTGGGGCTCTCGGTGATCGTCGGGGCGGAGCCGAAGACATAGCCGTCATCGAAGACCACGGATGCCGCGACCCCGAACTGCGTGTACGAGACGGCCACGTCGGACGGTCCGCAGTACGCGGGCGTGGTGACGCTCCAGGCGCCGTCGCTCTGCACGAGGTCGGTGGCGGGGATGCCGTCGAAGGTCACGCCGGTGACGGTGACCTCGGTGCGCACGAGCCCGGGGGCTCGACGGTTCTGGCTGGTTCCGTCGCCGAGCATGCCGATGCTGTTGACGCCCCAGGAGTACGTCTTGCCGTCGGAGCCGGTGGCGAGCGCGTGCTGCGAGCCGGCGTCGATCGAGGTGAACGTCACTCCTGCGGGCAGCTGCGCGAGACCCGGAACGTAATGGCCGGTCGTGGTGCCGGTGCCGAGCGTGCCGTTGTCGTTGGCGCCCCACGAGTAGAGCTGACCGCTGCCGTCGAGAGCCAGGGAGTACGACGAACCCGCGCTCATCTGCGCGATCGTCACCCCCGCGGGGATCGCGCTGATCGCGGGGGTGAGCACGGGGTCGCCCGAGGTGTCGCCGTTGCCGATCGGTCCGCCGAGGTTCGATCCCCAGGCGTAGACCTCGCCGGTGGAGGCGAGTGCCAGCGCGTGGCTGTTGCCCGCCGAGATCTGCGTGAACGTCACGCCGGCGGGTGTCTGCACGAGAGCGGGGGTCGCCCGGTCGTTCTGCGTGCCGTCGCCGAGCGTGCCGCCGTAGTTCATCCCCCAGGCGTAGATCGATCCGTCACTCGCGAGGGCCAGCGAGTACGTGCTCCCCGCGTCGACGGTGGTGAAGGTCACGCCCGTCGGGGTGGGGAGCTGCACCGGAGCGATCCGCTGGGCGGTGGTGCCGTCGCCGACGCGCCCCTGCCCGTTGTAGCCCCAGCCGTAGAGAAGGCCGTCGGAGCCGACGGCGAGCGAGTGGTACGAGCCCGCATCGACGTCGGTGAACGTGATGCCCGCGGGCATCTGCACCGCGACGGGCGCGATACGGCTCTGGATGTCTCCGTCGCCGAGCTGCCCGTAGAAGCCCTGCCCCCACGAGTAGGCCTGGCCGCTCGGGTCGAGGGCGATCGCGAAGCCCTCACCGCCCGCGACCTCGGTGAAGGTCACGCCGGCGGGCGCCGCCACCCGCACGGGGGTGAGGCGGTTCGTGGTGGTGCCGTCGCCGAGCTGTCCCAGCGAGTTGAGGCCCCAGGCGTAGGCGTTGCCGTCGTCGCCGAGCGCGTACGACGGGCCGAGGTCGGCCGAGACGTCCGTGAACCGCACACCGATCACGGTGTCGCTCACGGTCGCGCCCCCGATCGTCGGGCCGGCGTCGGGCGTCGGTGCGGCCGAGGCCGCCAGCGGTGACAGAGCCACCGCCGCTGCGGCGCCGAGGACCGTGGCGATCCCCAGTCCGCGCGTCGTTCGTCTGCGCGTCGAGCGCGCGTCTTTCGTGTACTCCCCCATCGGTTTCCTCATCTCCGGGCGCACGACGGCGCCCCTCCCCTCGGTCGGCAGGGTGGGCCGACCAGGTCGGCCCGGGTAGCCGACGCATAAGTGACAACGGATGAACGCAGAGAATCTGACGCACCGTCGTCTCGGAGGCTACTGGGGTGCCGGAGATCTATGCAACTGAATACTTATTTACCACTGAACGGATATTCAGCGGAACTCATGTGCGGTCTGATCACCGCGTCTCGGCCGTGGGTTCACGCCCGAGCGCGACGACCGCGCAGGAGAATCGTTCCCGCGGCGAGAAGCAGGCCGGCGGCGATGAGTCCGACGGGCGACGTCGCGCTCCCGCTCTCGGCAAGTTCGGCACCCACGGCGTTTCCGACCCCGCTGGGTTGAGGGGCCGGCGCGGCCACGACCGGCGTGGTGACGGCATCCTCGACGGCATCCGTCTCGGCCGAACTCGCCCGCCCCGTGTTCACGACCTGGCCGGCGACGAGGTCGGCGCCCGTCACCCGGTGCGTCGCCGCGAGCACGCAGGCCGCCCCGACCTCCACCCGCTCGCACGAGGTGCTCTGCCCCGTGAGCGGGTCGTCGATCGTCACGGCGGTGAGAGCGGCCTCACCGGTGTTGGTCGCCGTGAGCGTGTAGCTCAGCGTGTCGCCGACGGTCACCGTTCCCGAGCCGTCAGCGTCGTCGTTTCCGGTGAGGTCCTTCACGAACGTCAGCGCCGCGACGGGGCACGCCCCCGAGTCCTGGCGCGAGGTCGCGCCGTACAGGGGGAGCTCGGTGGTGGCGACGACGGACGTCGCCAACGGGGCTTCGGATGCCGTGGTCGGGATGCCGTCGAGCACCAGGATCTCGCCGGTCGATGCCGCGAGGTACACGCGTCCGCCCGAGAGCGCCGCACCGAACGACAGCGGAACCTGGCCGACGACCGTGCTGGTACCGGCGGCGAAGTCGAACAGCACGAGGAACCCACGGCCCGCGCCGTCATGGGCGAGGCCGAGGATCAGGCCGGAGTCGAGGGTGAGGAAGTCGCCGCCCGACGCGAGGTACGTCTCACCGTCGGCCAGCGTCGGGAAGCTCACCGGCGCATCGGTGAGCCGCGCGGTCACCGGATCGAGGAACCAGATGCTCGTGTACTGATACCCGGCCGCGAGGAGCCGACCGTCGGCGGTGGCGGAGAGTGAGTTGAGCCAGTTGTCCTCGAACGGGGCGCTGCCGTCGTCGAACAGGATCTCGCCGGCATCCGTCGAGACGCCCGTGGCGGCATCGATCGTGAAGAGGTGCTGCGGGTCGGTCCAGTCCACCCCGTAGAGCACGGTCTCGTCGGCATTCCAGGCGATGTCGCCGAACGAACGGTCGAGCGCGACGCTCGACTCGAGCGCGAGGGCGCCGGTCGCGGCATCCGCGCCGTAGCGCTGCAGGGTGAGCGGGTCTTCGCCGCTGTTCACGTAGACGTCGGCGGGCACGCAGGCCCCCGGCGTGACCGCCAGCGGAGCCTCCGCCGCCTGGGCCGGCACCGCAGCCGCGCCCGCTGCCAACGCGAGCGCGAACACCCCGCCGAGGGCTGCGAGAGCCCACCCCCGTGCACCACGGATCGTGCGCGTCGAAACCGTCATTCCCTGAATCCCCTCATCGCTGACGCGGTCATCCCCGCGCACACTCTATCGACCGTGGGCAGCCCGAGGAGGGTGACATTTCGCCTGCTGATGGATAGCGCTCACACCCCCGGCATCCGATTCCGCCGCGACGGGCGGCGACGACGCACGTCGAGAACCACCCCGCCGATGACGGCGAGCAGCAAGGCGCCGCTCAGGCCGGCGATGGCGAGGTTCGCGGGTGTCAGCCCGGTGCTGTCGCTCACCTCGGTGCGCGGCGACGGCGTCTCGCCCGTCAGGGCTCGATCGCTCCCGACCTGCGTGAACCCGGATGCCGCGGCGGCGGGTTCGGCGGGCGCGACGAGGACCGGTCCTGTGGCGAGCGCAGCCGCCAGGGTAAGGATCGAAAGGGTGCGCGAAAGGCGCGCGCGAACGCGAGTGTTCCCCACCGGGGTTCTCCTTCATGGCTTCGGGTAAAGCCGAACGGATACCGGGCGTACATCCCCCATCACCTCGACTCCGCCCGAGGAGTGGAGAGGCAGCGATATTCTAGCCGACCTCGTGACGCGGCCGGGGAGGGGCATCCCCTTGCGACGGCGTCCGTCGCGGCTTACGCTCGCGACATGTCGAGCAGCGCCGTCGAGATCGTCCAGGAGTTCATGCGGGCGTTCCGTGAGCAGGATCGCGCGGCGGCCGAGCGGATCATGGCTGACGACTTCGTGTTCACCAGCCCGCAGGACGACCACATCGACAAAGCGACCTGGCTGGAGCGTTGCTTCCCGACCGCGGGTCATTTCAGCTCACCGGCGCAGACCCTCCAGATCATCCCGATCGACGGTCTCGTGCTGCACCGCTACGAGTATGCCGTTGACGGCTTACTGTGGCGCAACGTCGAGTCGCTCGAGGTGCGCGACGGCCGCGTGCACGCCGTCGAGGTGTACTTCGGCGGGTCGATCGGCCGCGTCGGCGGGTGATCGCGGGTCGCATTCGCGGGGTGTGATGGAGGGGACGCCCCGCGCGCCCGTCGTTACAGGCCGAGTACGGCGAGCGTGCGGTCGACGTGCGCGGAGACCGTCGCGGCCGACGGTGCCGCATCGAGGCCGAGCAGGCGCCGACGGTGCGGTTCGCCGAGCAGCGCGGAGAAGAGGAGGTCGGCGGGGACGACGGCATCCACCGGCAGGTACTCGCCGAGGAATCGCTGCGCCCGACCCGGCCCCTCGTCGTAGAACTCCGCGGCGAGCGTCGCATCGGCTCCTGCCGCCCCGATCAGCGCGCGATGAACGGCGATCGCATCGTCGGCCAGGAGGTGGCTCACCACGGCGACGGATGCTTCGCGCACCCCGCCCACGGATCGCCATGCCTCATCGGCATAGGCGTGCTGTCGGCTCACGGCGGCGCGCATCAGTCCGAGCCGGTCACCGTACTCGCTGTAGAGGGTGCGCTTGGCGACGTGCGCGTCGGCGGCGATGCGGTCGAAGGTCACGGCGTCGTACCCCTCGGACGCGAGGAGCGAGACGACGAGTTCGACGATCCGCTCGTGACGTTCGCGCCTCTCGGCGGCCGAGGGGCGTCCGCGCTTTCCTGTCATAGGAGTAGCCTAGCGTTTAATGCAACGGTTGCGTTTCATTAAGGAGGAGCGTTGGGCAATCACATCCATCACATCGCCATCCAGGACGACTGGGAGATGAGTCGCGGATTCGGCGAGTACGTCGTCTCGACGCGCGGGATGCATCTCGACGACGTGGGATTCATCCACGCGACCACGGCCGATCGAGTGAGCGAGGTCGTCGAGCGACGGTTCGGCGATCTCCGCCTTCCGCTCCTCGACATCGAGATCGACATCGAGGCGCTCAAGGCACAGGGCGTGCGGGTCGAGTGGGTCGACGGCGCGCCCCGCATCCTGGGCGAGTTGCCGATGTCGACCGAGGTGATCGCCGCCGAGAATCCGATCGTGCGGTGAGGGATGCCCCTCGCGGGCGACTACTCGGCCGCCGCCTCCGCCTCCGCGATCTGAGCGCGAACAGCGTCCATGTCGAGGGCGCGCACCTGGCCGATGAGGTTCTCGAGAGCCGGGGCGGGCAGGGCGCCGGCCTGTGAGAAGACAAGGATGTTGTCGCGGAAAGCCATCAGCGTCGGGATCGAGACGATCCCCGCAGCGCGCGACAGGTCCTGGTTCGCCTCGGTGTCGACCTTCGCGAAGGTGATGTCGGGGTGCTGCTCCGACGCCCCCTCGAAGATCGGGCCGAACATCCGGCAGGGGCCGCACCATTCCGCCCAGAAGTCGACGAGCACGATGCCGTCCTTCTCGACCGTCTGTGCGAAGTCCGCACTGCTGAGCGCTGTCGTTGCCATGGGGTGTCCTTTTCGTTGAGTGGCTTCCGACCAGCCTACGGATGCCGGGGCGGCTGCGGGCCGTCGGCATCCGGCTGTCGTCCCGCGGGGTCCAGCTCCGCACGCGCACGCGAATTCCGAACGCCCAGCACCGCACCGCCGAGAACCGCGGCCAGGAACGATCCGAGCAGCACCCCGATCTTGACGTGCTCGTCGGCGACCGACGACGAGCCGTAGGCGAGCTCGCCGACGAGGAGCGAAACCGTGAACCCGATTCCCGCCAGGAACGACATGCCCGCCAGGTCGGGCCACCGCAGCGACGCGTCGAGACGGAGCGCGGGGATGCGACTCAGCAGGAACGTCGTGACGAGGATGCCGATCGGCTTACCCACGACGAGGCCCATCATGATGCCGATCGTGATCGGGTCGCGCAGCGCCGAGAGGAGTCCGTCGATCCCGCCGATGCTCACACCCGCCGCGAAGAAGGCGAAGACCGGCACGGCGAAGAGCGTCGCGACGACTCCCCAGCGGTCGGCGAAATGCGCCGCGAAGCCGTCGTATCGCGTGCCGTCGTCATCCTCACCGACGGCGACACGCGCCCGCTCGGTCGGCAGCACGGGAACGACGAATCCGAGCAGGACCCCGGCGACGGTGGCGTGCACACCGGCCGCATGCACGCAGACCCAGACCGCGATGGCCAGCGGCAGCAGGATCCACCACGCGCGCACGCCCCGCTGCACCGCGAAGGCGAAACCGGCGAGCGGGAGGAGCGCGAGCACGAGCAGCGGCAGACTGATCGACTCGGTGTAGAAGGTCGCGATGATCGTGATCGCGATCAGGTCGTCGACGATGGCAAGGGTGAGGAGGAAGACGCGCAGTGCCGGCGGCAGGAATCGGCCGACCACGGCGATGACCGCGACCGCGAAGGCGATGTCGGTCGCCGTGGGAATGGCCCAGCCGCGCAACACCTCCGCACCGCTCGACGCGTTGACGATCAGGAAGAACAGGGCCGGAACGACGACACCGCCGATCGCCGCCGCGATCGGGAGCGCCGCTCGCCGGGGATCGCGCAACCGACCCGCGACGAACTCCTCCTTCAGCTCGAGACCGACGACGAAGAAGAAGATGGCCAGGAGTCCATCGGCCGCCCAGGCACCGACGCTCAGTTCGAGATGCAGCGCGGGGATGCCGAAGGTGAAGTCGCGAACGGCCTCGTACCACGGCGCGGCCGGAGAGTTGGCGAGGACGACCGCGGCGACGGTGGCGGCCAACAGCAACGCACCGCCGAGCACGTCGCTGCGGGCGTTGGAGCGGATGCCGCGCCACAGCTCATGCGGGGCGAAGCGGAGACGGGAAGAAGACATAGGGGCACCTCGAGAAGTAGGAGTGGTCGACGAAACGCTCGGCCGCTCCCGGAGGGGCGCGACCTAGGGTCGACGGGGCGGCGGGCAGCCGGCGATCTCGCCGTGCGACATGGTTCCCCAGACGCTGGTCCACCCGTTGGTGCCGGGGTGCATCACGACACGCATCCACTCCCCCATCGGGGTCGCCGACGCCAGGCGGCGCGGAGCGCGCGTCGAACCTGCGGCGACGAGGGAGGGCATGCAACCAGGGTACCGGTCGGGGCTGAACGAGACCCGATCTCCCGGCTCGGATGCTTGCTCGATTCGAACATATGTACTAAACTCGGAGCATGACATCAGACGCCGCGAGCCCCCTCGACAGGGTCGAGCGCGGTCGCCTTCTCGATGCGTGGGTGGAGGTACGGCGGCGGATCGCCGAGCTCGAAGCGCAGGCGACGGCGTTGTTGGGCGAGCGGATCGGCGAGCACGATGCGGAGGTCGCGGAGCACCCGTATCACCGCGATGCGATCTACCGGTCGATGATCGCGGAGTACTCCGCGGCGGGACACCTGTCACGGGGTGCGGTGGAGTTCGCGTTCTCCGACGCGCTGGCTCTGCAGAGCATGCCGGCGGTCGAGGGGGCGTTCACCGCGGGGCGGGTGACTACCGCGCACGTGCGCGAAATGGTGAGAGCAGCGTCCGTGGTGCGTGAGGCGGTGCGCAACGGTCGGGCGGATGCCGCGGTGCTGGGCCTCTACGAGACCGCGGTACTCGTGGTCGCCGAAGCCGACTCGCCCGCCCGCACCCGCGCGCACGCCCGGCAGGTCGCCGCGGCCCTCGCCGGCGAGACGCTCCTCGAACGGCACCGACGTGCCGCCTCCGAGCGCAGTGTGACCGTGCGTTCTCTCGACGACGGGCTCGCCCTGCTCACCGCGGTACTGCCCGAGACGCTCGCCGTCGCGATCCAGGACCGCATCACACGCATGGCACGAGAGGTGATCCGGGCACGCGGTGACGCCCCCGCACCGACGTTCCTCGATGGCGAAGACCCGGAAGACGTGATCCTGCCCGAACACATCGCCCCCGACGACCCGCTCGCCGGTGTCATCTTCGGCGAGGACTCGACCTTCACCACCGACCCGCTCGTATCAGCCGCGATGCCCGAGAGCACCACCGTTCCTGGCACCACCGTTCCTGACGACGAGCGGACCATCGATCAGGTCCGGGCCGACCTGTTCAGCGACCTGCTGCTCGCAGCCTCTCCCAGTCCCGCGCTCGGCAACGACCTCGACGGAGTCGAGGCGCGCATCCAGGTGACGATCGCCGCGACCACCCTCGCCGGCCTCGACGACCACCCTGCCGAACTCGACGGCCACGGCCCCCTCGACCCCGACATCGCCCGCGCCCTCGCCGGCCGCAACAACGGCTGGAGCCGTCTCTTCCTCGCCCCCGACGGCATGGTCACCGAGACCGACACGTACACGCCCACCGAGGGCATGCGCCGGCACCTCCGCGCGCGGGACCAGCACTGCCGCTTCCCCGGATGCCGGATGCCGGTCCACCGATGCGAGATCGACCACAACCACGACCACGCCAAGGGCGGCAGAACAGCGATCGACAACCTCGCCCACTTCTGCAGGAGTCACCACCAGCTCAAACATCCCGACATCGACTCCGACCACCGTTGGACCGCGCGCTCCAGACCCGACGGCACCATCGAATGGACCAGTCCTCTCGGCCGAGTCCACGCCGACCGCGCTCCGCGTCGCGTGATGTTCGTCTGACGCGTGCTCTCTGGCTGACGCGGGAAGTTCGTCTGACGCGTGCTCTTCGTGCGACGCGTGCTGTGCGCGTCCCTCGACCCCGCGCGTCTCTCGCCCCCACACCTCATCGACGCCGAGCGCATCACGCGCCTCATCGACGTCACGCGGGGCCGAACCGCCGCGACTCTCGGTCAGTCGCCGACGACGAGCCCTGCGCGGTGCGCCAGGATCACGGCGTGGATGCGGTCGCGAGCACCGAGCTTGGCGAGCACGCGGCCGACGTGCGTTTTGACCGTCGACTCCGTCACGAAAAGGCTGTCGCCGATCTCGGCATTGCTGAGACCCCGGCGAGAGCGAGGAAGACGTCGCGCTCGCGGTCGGTGAGCGACTCGAGAAGAGAGGCAGCCGCATCTCCCCGGTCGGCGGCGACCTCCTCCGGCGTCGCCGAGGCAGGCGAGGCGGGCAAGGCGGGCGGCGCAGCCGAGGCAGGCGGCGCAGCCGAGGCGGGCGAGACAGCCGAGGCGGGTGACACACCCAGTGTCGGGGTCACGTGCTGTAGCAGCATCCGGGTGATCCGCGGCGACAGGGCCGCGTCGCCGCGATGCACCGCGCGCAGCGCCGAGAGCAACTCGTGCCGCTGCACGTCCTTGAGCAGGAATCCGCTCGCCCCCGCGCGGATCGCGCCGAAGGCGTATTCGTCGAGGTCGAAAGTCGTCAGCACGAGAACGCGGGTCTGCGGATGCCGGTGCACGATCTGCTCGGTCGCAGCGATGCCGTCGAGCCCGGGCATCCGGATGTCCATGAGCACGAGGTCGGGCTGCAGCGCCGCGGCCTGGGCGATCGCGAGTTCACCGTCGCCGGCCTCGCCGACGACCTCGATGTCGTTCTCGGCTTCGAGAACCATCCGGAATCCGAGACGGATGAGCTGCTGATCGTCGACCAGCAGCACCCTGATCTTCTCGGTCATGCGTCCTCCTGTGTGAGCGGGAGTTCGGCCCGCAGCATCCATCGTCCTCCGTCGACCGGGCCGTGCGCGATGGTGCCCCGCATGTGAGCGACGCGCTCGTCGAGGCCGCGCAGCCCGAAGCCGGGGGAATCGCCCGGCACCGTCGCCCCGTCGTTCACGATCTCGACGCTCACGGCGTCGGCCCGGTGCTCGACGCGCACGGTGATCGCGGTCGCGCTCGGAGCGTGACGCATCGCGTTCGTCACCCCCTCCTGCACGATCCGCGACAGCGCATGGTCGATGGGTGCGGACAACGTCACGGGTGTTCCCGATGCGGTCAAGCTGATCGGGTACCCCGCGCGCTGAGCCGCCGCCACCGTCTCTTCGGGCGACGGGGCGGTGAGGGGCGCCAGCGGAAGAGGACTCGTGTCGTCGCGGAGCACCCCGAGCATCGCCCGCATCTCGGTGAGAGCCGTGCGGGCGGTCTGGGCCGTCGCGGTCGATGCGACGCGGGCCTGCTCGCGATCGGCCGTCGCCGCCGCCCCCTCCGACAGCGCGACGATCACGGTGAGCGAGTGCGAGACGATGTCGTGCATCTCGCGGGCGATGCGCGCCCGCTCGGCGGCGGCGGCGAGCTGCGCCTGCTGATCGCGCTCGACGAGCAGCTGCCGCGATCGGTCGATGATCGCGTCGAGATAGCGCTTGCGCCCGCCCACGTTGACGCCGATGAGGGTGCCGATCAGACCGAAGATGACCGCACCGATCACGGCGTTCGCGGCGTCGGCGAACCCCAGCCCGCCGGCGAGAACGAAGGCGCCTCCCCACACGACGAGCGCCCCCAGGGCCACCCCGAATCCGATCCACGCCGCGCGGGACGAGCCGTACACGGCGAGCGCGTAGGTGGTGACCAGGATGAGCGGAGTGCCGCCCGGCAGGATGCCGACCACGAACAGCGCTTGCAGCGCGAACGACAGCACGAACGGCACGAGCGGATGCCGACGCCGCCAGAACAGGGCCACGCACGCGGCCAGCACCCCGGCCAGCGCGATGATCGAGAGCACGATGCCCGCGGGGTCCGGGATGCCGGTGCGCACGCTGCTCGCCGGCGTCAGCGTGAGGAACAGGCAGAGCAGCGCGATGACCGCATCGCCCACGACGGGGTGCCGCGCCCAGAAGCGCCGGAACACCCCGGGCGGACGCGGCAGCCGCAGCTCCTCGTCGTCCCGGACCGAGACCCGGGCCGAGGCCCGAGCCGGGGCTCGGTCCGAGGCGCTGCGGCTGCGCGTCGTGATCACTCGCCAGACTCTACGCGTCGCGGGTGCGCAGCACGCCCCACGCGATGAGCAGCGTCGCGACGACCCAGGCGCCGAGCGTCAGGTACGCGACGGGCGTCTCGAGCGGTCCGCCCGAGAGGATGAGGCTCTGCGCCGCAGAGGAGGGCAGGTACATCCCGGCATCCGACACCCACTTCCAGGCCTCGCCGGCGATCGAGAACATGCTCGCCACGATCGGCAGCACGAACAGCAGACCGACGGTCGCCGCGATCGCCCCGGCGCCCGAGCGCAGGATGAACCCGAAGGCGACACCGATCAGCGCGAACACGGCCATCGAGAGCGACGCCGTGAGGATCGGCCCGAACGACAGGTCGAAGTCCGACCAGTCGATGCCCTGGTCGCGACCGGCCACGACGGCCGACACGGCAGCCGCCGTGATGCCGAAGATGATCAGCGACGACACGAAGAGGAACACCGCGAGCACGACCGACTTGGCCGCCAGCACCGAGCCGCGACCCGGGTTGGCGGTGAGCGTCGAACGGATCATGCCCGTCGAGTACTCGCCGGTGACCGAGATGGCACCGAGGATGCCGGCGAGCAACATCGTGAACTGGATCGGCGAGACGACCGCCTGGATCGGCTCGAAGCCGGGCATGTCGACGGCCGAGGCGAAGAGCACCGCGATGCCGATGGTGAGGGCCGCGGCGATCGCGATCGACCACCAGGTGGAGCGCACCGTGGTGAGCTTGATCCACTCGCCGCGCAGCGCGCGCACGAAGGTCAGGCGGTAGCGGGTGTCGACCTGGTGCGGCACGGCGGCGCGGGGCGGGGTGAGGGCCGGGGCGGTCATGCGATCTCCTTCGTCCGGTACTCGACGGCCTCGCCGGTGAGCGCGAGGTACGCGTCCTCCAGCGATCCGGTGGTCGGGGTGAGTTCGTGCAGGGCGACGCCCCGCTCGGCGGCGAGGTCGCCGATGCGCGAGGCGGGCAGGCCCGTGATGTCGAACAGATCGGGTGCGGTGCTCACGATCTCGACGTCGGGCCCCGCCACGAGCTGTGCGAGTGCCGCACCGTGCGGGGTGCGCACGCGCACGCGGTTCGTGGTCCAGGCCCGCACGAGGTCTTCGAGCGGAGCATCCGCCAGCACCTTGCCGCGCCCCATCACGATGACGTGGTCGGCGGTCTGCGCCATCTCGCTCATGAGGTGGCTCGAGAGCAGCACGGTGCGTCCCTCGGATGCCGCGTGCCGCACGAACTGACGCACCCAGCGCACACCCTCGGGGTCGAGACCGTTGACCGGCTCGTCGAGGATGAGCGTGTGCGGGTCGCCGAGCAGCGCCGACGCGATGCCGAGGCGCTGCCCCATGCCGAGCGAGAACTTGCCGGCGCGCTTGCGGGCGACCGATCCGATGCCGGCGAGGTCGATGACCTCATCGACGCGCGACGCGGGGATGCCGTGGGTCGCCGCCATCGCGCGCAGGTGGTTGCGGGCGGTGCGGCCGGTGTGCACGGCCTTAGCGTCGAGCAGCACACCCACCTCGGTGAGCGGAGCCCCGAGCTTGCGGTACTCGCGACCGCCGACGGTCGTGCGGCCCGACGTGGGGCGGTCGAGCCCGACGATCATCCGCATCGTGGTCGACTTGCCCGCACCGTTGGGCCCGAGGAAGCCGGTGACGGCTCCGGGCTTGATCGTGAACGACACGTCATCGACGGCCGTCTTGTCTCCGAACCTCTTCGTGAGGCCTTCTGCTGTGATCATGTGCTCCACGCTACGAGCGGCGGCGACCCCAGCGCATCCGCCGCAGGTACCGTCTTGCGGATGACCGGCGTACGACCTGCGGAGGATGCCCCGAGACGCCGCGCAGATCGCACCGAGACACCACATTCCCCGTGAGACACCACGGCACGCGCGATGTCTCACGCTCGACGTGGTGTCTCGGCGGCCCGCTCCCACCTGGCCTGTCAGGAATCCGTCGTACGTGCAAAGAGAGGGGCGCGAGAGCGCACGACCCGCGCTGTAGCGTCGCTCGCGGAGGGGGGAGACCGTGCAACGACTCGTGTGGGTGATGCTGCTGGTGCTGGGTCTCGCGGCGGTGGCGACCGCCGTGGTGCTGCGGCTGTGGACCCTCCGGCATCCGCTGATCGATGCCGAACCGGTGCCGACCCTGCTCGTCGCCGTCTTCTTCCTCGGCCTCGCGATCGTCGTCGTCGCGACGATCGGCAACGTCGTGCTCACGGCGATCGATCGCCGCGCATGACCCCGAAGAGAAGTGTGTAAGGAATCGACCGTTCGAGCCAAAGAGCGGATGCCGCCGCTCCGCGCCCCCGATCGATACTGAGAGTCGGGGGGCCGGCTCGTGCGCCCCGTCGAGGGGCTGACACGGGGCGCACGAGTGCTTCCTCCCGGTACCGTGAGGGAGCAGGGAAGAGACGGAGCGGGGTGGCGATGCGTCTGCGATCGGACCCTCGCGCGCGCCTGCGGGTCGTGCTCGCCGAGGTCGACGGCCGGATCGCGCGCGAACGCGCTCACGCCAGTCGCACGGGAACGGCGCGAGCGACGAGTGCGAGTGACGCGACGGCCGCACCGGGCGCCCCGGCACCGCGGAGCAAGGCCGTCGCCTTCCGCATCCTGTTCGACGAGCACCTGCCCCGGGTGCGGCGTCACCTCTCGTGCTTCCTCGACGACCGGAGCGAGGTCGAGGAGATCGCCGCCGATGTCTTCGTCGTGGCGTGGAAGAAGCTCCAGCCCGAGAATCCGATGGGGATCACCTGGCTGATCCGCACGGCCGACAACAAGCTGCGCGACGCCGCGCGGCGCGATCGTTCGAAGCGCCGGGCGATCGACGCACTCACTCGTGGCCTGCAGGAGACCTCCGACGCACTGCATCCGCTCGAAGCCCTCGCCCTGCGCGAGGCGATCGTCACCCTGAGCGCGCGCGAACGCCAGGTCGTCGTGCTCACCTACTGGGACGAGCTCAGCGCCGGGGAGGTCGCGCAGGTGCTCCGGTGCAGCGCGGCCGCGGTCTGGACGACGCTCACCCGCGCACGCGCCAAACTGCGCCGGCAGCTCGAGGCGAAGGAGGCGGACGCATGACCCTCACCGACGACCGGCTCGACGAGCTCTTCGCGCTCGCGCACCCCTCGCCCGCCCGCGAGACCGCGCTGCGCGCCCAGGACATCGCCCTGCGGGAGCGGATCATCCGCGGCGACGTCGCCCCGCGGCGAGCGCCGCACCGGCGCGGGATCTGGGCCGCCGGTCTGACCACCGCCGTCGCCGCCTGCGCGATCGTCGCACTGATCGCCGTGAACGTGCTCGCTCCCGACCAGCGGGCGGTCGCCCTCACCCCGCCGCCCCTCATCTATACGGATGCCGAGCCGCTCGACGCGGTGCTCGCCGATGCGCACGCGGCGCTCGCTGACGGCGACGGACCGGTGCAGGCACCGCATGTGGAGCTCGTGACCTGGGGCTGGAGCATCGACATGTCGGAGAAGAACATCGAGGTGATCCCGCAGGACGTCACGATCGACTGGACGCTCGACGAGGGTGGCGTCACGACGATCGTCGCCGGCGAGCCCTACTGGGAGGACGGCGAGCGACCCGCCGGCCTCGGCGAGAGTCCGTACGAGCCGGGGGAGCTGATCGACCGCGTCACGATGACGCCCGAGCAGTTCAACATCCCGCCCGCCACGGCCGCACTCGACGGGTCGAGTCCCGACGAGCTGAAGGCCGCGCTCGCCCCCTATCTGAGCGATGATCCGGCGCCGACGTCGGGAGAACTCGGGGCGGCCATCGTCTCGTTGATGTCGCAGTGGACGCTCACCGACGCGCAGCACGCGACCCTCCTCGACATGCTCGTCGATGCCGGCGGGGTGACCGTGCTCGGCCGCACGACCGATCGACTCGGGCGCGACGTGGTGGGCCTCGAGGTCGCCGAACCGTTCAACCCGCTCTACCGGCTCACCGTGCTCGTCTCGCGCGAGACCGGGCGCATCGTCGGCACCGAGGACGAGCTCACCGAGCCCCTCGACTTCATCCCCGCGGGCGTGACCGGCTACACGCTCTGGGACGAGGGGTAGCGCGCGGAGTGCTCGCAGCCCCTGCGAGGATGTATCCATGAGCATCGATTCGGCGGTGACGGCGCGGCTCGCGCGCGACATCCGCGCCCTCCGCGCCGGAGGCACCCGCGGCATCGAGACCGAGCCGTGGGTGCTGGTGTCGGTCGTCGCGTACCTCCGTGCGATCCCCGAATCCGGCGTCGCTCTCCGTTCGGTTCCCTCCGGCATCCTCGCCCGTGCCGGCGCGCCCCGTGCCGATGTCGACCGGCTGATCGCCGCCTGGGTGCCCGACATCCCCCGCACGTTCCCGGCATCGTCCGACGCCCGCGAGACGCTCCTGCGCAGCCACGCGTCGCTCCTGTTCTCGTCGAACGTCATCCGTCTGATCGAGACGGATGACGACGAGCTCACCGCCGTCGTCGACCCCGCGTTCCGGAGCGAGGTCGGCGACATCAACGACCTCTCTCTGCCGGATCACGTCCTGGCGGACCTGTCTCCTGCCGCACACTCCGCCGACACCTACCTCGCCGCGACGATCGCCCCGTCGACCGATCCGTCACCGCACATCGCGTTCGCGGCATTCGCCTGGCCGACGTAGATCACGGCGGCACTGCATGCGCTGTTCACGGGTCCGGCATCCGACAGCCTGATCGGGGCCGTGCTCGGCATGTGCCGCGCCCTCGAACTCCGCGGGATGGAGGAGCGCGCCGTGACGGTGATCCGCGGGCTCGACCTCACGACCGACAACCCCTACGCGACCGTGCAGGCCGCGGAGTATCTGCTCTGGGCGGGCTCTCACGTCGACGAGGCCGCCGATGCCGTCCGGCGGTGCGCGGCCGCGACGCGCATCAGCGGATTCCGCGGCAACCCGCAGCGCGACGCTTACGCGCGGCTGGCACTGACCTATCGCGGCGGTTTCACTGCCGACGAGGCCCTGTCATTCCTGCACGACGCCCAGCACGACAGCGGTGCGAACCGGAACGGCGTCGCGAAGATGCTCGCGTGGATCGGCCGCTCGTGGGCGCTGCGCGAGCTGAGGCCCGCCGTCGACGACGACAGGGACCCGCTGCAGATCGTCCGGGCCGCGGAGCGCTCCCTGCGTGGCGACCGCCGCCCGAGCGACTCCCCCCGGCCGCACGACGACGAGGAGTGGACGTCACGGCAGTGGGAAGCGAACGATGACCGCCTGCTCGACGCCGGCATCGAGCACGACCGCCCCGTGCTCGAGCGGATCACCGACCTCAGCGATCCGCGGGCGTGACCGGCTACACGCTCTGGGACGAGGGGTAGCGCGCGCCGGAAGGCGCGCCGTTAGCCTGGTGGGGTTATGAGCGATACGCGAGCGATCGACGAGGCCCCTCTCTACTCCGCCGAATTCCTGATGACGGCGCTGCCCGACTTCCTCGAAGAGGTCTGGCGTCGGGACTCACGGCGGCCCGACGACCTTCTCGCCGCCGTCTCCGCGGTGGGCCTGACCGTCGACGACGACGCCCGCATCGCCGCGGTACGGCCGGCTGCACCCTTCCGGTTCCGGCTGGCGGAGGCGGGAGAGGCGACGCTCGAACGCAAGCTGAGAGCTGCCGTCACGAAGCGCCTGGGCAAGGCATCGGGCGACGACCGCGCCTGGAACATCGGCCGCTTCCGTGCCGGACTGATCGCCTCGGCGACGCGCGTGGAGGTACGCCTGTTCGCCGTGTACGCGGTGACCGAGATGCGTGCGGCGGCGGTCGAATGGCTCGAGGGAACGGATGCCGAGGACTGGGCGATCCGCCACCGCTTCATCGATGGCCGCTCGCCGTCGGAGCAGGCGGCCGACGCCTCGCGTGAGCACTTCGTGCCCCGCTCGTACCTCGACCTCGACGACGAGGAGAGCCCGCGTGTCACGCTTCTCCTCCCGGCCACCACGCGTGCGCCCGGCTCCCGTGCGGCCGATGATGCGGGTCGTCTCGCCGACATCGAGAGCTACGTCACGGAGGCGCTCGGCCCCGCCACGGAAGAGGGGCGATGGGCGCGGGGCACCCGCGAGTTCACCCTTCGACCCGGCGCCCCGACGAGTCGACGCCCCTACGTCAATGCGGCGTTCGCCACAGTCGCCACGGCGGGCCCGGTCGCCACGGCGAGCCCGGCGGCGGCGGCGAGCGACGCACCCCCGGCGACCGCGCCGGAGTCCGCCCGACCGAAGGCGCCGGAGTACTCCCCCGACCACCTGCTGACCGCGATCCCTGCTCTGATCGACGACCTCTGGCGACGGGAATCGCGCGACGCCGACGCGATCCTCGCGGCTTTCGAGGCGAACGGCCTGGCCGCCGACGACGTACGACCGGAGCTCTCGTCGCTGCATCCGTACGTCCATCTCGTCTTCACCGCCGAGCCGGATGCCGGCTTCGAGCGGCGTCTGCGCGCCTCGATCACGAAGCGGGTCGGCAAGCCGTCCGGCACCGACAAGCACTGGAATCTCGGGCACCTCACCGCCGCGGTCACCGCCACGAACCGCAGTCTCGGCCTGCGCCTGTCGCCGGAGTACTCGGCGATCGAGCTGCGCGACGCCGCGGCCGACTGGCTCCAGGGCGCGGAGGCCACCGCCTGGGCAGCCCGCCACCGCTACCTCGACGATCGCTCCCCGCTCGACAGGGCCGCCGATTCACCACCGCGCTTCTTCCCCTCGGCGGTGCACGTGTACCTCGACGCGTCGCCCGGCCCGCGCGCAACGTTCTTCATGGCGCCGGGCACGCGCGCGCCGGGCACCCGGCCGGACGATGACGACGCGCGCTTGGCGTCGGTGGAGCAGTACCTGACGGAGGCACTGGGGCCGGCCGAGGGTCCGGGGCGCTGGGTGCGCGAGAACCGTGTCTTCACGATCCGCCGCATGCGCAGCCGCACCCGATCGATCGAGTTCAGAACGCTCTGAGCGGCGGGTGTCCGACCCGACGGATCAGCGGTCCGAGGGTGTGATCCGCCGCGTCAGCGCCGGCGGCAGCGGGTAGGCACGCTCCGGGGGTAGCAGGCGCCGCGCGCGATCGGCCTGACCGCTCTGCACGAGCGTGGCGATCTTGCGGACGGTCGGCGTGAGGTCGTCGATCCCGAGCGTCCACTCGTCGGCGAGCGTGCGGATGAGCCCGCGACCCACGCCGACCTGGATGCTGTAGTGATTGAGTGCCGCACCGCGGATCGAGCGCTCGGGGTCCCACTGCACGTGAACGGCCGCGTCGGCGACGGCATCCGGATGCGAGGTCGTCAGCACCGATCGCGAGAGGGCGGTCTCCCACCCCTCCCTGCTGAGGCGCACCGCCAGGATGCGTTGCTGGCCCGGCTTGCGCGCCCAGTTGCTGCGGTGCATGAGCCAGAGGAACGACGGCTTGATCCACGTCATCCGCGTGAACGAGAAGGGGGCGACGAAGCGGCCGTTCGCGAGCGCCGCATCGGCGATCGCGTCGGAGTACGCCTGGTACATCACGATGCTGTCGGTGTCGTGATCGGCGCGGATGCCGTACATGCGCGGCGACTGAGCCATCGGCCCTGCTCCCCTCCACGGCACGCCGAATGCGTGCGCCCCAGGAAGGAAGACGAGTGAGTGCCCGAAATGTGACGCGGATGCCGTGCCCGACGACGCGAAGAGCCTGGGTCCCTGAGCCTGTCGCAGGAACCCGCACAACTGGGTCCCTGAGCCTGTCGAAGGGATCCGCACAACTGGGTCCCTGAGCCCGTCGAAGGGATCCGCACAACTGGGGCCCTGAGCCCGTCGAAGGGTGCCGCCCGAGACACCCGTCTCCTCACCGATCGGCGAAGACCTCGATGCGGTCGCCGCGCATGATCAGTTCGAGGCCGGTGCCGTCGCCGAAGCGGTCGCGCAGCGCCTGGGGCTGAGCGGACGTGACCTCGATCCGGATCACCGGCGGGAACGACCCGGCGTCACACCCCCACGCCGCGATCTGGAAGCCTCCGGAGTCTCCGAGGAGCTCCTCCGTGTCGATCGCGACGATGCACATCGCGTCCGATTCGTCGAACGACAGCCACTCCACGCCGCGGGCGATCGTCAGACCGGCGAACTCCTCGAACAGCGCCGCGTCGGGCCCCTTCTCGCCGAACGACTCGGGCCACGAGGCATCCGGGTCGACCGAGATCTCGGCCACCAAGCGCGGGTCGGCCGACCGCACGGCCACCGCGATGGCCGCGGATCCGAACGCGGCGAGCGCGATGCACGCCGCGCCCAGCCACAGCCAGGGTGCCGACGGCCGCGGCGTTAAGAGGGTGCGCAGGAGGGAGGGCGACGGATGCTCGGGCTCCGCGTTCTCGGCGTCGATCGCCGGCGGCTCACCGGTGCGAGGGAGTTCGCCGTTGCGGCCGAACTCATCGGGCCCAGCATCCGTCACAGCCTCCTCGACCGGCGGCGCGGGGGCGACCGAAACGACGGGAACCTCACGAACCGGCGCCGTCACGACCAGCGCCGCCGGCGCCGCCTGCGCCTCGAGCGCGCGCAGCCGGGCGATCGCTGCGGGGTCGCCGTCGATGTCGGCATCCCGCCCGTAGGCCCGCGCGCGCAGGGCTCGCAGCTCGTCGTCGATCATGCGTCGGCCCGTCCTCCGAGCACGACGACCGAGTCCGCGCGCGATCGGGCGGCGCGCAGGGCCACCGCCCCCAGCACGCCGGTCGCGACGATCCGGGTGAGCAGGAGGACGTTGGCGACGAGCACGATCGCGTTCATGTCGGTCACCGCGCCCGAGAGCAGGAAGAACTCCATGAGCGAGGCGAGCACGACCGCGGCGAGCACGACCGCCGGGGCGTATCGCCACGGGTCGGGCAGGGTGCTGCGAGTGAAGCCCGCGACGACCACGCCGCTCAGCGCGATCTTGACGATCGCGTCGATGAACACGGGCGCCGAGGAGGACACCCCGAACACGGCGAGCAGCAGGGGCGGCCCGGCGACGATCCAGACGGCCAGAAGACCCAGGGCGACGATCGCGCTCCTGCGCAAACCGACCGACGGATGCCGCACCCCGGCGATCGCCGCGGCGATCAACGCGAGGCCGAACCCCGCCGACGTCGCCACGCTCAGTGCACTGAGCACGCCCCCGTCGAGCGTGCCGGGCAGACTGCGATACGCGGCGAGCAGGGCCGTCAGCAGGAACAGCGCTCCCGAGGCCACCCACCAGCGCGACCAGCGCACCGGTGCACTCTCGACGGCGATCGGCGGGGTCTCCGGTCGGCTCATCGCCCATCACCGTCCTTGGTCATGTGTGCTCGCAGCTCTCTCCCGAGCGTACCGATGCGCCCGGCCTGCGGCTCCCCTCAGAACCCTGCGGCGCCCCTCAGAACCCCTCGGCCTCGCGGGGCGTGTAGGCGCTTTCGAGCGCGTCGATCTCGGCGGGTTCGAGACGGATGCCGACGGCCGCGACCGCGTCGTCGATGTGGGCCGCGCGGGTGGCACCGACGATGGGCGCGGTGACCGCCGACTGCTGCGCGACCCAGGCGAGGGCGATCTGCGCGCGGGAGACGCCCCGATCGGATGCCACGCGGGCGACGGCCTCGACGATCGCCCGGTTGGACTCCTCTTCGCGGTGGTAGAGCGTCGCGCCGAAGGCATCCTTCCCCGTGCGATTCGTCGTCTCGTCCCAGTCGCGGGTCAGGCGTCCCCGCGCGAGCGGCGACCACGGCAGCACTCCGACGCCGGAGTCGAGGCAGAACGGATGCATCTCCCGTTCCTCTTCACGCTGCAGCAGGTTGTACTGGTCCTGCATCGAGACGAACGGGGTCCACCCGTTCTGCACGGCGACGTGCTGCGCCTTCGCGAACTGCCACGCCCACATCGACGAGGCGCCGATGTACCGCGCCTTGCCCGAGCGCACGACGTCGTGCAGCGCCTCCATCGTCTCCTCGATCGGCACCTCGGGGTCCCACCGGTGGATCTGGTACAGGTCGACGTAGTCGGTGCCGAGGCGCCGCAGGCTCGCGTCGATGCCCGAGAGGATGTGCCCGCGGCTGAGGCCGGCCTGGTTCGCGCCGGGTCCCATGCGCCCATGCACCTTGGTGGCGAGCACGATCTCGTCGCGGCGGGCGAAGTCGGCGAGCGCACGGCCGACGAACTCCTCGCTCGTGCCGTCGGAGTAGACGTCGGCGGTGTCGAACGTCGTGATCCCCGCTTCGAGGGCCTGCCGGATGAGGGGTCGGCTCGACTCCTCATCGAGCGACCAGCCGTGCGCGCCACGATCCGGGGCGCCGAAGCTCATGCATCCGAGCACGACGGGCGAGATGCGCAGCCCCGATCGTCCGAGTCGTACGTGGTCACCGGGCTCGATCATGAGTTCTTCCTTCTCGTGGGTGTTCGACGGATGCCGGACGGCGACTACTCGATCTGCCCGATCGGCTCGCGCTTCTCGGCCTGGAACTGGTCCTCGGCGCGACCGCGCGCCCAGTACGCCGAGATCGAGAGCGACTCGCGGGGCACCTCGCGCTGCTTCAGCAGGGCGCGCACCTCCTTGATCGTGCCGCGCTCCCCGTGGGCGAAGACCCCGGGGGTGCCGTCGGCCCAGGGCAGGTCGGCGAGGGCGGTGAGCAGTTCCTCATCGGTGTCGGTCCAGCGCACGTTCACGCCGGAGGGCGCCGCGGGCAGCACCCGGTCCGACGGGTCGGCGACGGTCAGGAGCACGTGGCCGACGGCATCCGCATCCATCGCTTCGATCGCCGAGGAGATCGCCGGCAGCGCCGTGTGGTCGCCGACGAGAAGATGCCAGGGCGTCGACGGCTCGGGTCGATACCCGCCCCCGGCACCGCTCACGACGAGGGTGTCGCCCGGCTGCGCCTGGCGGGCCCACGGTCCCGCGACGCCCTCGTCACCGTGCACGACGAAGTCGATCACGATCAGGCGCGCCTCGGGGTCGGCCGAACGGACCGTGTAGGTGCGCCGCGTCGGGAGCTTCTCGGGGCTCTCCTCGCGCAGCCGCGCCAGATCGTACGGTGGCACGAGGCCGTGACGGGGGTCGGCGAAGAGGATCTTCACGTACTTGTCGGTGTAGACGTTGTCGGTGAAGTCCGCGTAGCCGTCGCCGCCGGCCGTGATGCGGATCAGATCGGGACTGACCTGCTCGACCTCCTGCACGGTGAGGACTGCTTGTGCGGGTGGCTTACGAGGCTGGTCGGTCATCTGCATCTCCCGAAGTATCGAACGTTCCCTCCAGTCTGCCCGGGATGCGAGGGGTGAGGGCGCCCTGACATGATGAGCGGGTGATCTTCCGGCCCCGACGCGGTGTGATGACGGGCGCGGTCCTCCTGGCCGCAGCCGTCGCGCTGAGCGCATGCGCGGCCACGCCCTCGCCCGCAGCCCCGTCGGATGCCCCGGCCGCCGAGACACCGATCACGGCCTCACCTCTCCCGAGCGCAACGCCGTCCGGCGACCTCGGCCCGGTCGAGAGCTTCCTCGCCTGGCTCGAAGCCTCGCGCGCCCCCGACGCCGAAGCGGCGTGCGCCGGCCTTTCCCCCGAACTCGCGGCGCGCATGATCGCCGAGCTCAACGGCAGCGGCGCGTTCACGGTGAGCACCTGCGCCGAGATGATCACCGCCACCGCCGACCTGTATCGCGCGACCGCGCAGAGCAGCGAGGTCGATGTGACGATCCAGGAGCAGACCGAGAACGACGCCACCCTCTTCGTGACCTACCTCGCCTCCGGCGATTGCGGCACGGTCGTCATGACGCGCGAGGCGACCGGTTGGATCATCACCGAGAGATCCGAGGAGTGTGCCGTCTGATCGGTTCGCGCTGATCCGTTCGCGCTGATCCGTTCGCGGCTCACAGCATCGCGGTGAGCACGCCTCCGTCGGCGCGGAGGGCGGCACCGTTCGTCGCCGAGGCGACGGGGCTCGCGAGGTACGTGACGAGGCTCGCGATCTCGGTCGGGTCGAGGAAGCGCTCGAGCAGCGTCGTGGCGTTCTGGCCGATGATCGCCTGCTTCATGGCGTCGGCGGGCAGCGACTGCGCTTCGGCCACCGCCGCCACGGTCGCGGCCACCCCGTCGGAGTACGTGGGTCCGCCGAGCACCGTGTTCACGGTGACCTCGGTGCCGCGGGTGAGCTTGGCGAGGCCGTTGGTGAGGGCGATCATCGCCGCCTTGGTCACGCCGTAGTGCAC
Organism: Microbacterium sp. 22179; assembly: GCF_052045715.1. Lineage (NCBI taxonomy): Bacteria > Bacillati > Actinomycetota > Actinomycetes > Micrococcales > Microbacteriaceae > Microbacterium > Microbacterium sp. 22179. Next base: position 104,512 of record NZ_JBQEPJ010000004.1, on the reverse strand, counting down.
CATGTCGGCGGGAACGTTCACGCCGGACTCGCTGCTGATCGAGACGATGCGCCCCCACCCGCGCTCGAGCATGCCGCCGAGCACCTGCCGCGACAGGCGCACGGCGCTCATGAGGTTCACGTCGAGGTAGCGCGACCACTCGTCGTCGGAGGTTGCCGAGAAGTCGGCCAAGCCGAACAGTCCGACGTTGTTGACGAGGATGTCGACGTCGCCGAGGTCGGCGAGAAGGCGCGCGACCTCGTCGGGCTTCGCGAAGTCGGCGACGAGACCGTTCGGGTGGGATTCCGGATGCTCCGCCCCGAGCCGCGCGACGGCGCTGTCGAGGCGCTCGGCGTCGCGACCGTTGAGCGTCACCTGCACGCCCTCCGCGGCGAGCGCTGCGGCGATGGCGTAGCCGATCCCCTGGGTCGAGCCGCTGACGAATGCCTTCTTGCCTGCGAGTCGCAGATCCATGTTCGATGCCCTTTCACTTGCTTGAGCAAGTCACGGTACAGGCTTTCACTTGCTCAAGCAAGTCAACTCGGGATAGCCTGGGGCCATGCCGAACACGAACGTTGACCAGGGGCTGAGCTCCGACGAGCTCGCGATCTGGGCCTCGCTCGCCACCCTGCTCGAGCGCCTGCCCACCGCCCTCGACGCGCAGCTGCAGCGCGACAGCGGGCTCACCCACTTCGAGCACGGCATCCTCTTCGCGCTGCACAGCGCCCCCGAGCGCACCCTACGTCTCAGCGTGCTCGCCGCCTACGCGAGCTGCACCCTGTCGCGCCTGTCGCGCGCGGTCTCCCGACTCGAGACGAAGGGGTGGGTGCGTCGCGAGATCGACCCGAGCGACGGACGCTTCACGCTCGGCATCCTCACCGACGCCGGCGCGCAGGTGGTCGCCGAGTCGACCCCGGCCCACCACGCGCTCATCCGCAGCCTCGTGTTCGACACCCTCACGGATGCCCAGGCGCGGCAGCTGGGGGTCATCAGTCGGAAGGTGGCGGAGGCCGCGGGGCCGGGCGGTGTGTGGAGTCCGGGAGCCGACACCTGAGCGAGGAGGTGAAACGGGCGGGGCGCTCCCCAGAACGCCCCGCCCTCCCGCAGACGGATCGGTCGCTCCCCCCGGAGCGCGTCGATACCTCTGCGCGGAGCACCGCACCCTCCGATCCCGATTCAGAAGCCTTGGCACCGCCCACAAGACCCCGTGAGAGGCGGATCGTGACGCGAAACCGTTCGCGCGATCTTGACGTTCATTCACTCGCGCTTTCCGCGTCACGATTGGCCCCGCCCGGTGTCTAGGAGGTGTGGGGTTACGCAAGTCCCCACCGGCATTCCCATCCCATGCCGACGCCTCGCTCTCCTCCCCGAAGCGGGGCGTGCGGGGGAGGAGCGTCCCCATCGCTCCTCCCCCTCCTCGAGGAGGTCTCCATGGTCGCAACTCCGGTGTTCGTGCACATCGAAGACGCACTCGTCACCGTCGCCGCGACCGGTGCCGCCCTCGCCGTGCTCTGCGCAGCCGCCGGCGCCATCGCGCTCGGCCTCCGGGCCACCGGTATCGGGGGAACGCTCGCCATCTCGTGGCTGGCGGGTGTTCTGCTCAGCGTCGTGTCGATCGCGGTGCAGACCTGGTGGCCGCTGGCAGTGGCGGTCGGTGGTGCTGCCATCGCCGTCGCCCTCGGCGCGGTCGCTCACCTCGCACGCACCTTCGTGCTGCGACCGCGGTACCGCCGGACGGGCGTGATTACTGGGCCGTGACAGTGATGGCCGTCCACGGACCGATGTCGCCGGTCGCCGGGTTCGCGAACCGCACGCGGATCGTCTGGGCTCCGACGGGTACTGCGACCCGCTCGTTCCAGGCGCCGTTGCTCGGGGTGCGCAGCGTCTGCACCGCGGTGACGCCCACGATCTCGCGCTGCAGTACGGTTCCGGCGGGCGCCGTGAAGGCGAAGGTGAAGCTCGATGCCGAGACGACCGCTCCGTCGAGAGGGGCGGCGAGCGCGGGTGGCGGCGTCGTCGTGTACGCCATCGCCGCGCTCGAGGGTGACGTGCGCCCCGCGAGGATCTGACGCGCGCGCACGGAGTGCTCACCGCTCTGCCCCTCGGTGATGACGGCGCGCCAGGTGCCGTCGGCGCGAGCGGCGCCCGTTCCCACGACAGCTCCGCCACCGTCGACGAGCTGGATCGACGCCCCGGGGGCTGCGCCGGCCCCGCTCACGCGCGGATACATCCGAGCGTCGGCCTGGGTGAGTGTCGCCGTCGGCGCCGCCAGCGGGGTCTCGGCGGATGGCTGGTCGCCTCCACCGGTCGACGGCTCGGCACTTCCGCCGGGCACGCCGGGGCCGCCAGCCGGCGGCACGGCCGAGCGGGTCGGATCATCGGATGCCGGGGGCGCAACGGCATCCGTATCGGCATCGGTATCGGCATCCGGCGTCGCGACGGGTGTGGGCGTCGGAGTCGCCGTCCCGGTGGGCCGCGGCGTGGGACTCGCCAGCGGCGAGCTCCCGGCCGGAACGGGCTCACCCGCGATCGGCGGTGTCGCGGGGTTGCCGAGGACCAGCGCGACCCCTCCGCCGACCACGAGCAGCAGGAGGAGCAGCAGGGCGGCGGGGAGAAGACCCTTTCGTCGACGCTCGGACTCCTCCTCGACCACCGGCTCCACCCCCATCGCGACGAGTGCCTGCGGCACCGCCGGCGCCCCGAGTTGCGCGGCGTAGCCGGCCGCTCCGGCGACCCCGGCCACGACGGGCAGAAGCACCAGGGTCAGCTGGAACGCATGACGCGCTTCGACGAGCGCGGCCGGGCAGCTCGTGCAGGTCGCCAGATGCGCGTCGACCGCGGCCGTGGCGCGCGCGGAGAGTCCCCCGCGCGCGTAGGCGCCGAGATCGCCGATGACGGGAGCGCAGTCCGGCGTGGTCGCCTTCGCCAGGTGCGCCGAGACCCACGCGTCCTTGAGGCCGCGCTTGGCCCGGATCAGCAGCGCCGAGACGGCGTTGGGCTGGATGCCCAGGTAGCGCGCGATGACGCCGGGCTTGTACCCGTCGACCTCGCTGAACCACAGCACCTCCTGCCACCGCGCGGGCAGGGCTTCGAAGGCCGTGAGCATGACGCTGCTCTCGAAACTCTCGACCGCGCGCACCTCGCCGTTGAGGGTGTCGGAGCCGTGCCGATCGAAGTCGGTGTCGACGAGGGTGGGTTCGCGCACGTACTGCGAGCGGCCCAGATTGCGCACGGCCATCGTGATGTACGGGCGGAACGCCCCCGTCGGGCCCCCTCCGGCACGGATCGCACCGAGCACCTTGGCGAAGGCCTCGGAGACGAGATCGTCGGCATCGAGCGAGGCGAACGATCGCGCGACACCGTACGCGGGGCCGGCATGACGCTGCCACAGCACGGCGTACGCCCCCGACTCACCGCCGCGCACGCGCGCGATGAGCTCCTGGTCGGACTCCTCGTGAAGCGGGAGGGGGGAATCGTTCATGAGATCTCGCGGGGTCGAACGTTCATACGGGGAGGATGACGTTCGCCCGGCTCGGAGGGACCGAGCCGGGCGAGTGCCGCTGGTTCCCGACGGCCGCAGTGGGCCGCCGGGAACCGTGCATCAGATGTCGGCCGTCGTGCCGACCGTATCGCGGCGACGTCGCACCGTGAGCCACAGCCCGAGTGCGAGGAAGGTCGCACCGGCGATGCCCCCGGCCCACCACATCTCCCCACCGGTGATGGCGAGCGGCGGAACGATCCGCGTGAGCGTCACGCAGTCCGGGTCCTCCGACCCGACCGAGCAGTTCGCTCCGCTGCCGTCCGGGGTGACGACCACGTTGCGGATCTCGCCGACCTTCGTCACCGTCACCGAGTAGGTGATGGCCCGCACGTCACCGACGTCCAGGTCACCCGCCCAGCTCAGAACCGGCTCCGAGTACACCGCTCCGCCGGTCGCGTCGCCGTTGTACGTCGCCACCTGCAGTGCCGAGGTGAGGTCATCGGTGAAGGATGCCGGCCGCTCAGCGGTATACGGCACCTGGCCGGTGTTGCTCACCGTGATCGTGAACGTGACGCGGTCGCCGATCGTCGCCTGCTCGGTCGACACCGTCTTGATCACGCGGTAGCTCGCGATCGGGGTGTCGGTCTCGCAGTCGCCGGCCTCCGTGCAGGAACCGCCGGGGCCGGTGGGCAGCACGGTGTTCACCAGTCGGCGATCGCCCGTGCCCGGCTGGTTGACCGTGACCGAGTAGGTGACCGTCACCGTCTCGCCGATGGGCACTGCGCCGCTCCAGTCCAGGGTGTTCCCGGTGACCGTCGCGCCGTTCGAGGCGTCGCCGTTGTAGGTGGCGTCGTCGAGCACGCCCGACAGGTCGTCGGTGAACGTCGCGGGGACGGCGTCCGTGTAGTCGACCTGACCGATGTTCGTCACCGTCACCGAGTAGGTGACGACGCCGCCGAGCACCGTGTCCGCGGCATCCGACGTCTTGTTCACCGTGTACGCCGCGATGGGTGTGTCGATGATGCAGGCCCCCTCGACGCACTCGCCACCGGGCGAGGTCGGCGCCACGACGTTGCGCAGGGTGAAGTCACCCTCCACCGGGTCGTCGACGGTGACCGAGTACGTCACCTGGAGCGACTCGCCCACGGCGAGCGCACCCGACCACGTCAGCGTCGTTCCGCTGACCGCGCCGCCCGGCGACACGTCGCCGTTGTAGGCGGCGTCGTCGAGCACGCGCGACAGGTCGTCGGAGAAGGATGCCGGATCCTCATCGGTGTACGCGACCTCGCCGGTGTTGGTCACCGTCACCGTGTAGGTGACGACGTCTCCGGGCAGGGCGGTCGTCGGGTCGGCGGTCTTCTCGACCGTGTACGAGCCGCTGGGCACGTTCGCGACACAGGCGGGATCGGTCGATCCGGGCTCGCAGTTGCCGCCGACGCCCGGGGGCGTCACGACGGTGTTCTCGAGACGGTCGTCGCCCGTGGCCGGGTCGTTGACGGTCACCGAGTACGTCACCGTCACGGTGTCGCCGATGGCGAGCGGTCCCGACCAGCTCAGCACTGGTGCGGCGTAGGCCGCTCCCGCGCCCGTCGAGCTCGTGGCGTCGCCGTTGTAAGCCGCGTCGTCGAGCACGCCCGAGAGGTCGTCGGTGAAGGATGCCGGTGCGGCATCCGTGTAGTCGACCTGACCGGTGTTGGTGATCGCGATCGTGTACTCGACCACGCCGCCGGGGAGCACCTCGGTCGACTCGGTGCTCTTCACCACGCGCAGCGCGCTGATCGGGGTCTCGGTCTCGCAGACCTCGGCGCACGACCCGCCGGGACCGGTCGGGGTCACCGCGTTCCGCAGCACGAAGTCGCCGGTGACCGGGCTGTCGACCGTCACCGAGTAGGTGACCGTCACCGACTCGCCGGCCGGCAGGGCACCCGACCAGGTGAGCGTCGGTCCGGTGACCGAACCGCCCGCCGAGACGTCGTCGTTGTAGACGGCGTCGTCGAGCACCCCCGAGAGGTCATCGGTGAAGGTCGCAGGCCGTGCGTCGGTGTAGTCGACCTCACTGGTGTTGGTCACCGTCACCGTGTAGGTGATGGTGCCGCCGGGCAGCACGCTCTCGGCGCTCGCCTCCTTCGCGACCGTGTACGAGCCGACGGGGGTGCTGGTCGCGCACTCGCCGTCCGCCGTGCAGGTGCCGCCGGGAGCGGTCGGGATGACCGTGTTGAGCAGGTCCTTGTCTCCCGTGATCGGGTCGTTGACGGTGACGGAGTACGTCACCTCGACGGTCTGGTCGACCGCGAGCGCGCCCGACCAGGTCAGGGTGTTGCCTGTCACCGCGCCGCCGGTCGACACGTCGCCGTTGTAGGTCGCGTCGTCGAGCACGGCGGTCAGGTCATCGGTGAAGGATGCGGGAGCATCCGCGGTGTAGTCGGCGGTGCCGGTGTTGGTCACCGTCACCGTGTAGGTCACGACGTCGCCGGGGAGGGCGGTCGCGACATCTGCGGCCTTCGCCACGGTGAACGAGGCGATCGGCGTCTCGACGATGCACTCGGCCTCGGGGTCGCACTCGCCGCCGGGCACGGTCGGCACCACGGTGTTCGTGAGCACCTGGTCGCCCGTGACGGGGTCGTTGACGGTCACCGAGTAGGTGATCGTGACGGTGGCTCCCACGGCGAGCGGACCCGCCCACGTGAGCGTGTTGCCGGTCACGGAGCCGCCCGCGGTCACGTCGCCGTTGTACACGGCGTCATCGAGCACCTCGGTGAGGTCGTCGGTGAAGGCGACAGGGTCGGCGTCGGTGAAGTCGACCGTTCCCGTGTTGGCGACGGTCACCGTGTAGGTGACGACGCTGCCCGGGTTCGCCACCGCGGTATCCGCCGTCTTCGAGACCGTGTAGCCCTGGATCGGGGTGGACGTGCACTGCCCGTCGGCCGGGTCGCACTCCGCCGGCGGCGTCGTTCCGGGCGGCACCAGGAAGTTGTTCGCGGTGCTGTCACCGCGCTCGGACTGGGCCTTCACGGTCACCGTGTAGGTGATCGTCGCGGTCGCGCCGACGGCGAGGTCGCCGCGGATCGCGAGGATGCCGTCGGTCGGCCCGTCGAGGGTCACCGAGGAGGTGTCGGATGCCGGGGCGGTGGTGAGATCGGCGTCGTCGAGAACATCCGTGAGGTCGTCGTCGCGGACGACGTCGACCACGGCCGCACCGGTGTTGCGCACGGTGATCGTGTAGGTCAGCTCGGTGCCCTCGACGACGGGCGTCTCGGATGCCGCGACCGCCTTCGTGTACGCGACACCGGTGATCGGAGTCGTCGTGCAGTTCGGGAAGTCGGCGTCGGTCGGGACGCACTCGGGATCGGTCGGGGGCTCCTCGCCCGGAGCGAGCAGGAAGTTCGACGCGATGCTGTCGCCGCGCTCGTCATCCGGCAGCACGGTCACCGTATACGTGACGGTGTACCGCTCGCCCGCCGGGACCGTGCCCGTGATCGAGATCTCGGCACCGTTACGCACCACGGTGAGGCCGTCGGCCGAGGTCGGCTCGGTGGTCACCTCCGCGTCATCGAGCACGTGCGTGAGGTCATCGACGGCATCGACCGTCGCACCCGCCTCACCGTCGTTGTCGAAGAACAGCGTGTACGTGATCGTCGACCCGGCCACGACCGGGTTCGACGACGGAGCAGCCGTCTTCCACTGCTGCAACGCCGCACCGGGGATCCGCACCACGTCACACGGCAGGAAGCCCGGCGCGACATCCGACTCGGGAACGCAGGCGCGGTTGCGCAGCACGTTATCGCCGTCACCGGTATAGGTCACGGTGTAGGTGATGGTGGCGGATGCTCCGGCCGCGAGCGGACCGGTCCACGACAGGGTGTCACCCGCCCGCGTCACCGTACCGACATCGGAGGCCAGCGACGCATCATCGAACGTGGCATCGTCGAGCACCTCCGACAGGTCATCCGTCACCGTCGCCGGTGCCGTCACCGAGTAGTCACCCGGGCCCTCGTTCGTCACAACGACCGTGTAGGTCACCTGGTCGCCCACGGCGGGGAGCTCGGTGCGGTCGGCGGACTTGTCGATCGACAGGCGCGGCAGATCGGTCACCGTCGAGGCGCAGTCGCCGACCGCGAAAACTCCGCCGCCACCACCCCCTCCGGCCGAAGTCCCCTGATCCAGGCACGCGACGTTCTCGACGTGACCGTTCCCTCCGCTGACGAGGGTCACGGAGTACGTGAAGGTCGCCGTCTCGCCGGCCTTGAGGGCGCCGCTCCAGGTCAGCTGCGTACCGCTGAGCACGGGCGCGGCTCCTGTCGTGCCGTTCGAGAAGACGACCGTCGCGTCGTCGTTGTAGGTGGCGTCGTCGAGCACGTCGGAGAGGTCGTCGGTCAAGACCGCGGGGAACACGTCGGTGTAGTCCTGCGTCCCGGTGTTCGTCACATCGACGGTGTACTCGATCACGTCACCGGGACGCGAGTCCGCGGTGCCGGTCGACCTCTTGGCGATCTCGAGGTCGGGCTGCGAGTAGAACTCGACGCTCGCGCAGTTCGGAAGGTCGAGACCGACGACGGCCGTGATGTTCGCAGCGCAGTTCGTGTAGGTCTTGGGCGACGGCTCATCGGGCAGCGGCGTACTCGACGTCACGTCGACGGTGACGGTGCACGAGACCTGCCCCGCGGTCAGGGTGCCGTTCGCGATCGAGATCGATGTCGCACCGGCTGCTGCGGTGGTCGTTGCGGCGCAGTTTCCGCCCACGTTCGGAGTGTTCGCGACGACGAGGCCGCTCGGGAGGGAATCGGTGAACGACCAACCCGCCTTCGCGGCGAGCTCCGAGGTGTTCGTCACCGTGAACGTCAACGTCGACACTCCGCCCACGGGCACGCTCGTCGGCGAGAACGACTTGTCGAGCTGCGGGGTTCCGTCGAGGATGCGGATGTTGTCGAAGGCCGCGTCATTGCCGGCGCCCGAACCATTCGCGTTGCGCAGGGAGACGCCGAGGGTCGAGCCGGAGAAGAGGATCGAGCCGTTCGACGAGGAGGTCTTCGCGACGGCCGGAATGGTTCCGGTCCCGCCTCCTGCCGCCGGCACATTGATGACGGTTCCGTCCTGACATGCGTTGATCGTTCCACCGACGGGCAGCTCGGATCCGTCGGATCGGATCAGACTGAACTGGTGCTGCGGCGCCGAGGCGAAGCAGTTGACGGCGGCGGAGTCCACGCTGAACGTGACGTAACGCCCGTTCGCGCTCGGCAGTGAGAGCGACGAGTTCGTCCGGAACTGCACCAGGTTCGCGCCCGGGTTCGCCCCGTGCGTGTAGGCCGCCACCGAGTGGTTGAGCGCCGGATTGGCCGCACCGTTCAGGCTGCCGAGCGCCCACGACAACTCGCGCAAGCGCAGGTAAGCGATATCGCGGCTGAACTGATCGGCATCGACGAAGTTGGTCGGTTCGCAGTTGTTGATCGCCGGGCCGAATTGGTCGGAGTTAGGGGAGGTGTATCGAAGAACAGCTCCGTTACAGTTCTGCAGCCACGCCTGGTTCGCCGAATAGGTCATGCCTGATGCACCCACGTAATTGGTGAGAAGCACAGGAGTACCCGCGACGTTGTTCTCGAAGTTCTCCTCGTAGAGAACGCCGGGATCGGACGGAACCCCCGGCTGTCCGGCGACGAGCGGCATGAAGGATCCACCTCCGGGTGCCGCGGACGCACTTGCGGTGGGCTGAAGCAGACCACCGAAGACGAGCATTCCGGCGATGAGGGCGACCACCGTGGTCGCTCCTCCCCATCGCATCTTCCGAGTACCGAGCATGAGGTTCCTCCCCGTTTACGCGCGTAGAACGCGCTTCCCGCCCAGCCAGACACGACATCCCCCGGAACGTGACGCGAAACATCGGAATATCTTTCGCACGATGCGTGTGGGGGACACCAGCAGGGCGTAGCGGACGCGAACCTCCCGAATCGCGGCCACCACCTCCAACCTACGGATGCCGCGCCACGCGGGCCTGTCCCCGTCGAGGACACTTACCGGCGGCATCCGAACGTCCCGGGGTGAGCACGCGCTTCCCGACCGAACGAAACTGGGCCTTTCAGTACCAGGATGAATCCGGGCGCGCGAGATAACGTTCAGGAGTGCATCCGCCCTCTCCGGCACTCATCGATTTCATCGGTGGCCATCACGACATCACGATCGCCGTGGACCGACGCACGACCATCCTCGCGGCGAGCCCGGCGGCGACAGCCGCGTGGCCCTCTTTTCACGCCGGGCAGAATATCGCTCGCACGGTCTTCCTCGACCCCGAGCTCGACGGCATCGTCGAAGATCTTCCCGACGCGATCGCGCAGACCGTGTCGCTCCTTCGCGAAGGACTCGCGGCCGGGGATCCCGACGCAACCGATATCACTTTCCTCGGTGAGCTCATGAGTCGCAGCTCCGTCTTCGCACGGCTCTGGGCGGCCCCCGAACCGCTGCGGGAGACGGGTACGCTCCAGACGGTCGAGGCCGACTCCTCGTGGACGCACTACCGCTACGTACTGTCCGCCTGGGCGACCGAACCCGGGGTCCGCATCCTCACGTGGAAGCCGACGCCCCCGTAAAAGAGCTCGCCTCCGTCGGAGTGCTCGTGCGGCGCGCGCGTTCGTCACCGATCGTCTGCAGGTAGGCCATCGCCGCCCGCCCCGCCGCGTCGTCGGCGCCGGCGATCGTCACGATGGCGTGATCGCCCGTCGGCAGGAACATCATCTGGCATTCGAGCGGGACCGTGCCGAGCGCGTCCACGACGACCGAGGCGGGGAACCGTCCGGGTTGACGCACGTCGTGACGGGCCCACAACGCCGAGAACGCCGGGCTCGACACCGACAGCGCGCCGACGATCTCCTGGAGACGCGCATCATGGGGATTGCTGATGAAGCGCAGCACCGGAAGCAGGTGCGCGATCACGCGATCCCGCCGCTTCGCCGGTCGCCCCGCGCTCCGGGAGAGCTCGAGGAGCACGTTCCGGCCCTCTCCGACGAGGCCGGGGAACAGCGCCGAAGCGACCGAGTTCATGCTCACGACATCGAGATTCATGTCGAGGAGGAGCACCCCCACGTTCCGTGAGTGACGCACGAAACTCATCGTCGCCGTGTCCGGTGCCGCTACCGGACCGCGCTTCGAGACGTCCTCGAGGTGTCGGGCGAGGCGCCGCAGGTAGGCGACGGCATCCGCATCGAGGCGCAGGGCCTCGGCGAGCGAGGAGAGCACCTGGTGGGAGGGCTGCCGCGCGCGCCCCTGCTCGAGGCGCAGGTAGTACTCCGCGCTGATCCCCGCGAGGCGAGCGACCTCCTCGCGGCGGAGGCCGGTCACGCGCCGCGACGGATCCCGGGCGAGACCCACATCCTCCGGTTGCACGACCGCACGACGGGCCCTCAGGTACTCACCGAAACGTGATCGATTCTGAAGCATCGCCCGCCTCCCCGTGACTGCGCCTCTCCCCCGATGCTAGGGCGTCACGTCGTCCGCACGCGAAAGGCCCGGTTCCACAGAGGAACCGGGCCTTTCAACTCGCTGTGCGCGAGGGGGGACTCGAACCCCCACGCCCGCAAGGACACTGGCACCTGAAGCCAGCGCGTCTACCATTCCGCCACTCGCGCGAGTGTCTCGTTCCGAAGAACTCAACCTCGTAAGGCTATCACGCGTCGCGACCCCACGAGAAACTCCCCCCGTACCCCAGAAAACCCCGGAAATCCGCGACTCCGAGCCCGTCGCGGGGCGGATCTTCAGCACACCTGGCTACGATGTCCCTACCAGTTGGCATGCCAGAGGAGCCCAGTGGGACTACTTGACAGCTTTGAGAAGGGTCTCGAGCGCGCCGTGAACGGCGCGTTCGCGAAGACCTTCCGCAGCGGCATCCAGCCGGTGGAGATCGCTTCGGCGCTGCGGCGCGAGGCCGATACGAAGGCGGCGGTCGTCAGCCGCGACCGCATCATCGCGCCCAACAACTACGTCGTGCGCCTCAGCGCCGACGACGCCGAGCGGATGCGCGGACTCGGCGGCGCTCTGACCGACGAGCTGCACGCCCTGCTCACGAAGCACTCGAAGTCGCAGGGCTACAGCTTCGGCGGCCCGCTCTCGATCGTGCTCGAACCCGACGAGAAGGTGTCGACGGGTACGGTGCGCGTCAGCTCCGGAACGGTCGAGGGCCGTGTGAGCTGGGAGGCCGTGGTCGACGTCGACGGTCGCCGGCACCGCATCACCCGCGCGCGCACCGTCATCGGACGCGGCACGGATGCCGACATCACCATCGCGGATGCCGGATCGAGCCGTAAGCACGCCGAGATCCTCTGGGACGGCGAGCGCGCCATGATGCGCGACCTCGGCTCCACCAACGGCACCAAGGTGAACGGGCAGAAGCTGCGCGAAGCGGCCCTCCCCTCCGACACCACGATCACGATCGGTCGCACCGATCTCGTCTTCCGCGTGGTGCCGCAGACGGTACCGGCGCGTGTCAGCGACGCCACCCGTGCGTTCGGAGGCATCCATGAGTGAACTGGTCCTCCTGCTCCTGCGCATCGGTTTCCTGGTGCTGCTGTGGTTCTTCGTGTTCGGCGTGGTCTACTCGCTGCGCGCCGATCTCTTCGGCGTGAAGGTGCGCAAGCTCCCCGCCGAGGCCGCTGCGGGTGCCCCGGCATCCGGCTCCGCGGCTCCGGCCGCCCCCGTCGCGAAGCCGGCCTCGGCGAAGCCCGCCTCCGCCAAGCCCTCCACGGGTCCGGCGACCGTTGCGACCGCCCAGCGCCTCGTCATCACCTCGGGTCCGAAGGCGGGGCTCGAACTCCCCCTCGGCAACGACACCCTCACGATCGGCCGCTCGAGCGAGTCCGCGCTCGTGATCCGTGACGACTACACGTCCAGTCACCACGCCCGCCTGATCCTCCGCGGCGACGCGTGGGCGGTGCAGGACCTCGACTCCACCAACGGCACGTTCGTCGCGGGCCAGCGCGTCGGCAACTCCCCCGTCTCGCTGTCGCTCGGCACCCCCATCAAGGTGGGCGCCACGACCTTCGAGCTGCGAGCCTGACGCCGGCATGGTCTTCGAGGGCTCGAGCGCCGCGATCTCCCATACGGGCAAGATCCGCTCCAACAACCAGGACTCCGGCTACTCCGGAGCCAACCTGTTCGTCGTCGCCGACGGCATGGGCGGTCACGCCGGCGGAGACGTCGCATCGAGCCTCGCGATCCAGCGCCTCGAACCGCTCGATCAGGCGTACGCCTCGACCGACGACGCACAGGCATCGCTGCAGGCGGCGGCGACGACCGCGGCGGGCGATCTCATTCGTGCCGCGAAGGACCGCCCCGAACTCGCGGGCCTGGGCACCACGGTCAGCGCGATCATCATGGTCGACGAGTACGCGGTCATCGGCCACATCGGCGACTCGCGCATCTACCTGTACCGCGACGACGCCCTGACGCAGATCACGGCCGACCACACCTTCGTGCAGCGGCTCGTCGACTCGGGCCGCATCACGCCCGAGGAGGCGCGCTACCACCCGCGTCGCTCGGTGCTCATGCGCGTACTCAGCGACATGGACTCCGACCCCGAGCTCGACATGTTCGTCATGCCGACGCAGCCGGGCGATCGCTGGCTGCTCTGCTCCGACGGCCTCTCGGGGGTCGTCGACGAGAACCGCATCCTCAAGGCGATGCGCCTGGGCCTCGCGCCGGGGCGCACGGCCGACAACCTCCTCAAGCAGGCCCTCGACGGCGGCGCCCCCGACAACGTCACGATCGTGATCGTCGACGTCGGCGGACAGCATCCGCTCTCCTCCGGAACGCCCACGATCGTCGGCGCGGCCTCGAACCCCTCGGGCATCATCGTGCCGCCCGTGCGCGCCCCGCGCGGCAACTGGCTGCACCCGGTGCGCCAGGCGGCCAACGATCCCACCCACTTCGAACCGGCCGCCGAGTACCTCGAAGAGCTCATCGAGGAGGATCGTCGGCGCGCGACCCGTCGCCGGGTCGGCTGGATCGCCGCGATGCTCCTGGTGCTCGCGATGCTCGGCTTCGCGGCGTTCGCGGCCTACAGCTGGACGCAGACCCGCTACTTCATCGGCGCCGACGACGACAGCGTGGTGATCTTCCAGGGCGTGCAGCAGAACATCGGCCCGATCACCCTGTCGACGCCTGTCGAAGACACCGACATCCTGCTCGCGAACCTGCCGGAGTACCAGCGCGCGTCGGTCGAGCGCACGATCACGGCCCGCTCGCTGTCGGATGCCATGGCCATCGTCGACCGTCTACGGGCGGGTGCCGATGCCAACGCGCTGCCGACCCCGCTCCCCACACCGACGCCGACTCCTTCCGAGACTCCCGCCGAGGACGGAGGTGACGGATGAGCACCGACGTCTCCGCCGACACCGCGGTCCTCAAGGCGCTCAAGCGCATCCGCACCCCGCAGAAGCAGCGCAACCGTGAGTTCTGGCTGCTCCTGTTCGCCGTGCTGATCGCGGGCTCCGCGCTCACTCTCGTGCAGCTCGGCGCCCTCGGCACCGTCGACCCCGTCATCCTCGCGATCGGCGGCGGCCTGGCCGTGCTCGCGTTCGCCCTGCACATCGTGCTGCGGGTCGTGGCGTCGGATGCCGATCCCTTCGTCGTCCCGATCGCGACCCTGCTCACGGGGCTCGGCATCGCGATGATCTACCGGATCGACATCGCCAAGTCGTTCACCGGGTGGGATGCCTATTCGACGAAGCAGCTCGCCTGGACCGGCATCTCGTTGGCGGGCGCGATCGCCGCGGTGATCCTGCTGCGCAACTACCGCGTTCTCTTCCGCTACACGTACATCTTCGGCTTCGCGGGCATCGTGTTCCTGCTGCTGCCGTTCGTGCCCGGCCTGCGCATCCCCGACGCGAATGCGGCCGTGTGGGTGTCGCTCGGCGGGGCGTTCGCCTTCCAGCCGGGTGAGATCGCGAAGATCTGCCTCGCGATCTTCTTCGCGGGCTACCTCGTGCGCACGCGCGAGAGCCTCACCTCGGTCGGCACGCGCTTCCTCGGCATGACCTGGCCGCGCATGCGCGAGCTCGGTCCGGTGCTGGTGGTGTGGCTGATCTCGCTCGGCATCATCGTGCTGCAGCGCGATCTCGGTACCGGAACCCTGATCTTCGGCATGTTCGTGGCGATGCTGTACGTCGCCACCGGCAAGACCAGCTGGGTCGTCATCGGCCTCGGGCTCGTGGCCGCGGGCGTCGCGCTCGCGACCCAGATCCTCAGCTACGTGCGCGGGCGCTTCATCAACTGGCTGTTCCTGTTCGACCCGAACCAGGTCGACCCCGAACGTGCCGGCTACCAGCCCATGCAGGGGCTCTTCGGTCTCGCGCACGGCGGGATGCTCGGAACCGGTTGGGGACAGGGCCGCCCCTGGGTCACTCCCCTGGCCCACAGCGACTACATCATCACCAGCCTCGGTGAGGAGATCGGCCTGATCGGCCTGTTCGCGATCCTCTGCCTGTACATGGTGTTCGTGAGCCGCGGGGTGCGCATCGGTCTCGCCGGTCAGGACGACTTCGGCAAGCTGCTCGCGATCGGGTTCTCGTTCACGATCGCGCTCCAGGTCTTCATCATGGTCGGCGGTGTCACCCGCCTCATCCCGCTGACGGGTCTGACCACGCCGTTCCTCGCCGCGGGCGGTTCGTCGCTCGTCGCCAACTGGCTCATCGTGGCACTGCTGCTGCGCATCTCCGACGGCGTACGCCGCCAACCGAGGGTGGTGATCGGATGACCCGTGAGTTGCGTCGCCTGAGCATCGTGATGCTCTTCATGTTCATCGCGCTGTTCGCCGCCACCAGCTGGATCCAGGTCGTCGACGCCGATGCGCTGGCCCAGAACGACAACAACCAGCGCACGCGCCTCGACAGCTACGAGATCCAGCGCGGCTCGATCATCATCGACGGCACGAACGTCGCCACCTCCGTGCCGTCCGACGATCGCTACCAGTTCCAGCGCGTGTATGCCGACGCCGGCATGTGGGCGCCCGTCACCGGATACTTCAACGCCGCCCTCGATTCCCGCACCGGCATCGAGCAGGCGATGAACGCCGATCTCTCGGGAACCGGATCGAGCGCGTTCTTCTCCGAGATCGAGCGCATCCTCTCCGGGCAGCCGCAGACCGGCTTCAGCGTCGAGCTCTCGCTCGATGCCGCGGCCCAGAAGGCTGCCTACGATGCGCTCGGCGGGCTGCAGGGCGCGGTCGTCGCGATCGAACCCAGCACGGGCCGCATCCTGGCGATGGTCTCGACGCCCGGTTTCGACACAAACCTGCTCGCCACGCACGATGCGGATGCCGCGAACGCGACATACGACCAGCTGGTGCAGGATCCGCTCAAGCCGCTCTCCAACCGCGCGATCGCCGGCGACCTCAACCCGCCGGGCTCGACGTTCAAGCTCGTCGTAGCGGCCGCGGCCTACGCGAGCGGCGACTTCACGCCCGACTCCACGCTCCCGAACCCCGCGTCGTACACGCTTCCCGGATCGAGCAACCGCGTCTCGAACGCATGGGGAGGCACCTGCGGCGGTGGCGAGACCGTCACGATCGCCGAGGCGATCCGCCTGAGCTGCAACATCCCCATGGCCGAGCTCGCGGTGAAGCTCGGAGACGACGCGATCCGTGAGATGGCGGAGAAGTTCGGCTACAACCAGAGCTTCGAGACCCCGCTCGAGTCGACCGCCTCGAGCTACCCGCGCGCGCTCGACGACGCGCAGACCGCTCTCTCCGGATTCGGACAGGGACAGGTCACGGCGACGCCGTTGCAGGTCGCGATGATCTCGGCCGGAATCGCGAACGACGGGCTCGTGATGAACCCGCGGATGGTCGACCAGGTGATCGGCAACGACCTCTCGGTCGTGCGTTCCTACGACGACACCGAGTTCGGCCGTGCGCTCGAGCCCGACATCGCCGACGAGGTGACGGATGCCATGGTCGCGAGCGTCTCAACGGGCGCTGCGCAGGGTGCAAGAATAGACGGGATCGACGTGGCCGGTAAGACCGGCACCGCTGAGAACGGAAACAAGCCGCACACGTTGTGGTTCACCGGCTTCGCGCCGGCGGACGACCCCGCTGTGGCGGTGGCAGTCGTCGTCGAAGACGGCGGAGGACAGGGTCAATCCGGATCCGGCGACACGATCGCCGCTCCGATTGCGAAGAAGGTCATAGAGGCGGTGCTGGGCAGATGAGACCGACGCAGGGTGTGTCGTTCGGTGGTCGTTACGAGCTGCAGTCGCGTATCGCGATCGGTGGCATGGGCGAGGTCTGGGAGGCGACGGATCACGTCATCGGACGTACCGTCGCGATCAAGATCCTCAAGGACGAGTACATGGGTGACCCCGGGTTCCTCGAGCGCTTCCGCGCCGAGGCCCGTCACGCCGCACTCGTCAACCATGAGGGCATCGCGAGCGTGTTCGACTACGGCGAGGAGAACGGCAGCGCCTATCTCGTCATGGAGCTCGTGCCCGGCGAGGCGCTGTCGACCGTGCTCGAGCGCGACGGCGCGCTGAGCGCCGACAAGACTCTCGACATCGTCGCCCAGACGGCATCCGCTCTGCAGGCCGCGCACGCGGCCGGTCTCGTGCACCGCGACATCAAGCCGGGAAACCTGCTGATCACGCCCGACGGCCGCGTCAAGATCACCGACTTCGGCATCGCGCGCATCGCCGACCAGGTGCCGCTCACGGCCACCGGTCAGGTCATGGGAACCGTGCAGTACCTGTCGCCCGAGCAGGCGTCGGGTCATCCGGCCTCCCCCGCGACCGACACCTACTCGCTCGGCATCGTGGCTTACGAATGCCTCGCAGGCAAGCGCCCCTTCACGGGCGAGTCGCAGGTCGCGATCGCGATGGCGCAGATCAACGAGCAGCCGCCGCCGCTGCCGCCGACCGTGCCGATCCCCGTGCAGAACCTCGTCATGGCGATGATCGCGAAGAAGCCGAGCGACCGTCCATCGTCGTCGGCCACCGTCGCACGCGCCGCCCAGGCACTGCGCCGCGGCGACCTGAACTCCGCGGCGATCGCCGTGCCCGCCATCGCGACGGGCGGCGTCGCCGACGACGCGACGCGCATCCTCACCGCGAGCGGCGACGACGGGGCGACCCGCGTGCTGCCGACCACGGCGCAGCTCCCCACCGGAGCCGGCGACGACGAGGCGACCGACGGCAAGAAGAAGAAGCGCAGCCCGTGGACGTGGCCGCTGGTCGCTCTGATCGCCCTGCTGGTGATCGTGCTCGGCGGAACCGTCTTCGCGCTCATGAACCAGGGCGACAGCGACGCCGACCCGACGCCGAGCGCGTCGACCTCGCGCACCCCCACTCCGTCGTCGACTCCCACTCCGACCGAAGCACCCGAGCCGGAACCGGTCGACGTCGATGCCCTGCAGTTGCCGGGCATGACGTGTGACGCGGCCATGCAGGTCGCGCGCGACGCTGGCCTGGTACCCCGATGCGCCGATGGCACGACCGTCGCCCCGTCCGCCGACCTCCAGGGTGCCGTGGAGCGCGTCGACCCGCGCGGTTCGATCGACGTCGGCTCCGAGATCACCCTGATTCTCTACGCGAACCAGGCCGAGGTCGGAGCTCCGACCAACGCGCCGACGTTCTCGGGCACTTTCGTCGAGGGCGGCGGGGCGACGATCAACTGGACGGCTTTCTCCTGCCCGAACGGCACGGGAACCCTCTCGTCGTACGAGGTCACCATCACGAACGCATCCTTCGCCGCTCCCGGCCAGCCGGCCGTGACCACGAAGAGCTTCGGACCCGGTGAATCGGGTGCGGCGATCTCGATCAACACCGGCACGGCCGGGCAGGTCGTGACCGGCACCTACAAGGCCTTCTGCGGCGATCGCGAGTCCGGTGTCTCCCCCCAGGGACAGTCGACCGCCATCCAGGGAGCGGCCGTCGACCCGGGCAACGGCGACGACGGCGGAGACGGCGGGACCGGCGGGAACTCAGGCAACTGAGGGTAGCCTTTACTCCACCACACATCACGTCCAGTTGTCCCAGGGGGGTCATCCGTGTCCACAGAGCCACGCGTTCTCGCGGGTAGGTACCGCGTCGACGAGCTCATCGGCCACGGCGGCATGGCGAAGGTCTACCGCGGGTACGACCTGACCCTCGGGCGCGAGGTCGCGATCAAGATCCTCGACCCCGACCTGGCGCGCGACACCGCGTTCCGCACCCGGTTCCGGCTCGAGGCGCAGGCGGCGTCGCGCATGTCGCACCCCTCGATCGTGCGCGTCTTCGACGCGGGCGACTCGGCGGCGGATGCCTCGTCCGACGACCCGCCCTACATCGTGATGGAGCTCGTCAAGGGCACGCTGCTCAAAGACATCATCGCGGCCGGCCCCGTGCCCATCGACGACACGATCCGCTACGTCGACGGCATCCTCGAGGCGCTGAACTACTCGCACCGTGCCGGCGTCGTGCACCGCGACATCAAGCCGGGCAACGTCATGGTCACGCCCGACGGCAAGGTCAAGGTGATGGACTTCGGCATCGCCCGTGCCGTTTCCGACTCCTCGTCGACGGTCGCCGAGACCACGCAAATCATCGGCACGGCCGCGTACTTCTCACCCGAGCAGGCCAAGGGCGAGCCCGTCGACGCCCGCGCCGACCTCTACTCCACCGGCGTGGTGCTCTACGAGCTGCTCACCGGTCGTCAGCCCTTCCGCGGCGAATCGCCCGTGGCGGTCGCCTACCAGCACGTCAGCGAGACCCCGGTGCCGCCGACCGAGCTCAACGAGGACTCCCCGGGTGCGCTCGATCCGATCGTGCTGCGCGCTCTCGCCAAGGACCCGTACCAGCGATACCCGGATGCCGCGCACTTCCGCTCGGCTCTCGACGCCGCGGTCGCGGGCGAGGCTCCGACGCGCAAGCAACTGGGCGCACTGACGAGCGAGCTCTACGGTGCCAACCCGCGCCAGGCGCAGGAGACGGCTCGATCGCTGCGCCAGCTCAGCACCGACACGACGATGGCGCGCACGCAGTCCGGCCCGCCCGTGGCGTGGATCTGGGCCGGTGTGGCCCTCCTCGCCGTGCTCATCGCCTCGGTGCTGTTCTGGGTGGTCACGATGCGTCCCCCCGAGGTGCCGCAGACCGCTCGCGTGGTGCCCGACCTGGTCGACGTCGCCTCCGACCGCGCCCAGGCCGATCTCGCCGAACTCGATCTCGAGGCGAAACTGGTGCTCGAGACGAGCTCCGACATCGCCGAGGGCAACGTCACGCGCACCGATCCGCAGGCCGGTGTCGCGGTCGCGAAGGGCGACCTCGTCACCATCTACGTCTCGACGGGTCAGGAGACGGTCACCGTCCCGGCCATCGAGGGAATGGCGCTCGATGCCGCCCGCCAGGCGCTGACGGATGCCGGACTCGAACTCGGCACGGTGATCCAGAGGAACGAACCCGAGATCGCGGGCGACACGGTCATCGAGTCGAGCCAGCCCGCCGACGCCGAGGTCGCTCCCGGAACCGTGGTCAACCTCGTCGTCGCGAGCGGCAAGGTCACGCTGCGCAACCTCAGCGGCTTCACGATCGAAGCCGCGACGGCCGAGCTCGAGGGTCTCAAGCTCATCGCGAGTCCGATCGACCAGGGGCAGTGCGCCGCGGGTGTCGCGCCGAACACGGTGATCTCGATGTCGGCAGCGCCCGGTGACGTGCCGGTCGGCTCGACGGTCGAGCTGCGCTTCTGCTCGACCGCCCCCGCCGGCTGACTCCGCCTGCTGACCCCGCTGGCTGACTCCGGGAGTCACACCAGGGGGTGGAGGCCCGCCGACCGCGCCACGGCATCCGTGTCACCGGCGAGGGCGAGCCAGTTCGCCAGCAGGCGATAGCCGCTCTCGGTGAGCACGCTCTCGGGGTGGAACTGCACGCCGACGATCGGCAGGTCGCGGTGCGCGATGCCCATGACGGTGCCCGACGCCGTGTGCGAGGTCACGCGCAGTGCCTCGGGCAGATCGGATGCCGCGACCCCGAGCGAGTGATACCGCCCGACGTCGAAGGGGGAGCGGATGCCGTCGAACAGCGCCGACCCGTCGTGCACGACCGCCGACACCATGCCGTGCATGAGCTCGGGCGCAGCGGTCACCGGAGCGCCGAAGGCCTCGCCGATGGCCTGGTGCCCGAGGCAGACGCCGAGCAGCGGCATCCGCCGTTCGGCCGCGAGTCGTACGGCATCCACCGACACTCCGGCGTCCGCCGGGGTGCCGGGGCCGGGGGAGAGGAGCAGGGCGTCGAACTCCGGAAGGAGCGCGTCGAGTTCGGCGGCGTCGACGGCGTCCGCCTCGATCATCGAGGTCTCGGCGCCGAGCTCGTGGAGGTAGCCGACCAGGGTGTGCACGAAGCTGTCGTGGTTGTCGACCACGAGCACCCGGATCATTCGAGGTCGACCTCGCCGGGGTTGATGATGGGGCTGATCCACGGGAAGACGTACCAGAAGAGCCCGTAGAGGATCGCGGCGACGACGACGAGCACGATGAGCAGGCGGATCCACCAGGGGCCGGGCAGCAGGCGCCAGATTGCGGCGTACATGTTTCTCCTCGCGCCTCTAGATGGACGGTGCGGCCGGGGGCGGCGGCGGGTCGGTCAGTGCCGGGGGCGGACCCTCGGCACGGGGCTGGAAGCTCTCGAACACCCCGTAGGCGACGATGCGCTCGGCCAGCGAGTACAGGGGAGAGCACGCGGTGAGGGTGATGTAGCGCTCACCGGTCGCGACCTCGGGCATCTGCGGCACGTCGGCGAGCACGTCGGTCTGCGTCGGCTTGACGTACTCGAGGGTGCGGAAGCGGTAGGTGAACCAACCGTCCTTCGTCTCGACGACGATCGCGTCGTTGATCTGGAGCTTGTCGAGCTGGTTGAACGGCTTGCCCCAGGTCGTGCGGTGCCCGGCCATCGCGAAGTTGCCGACCTCGCCGGGCATCTTCGAGTTGGTGTAGACGCCGATGCCGAGGTTGTCGAGCGTGCGGGCACGCGTCGTGCCGCCGTAGATGCCGTAGTTGTAGTCGGCACCGAAGCGCGGGATGTGCATCTGACCGAGCTGCTCGGTGTCGGCGGGTGCGGCGGGGATCACCGGCTCGTAGTACGTCGACCCGTCATCGCCCTCGACGAGTGGCGGAAGCTCGGGCGCGGGACCTGCGGCCCACTCGGCCGAGACGGCCGCGCCCTCTTCGTTCTTCTGGGCGGCGATGATGATGTCGCCGATCCACATCTGCCACGCGACGAACAGCAGAACGAGTACGCCGGCGGTGAGCAGGAGCTCCCCGAGAACGCTCGCGAACGTGGCGCGCGAACGTCGACGGGACCGTCGCGCGCGTCGCCCCCCAGGCACGACGGATGCAGTCATGGCGTGATCTTATCCCGTCACGCTGTGGGAGCGCCGCGATCGTCGAGGAGCGCCTGGGCATCCGCACTCGGGATCATCACTCGATTTCGGTACAATGCTGGAATGGCACGAGACCGAAAGACCGAAGAACCCGCTGTCGAGCGCGCCGAAGGCGACGCCGCTCCCAACGCCGTGTGGTTCAAGCCGGTGATGATCGGCTTCATGCTGCTGGGCCTCGCGTGGATCCTCGTGTTCTACATCTCGGGCCAGCAGTTCCCGATCCCGGGTCTCGGCAACTGGAACCTCGGCATCGGCCTGGGCATCGCGCTGATCGGTTTCCTCATGACCACGCGCTGGCGCTGACCTCAGCGTCCACGATTTCCGAAGGCCCCTCGCTCCAGCGAGGGGCCTTCGCCGTTCCGAGCGGGGCTGTATCCCCAGGAACTCACAAGCCGCCCACAGAGTTATCCACAGGTCTATCCACACCTGGGGAGAATTACACGGGTGTTATTCACAGCTGTTAACAGAGTTGTTAACAACCCCTCATCAAGCCCAACTCGCGATGTAGAGCGGCGGGACGAAGGCGACGATCACCAGCAGGGCGACGACGACCCCGACGAGAGCCGCGATCTGCAGTCTCCGCTGCGCGCGCTCCTTCGTCTTGATGAAGATGAAGGAGACGAGAGCGCCCACGAGCAGACCGCCGAGGTGCGCCTGCCAGGAGATCCCGCCGACGAAGAGCCCGTAGACGAAGTTGATCCCGAGGATCACGAGCAGGCCGGTGACGTTCGCCCCGATGTGGCGGCCGATGATGAGCAGCGCGGCCATCATGCCGAAGAGCGCTCCGGATGCGCCGACCACGGGAACCATCGGATTGCCGATGAGCGCGACCATCACGGACCCGCCGAGCCCGCTGATCAGATAGAGGGCGAGGTAGCGGGCACGCCCGAGCATGGCCTCGAGGTTCTGACCGATGAGCCAGAGCGCGAGCATGTTCAGCGCGAGATGGATGAAGCCGCCGTGCGCGAACACCGAGGTGAGGAGGCGCCAGGGTTCGAACGGGAATCCCCAGATCTGGGGATAGAGGTACGGCGTTGCGAACTGGAGGATGTTCTTGAGCTGCACCCCGACGTCGGGGATGAGCATCAGCAGCCCGATGAACGACGTGATCGCGAGGAGCGTGTACGTCACGACCGGGCGCCCGCTGCGGGTGATCGCCATGGCCGGTCCTCGGCCGCCGCTTCCCCAGCGGCGCTCGGCGCGCTTCTGTGCGGGGGTGCGGTTCTTGCGCTCGGCCTTCATGCACTCGGGGCAGATCACCCCGACCGCGGCGGGCGTCTGGCATTCGCCGCAGATCGTGCGCAGGCAGCGCTGGCAGAGCACGAAGCTCTGCCGATCCGGATGCCGGTAACAGAAGTTGTCGCGATTGCTCGCGAACTCAGGCGTCGTCATCCGGATCGGCGATCGCTGTCGTCAGGCCGCGACGATGTCGATCGACTGGAGCACGACGGGCTCGATCGGGCGGTCGCCGGCAGCGGTGGGAACCGAGCCGATCTTGTCGACGACGGCCTTCGAGGCGTCATCGGCGACCTCGCCGAAGATCGTGTGCTTGCCCTTGAGCCACGGGGTCGGGTCGGTGGTGATGAAGAACTGCGAGCCGTTCGTGCCCTCGACCTCGCCCGTGATGGCGTTGCGGCGCAGGCCGGCGTTCGCCATCGCGAGGATGTACGGCTGGTCGAAGTTGAGCTCGGCGTTGATCTCGTCGTTGAAGTTGTAGCCGGGACCGCCGACGCCCTGACCGAGCGGGTCGCCGCCCTGGATCATGAAGTTCGGGATGATGCGGTGGAAGATGACGTCCTTGTAGAGGGGACCCTCGCCCGGCTTACCGGTCGCGGGGTGCGTCCACTCCTGGGTGCCGTCGGCGAGGCCGACGAAGTTCTTTACCGTCTTCGGGGCCTGGTCGCCGAAGAGGTTGATGACGATGTCACCGTGGTTGGTGTGCAGGGTTGCGACATGGGAAGCGTGAGGCATACCTCTATTCTCGCAGAGCTTCCGGTGTGTTCGCCGGGTTCTCCTGCACATCTCGGGATAAGTCAAGGGGTGGGCGATTCCCTCCCCCCGTACAGACTTGTCTGGCAGGATGGGGAACCCGTACTCCACATCGACAGGAGAGCATCGTGAGCCTCAGCCGCAAGCGGAAGAAGCAACTGCGTCGTCTTCAGAAGGACGCGAACCAGCTCTGGGAGGCGCAGCAGGAGCTCGTCGGGCACGCTGCCGGCGTCGCCCGAGAGGCCAGCCACCAGCTCGGACACTCCTACCGGGAGCAGGTCGTGCCGGTCGTGCAGGACGCCTACAACCGTCGCGTCGCCCCCGTGGTCGACCGCGGCGTGAAGATCGGCAAGCACGTCGTCGACGACAAGGTCGTGCCGATCGTCGGAGGCGTCGTGGGCACGGCCCTCAGCGCGTGGGACGTCGCCAACAACAAGCGTCACGGCATCGTCGCCCCGGTCTCGAAGAAGATCAAGAAGGCCCAGAAGGCCCACCAGAAGAAGCAGCAGAAGAACTCGGGCCTCGGCTCGATCGTCGCGCTGATCCTCGGTGCCGCCGCGGCCGCCGCTGTGCTCTACGCCGCATGGACGGCTCTGCGTGCGGACGATGAGCTCTGGGTCGCCGACGACCCGCTCTCCGCGCCCGACGCGTGAGCGCCGAACACTCCACCGACCCGCATGCGCGGGTCACCGACGCCGCCGCCGCTCGCGGTCTCGACATCGAGATCCGCGAGCGGCCGGAGGCGCGGAGCCTCTTCGAGGCAGCCGAGCTCCTGGGGCTCGACCCGTCCGGCATCGTGAAGACCCTCGTGGTCAAGCGCGCCGACGACACCTACCTGTTCGCCCTGATCCCGGGTGGACGCTCGATCTCGTGGCCCAAGCTGCGCGCCGTCGTGGGCGTGAACAAGCTGCGGCTCCCCGAGGCCGACCTGGCACTCGCCGCGACCGGTTACGAGCGGGGCACCATCGTGCCGATCGGCAGCACGACCGACTGGCCCGTCTTCGCCGACGAGTCGATCGTCGGACAGCGCATCGCCATGGGAGCGGGAGCGCACGGATACAGCCTGTTCGTCGAGGCCGACGACCTCATCGCCGCCTACGGCGCCACCGTCGCCGACATCTCGGTTCCCGAGGAACCCCGGGCCTGAGCATCCGCTCGCTCGTCGCCCGGTGAGGCAGCTCGCGGTCAGAAGATCCCGGCCATGCGCAGCGAGATGTCGACGAGCTTGACCCGCTGAAGCTCCGCGACCGCCGAGCGCGTGAACCATCCCGCCATGTCGGTCGACCCGTCGGTCTCGTAGCGCAGCTTGCCGCCCGTCACGGTCGCCCGGTAGACGATGCGGAGAGTATGCAGAGGCTGATCGGCCTTGTGCACGCGCTGGCTCGCGGGGATGACCCGGGAGTGGATGCCGAGCAGCTCGCCGACCTTCACGGTGTACCCGGTCTCCTCGCGGAGCTCGCGGCGCACGGCGTCTTCGGGAGACTCCCCGGCCTCGAGACCTCCACCGGGCATCGTCCACGCGACGCGGCGGCCCTCGATCCAGCGCGCGAGGAGCAGGCGGTCGTCGTCGTCCGTGACGACCGCGTATGCCGCCACACGCAGGTCCATTCCCCCACACTAACCGGCGCTCACCGGGGGATCTCCGCGTATGACGGATGCCGCAGACGATCGATCACGAATCGAGAAGCCACGCGGCCCCCGGCATCCTTACGCTGAGATCACGCACCGATGAGAGGAGTCGTCATGGCCGACGACAAGAAGACCGACACGAAGAACTTCACCGCCGAAGAACGCGAAGCCATGCAGGCCGCCGCCCAGGAGGCCAAGGCGAAGCGCTCCCGCGCGAAGAAGACCCCCGAGGAGCAGCGCGCGGCAGGGGAGGCCGACCTGCAGGAGGCGATCGCCAAGCTGCCCGACGAGAACGACAAGAAGCTCGCCACCGCGCTGCACGAACTCGTCATGGAGGTCGCGCCCGACCTCATGCCCCGCACGTATTACGGCATGCCCGGGTGGGGGAAGGACGGCAAGGTGCTGTGCTTCTTCCAGCCCGCGAGCAAGTTCAAGGTGCGTTACGGCACGTTCGGCTTCGAGCCCATCTCGAACCTCGACGAGGGCACGATGTGGCCGACCGCCTATGCACTGCTCGAACTGACGGCGGCGAACCGCAGGCTTCTCACCGAGCGCATCCGTCTCGCCATCAGTTGAGGCCCGCGGCGGAGTAGCGTGGGCGGGGTGAGCACTCCGCCCTTCTCCTCCTCCGTGTACTCCGCCCGTCTCGAGCGGGCATCCGCTCTCGCCGCCGAGGCGGGGCTCGACGCCGTCATCGTCGGCCCCGGTCCCGACCTGCAGTACCTGGTCGGGGTCGAGGGAGACACGATCGAGCGGTTGACCGCTCTCGTGACCGGGCCCGGTGTCGCGCCGACCGTGGTCGTGCCCCGCATGGAACTCGCGAAGGTGCGCAGCACGGCGGTCGGCACGCTCGGCCTCGCGGTGTCGGACTGGGTCGACGGCGAGAACCCGTACGACCTGGTCGCGGGCGCCATCGGATCAGTGGCCGTCGGATCGGTGGCGCGGGTCGGGGTGTCGGATGCTCTGCCCGCCCTACACGTGATCCCGATCGGCGAGCGCCTGGGCGTGCGTCTCGAGCTCGCGACGCCCGTGCTGCGCGAGGGTCGCATGATCAAGGATGCCGCCGAGGTCGCCGAGCTGCGTCGGGCGGGCGACGCGATCGACGCCGTGCACCGCCGCGTGCCCGAGTGGCTGCGCGCCGGTCGCACCGAACGCGAGGTCGCCGCCGACATCGCCCGGGCCATCGTCGCCGAGGGTCACGAGACCGTCGAGTTCGTGATCGTCGGGTCGGGGCCGAACGGCGCGGACCCGCATCATGAGGTGTCGGATCGCGTGATCGAAGACGGCGACATCGTGGTCGTCGACATCGGGGGAGCGGTGCCCAGCGGCTACAACTCCGACAGCACGCGCACCTATGCGGTCGGCGCCCCCGATCCGGAGGCGGCCGAGCGCATCGCCGTACTCGTGCGCGCGCAGCAGGCCGCAGTGGACGCCGCACGGCCCGGTGTGACGGCATCCGAGGTCGACGCCGCCGCCCGGCAGGTGCTCGCGGATGCCGGGCTGGGCGAGGCCTTCCTGCACCGCACGGGTCACGGCATCGGCGTCTCCGTGCACGAGGAGCCCTACATCGCGCCCGGAAACGACCTGGTGCTGCGTGAGGGCATGGCCTTCAGCATCGAGCCGGGCATCTACTTCTCGGGGGAGTGGGGCGCCCGCATCGAGGACATCGTCGTGCTCACCGCCGACGGCTGCGAGCGCCTCAACACCTCCGAGCACTCCCTGCGCTCGGTCTGAGCGCTCGCTGCCCCGTGAGGGGTCACAACACGCCGCGAACGGATGCCGCGGCACGGCGTTTCTTGACCCCTCACCGCAGGAACTGGGTCCCTGAGCCTGTCGAAGGGCCTCACACGAGAGCTCAGACGACGAGTGGGTGCCAGTGGCGTTCGGTCAGCGTCGCGAGATCGACCCAGGTGCCGTCGATGATCGGGGCGTCCGGTGACGCCCACACGCCGAAGTGGGCGCGCGGAGTCGGCCAGGGGTAGTCGTCCACCGGACGCTCGACGACGTTGCGCACGGCACCGACGAACGTGAGATCGGCACCGAGACCCGCCACCTCCGCGGCGAGCGCGCGGACCGCGACCGATCCGTCGAGGTCGTTCGCAGCCGTCAGTCGCGTCGGGAGGTCGAGCTTTTCCGTCCCCGAGCGGGGTACGCAGAACACCTCGTCACCGCGGCGAAGGAGCAGCCTCACCATCGACATCGGGCTCGGCGGACCGTCCCGTCGCACGACTTCGGCCCGGCCACCCGGCGGGAGCCACGGGGCATCCGACGTCACGCGGACGAGGGTCTCGTGCTCGGCATCCATCCCGTGAGCGTACCGGGCGGTCACGTGGTGGGACGCTTCGACAGGCTCAGCGACCCAGCGGACGTGCCCTGACCCAGCGGGTGTGCCCTGACCCAGCGGACATGCCCTGACCCGTGAGGGGTCACAACACGCCGCGAGCGGATGCCGCGGCACGGCATGTCTTGACCCCTCACCGCAGGAACTGGGTCCCTGAGCCTGTCGAAGGGCCCGCCACGAGAAGGGCGAAGCCGCCCTCCCCCGGGGGCGGGGAGGGCGGCTTCTGTGGGGAGTGGAGCGGGGGTTAGGACTCCACGCGGCGCCGGCGCAGCACCAGCACGCCACCGGCGGCGAGCAGGAGCAGCAGCACCGCGATCGCGGCGATCGGGACGGTTCCGCCGGTTCCGGCGAGCCCGTCGCCGCCACCACCGCCACCGACCGGTGCGGCAGTGATCGTGAGAGCGCCTTCCGCGGTCAGACCGGAGTCTGCTCCGACGGCGATCAGCGTGTGGGCGCCGACCTCCGCGTTCGTCGGGATCGTCACCTGGAGTCGGAATGCTCCGGACTCGTCGGCGACGGCATCCGTCAGGTGGATCGGCTCGGAGTGCAGCGTCAGCGACACGACCTCACCCGAGGCGAACCCGCGACCGGTCACCTGGACCGTGCCACCCTGCTGCACGGTCGACGCTCCGATCACGAGCTCGGCCTCGAGCACCGGGGTGTCTCGCACGTCGATCGAGAGCGGCGCCGACTCCGAGGCACGGAACGCCGTGTCGTCGGACGGCACGAACCGGGCGATGTAGGTGTGCGCACCCGAGGTCGCGATGGTGACGTCGGCCGTGGCCGTGCCACCGGTGACCTCCGCCGAGCCGACGATCTCGTCGCCCTCGAAGAAGTCGACCTTGCCGGCGGCGCCCGCGGGCTTCACCGTCGCGATCAGCGGGATCGACTCGCCCGCGACCGGGTCGTCCGATCCGGCCGACAGCGAGACCGACGTGTTGCGCGGGGCGGCCGGGTCGACGGCCACCTGCACCGCTCCGCGAGCCTCGACCTTCGAGACGTCGCCGAGCGCCACCACCGGGTGCGCGCCGTCGATGGCATCGACCGGAACCGTGATCTCGGCACTGATCGCACCGTTCCCATCGGCCTTCACGACCACCGGGGTCTCCGAGTCGATGCGCACCGACACGTTCTCTCCGGCGGCGAAGCCCGAACCCGTGACGGTCACCCGGTCACCCGGGGCGACCGTGCCCTCGGGCACCTGGATCTCGGGGGCGTACTCGGGCTCGGGGTCGACGACCCCGATCTCGAGCTGCGCATCCGCCGACCGCACGCCGTCGTCGGCCGTGACCGTCACCGTGTAGGTGCCGGCGGTGGCGTAGGTGTGCGTTCCCGTGACCGCGCCGTCGGCGATCGTCACCTCGGCGACGGGAGTTCCGTCGCCCCAGTTGACGAGTGCCGACGTCTCGCCCTGGCCACCGGCGATCGTCGCGAGCGTCGCGTCGAACTCCTCGCCCGCGATCTGACCGTCGACCGTTCCGGCCGTGACGCTCAGGGGAGCTGCTGCCGTGCGGTCGCCGTCCGAGGCGAGAGCGAAGATGTGCACGCGTCCGTCGTTGAGCGAACCCGCCTCCTTCGGCATCGTGAGCGACTCGACCACCTTCGGCGCACCGTCTCCGTCGACCGCCAGCGGAATGCCGGCGGTGGCGTAGATGGCGGTGTTCTTGACCGAACCCTCGGGACCCGTGCCCGAGAGGCGGCCCTCCGAGATCGTCAGCACCGTGTTGCCCTTGTAGGGGTTGCCGGATGCGCCGACCCAGTCGCCCAGGCTGATCGTCACCTGCTGCGTCGTGCCATCGGTGAAGTGCAGCGTCGCGACCGAGTCGCGGTTGCTCTCGGTGGCGGTTCCGATGAACGCGATCTGCGTGGCACCGGTGCCGAGCGACACCTTGACCGTCTGACCCTCGCCCGTGATGTTGTCGGGCTGGCCGGCCGGGATCGCCGGCAGGTCGTAGGTCAGCGTCGTGTTCGGGACGGTCAGGGTCTGACCCTGCACGAAGCCGTCGGCGTTGATCTTGTCGCGGAAGTACCCGTGGCCCTGCGAGTCGCAGTTCGCGGCCGTGACGTTGAGGTCACCGATGCAGACGTTGTTGAAGGCGCCGACCAGCGTCTCGTCGCGGAACGCGGTCACCGTCGCCGTGGTCTGCGCCACCGCTCCGGCCGAGTCCCGCACCGTGATCGCTGCCGAGTACGTGCCCGGCTTCGTGAAGGTGTGCGGTGCGCTCACCTTCCAGCCACCCAGGTCGTCGCGCGTCAGCGTCACGTCGGTCACCGCGACACCGTCGCCGTAGTCGACCGTGACGGTGTAGCCGGAGGCATCCGTCTCGGTCCCGACGATGGTGGCGAGGGTTCCCGTGAACTCGGTGTCGACCGCGACCCGCTGCGGCGATCCGGCCGAGATGGCGAGACCGTCGGCGGCGGATGCCGAGGCGAACAGTTCGACCTCCGAGATCGCGAGCGTCGGGGCATCCGTCTTCAGCGTCAGCTTCACGCTCGTGAAGCCGTCCTGGTTCGCGGTCGTGAACGGTCGCGTCTGCGTGTCCCAGGTGAAGGACTGCGCTGTGCGGCTGTCGATCTCGGTCCAGGTGGTGCCGTCGACCGAGCCCTCGAGCGTCCAGCTCGACGGCGCGTTCGCCCTGTTCGCACTCGTGAGCGTGTACTGGCCGATCGAGACCGGACCGGACTGCGACGTCCAGACGAGTTCGGCGGTGTCGCCCGTGAACGCCACGTTGGAGCTCATGTTGTCGTCGACGAGCGACCCGACGGGGGTTCCGTCGGTGGCCGTCAGCACGCCGCGTCCGGCCTTCGTCGCGTCGACCAGGGTCGCGGGCACGTCGAGCTCCTCACCGAGGTCCTTCGCACCCCACGCCGAGGGCGTGTCGCTCATCGTGAAGTCGAGCGTTCCGTCTGCGCGGACGAGGTCTCCGTCGAAGGTGGTCTCGGTGATCGGGGTGCCGTTGATGCTGACGCCCGCCACGTAGTCCTTGCCCGCGGACGCGCCGGGGGCGTTGATGACGAGCTTCTTGCCGCCGATGTTCAGCGTCGCGCTGTCGAACAGCGGCGTACCGATCGTGTAGTCGCCGGAGCCGACCTCGAGCGGGTAGAAGCCGAGCGCCGAGAAGACGTACCAGGCCGAGAACTCGCCGTTGTCCTCATCGCCCGGGTAGCCCTGGCCGATGTCGTCGCCGATGAAGAGGCGGTCCTGGATGTCGCGGATCAGCTCCTGCGCACCCGAGGGGTCGCCCGCCTCGGCGAGCACGTAGGGGATGTGGTGCGCGATCTGGTTCGACATGCCGAGCATGCCCAGTCGCACGTCACGCGCCTCGCGCGCCTCGTGGATGCCGGAGTAATCGGCCTTCTCGCGCACGGTGAGGAAGTCGTGCATCACGTCGACCAGGCCCTGGCGTCCGCCGTAGAGCGCGGCCAGGCCGTCGACGTCGTGCGGCGCGTGGAAGCCGAAGGTCCAGGCGCTCGCCTCGGTGAAGGCACCGCCCCACGCCTTCTTGTCGAAGTCGGCGCCCGAGGTCCACGAGCCGTCGGCGTTGCGCGAGGTGAACGTGCCCGCCTCCGGGTTGAACATCTCGCCGTAGTGCTCCGCGCGCGCCTCGAAGTACGTCGCCTCCTCCTTCAGCTGCGCGACGCGGTCGGCGGGGGTGTTCGGGTCCTCCGACAGGGCCTTCGCCATCTCGGCGATACCGAAGTCGTTGATGTAGCCCTCGAGACCCCACGATGCGCTCTCGTGGGTGGTGGCCTCGGTGTAACCGAGGAAGATCGACTGTCCGAGCCCCTTGCGGCCGACGGCGTTGGATGCCGGCAGCACGGTCGCGTTCTTGACCGCGGCGTCATAGGCCTCGAGTGCCGTGTCGGTCGAGAGGGCGCCCGCGAGGTACGCCTCGGCGAACGCGACGTCGGAGCTCGTGCCGGTCATCAGGTCGGCGTAGCCGGGAGACGACCAACGCGCGATCCATCCGCTGTCGCGATACTGCTGCACGAAGCCGTCGACGAGCTCTTCGGTCACGTCGGGGTAGAGCATCGAGTACAGCGGCCAGGCGGTGCGGTACGTGTCCCAGAAGCCGTTGTTGACGTAGATCTTGCCGTCGACGATCTTGGCGTTGGTCTGGGTGTCGCTCGCCGAGCCGGTCGTGCCGGCCACGGGGCTCGCGTACTTGTAGACCGGGTCGGCCTCGGTGCCCGTGTTCTCGAACTGCGAGTTCGGGTACAGGTTGAGCCGGTACAGGCTCGAGTAGAGGGTGATGAGCTGGGTGTCGGTCGCACCCTGCACGTCGTCGACGACGGCGAGGCGCTCGTTCCAGGCATCCTTCACCGCGGCGTGGGCGTCGTCGAACGAGACGTCCTTCAGTTCGAAGTCGTGGTTCTTCTTCGCCTGGTCCTGCGAGATGAACGACGACGAGATGCGCAGCTCGACCGAGCGGTCACCGGTCGTGTCGAACGAGGCGAAGCGGGCCGTGCCGTTGCGGTCGCCGACGGTCGTGGGGCCGGCCGTCGCGGGTGCGCGGTCGAAGGTGCCGTAGACGAACATGCGGGTGCGTCCGGGCCAGCCGGAGCCGCCGTCGACCCAGCCGCTGACCGTGTCACCCGAGATCGAGAGCTTCGACGAGTTCACGAGCTGATCGATGAGGATCGAGCTCGCGTCGCCAGCGAACTCGAAGCGGTAGATCGCGCCGTGGTCGGTGGCGGTCACCTCGGTGCGGATGCCGTTGTCGAAGGTGACGTCGTAGATGTCGGGCCGCGCGATCTCGTTCTCGTGCGTGAACGTGAGCTTGCGGTCGTTCAGGTTCGAGGTCGGGTTGGCGTTCGCGGCGGGGAGCACGGCGAGCTGGTTGCGGTCGCCCATCCAGATGCTCGGCTGGTGCGAGAAGCCGATGCCGTTGAGCCCCGGCTTGTTCTGCGCATTGTTGGCGCGCTGGTACTGGTAGATCGTTCCGACGTTGTCGGCGTTCGTCATCGGGGTGATGAAGTTGAAGCCGTTGGGCCATGCCGTCGCGGGCAGGTTGTTGCCGCGGGAGAAGCCACCGGTCGAGTTCGTGCCACGGCGGGTGTCGACGTACGACACGAGTCCGTCGGAGTCATCGAGCGGAGTCGCGGCGTCGATCTCGACGTCGTCGAGCCAGCCGGTGAACGCGGTGGCCGCGGTCGGCGCCTCGATGTTCTTCACGTCCGCGCCCGGGTGGGAGTAGGTGAAGCGGATGTCTTCGACGGTGCGACCCTCGAAGGCTCCGAGGTCGACGGTGACCTTGTTCCACTGGTTGGGCCAGAGCCTATTCGAGCGGCCCTGCTCGGTGGCGGTGACGGGGTAACCGTACGAGTCGGTCACGCCGGGGGTCGCGGCGAGGGTGGTGCCGTCGTCGAAGGCGAGATCGACGGCCACGAAGGTGGCCGCGTAGGTCTGCTCACCGTCGAGCACGGGGAAGACGAGGTACGACAGCTGGCTGTCGCCGTCGACGGTCACATCGACGTTCTCGTAGAGGGTCGTGGTCGACGATGCGGCGCCGGCGTCGAGGTGGCGCCCGGAGTACTGCAGCGCCTTGGTGCCGGTGAAGCCGACGCCGGTTTTGGCGGTGTCGGACGCCGTGGGGCCGTTCCCGACGACGACACGCAGGTCGCTCGCGGTCGGGGCGCCGTCGCTCACCGCGATGGGCTCGAAGTCGGCGAGCTGGATGAGGTTGGTGGTGGGCGTGCGGTTCTCGGTGATGTCGAGACGGTAGTAGAGGAACGGCGCGCTCGGCGCCGCCAGTTCGAACGTGCGGGTCTGACCGCGCGCGGTGAACATCTCCCCGGTCCGCTCGTCGACCGGGGTCCAGTCGGTGCCGTTGTTCGAGCCCAGCACGCGGAAGTTCTTGGGGTCGCGCTCCTGCGCGTCGCCACCCGAGGTGAGCGTGTACTTCTGCAGCGGCTGTGCAGCGGTGAGCTGGTACTGCAGCCACCCCTTGTTGACGAAGGCGAGCCACTTGGTCGAGGCGTTGGCGTCGGCGGCGAACACGGCGGCTTCGTTCGGCGCGTTCTGCGCCGAGGCCGTGACACCGTTCG
Source organism: Microbacterium sp. 22179 (assembly GCF_052045715.1). Taxonomy (NCBI): domain Bacteria; kingdom Bacillati; phylum Actinomycetota; class Actinomycetes; order Micrococcales; family Microbacteriaceae; genus Microbacterium; species Microbacterium sp. 22179. The sequence continues at coordinate 70,669 of NZ_JBQEPJ010000004.1, read as the reverse complement.
GCGCGATCCCGGGCAGCATGCTGCCGGGCGCGAAGCGGTCGCCGGTGATGTTGACGGCTTCACCGGTGCCCGCGAGTGCGGGCACGGCATCCGTCGATTCGAAGGACGACGAGAACGTCCCTCCTGCTGCAGCCGCCGCGGGGAGCGGCGTCAGCATGGCCAGGGTCACCGTCACGGCGGCGCCGGCGGCCGCCCAGATGCGACCTGCGGGTCGTGCGTTCCTCTTACGGGGAACAGTCATGGTTGCTCCTCAAACTCCACTGCGGTGTGTCGTTCGCCTGTCGCAGATACCGGGGGGCGGGCTGCGCGACGTTTATGACATCGCTGTCATAGATCGAGACACTAACACAGCGGATGCCGTGGGCGGAAGATGCATCCCCCATCGGATGACCCGTCATAATGAGCAGATCGCTCGAGGCGGTAGAGGAACAGATGACACCACACGAAGACGGGGCCGCACCCCGCCCCACGCTCGCGCAGGTCGCCGCACGCGCCGGCGTGAGCCTGAAGACGGCATCGCGTGCACTCGGAGGCGAGTCGTACGTCAGCGAGAAGACCCTCACGAGCGTGCTCGCCGCGGCCGCCGAGCTCGACTACCAGCGCAACGCCGCCGCGAGCCTCCTCGCCAGCGGTCGTCTCGCGGATTCGCTCGGACTCATCACCGGAGACTTCACCAACCCGTTCTACTCGGCTCTCGCCCAGGCCGTCGAAGACGAGATCCGCCCGCGCGGCATGCACCTGTCGGTGGCGAACTCCCGCGAGTCCGCCGAGCAGGAGAAGCGCGTCGCGCACGACCTCGCCGACCGGCAGACCAAGGCGGTCATCACGGTCTCGGCGATGACCGACCACGCAGACTACGCGACGCTGCAGGCCCGCGGCATCCCGGTCGTCTTCGTCGACCGCCCGGCCGAGAATCTCGCCGCCGACTCCGTCGTGTTCGACAACCGCGAGGGCGGGCGCCTCGTCGCCCAGCATCTGATCGATCGCGGACACCGGCGCATCGCGTTCATCGGCGACTACGCCTGGCTGCCCACCTACCGCGCCCGCCTCGCCGGCATGGGCGACGTGCTCGACGGCTCACCGGTCGCCTGGCGCGAGCTGCTGCGCACCGACGCGCACGACGTCGCGTCGTCACGGGAGTGCGTGCGCGAACTGCTCGCTCTCGACGAACCTCCGACCGCGATCGTCGCCGGCAACAACCGCGTGCTGCTCGGCGTCATGGAGGAGATCGCGACGACGGATGCCCCGCCCGCCGTGATCGGCTTCGACGACCCGGAGTGGGCGACGGTGCTCGGCATCAGCGTCGTGACCGGCGACGTCGAAGAGCTCGGGCGGTCGGCCGCACGCCTGGCGCTCGCCCGCCTCGGCGACCGCACCCGCGAACCCGAGAGCGTGGTGGTGCCGATGCGCCTGATCGAACGGACGTCGACCTCGCTGTGATTCCGTGAGGGGTCAAGACACGCCGCACTCCCGGGTCGGGTCGCGGCGTGTTCTGACCCCTCAACGTCGGGTTCAGACGAGCGCGGACGCCCGCCGGATCTCCTGCTCGCGCAGGGCGTTCTCGACCGCCTCGACGTCGCGCACCGCGCCTCGGTCGGCCGAGGTCGCCATGGCCGCGTAGGCGCGCAGCGCCAGGGAGACGGGGCGCTGACGCTCAACGGGGCGGTACCCACCGGTGTCCAGCAGGCGCGCGCGGCGCTGCTCGAGCTCGGCCTCGCTGACCTCGAGGGTCATGCCGCGGGTGGGGATGTCGATCGAGATGATGTCACCGTCCTCGACGAGCGCGATGACGCCGCCGGATGCCGCCTCGGGCGAGACGTGCCCGATCGACAGACCCGAGGTGCCGCCCGAGAAGCGGCCATCGGTGATCAGGGCGCACACCTTGCCCAGTCCGCGGCCCTTGAGGAACGACGTCGGGTGCAGCATCTCCTGCATGCCCGGGCCGCCCTTGGGACCCTCGTAACGGATGACGACCACGTCGCCCGGCTGGATCTTCTTGCCGAGGATCTTCGAGACCGCCTCCTCCTGCGACTCGCACACCACCGCCGGGCCCGAGAAGACCAGGATCGACGGGTCGACGCCCGCGGTCTTCACCACGGCGCCGTCGACGGCCAGGTTGCCCCGCAGCACGGCCAGACCGCCGTCGACCGAGTAGGCGTGGTCGACATCGCGGATGCATCCGTTCTCGCCGTCCTCGTCGAGAGCCGCCCAGCGCTCCGACTGCGAGAACGCGCTCGACGAGCGCACGCCACCGGGAGCCGCGAACCACAGATCCTTCGCGACGTCGGTCGCCTTTCCGCCACGGATGTCCCAGTCGTCGAGCCAGGCCGCGAACGACTCCGAATGGATGGTGCTCACGTCCTCCTTCAGCAGACCGCCCCGACGCAACTCGCCGAGCACGGCGGGGATGCCGCCCGCGCGGTGCACGTCCTCCATGTAGTACATGCGGCCGTAGGCCGGGTTCGGGGCGATCTTGGCGAGGCAGGGCACGCGACGCGAGATCGCATCGATCTCGTCGAGGCCGAAGTCGATCCCGGCCTCGTGGGCGGCGGCGAGCAGGTGCAGGATCGTGTTCGTCGATCCGCCCATCGCGATGTCGAGCGCCATCGCGTTCTCGAACGCGGCGAAGCTCGCGACCTCGCGCGGCAGCACCGAACGGTCGTCCTCGTCGTAGAAGCGACGGGTGATCTGCACGGCGACCTCGCCGGCCTTCTCGTACAGCGCGCGACGAGCGGTGTGGGTGGCGAGCACCGAACCGTTGCCCGGCAGGGCGAGGCCCAGCGCCTCGACGAGGCAGTTCATCGAGTTGGCGGTGAACATGCCCGAGCACGATCCGCAGGTCGGGCAGGCGTTCTCCTCGATGCGCTGGATGTCGGCATCCGACACCGTGTCGTTCGCCGCCTCGGAGATCGCGTCGACCAGGTCGAGAGTGCGCACCGATCCGTCGACCAGCGTCGCGCGACCGGCCTCCATCGGACCGCCCGACACGAACACCGTCGGGATGTTCAGACGCAGCGCGGCCATGAGCATGCCGGGGGTGATCTTGTCGCAGTTCGAGATGCACACGAGCGCGTCGGCCTGATGCGCGTTGACCATGTACTCGACCGAGTCGGCGATCAGGTCGCGCGAGGGCAGCGAGTAGAGCATGCCGCCGTGACCCATGGCGATGCCATCGTCGACGGCGATCGTGTTGAACTCGCGGGGGATGCCGCCCGCCGCCGAGATCGCGTCGGAGACGATGCGTCCGACCGGCTGCAGGTGCGTGTGGCCGGGCACGAACTCGGTGAAGCTGTTCGCCACGGCGATCATCGGCTTGCCGAAGTCGGCGGCGTTGACACCCGCGGCGCGGAAGAGGGCGCGGGCTCCGGCGGCGTTGCGGCCATGCGTGACGGTGCGGGAACGAAGAGGGGTGGGCATGGTTCCACTTTCGCGGGACGGGACGGATGCCGGAAGACGGCGCTGACACTAGTAGTGAGAGCACTAGGTTTGTTCTGTGGCCGTGGACGAGGAGCAGCGCAGAGAACTGGGCGCATTCCTCCGTGCCCGGCGCGAGCAGCTCGACCGCGGCGCCTACGGACTCCCTCCCGCGGGACGCGGGCGCACCGTCGGTCTGCGCCGCGAGGAGATCTCGTACCTCTCGGGTGTCAGCGTCACCTGGTACACCTGGCTCGAGCAGGGGCGCGACATCAATCCCTCGCGGCAGGTGCTGGATGCCGTCGCCACGGCGCTGCACCTGACCGTGGCCGAGCACGACTACGCGCTGCGCCTGGCCGGCTTCGCACCCGCACGACCCGGCACGGGTGAGGCTGTCGAGACCGCACCGGCCCACGTTCAGCGGTTCCTCGATGCACTGGAGGAGCACCCGGCCTACGCGCTCGCGCCCGACTGGGGCGTCGCCGGGTGGAACGCCGCTTACGAGGCGCTCTATCCGAACGTCGCCACCACCCCGCCCGAGAAGCGCAACCTGCTCTGGCTGATCTTCACCGACCCCGCCGTGCGCGACCTGCTCGACGACTGGGACGACACCAGCCGCCGCTTCCTCGCCGAGTTCCGCGCCGAGGCAGGGCCGCGACTCGGTGACCCGCGCTATCGCGACCTCGTCGGGCGGCTGATGGAGGCGAGCCCGGAGTTCCGCGAACGCTGGGAGAGCCACGACGTGCGGGGGTTCGAATCGCGCGAACGCGTGTTCCGGCATCCGTCACTGGGCAGGCTCGTGTTCGAGCATCACCAGCTGCGGCCGTCCGACCAGACCGACATCCAGCTGGTCGTCTACACCCCGGCGGATGCCGCCGCCCGCGCGAGGTTCTTCCGCCGGAGGGACTGAGTTCCTATCGGTGAGGAGTCAAGACACGCCGTGCCCAGCCTCACGCTCGGGGCGTGTCTTGACCCCTCACGATCAGGAGTCGATCCGCTTGCCCAGCAACCCGTGCTTCTCCTCGATCTCGACCTGCTCGTAGAGGCCGGCGTAGTTCTCGCGGTGGTCGGGGTCGTCGGTGAGGTTCTCGCGGAGGTGCATCTCCCACACCACGTTCTCGAAATCCGTCTCGAGCATCTCCTCCACGCGGCGGTGCAATTCGTCGAAGACCTCGGGCGGGGCGAGGAATCCGATCGAGAGCTCGGCCAGCTCGAAGGTGCTCGCGTCGGTCAGGTCGCTGTTCTCGGTCATGCGCGCCAGGTTAGTCGCGGTACCTGCGTGTCGTCCTCGCGAGGGGTCAGAACACGCCGTGCCCAAGCGGAAGATGACGGCGTGTCTTGACCCCTCAGGTGGTGCACGGTTCTGCTCCCGCGCGTCAAGTCCCTTCATCTCCGAGGGAACCGCGCGCAGAGTGGCTCCATGTCCACCTCCACCGACCACCGCACCGAGCCCGAGCGCACGCCGGACGGCCACCACTTCGTGATCGACGGACGGCGTTGGCGGGCGACGGATCCGTCGATCCCCGACTCGTTCCGCCAGGAGCTGGTCGACGAACTGATGGCCGCGCGCCGCGCCGTGAAGGACGGGGAAGCGGATGCTCGGGGGCGCGTCCAGGACGCGAAGGTCGCTCTCGGAGAGCGCGGACACCCGTGGTGGGAGCAGCGAACCGGCAGCGGATTCGACGAGAGGATCGCCGCCGCCATCCGCACTCTCACGCGTCGACGGGAGGGGTCGTCGATCTGTCCGAGCGACGTCGCCCGCACCGTGGGAGGCGACACGTGGCGGGATTCGATGGACGACGTGCGCCGGATCGTTGGTGCCCTCGCGGCACAGGGCGACGTCGTCGTCACGCAGAAGGGCGAGCCCGTGCGCATCGATCACGCACGCGGACCGGTGCGCATCAGCGCCATTCGTAGGTGACGAGAGCCACGATCGCGCGCACGGCCGCGGGTGAGATATCGGGGTGCTCACGTGCCACGCGGGCGCCGACCACCCGTCCCCACTCCCCGAGATCGCGTGAATCCGGCCGCTCCGCGTCCGCTGCTCTCACAACCCTCAGAACCCGTTCCCGGAGCGAGACGTCGACGATGCGGTCGGGATGACGTCCGGGGATCGAGGCATCCGTATCCCAGCCGACGAAGGCGACGATCGCGTCGCTCAACGCATCATCCATCTCACTCGACCCGCTGGAGGGCGACGGCGTAGATGGTGGGGGCTCCGTCGAGATCGAGCGTCACGCTCATCCCGGTGCCGGTGGTGGTGAGGTCGAAGGCGATGGTGGCGTTCGTGCACTCGATCGGTTCGGTGCTCGGGTCGCTGTCGAGCTCTCCCGCCTGGAGGGTGATGGTGCCGTCACCGCGGCAGGCGATCTGCCCCTGGTACGTGGCTGCGGGCACCGACGAGAAGCTAGTCAGGTGGTGCGCGGAGGTGTGCTCACTCAGCCACCCCGAGAACGTACCGGTGCCCTGGGCGTCGTCGGCCCAGGTGATGGCGGTGTCCGCCCAGTCCTTGATGTCGTCGACGGGAATCGGCAGGAGGGCCGCGTCGGCGTCGGCATCCGCGGTCGGGGTGGGCGTCGGGGTGGGAGCGGGCGAAGCGGATGCCGAGGGCGCAGGCGTCTCGACATCCGTCGGCGCACCCGTGCACCCGGTGAGGGCGATGCCGACCGCCAGCACCGCCCCGATGGTGAGTCCTCGTCTGATGTCCATACGTCCCACGCTACGGAGGCCGACCCACGGGATCGAGTCGATCGCCCGCACTCGGAGGAGGTACGGAGGTTCGGTCCGACGCTCAGGGTGCGGGCGGAGGCGGGAAGAGCGGCGGCCGCGGGCGCGCCGGAGCGGGGTCGCCGTCGCGAGCGGCAGCCAGGTCGCGCACGTTCTTCTGCACCGCGACGACGGCGAAGAGACTCATCGCGAAGCCGATCCCGTAGAAGCCCTTCTCGGAGAGCAGCAGATCGGCGTTCCAGAGCCCCGCGGTCATGAGGATCAGCGAGGCGAGAAGCATGCTCCACGAGACGCCGAGGTAGACGCCCGTGACGGGGATCTCTTCGGCGCGGTCGCGCACCGCCTTCTGCACCGAGACGGCGGCGAAGACACCGAGAAGGAAGACGGCGAAGTAGAAGCCCTTCTCCGAGAGCAGCATGTGTGCGTTGTAGAGCCCGATGAAGAAGAGCGAGGCGCCGATTCCGAGTGCGACCCACGATGCCCCGACGAACGCGGCGGTCGGGCGCGCGGGCGCCGGTTGCTTCTGCTGTTCCATGAGAATCCCCCTCCGGTGATCGCCCGATACGCGGACGAGCCGCCCGCTCTGCACGGTCGGCACCCGAAGTCTTCCATGTGGAAATCCCTGATCAGAGGTTATCCACATGGAACATCGGTGTACTCAGAAACCGGCAGCAGACGCCCGAAAGTTCTTAACAGAGTTGTTAACACCTGTGGAAACGAGAAGGCCCCGCACTCGGCGGGGCCTTCTCGAACTGTCTCAACACAGTGTGGAGCCTAGGAGATTCGAACTCCTGACATCCTGCTTGCAAAGCAGGCGCTCTACCAACTGAGCTAAGGCCCCGAGGGGTATTTCTTGAGTTGATGTGTGGGCCCACCAGGACTTGAACCTGGGACCTCTTCATTATCAGTGAAGCGCTCTAACCACCTGAGCTATGGGCCCGTCAACCTCCGAAACTTTACCGGAGATTCGCCGAAACTCCCAATCGAGCGCGGGGACCCGGGCGAGTCCCCGCGCTCATGGGCGATCAGCGGCCCGGACGGATCGTCACGCCACCGGCCGAGAGCGAGACCTCGATGCTGCGTCGGGCGCTCGCGGACTGCTCGACCCGAGCATCGAGGGACCCGGCGTCGACGCTCTGGGTGATGTCGTACGCGACATCCGGCACCGTGAGATCGACCGAGCCCGCGCTCACCTCGACCGTCGTCCGCGTCGGGGCGGTTCCGGTCAATTCGACATTGAGTTCTCCGGCCGAGACGCTCAGCAACGCGTCGTCGACGTCGGCGAGGACGATGTCGGCACGGCCCGCGCTCATGTCGACCGCCAGCGCGGTCGCCGATCCGTCGACATCGAGCGCCCCCGCGCTCACGTCGATGTCGAGAGCACCGAAGTCACCGACGACGTCGAGGCTTCCGGCGTCGAGCGTCAGGTCGGCGTCGATCGCGTCGGTGCGGAGAGCCTCCGGCAGGGTCAGCACGGCGACCTCGCCCTCACGGCCCCAGTCGCCGAACCACCAGTCCCAGCGATTGTCGGGACTGCGCACCACCAGTTCGTCACCGTCACGCTCGATGGTCCAGTCCGGGCCACGGCGGTTCGAGATGGAGAGTTCCGCCTGATCGACGTCGCCGAACTCCAGACGCATGCTGCTGGCATCGGCGTCGACGGTGAGCGAGTCGATGCCGTCGACGTCGATGCCCTGCACGGTGTCACCACCCGCGTTGCTCGCGACACTGACGTTGCTCATCGCCCCGATCGCCGCCGTTCCCGCCGTACCGACGAGGGCGATTCCGCCGACCACCGCGGTGACGATCGCGATCGCGGTCACCCCGCCCGATCGTGCACCGGTACCGGCCGGCCCGCCGGACGCGGTCGGCGGAGGCGTGGGCGGAACGGATGCCGTCGGCTGGGGCGGCGCGGACGCCGGCGGGGGAGTGAGCGGGGTGTGTCCGCCCTGGGGGTCGTTCTGGTCGGTGCTCATCGCGCCGCTCCGTTCTGGGTGGCCGGCGGGATGGGACCGCCGGTGTTCTCGATGTGGGCGAGGGCGGCGAGCACGCGGCGGTTTCCCGACTCGTCCTGCTCGAACCCGAGTTTCTGGAAGATGGAGGTGATGTGCTTCTCGACGCTCGCCTCCGAGACGAAGAGGAGTCCGGCGATCGCCTGGTTCGACTTGCCCTCCGCGATCAACGCCAGCACGGTGCGTTCGCGCTCGGTGAGCCGCAGCATCCGATCGTCGCGATTGCGCCGCGTGAGCAGCTGCGCCACCACCTCGGGGTCGAGCACGGTCGCGCCCTCGGCGATGCGCTGCACCGACTGCAGGAACTCGGCGACATCGGCGACCCGGTCCTTGAGCAGGTAGCCCAGCGGGCCGCCCTGCGCGGCGATCAGGTCGGAGGCGTAGCGCTCCTCGACGTACTGCGAGAGCACGAGGAGGGCGAGCGACGGATGCGTCGACCGCAGTCCGAGCGCCGCACGGATGCCCTCGTCGGTGAACGTCGGGGGCAGGCGCACGTCGAGGATGCAGAGTTCCGGCTCCGTCGTGGCGACCGTCTCGGTGAGTCCCGCGGTGTCGGGGAGCGCCGCGACGACCTCATGGCCGGCGTCCTCGAGCAGACGCACGAGACCTTCGCGCAGCAGGACCGAGTCCTCGCAGATCAGGATGCGCATGGCACGTTCACCTCCAGGCTGGTCGGGCCGCCCTGCGGGCTCTCGAGGCGGAAGGTCCCTCCCGCGGCCAACACACGGTTGGCGATCCCGTCGAGTCCGCCACCGGGCTGCACCTGCGCGCCGCCCATGCCGTTGTCCTCGACGCGGGCCCAGAGCGTGTTGCCCTCGCGGATCCGCACCGTCACGCGCGCTTCGCTGGCCCGCGAGTGCTTCGCGGCGTTGGTCAGCGACTCGGCGATCGAGAAGTACACGGCCGCTTCCGCCTCACGACTGCAACGACCGTCCATGCGGACGTCGAGCGAGACCGGGATGTGCGAGCGACCGGCGAGTGCCGACAGGGCCGCGTCGAGTCCCCGGTCGTCGAGCACCGAGGCGTGGATGCCGCGGGCGAGCTGTCGGAGTTCGGTGATGGCGGCCTTCGTGGAGGTGTGCGCCTCGGCGATCAGTTCCTTCGCCGCATCGGGATCGGTCTCGATCTTCTGCTGGGCGAGCCCGAGCGTCATGCCGACCGAGACGAGTCGCGGCTGGACGCCGTCGTGCAGGTCGCGTTCGATGCGGGTGCGTTCGACGTCGGCGGCGCGCACGGCTCCCTCACGCTGCGCGGTGGTCGTGCGCACCTGCTCGGTGAGCTCGGCCTCACGGCTGCGCACCACGATCGCGAGCGACAGCGTGCGGTGGAGAAGGGCGAGACCGATCATGCCGGCGACCGATGCGGCGATCCCGAGGATGCCGACGAGCGGTGCCCAGGCGACGAGCAGTGCGCCACCGCCGAACGGGCCGACCACCGATTCCGCGGAGGTGAGGGGAGCGAACGAGATCACGACCGACCACGCGAACGCGGCGGCGAGACGCAGCACGATGAAGCCCAGCACCACGGCGATCGCGAAGTTCGCGAGCGCCCGCCACATGCGTCCGTCGATCGTCTGGCGGCCGAGAGCACGGAGCCACCCGCCGAAGCCGGGCCGTTCGCGCGGCCGCAGACGCAGCGGCGCGATCGGTGTGCGGTAGAGCGCGCTCACCCGGGCGACCTCGAACCAACCGACGCCGAAGAGCGCGTAGACCAGGCCGACGAGGAAGACCACGCCGATGCCGAAGGCGAAGAGCAGCCCGAGGCCGGTTCCGAGTATCCCGATGAGGGTCGCGTTGATGATGCCGCCGATGACGCCCACTCCGGCGAGATGCAGGATGGTGAGCGGGATCCTCAGCGGCGGCTTCACGGCCGCCGCCTGCGGCGGGGTCGCAGTCTGTGTCGTCATGATTCCAAGGTACGGGCGCGCAGATCGCGCCGACACCGAGGAACCCGGACACCTGTGTTCGGGTTTTCCCTACCCCCGTGAACGACGAAGGGGCGGATGCCGCAGCATCCGCCCCTCCATGAAGATCGGTCAGTTCGACATGAAGCCGACGAGCAGGCCGCCGGTGACCTTCACCGCGAGGTTGTAGATACCCGCGATCACGGCGCCGAGCACCGTGAAGACGATGAGGTTGAGGATCGCCACGACGGCAGCGAAGGCCATCACCTGCGGAAGTCCGACGACCTCGGTGAGCTTGAACGCGTTGTCGGTGATGCCCGCGAGGAACGAATCGGCCGTGGTCAGCACGTTCGTCGCCTGCAGCACGAGGTAGATCAGGAAGAACGACACCATCGTGACGACCGCGAGGGCCACAGCTCCGAGGAAGGAGAGCTTCACGGCCGACCAGAAGTCGACGTAGACCAGGCGCAGGCGAACCTGCTTGCCACCGGTCTTACGGGTGGATTTCTTCGCGAGCTTGTCGGCTACCGTGCTCATGCGTCCGTGCTCTCCTCGGGGGTCTCTGTCGTCTCGGTGACGTCTGCTGCGGCATCCGCCTCATCCGTGTCGTCTTCGTCGGAGAGGCCACGTTCGCCGTTGCGGGCGATCGCGAGGATCCGGTCGGCTTCCGTCGTCCGGGCGAACACCACTCCCATGGTGTCTCGGCCCTTGGCGGGCACCTCGGCCACGGCAGAGCGTACCACCTTGCCGCTGGACAGAACCACAAGGACCTCGTCGTCTGCGGAGACGATCAGACCACCCGCGAGAGTGCCTCGATCGTCGTGCAGCTTGGCCACCTTGATGCCGAATCCGCCGCGTCCCTGGACGCGGTACTCCTCGACGGCCGTGCGCTTCGCGTACCCGCCGTCGGTGACGACGAACACGAATCGGCCGGGGGCGGCGACGGATGCCGAGAGCAGACTGTCGCCCTCGCGGAACTTCATGCCCTTCACACCCGCGGTCGCTCGACCCATCGGACGCAGCGCCTCATCGGTGGCCTGGAAGCGCACCGACATGCCCTTGCGGCTGATGAGGAGGATGTCGTCCTCGGCATCGACCAGCAGAGCGCCGACCAGTGCATCGTCGTCGTTCAGGCGGATCGCGATGACGCCGCCCTGACGGTTGGTGTCGTACGCCTCGAGGCGGGTCTTCTTGACGAGACCGTTGTGCGTGGCGAGCACCAGGTACTCGGCGACCGCGTAGTCGCGGATGTCGAGGATCTGAGCGATGCTCTCGTCGGGCTGCATCGCCAGCAGGTTCGCGACGTGCGTGCCCTTCGCGTCGCGGCCGGCCTCGGGCACCTCGTAGGTCTTGGCGCGGTACACGCGACCCTTGTCCGTGAAGAACAGCAGCCAGTGGTGCGTCGTCGTGACGAAGAAATGCTCGACGATGTCATCCGCTCGCAGCTGGGCACCCTTGATGCCCTTTCCGCCGCGGTGCTGGGAGCGGTAGTTGTCGCTGCGCGTGCGCTTGATGTAGCCGTCGCGCGTGACGGTGACGACCATCTCCTCCTCGGCGATGAGGTCTTCCATCGAGACGTCGCCGTCGTAGCCGTGCAGGATGTGCGTGCGGCGCTCGTCACCGAACTTGTCGACGATGCCGGTGAGCTCTTCGCGGATGATCGTGCGCTGACGGCCCTCGTCGGCGAGGATCGCCTTGTAGTCGGTGATGAGCGCTTCGAGCTCGTTCGCCTGATCGATGATCTTCTGACGCTCGAGCGCGGCGAGGCGGCGCAGCTGCATCTGCAGGATCGCCTCGGCCTGGATCTCATCGATGTCGAGGAGCTTCTGGAGTCCCTCGTTCGCCTCCTGCGTGGTCTGCGACCGGCGGATGAGCGCGATGACCTCGTCGAGAGCGTCGAGCGCCTTCAGATATCCGCGCAGGATGTGCATCCGCTTCTCGGCCTCGTTGAGGCGGAACTGCGTGCGACGCACGATCACTTCGATCTGGTGCGCGATCCAGTGGCTGATGAAACCGTCGATCGCGAGGGTGCGGGGCACGCCGTCGACGATCGCGAGCATGTTCGCGCCGAAGTTCTCCTGCAGCTGCGTGTGCTTGTACAGGTTGTTGAGCACGACCTTGGCGACGGCATCGCGCTTGAGCACGACGACCAGTCGCTGACCCGTGCGGTCGGAGGACTCGTCGCGGATGTCGGCGATGCCCGTGATCTTGCCGTCGCGGGCGAGGTCGCCGATCTTGACCGCGACGTTGTCGGGGTTCACCTGATACGGCAGCTCGGTGATGACCAGGCAGGTACGACCCTGGATCTCCTCGACGTTGACGACGGCGCGCATCGTGATCGATCCGCGGCCGGTGCGGTACGCCTCGTGGATGCCCTTGGTGCCGAGGATCTGCGCTCCGGTCGGGAAGTCCGGGCCGGGAACGCGCTGGATCAGGCCGTCGAGCAGCTCTTCGCGGGTGATGCCGGGGTTGTCGAGGGCCCAGAGCGCGGCCTCCGACACCTCGCGCAGGTTGTGCGGCGGGATGTTCGTCGCCATACCGACCGCGATACCGACCGAGCCGTTGACGAGGAGGTTCGGGAACCGGGCCGGGAGGACCGTCGGCTCCTGGGTCTGACCGTCGTAGTTGTCGGTGAAGTCGACCGTGTCCTCTTCGATGTCGCGCACCATCTCGAGCGCGAGCGGGGCCATCTTGGTCTCGGTGTATCGCGGGGCGGCGGCTCCCATGTTGCCGGGCGACCCGAAGTTGCCCTGGCCGAGTGCCAGCGGGTACCGCAGCGACCACGGCTGCACGAGACGGACGAGGGCGTCGTAGATCGCCGAGTCGCCGTGCGGGTGGTACTGACCCATGACCTCGCCGACGACACGGGCGCACTTCGAGAACGACTTGTCGGGGCGGAAACCGCCGTCGTACATGCCGTAGATCACGCGGCGGTGCACCGGCTTGAGGCCGTCGCGCACATCCGGCAGCGCGCGGCCGACGATCACGGCCATCGCGTAGTCGAGGTAGCTGCGCTGCATCTCCGACTGCAGGTCGACCTGGTCGATCCGGCCGTGGTCGTGCTCGGGGACGGGGCGTTCTTCGTCAGTCATGTGGTTTTCGATTCCGGTCGTTCAGTCTTGTCGAAGCATCCGGGACCCTTCGACAAGCTCAGGGACCCAGGGTGGCGTCAGATGTCGAGGAAGCGGACGTCCTTGGCGTTGCGCTGGATGAAGGTACGGCGCGATTCGACGTCCTCACCCATCAGCACGCTGAAGATCTCATCGGCGGCCGCGGCATCCTCGATCGTCACCTGACGGAGGGTGCGGGTGGAGTGATCCATCGTGGTCTCCCACAGCTCCTTGGCGTTCATCTCGCCGAGACCCTTGTAGCGCTGGATGCCCGCATCCTTCGGGATGCGCTTGCCGTTGTCGAGGCCGTACTTGAGCAGCGCGTCGCGCTCGTCATCGCTGAACACGTACTCGTGCGGCGAGTTCGACCACTTCAGGCGGTACAGCGGCGGCATCGCGAGGTACACGAAGCCGGCCTCGATGAGTCCGCGCATGTAGCGGAACAGCAGGGTGAGCAGCAGCGTCGTGATGTGCTGGCCGTCGACGTCGGCATCCGCCATCAGGACGATCTTGTGATAGCGGGCCTTCTCGATGTCGAAGTCCTCGCCGATGCCCGTGCCGAAGGCCTGGATCATCGCCTGGACCTCTTTGTTGCCGAGGGCCTTGTCGAGGCGCGCGCGCTCGACGTTCAGGATCTTGCCGCGGAGCGCCAGGATCGCCTGCGTGTGCGGGTCGCGACCCTGCACCGCGGAACCGCCGGCCGAGTCACCCTCGACGAGGAAGATCTCGCTGATCGACGGGTCCTTGCTCGTGCAGTCCTTGAGCTTGTCGGGCATCGCGGCCGACTCGAAGACGCTCTTGCGACGCGCGGTCTCCCGCGCCTTTCGAGCCGCCAGGCGCGCGGTCGCCGCATCGATCGCCTTGCGGATGACGTTCTTCGCCTGGCTCGGATTGCGCTCGAACCAGTCGCCGAGCTGATCGCCGACGACCTTCTGCACGAACGCCTTCGCCTCGGTGTTGCCGAGCTTGGTCTTGGTCTGTCCCTCGAACTGGGGCTCGCCGAGCTTGATCGAGATGACGGCGGTCAGTCCCTCGCGCACGTCATCGCCCGAGAGGTTGTCGTCCTTCTCCTTGAGCAGGTTGTTCGCGCGCGCGTACTTGTTGACCAGGGTCGTCAGTGCGGCGCGGAAGCCCTCTTCGTGCGTTCCACCCTCGTGCGTGTTGATGGTGTTCGCGTAGGTGAAGACGTTCTCGGTGTACGAGGTGGTCCACTGCATCGCGACCTCGAGCGAGATCTTGCGCTCGGTGTCCTCGGACTCGAACGCGATGATCTCCTCGGTGACGACCTCGGCGTGACGCACCTTGTTGAGGTACTCGACGTAGTCGACGAGTCCGCGCTCGTAGAAGAAGACGTCGCCGGGCTGCTTCTCGATCGTCTGCCCGTTCTCCTCGATCTCGTAGGTCGAGGACGGACGCTCGTCGCTCAGCTCGATGCGGAGTCCCTTGTTGAGGAACGCCATCTGCTGGAAGCGCGTGCGCAGGGTGTCGTAGTCGTACTCGGTCGTCTCGGTGAAGATCGATCCGTCGGCCCAGAAGGTGATCGCGGTTCCGGTCTCGTCGGTCGCCTCGCCCTTCTCGAGCTGCTGCTGCGGGGCGCCGCCGTCGGCGAAGCTGTGCCGCCAGACGAAGCCCTTCTGCTTGACCTCGACCTCGAAGCGCGTCGACAGCGCGTTCACGACCGAGGAGCCGACGCCGTGCAGACCGCCCGAGACGGCGTAGGCGCCGCCGCCGAACTTGCCACCGGCGTGCAGGATCGTGAGCACGACCTCGACGGTCGACTTGGTCGGGTCGGAGGAGTGCGGATCGACGGGAATGCCGCGGCCGTTGTCGACCACGCGCACGCCGCCGTCGGCGAGGAGGGTCACCAGGATCGTGTCGGCGTAGCCGGCCAACGCCTCATCGACCGAGTTGTCGACGATCTCGTAGACCAGGTGGTGCAGACCGCGCGGACCGGTGGACCCGATGTACATGCCGGGGCGCTTGCGCACGGCCTCGAGGCCCTCGAGGATCTGGATCGAGTCGGCCCCGTATTCGGGGAGGTCGCCCGCGGGTGCGTTCGATGTTCCTCCGGTCGCACCCGTCGAAGGGTCGGGGGTTCCCCCGGTGGTCGATTCGGACTCGTCGGCGGGGGATTCAGGCGTCATCAGAAGACATTCTCCACATCGATATTGCGAACTCCCAGTCTAGCCGGGTTTTCTCTCGAAATATCGCTCAACGGCCGCGTGTGGGCCTCTGAGAGGTTTTACCCCCTTGCATGGTGCCCTACCCGTAGGTATCGCGCGGGCCCCGCCCTGGAACGACTCTGGGACCCCATTTCCAGGAGGGGACGTCCGGTCCGATGAAGCGGAGGTTCTCGACGCCGGCATCCGGATACCGTCGTCCGATCTCGGTGAGGATGGTCGCCCGCATGTACTGCAGGTTCTTCGCCCACGCGGTGGAATCACACTTCACCGTCAGCAGCCCTCGCTCCAGCGAGACCGGTTCCGAGTGCTTCGCGGTATCGGCACCGGCGAGATCGGCCCATTGCCGCACCAGGTCCTCCCGGGCGAGGGTGATCTGCCAACCGGAGTCGCGGCTGAGCTTGTCGAGCACGGCGCCGAGGGCACCGGGGTCGCGGCCGGGAGCGAACGGGGCGTTCTCGTCGTCGATCGAGACGCGCTTCTTCTTGCGCCAGTTCTTGGCGCTGGGCTTAAGTCCCCGCAGACGCAGATAGGTCGCCACCGTCTCGGGCGCTTCGGGGGCCGGTGCCTCGGATGCCGGAACGGATGCCGGATTCACGATGTCGTTCATTCGTCGCCCCCCGACCGCTCGTCGCTGATGGTTCCCGCGGTGATCCGCACGACGTGCGCATGCAGCACCTCGGGGATATCCTCCTCCACGGCCGCGGTCACCACCACCTGCTCGTAGCCCGCGGTGAGCGCAGCGAGCCGCTGACGACGATCGGCGTCGAGCTCGGCGAAGACGTCGTCGAGGATCAGCACCGGGTCGCCGGCCGGGGATTCGCTGCGCAGCAGCTCGGCCGAGGCGAGACGCAGCGCGAGCGCGACGGACCAGGATTCGCCGTGCGAGGCGTAGCCCTTCACCGGGAGCGAGCGGACGCGCAGCACCAGATCGTCTCGGTGCGGACCCGTCAGCGTCAGTCCCCGGTCGAGCTCGTTCGAGCGCTTCGACGCGAGCGACGCGCGGAACTGCTCGGCGACGGCCGCCGGCGTCACGGCATCCTCGGACGCGGTGGCGGCATCGTCTTCGTCTTCTTCGGGATCCCCGCCGCGGATCGACAGCGCCCACTCGAGCTGGGGTCGATGATCGGCGCCCGCGATCGCGGCGTACGCATCGGCGACCGGCTGCTGCAGGTCGTTGGCCAGGCGCTGGCGCGCGACGATGATCTCGGAGCCGAGCGCGACCAGCTTGTCGTCCCAGACGTCGAGAGTGCTCAGTCCCTCACCCCGGATGCCGCGGGCCCGGGCCGACTTCAGCAGCGCGTTGCGCTGCTTGAGCACACGGTCGTAGTCCGCGAGCACGGCGGCGAGGCGAGGCGTGCGCTGGATGAGCAGCTGGTCGACGAAACGGCGGCGCGACGACGGGTCGCCACGCACGATCTGAAGATCCTCCGGGGCGAAGAGCACGACGTGCGCGTAACGCGGCAGCTCATTGGTCTTCGACGGGGATCCGTTGATGCGCGCCTTGTTCGAGCCCTGCCGATTCACCTGGACCTCGGCGAGCACCTTGCGCTCCCCGTGCGAGAGTCGCGCGCGGATGATCGCGAACTCCTGTCCGTCGCGCACCATGGGGGCGTCGGACGAGACCCGGTGCGAGCCCAGGGTGGCGAGGAAGACCACGGCTTCGGCGAGATTCGTCTTTCCCTGCCCGTTCCGGCCGACCAGGACGTTCGGTCCGCGGTGCAGAGCGAGTTCGGCGGTCGCGTAATTGCGGAAATCCACCAGACTCAGATGCTCCACGATCACGGAGTCAGCCTACCTTCGGGGTCGGACATCTTCCCCGGCGGAGCCGGACCGGCGACTGCCCGAGCTGTTCGAGCAGTCGCCGGTCGTGGATCACGGCAGCGGGCCGTAGAGCGACGGCGCCGTGCGGGCATCCGTCGCCTGCTCGAACGCGTACGCCAGACCGAGGAGGGTTCCCTCGTCGAAGTCGCGTCCGAGGAACTCGAGGTTCACGCCGCTGCCGGGCAGCGTCTCACCCGCGATCGTCTGCCCCATCGGCACGGTGACCGACGGCATCCCGGTGTTCGGGCTCAGCCGCATGTTGGTCCCCTGGGTCCCGTAGGCGTTCGTGCTCGGATAGACGATCGCGTCGAGGTCGAGATCCTCCATCATCTGCGTCACGAGCGTCTTGCCGGCCGCGAGCTGCACGGTGTGCGTACCGGTCTCGCCCGCCCAGCCCTCGTAGGTCGCCTCCGTGACCGCATTGCGCGCCACGTAGATCGACCGCCGCGAGGTGACGAAGCTGTTCGTCGCGAGGATGTCGGTCAGAGTGCGCGCCTCGACATCGGGGCCGAGATGCGTGGCGATGTACTCGTCGAGATCGTGGAGGAACTCGTTCGTCGACCCGGAGCCCTCGTTCAGCACGGCGGAGAACCCGGACGGAGGAGTGATCGGCACCACGGTCGCGCCCTGCGCGGTCAGCGCTGCGGTCGCCTCGGAGAAGAGTCGCACGGTGCCGGCGTTGGTTCCCACCATCGACGAGACGTAGCCGATCCGCGCGCCCTGGAGCGCATCCGTGTCGAGGAACGACGTGTACGACTCGGGCACGAGGCCCTCCTGTCGTGCGGTGACGGGATCGGCGTCATCGACTCCCACGACCGCGTCGAGAGCGACGGCGGCATCGATGACGGAACGAGCCATCGGCCCACCGGTGTCCTGCGAGAGGGCCAGCGGGATGATGCCGTCGCGGCTGGCCAGACCCACCGTCGGGCGGACACCCACGAGCTGGTTGTACGACGACGGGACACGGATCGACCCGCCCGTGTCGGTGCCGAAGCCGATGCCGGCGAGGTTCGCGGAGATCGCCGCTCCCGTGCCACCGCTGGATCCGCCCGCCGTCCGCGTCGTGTCGTACGGGCTCGCCACGAGTGACGTCGCTCCTGGCTCCTGGAACGAGGAGAACTCCGAGACGAATCCGTACGCGAACTCGTCGAGGCTGGCCTTCGCGAGGATCACGGCGCCGTCGCTGCGGAGTCCGCTGACCATCGACGCGTCGGTCGCGGTCTGGTTCTCGTTCCAGCAGGCGCATCCACCGGTGGTGACCATGTCGACCGTGTCGTAGTTGTCCTTCAACGCGATCGGCACGCCCAGCAGCATGCTCGTCATGCCGTCGGATGCACGGATCTCGTCGGCCGCAGCCGCATCGGCGAGGGCCTTCTGGTTCACCGTGATGATCGAGTTGAGCGGACGGCTTCCGCCGGGCACGACCGTGCGGTCGTACGCGGCGATCCGGTCGAGGTATTCCTGGGTGATGCTCTGGGAGGTCGCGACTCCCGCATTCATCGCGGCCTGCATGTCGATCACGGATGCTTCGACGAGCTCGAAGGGACCGTCGTCGTAGATGATCCGCTGCGAGAGGTCGGCGAGATCGAGGATCGTGAGCTCGCCGTCGGCATCGGTATCGAGGACGGCCACTCGAGACCAGTCCGGCGACGACGCCGTGAGACCGAGGGATTCGGCGGCGACGGACAGATCCGCGGCCGTCACCATCTCGTCACCGGTCACGTCGAGCTCGCTGTAGTACGGCGGGAGGCTGACGGTGGCCGGTGCCGCCGCCGTCGCTGCTCCGCTCGCCATCCCGGCCGCGACGATCGTGGAACCCACGACCGAGACGGCGGCGACGATCCGCAGGGTGGTCTTCTTCACAGTGGTGTCTCTCCTGGTTCTCGGCTTCTCTGCTCGGGTGTCGTGCGCGGTCATCGGGTCCTCCGTCGAACGGCGATGACGGTTCCCGCCGCGATGGCGGCGATGGCTCCCGCACCGAGGATCAGCCAGGGTGCGGCATCCGCGCCCGTGACGGCGAGCGAGCCGTCCGTCGTCGTGCCCGATCCGGAACCGGAACCGGAACCGGAACCCGAACCCGATCCGGTGTCGGGATCGCCGCCATCGGAGCCACCATCGGAGCCTCCGTCACCGGGCCCCGGCTCGGTGTCCTCATCGGCGGTGATCTCCACCGTCGTCGACGTGCCCGGCGCATCGGAATCGACCGTCGACGATGCGGTGCTCGAGTCGACGATGCGTCCGTTGGCGATGTCGAGCGAGGCGTCGCCCGCCTCGAGTGCGGTGAAGGTGAGTGTGACCAGGGTCTGCGTGCCGGTCAGACCGGGGGAGGTGCCGAGCCGGGTCGCGGCGACCGCGATCTCACTGCCCGAGTCGGTTGCCGATCCGAAGCCGCCGGTCGGGAGGATCTCGCTGTCGGCGACGAACGCGAGCAGGTCGGGGTCGTAGGCGATGTCGAGCTCGTACGCGTAGGCGTCGACCAGGCCGGTGAACACCGCGCTGACGGTGATCGTGTCACCGACGGACACCGACGTCGGTGCGGCGGTCAGGGTGGCGGTTTCGTAGGAGTCGGGCACCACCACGGCCGAGGCGGGTGATGCCGCACCGAACGCGAGCAGCGTCGCGGCCGTGAATGCGACGCCGGATGCGAGCGCTCGCAACCGGCGGAATCGGGCAGGGGGGATCTCGGGCATGCGGAGCGTCTTTCGTCTGGAGAGACGAGCTCGGCTGCACGGCTACGCGGAGCAGCCGTGCTCAGGGGTACGGCTGACTCTCGCAGTCGGGTGTTTCGCATTCTGAGCGCTGCGGTTTCCGGCGCGTAACGGCCGGATCCGGGGCTCAGCGCAGGGGGCTCAGCGCAGCAGGAGGTTCGGCTGCAGGAGGTACTTGAACGAGTCGAGACCGGCCTGGTCGACCGAGGTCTGACTCGTGATCAGCACCGGGCTGAGCTTGTTGGCGTTGTCGCTCGAGGTGAACGTGACGCGCACGAACTCGCTCTTCACGGCACCGAGCGCCTCGATCAGGTACTGCGGGTTGAGGCCGAGCACGACCTCTTCGCCACCGGAGAGGATCGCGTCGACCGACTCGGAGGCGCGAGCGTGCTCACTGCCCGAGGCATCCATCGTCACGCTGTCGCTCGAGAACGTGAACCGCAGCGGAGCCGCGCGATCGAGCACGAGGGCGACACGACGCACGGCCTCGATGAGGTCGGCGGTGTTGACGACCGCGTAGTGGTCGGTCTGCTCGGGGAACAGGCGGCGCACGGGCGGGAAGTTGCCCTTGATCAGCAACGAGGTCACGGTCTTGTTCCCCGCGGTGAACGCGATGATCTCGCGATCGCCGGCACCCGAGAACGCGATCTGGATGGTTCCGGCGTGGCCGAAGGTCTTCCCGACCTCGACGAGCGTGCGGGCGGGGACGAGTGCGGTCTGATCCCCAGCGGATTCGCCGTCCCACGGCACGTCACGGAGCGATACGCGGTAGCGGTCGGTCGCGACGAGACTCAGACTCTGGCCCGATACCTCGAGCTGCACACCCGTGAGCACCGGGGTGACGTCGTCACGCGAAGCGGCGAAGCCGACCTGGGCGATCGCGGTACCGAAGTCGTCCGCCGGGACGACACCCGAGGAGCCGGCGACCTCGGGGATCGACGGGTACTCCTCGACGGGCATGGCCGCGAGGGTGAATCGGGCGGATCCGCAGGTGACCGTGATGCCGCCGTCTTCCTCGACCGCGATCTCGATGGGAGCGTTCGGCAGACGGCTGGCGATGTCGGAGAGCAGACGTCCGTGCACGAGGATCGTGCCGGGGGTGTCGACGGTGGCCTCGATCGTGGTGCGGGCGGATGCCTCGTAGTCGAAGGCCGAGAGGGTCAGACCTGAACCGTCCGCCTCGATCAGCACTCCGGCGAGAATCGGCTGCGGGTTGCGCTGCGGCAGCAGCTTGACGACGAACGACACTGCCTCGCTGAAGACATCGCGGTTGACCTGAAACCTCACGGGTGCTCCCTTGTCGTCGATCTAGGACGGTGTCGTCGGTACTGCTGCGAGGTGGGCCCACCGCAGGGCTTCCCATGCTAGCCCCACAGTCCTTCGGATCCCTACGCCGACGGGAATCTGTCGTTCGGGGTGGTTCTCCCCACCGTCTGGTGATCGGATCGCGCCTTAACCGGGTTAACTCCTTAACGGTGTTAACAGCTGTGGATACTGTGGATAACTCGGTGGATAGTAGTCGCGAGTAGGGAACTACACGCTTGTCAGTTGTGGAATCCCTGAGGAAACCGCGGGTTCGAGGCATCCGACCGTCCGATCCCTCCCCCGGAGTTATCCACAGGTTTGGGTCTTCGGACCTCATTCATCCCGATGTGATTCACAACCATCCACAAGTTATCCACATGTGCATAGAGGCATTTATCGGATACCGCGGATCGTCGTCAAGTCCGAAAAAAGGGGGACACGAACCGCGAACGGATGCCGTATCCCCCTTGTCGAGGCGCTGACTGCGGTACGAGCGGTTAGCGTCGACCGAGCTGCGTGGTGATCTCGGTCACCTGGTTGTAGATGGAGCGACGCTCCTTCATGAGGTCGCTGATCTTCTTGTACGCGTACATCACCGTGGTGTGGTCGCGGTTGCCGAACAGCTGACCGATCTTCGGCAGCGAGAGACTCGTGCGCTCCCGGCAGAGGTACATGGCGATCTGACGCGCCGTCGCGATCTGCTGCGAGCGGCTCGATCCGTACAGGTCGTCGACCGTGAGCTTGAAGTACTGAGCGGTCGCCGTGATGATGTCGGTCGGCGAGATGATGTTGTCCTCCGCCGTGTCGACGATGTCTCGCAGTACGGTCTGGGCGAGGGAGATGTCGAGCGCCGAGCGGTTCAGGCTCGCGAAGGCCGAGACGCGGATGAGTGCGCCCTCGAGTTCGCGGATGTTCGACGACACCACGGTCGCGATGTACTCGAGCACCTCGTCGGGGATGTGGAGGGCCTCGCTCTGCGCCTTCTTGCGCAGGATGGCGATACGCGTCTCGAGGTCGGGCGCCTGCACGTCGGTGATCAGACCCCACTCGAACCGGCTGCGCATGCGGTCCTCGAAGCCGGTGAGGTGCTTCGGCGCGACATCGCTCGTGATCACGACCTGCTTGTTGTGGTCGTGAAGGGTGTTGAAGGTGTGGAAGAACGCTTCCTGCGTCTCGGCGCGACCCTGCAGGAACTGGATGTCGTCGATGAGCAGGATGTCGACCTCGCGGTAGCGCGCCTGGAACGCAGCGCCGCGGTTGTTCGCGATCGAGTTGATGAAGTCGTTCGTGAACTCCTCGCTCGAGACGTAGCGCACCTTGACCCCGGCATAGAGGGATTGTGCGTAGTCGCCGATCGCGTGGAGGAGGTGGGTCT
Source organism: Microbacterium sp. 22179 (assembly GCF_052045715.1). NCBI lineage: Bacteria > Bacillati > Actinomycetota > Actinomycetes > Micrococcales > Microbacteriaceae > Microbacterium > Microbacterium sp. 22179. The sequence continues at coordinate 48,111 of NZ_JBQEPJ010000004.1, read as the reverse complement.
TGCCCAGCCCCGAGTCGCCGTAGATGAAGAGCGGGTTGTACGCCTTGGCCGGCGCTTCGGCCACGGCGACGGCCGCCGCGTGCGCGAAACGGTTGGACTGGCCGATGACGAAGTTGTCGAACGTGTACTTGGGGTTGAGGCGCGACTCGTGGCGCAGCGGGGTGGGCTGCTCCATCGGGGACTCGACGCGCACGTTCTCCTGTCGCCCGAAGTCGGCGACGGCGATGGGGGCGGTGGGCTGCTCGGCGAGCTCGTGGTTCACCACGACGCGGAAAGAGGTGACCTCTTCACCGATGTGGGTGAGGGCCTCCATGATCGGCAGCCGCAGACGCTTGTTGATCTGTGCGGCGGTGAGGTCGTTGGGCACCTCGAGGTAGAGGGTTGCCGACATGACCCCTGCCGGGACGGCGAGACTCAGGAAGCCCTGCAGCTGCGGCGTGACCCGATCGTCATCGACCAGCAACTCCTGCACCGTGGTCCAGATCGGGACGTCGGGCTGGGCAGGTGAGGACATGACGCTCCGGGCGGGGATCGGTGAGGGGCTGCGAGACGCGGGTCGCCCCTGTGGATAACTACGGATGCCAACGGTAGTCATCGCAGCCGGGAACGGCAACCTGCCCTGGAAAATCAACGCGCGTGTTGTGCCACGCCCGGCGTTCGAGGTTGTGGATAATGGCTGTGCGGTACTCACCGACCCACCGCGGCGAAGCGCGCAGATTTGCTCTGTGCGCCGCCGCGACGTACCCTTAGTCGGTTGACTTATGCCTTTTCGGCAGTTCCCAAAATTGTCTCCGGTCGCAGTGAATCCGGTGGCAGCATTCCCGGAGTGATCTTATGAGCAAGCGCACCTTCCAGCCCAACAACCGTCGTCGCGCCAAGAAGCACGGCTTCCGCGCCCGTATGCGTACCCGTGCGGGTCGTGGCATCCTCGCCGCGCGTCGTGCGAAGGGCCGCACCGAGCTCTCCGCGTAATCCGCTGTGCTCGCCCGCGCCTATCGGCTGACCCGCGGGAGCGACTACCGGTTGGTCGTTCGTCGCGGTTCACGCTGTGGCGGGGCGCGCGTCATCACCTCGATGATGACGACGGATGAGAGCAGGGCCGCGCGTTTCGGCTTCATCATCAGCAAGCAGGTCGGCGGGGCGGTGGTTCGAAACACCGTCCGGCGTCGACTCAAAGCTGTGTGCGCCGAAGCGCTGTCGCGCGTACCCCAGGGCACGGATGTCGTCATCCGTGCCCTTCCGTCGTCCGCGACCGCGACCTACGCCGAGCTCCAGGCTGATGTCGAGCGCTGCTTCTCCCGACTCGCACCGACGGACGCGCGATGACCGCGCTGCCGGCATCCTCCATCGGGACGGGACACCTGCACACGGGTGACCTGATGCGCAGCATCCCGTTGATCCCGCGCAATCTCGTGCTCGGGTTCCTCACCGGGTACCGCAAGGTGATCTCCCCGATGTACGGAGATGTCTGTGCGTACTACCCGTCCTGTTCGGCTTACGCTGTAGGTGCGGTGCAACAGCACGGTGCCGTGCGGGGAACACTGCTCTCGGCATGGCGCATCCTCCGTTGCAATCCCTGGACCCGCGGGGGCGTCGACGACGTGAAACCGCACGAACACTTCCGCCACGACCTGACCGCCCATGGTTTCGTCGTTCCCGCTCGAAAGGACTGACCGGTGGGTCTCGACCTTCTGCTCGCCAGCGTCTCACCGTCGCCGGCCCCCTCCTCCGGAGGTTTCGATCTGATCGGAACCATCCTCTGGCCGCTCAAGTGGCTGGTCGAGCTGGTGCTCGTCGCCTGGCACTGGCTGTTGACCGCCGTCGGCCTGCCGGCAGCGTCGGGCATCACCTGGGTCCTGTCGATCGTCGGTCTCGTCATCGTGGTGCGTGCTGCTCTGATCCCGCTCTTCGTGAAGCAGATCAAGAGCCAGCGAAAGATGATGGAAATCGCTCCTGAACTGCGGAAAGTCCAGGAGAAGTACAAGGGCAAGCGCGACCAGCTCAGCCGTGAGGCCATGAGTCGCGAGACCATGGCGCTGTACAAGAAGCACGGCACGACGCCGATGTCGAGCTGTCTCCCGCTCCTCGTGCAGATGCCGGTCTTCTTCTCGCTCTTCAGCGTGCTCAGCGATGTCACCAAGCACCACGCGGCCGGTATCGGCGGTGTGGGCCTGCTCAACGCCGAGCTCACCGAGCAGTTCTACGACGCCAAGCTTTTCGGTGTCGCCTCGCTGCATGAGACGCTCGGCAACGCGATCGACGCCGGTAACACCACGGCGATCATCATCCTGGTCACGCTCGTCGTGCTCATGATCGGTTCGCAGTTCTTCACCCAGCTGCAGATCATCTCGAAGAACCTGTCGCCCGAGGCCAAGACGGGCCAGGCGTACCAGATGCAGAAGATCATGCTCTACGTGCTCCCGCTGGGCTTCATCTTCTCGGGTATCTTCTTCCCGCTCGGCGTCGTCGTGTACTGGTTCATCTCGAACCTGTGGACGATGGGGCAGCAGTTCCTCGTCATCCGCGAGATGCCGACGCCCGGATCCGAAGCAGCCAAGGCGCGCGAGGAGCGGCTCGCTCGCAAGGGCAAGGCGATCGATTCGTCGGGCAAGGTCGTTCCGATGGCCGCTTACGAGGCCGAGCAGAAGCGTCTGTTCGATGAGGCGGAGAAGGCCAAGGCCGAAGCCCCGAAGCGTCAGCAGCCGGTGGGCAAGAAGCGCGCGAAGAAGAAGGGCTCCTGATGAGCGAGAGCGTGACCGAGAACGTCGAGCCCACGGTGGCCGAGCTCGAGAACGAGGGCGACATCGCCGCGGACTACCTCGAAGAACTGCTCGACATCGCCGACATCGACGGCGACCTGAATCTCGATGTTCGTCAGGGACGTGCGTACGTCTCGGTCGAGGCGGAGGGCGACGGGCTCACCCTCCTGTCGGCTCCCGACACGGTTCAGGCATTGCAGGAGCTCACGCGCCTCGCCGTGCAGAGCAAGACCGGATCATTCTCCCGCCTCATCCTCGACATCGGCGGTTCGCGCGACGCGCGTCGTCGTCAGCTCGAGACGCTGGTGGATGCCGCTGCAGCGAAGCTCGACGAGGGTGCGTCTCAGGCGTCGCTGCCCTCGATGTCCAGCTACGAGCGGAAGCTCGTGCATGACATCGCGGCGGAACGCGGACTCGTCTCCGAGTCGTACGGCGAGGGTGCGGACCGTCACACGGTTCTGCGCCGTCGCTGACATCGAACGATCGATGTCGGATGTGCTCGGCATGAGTGGGCTCGAGGCAGAACCGGCCGTTGCGGCCACGCTGTTCGGTGATCGGATCGACACCGCACGTGCCTTCACCGACGCGCTCGCCCGTGAGGGAGAGCAGCGTGGTCTGATCGGCCCGTTGGAATTGCCGCGACTGTGGACGCGTCACATTCTGAACAGTGCGATCGCGGCACCTCTGTTCCACGGCCGAGTCGCCGACATCGGCTCTGGCGCGGGACTTCCGGGGCTGGTGCTGGCGATCGCCCGACCGGATGTGCACTGGACCCTCATCGAGCCCATGGAACGACGCGTGACGTGGCTGACCGAGCAGGTCGACGAGCTCGGCCTCGAGAACGTGGAGATCCTGCGCGCTCGTGCCGAGGATGTGGGTCGACCCGGCGCCTTCGACGTGGTCACCGCGCGTGCCGTCAGCGCTCTGCGCACATTGCTTCCTCTCACTGCCCCGCTCGTGCGCGATGGGGGAGAGGTGACTCTCCTCAAGGGGATGAACGCGGCGAACGAGATCGATGCCGCGCAGAAGCAGATCAAGAAGTACAAGCTCAGCGACGTGCGGGTCGAGGTGCTCGGTGAGGGAGTTCTCCCGGAGATCACCCGCGTCATCCGGGCCGTCGTACGCGCCTGAGTGCGGATGTTTCACGTGAAACGTCGCATCGTTTAGGGATGCTCAGGCCGGAGGTCGACGATGTTTCACGTGAAACGTTGCTCGGATTCGCTTGGGATCGGGCCGTTCGCGGTCGGGAGGGTATGGACATGGACTGGACGTTGCGCACGAGCACGCTGGCCGATGCGGCGTGGATGGCCGAGCTGCGCGCCGTGGTCATGCGTCCGGATCTCGAGCGCCTCGACAGGTATGACTCGAGTTGGGTGCGTGAACGCTTCCTGAGGGCCTTCGTGGCGGAGAACACCTGGGTCATCGTCCTCGACGGGCACGACGTAGGATCTGTTGCCGTTCGCGAGGAGTCGGATGCCGTATGGATCGAGCACTTCTATCTGGAACCGAACGTGCAGGGCAAGGGTGTGGGGACTGCGGTGCTCACTCACCTCCTCGAGAAGCATGGCACCGGGCTTCCCTTCCGCCTGAACGTGCTGCAGGGGAGTGCCGCTCGGCGCCTCTACGAGCGTCATGGGTTCAGGCTCGAGAGGGAGGATGCCGTGGACGTCTTCATGGTTCGTGGGGGAGTGGAGTCCTCGTAGTTCTGCTGTTTCACGTGAAACACCGGTGACTGCTTTCGTGCGTTTCTTGTGGGTGTGGAGGCGGCGTACTCCCTTCGCTCGCAGAGCGGGGACCCTCCCGCTTCGCGGGCCCCTCCCGATGCTCACTCCCGGGAGTACGCCCCCTCCACACAGTGGCTTGTAGGCCTGTGCGAGCAGGGAGGACCGGGCGCTGACGGCCTCTGGTCATCGGTGTTTCACGTGAAACATCGTTCTCGATGAAGATCGTCGTCTCCGCTGCGAAGACGTTGGGAGTGGCAGGGGTGGTCGGTTGGGTTGCGGCTCTTGAGTACTTCTCGCTCGTTTGAGGAGTGCTTGAGGAGTTGCTGCCTCGCGAGCTCGTGACGATGCTCAGGTGAGGGAGCGCACTAAGGTCGCTCAATCTGGTGCAGCAGCGAGCGGAGCGCGAGTGCGCTGAGCGGCTGCTGGTGTCGGGTGGCTCTGTTTCACGTGAAACATCTCTATAGAGAGCCCGATCAGAGGGTTCGACGTAGCTGGTACGCAGTGGTGGTCTCTCCCTCGCTTGTGACTTCGTTCGCTTCTTCTTGTTCATGTGGTCCGCTCGCGCAGTGATAGCGGGGATCGCCGGCCCGCGGTTCGCGCGACGTTGGGTCCTGGAGCACCTAGTTGCCTCTGCAGTCCACATCACCTGTTGTTCCGCGGTGCGCCGTCCTGGGGACTCTTAGGGCGATGTTCCACGTGAAACATGTGCTGATGCGGCCGGGATAGCGACGACCAGTGGACGGAGTGTGGGGGAGGTGCGGGGACCGGTGGCGCTCGTTTCAGACCTTCGCCTTGCTTCCCATCGCCTTGCGCCGCGCCACTTCGCGCTCCCGCCCCTCCCCTCGTAGGAGAGCTCGGTGAACCGGAAAGAAACGCGGCAAGCCGGCAAGAAACGAGGCATTGGGATGCGAGGCGAGGCAAAGCGGGATGACGCGAAGCGGGATCGCTCAAAGCAAGACGCAGCGAGGCGAAGCGGGATGAGGGGGGACACCGGGGGGACGCGGGGGACGCGGGGAAGGGCACGGCGGGAGGCGGCGGGGCGGCGGTACGGCACGGGCGGACGGGACGGGGCGGGATGGGGTGGGGCGGGCGCCGCGTTGCGGGATAGCGCTGCCTTCTGGGGGAGTGCCCCACTTCCGTTCGGCGGAAGCAGTCGGTGATGATCAAAAGCTTGAAGCGCGGCAGCTTGGGCCCATCTGAACTTGTTTCACGTGAATCATACGATTCCTCATCGCCGAGACGGCGGCCGAGGATTGGCGAGGAGCGCGGGGAACGTGGCGAGGAGTGCGGAGCACGTGGCGAGAGAAGCGGGGAGCGTGGCGAGGGGAGGGGGGAGAGGGAGGTACTGCGCGGGGGTGCGTAGCTGACTGTTCCTCGCTGGCGGTCCTTCGTCTCGCTTCGCTCGCTCAGGGACCGTGGGTTTCGCCCACCCCGGGCCCGCTAGACACTCATCCCCCTGTGTTTCACGTGAAACGTGCATTCAGCCGCGGCGGCTAACAGTGCGCCTGTGCGACTCTGAGCAGTCAGGAACCTGCGGAGTCGTCCTCCAGTGAGTATCCGTCTGCGGCCACAGGAGGCCAGCCGGGCCGTACGGCCAAGGTCCGGCACGCGCCTGGCAGAGGTCACGTCGATGGCAGCCGGCTCTGGTTGCGAGGTCGCGTACTCATAGAGACGCAGGCGCGGCACATCGCGCAGGCTGCAACGCGGAGACCAGACCTACGCCTCTCGACGCTCCCTCTGGAGCCGACATGTTTCACGTGAAACGCTGAGAAGGATACGGACACCAACCACCCTTGGTTGAGGCAAAGGAGCCGTGTGGAGGTGAAGTACTCCCGGGAGTGAGCATCGGGAGGGGCCCGCGAAGCGGGAGGGTCCCCGTTCTGCGAACGAAGGGAGCGCTTCACCTCCACACCCCCAGGGACCACTGCACCCCACACCCCAGAGAACACCCAGGGAACCCGAGATACAACCCTCGACAGCCCGAAGAACTCCACCCTCGGCGTTCCGACGTCGGTCCAAGCGATTAGAGTGGAACGCGGCCCCGAAAGGAGTGGATGTTTCACGTGAAACAGTCCGAAAAGGCATCCCCGAGTGAATCATTCGGGATGGATACACCGCTCGCGCGGGAGCTCGCCGACCTGTCAGCTCGACGTCGTGCTCTGGAGTCCACGAAGGTGGATTTCTCCGGAGAGACGCGGGTGATGACGGTCTCCAACCAGAAGGGTGGGGTCGGTAAGACCACGACCGCGGTGAACGTAGCTTCGGCCCTCGCCGGACTGGGGGCGAAGGTCCTCGTGATCGACCTCGATCCGCAGGGAAATGCGTCGACGGCGCTCGGAGTCCCGCACAATGCGGAGACCGCGAGCATCTACGACGTCCTGATCGAGGGCACGCCCCTCGCGGAGATCGTTCAGCAGAGCCCCGAGGACGAGAACCTCTTCTGCGCGCCGAGCACGATTCACCTCGCCGGCGCCGAGATCGAGCTCGTGGCGCAGGTAGCACGCGAGCATCGACTGCGCACAGCACTCGACGAGTACCTCAAGAGCACGCCGATGGACTTCGTGATCATCGACTGCCCGCCGTCGCTCGGTCTCCTCACGATCAATGCGTTCACCGCGGCATCCGAGGTGTTCATTCCCATTCAGTGCGAGTACTACGCGCTGGAGGGTCTGAGCCAACTTCTCGGCAGCATCCAGATGATCCAGAAGCACCTGAACCCGGGTCTGCACCTCTCGACGATCCTGTTGACGATGTACGACGGCCGTACCCGCCTGGCGCAGCAGGTGGCCGAAGAGGTGCGCGGTCATTTCCCCGAGCAGGTGCTCGAGACGATGATCCCGCGGTCGGTGCGCGTGTCGGAAGCCCCGAGTTTCGGCCAGACGGTGATCGCCTACGACGGTCAGTCCGCCGGCGCGATCGCGTACCGTGAGGCCGCTGTCGAAATCGCGTCGCGTGCGGCGCAGAGCAAGGAGAAATGATGGCGAAGCGCACTGGTCTGGGCCGCGGAATCGGCGCACTCATCCCCACGGCCGACCAGACGGAGCGTCCGGTCGACGTGTTCTTCCCCGGCGCGAGCATCCGTCCGTCGGAGTCGACGACCACGGCCGAGGCACCCGCCGAGGATGCGGATGCCGTCGACCTCACCGTCGTGCCGGGAATCCATCTCGTTCAGGTCGACCCGAACAAGATCGTCGCCAACCCGCGCCAGCCGCGCACCCACTTCGACGCCGATGATCTCGCCGAGCTGGTGCACAGCGTGCGGGAGTTCGGCGTGCTGCAGCCCGTCGTCGTGCGCACCAACTCCGAGGGCGACTACGAGCTGATCATGGGGGAGCGGCGCACGCGCGCCGCTCGGGAGGCCGGCCTCACCGCCATCCCCGCGATCGTGCGCGAGACCGCCGATGAGGATCTCCTGCGCGACGCGCTGCTCGAGAACCTCCACCGTTCCGAGCTCAACCCTCTGGAAGAGGCGTCCGCCTACCAGCAGCTGCTCGAGGACTTCGGCATCACGCAGGAGGAACTCGCGACGCGCATCGGTCGTTCCCGCCCTCAGATCAGCAACACGATCCGTCTGCTCAAGCTGCCGGTGCCCGTGCAGCAGCGTGTCGCGGCCGGCGTGCTGACCGCGGGCCACGCTCGCGCGATCCTCAGCCTCGAGACGCCCGAATCGATGCAGCGCCTCGCCGACAAGGTCGTGAACGAAGACCTCTCGGTGCGCGCGACCGAGGAGGCCGCGAAGACGCAGTGGAGCAGTGGCACCAAGACGACGAAGGCGACGCCGGGAGCGCGCCGCGCCTACCTCGACGAGGTCGCCGGCAAGCTCGGGGATCGCCTCAACACGCGGGTCAAGATCTCCCTCGGTTCGCGCAAAGGCCAGGTCACGATCGATTTCGCTTCGATCCAGGATCTCAATCGCATCCTCGGTGAGCTCGGAGAGGAGAGCTACGGCAACTGAGCCGGATCCACCGCAGAGAATCGCGTCCGACCCCCTGAATCACGGGGAGTCGGGCGTTTTTCTCGTCAACGGCCCTCGATGTCAAGCACCGCCGCGAGATTCTCCGGGGTTCTAGACTCGCTGAGGACGACCCATGGGAGGGCAACATGTCAGCGACAGCATCCGGATCCGGCATCAAGGGGAAGGTGATCGCGATCAGCATCGCCGCGGCCCTCGGCGGATTCCTCTTCGGATTCGACACAGCGGTCATCAACGGCGCGGTGGATGCTCTCGCCGGCAACCAGTCGGGCTTCGACCTGGGCGCCGGCCTCAAGGGCTTCGCCGTCTCGTCGGCTCTCATCGGTTGTGCGGTCGGCGCGTGGTTCGCCGGTCCGCTGGCGAACCGGTACGGACGCATCCCCATCATGGTCGCGGCTGCGGTCCTCTTCCTGGTGTCGTCGATCGGTTCCGGTCTGGCCTTCAGCGTCGTCGACCTGATCATCTGGCGCATCGTCGGTGGCCTGGGTGTCGGCGCGGCATCCGTCATCGCGCCGGCGTACATCGCCGAAGTCTCTCCCGCCAGCATGCGCGGTCGACTCGGCTCGCTGCAGCAGCTCGCGATCGTGAGCGGTATCTTCGTCGCCCTGTTGTCCGACGCCCTGCTCGCCGAGGTCGCCGGCGGGGCTGCCGAGTCGCTCTGGGGGCTGTACGCCTGGCGATGGATGTTCATCGCGGAGGCGATCCCGGCGATCGTCTACGGCATCATGGCGCTGAAACTCCCCGAATCCCCGCGCTATCTCGTGCGCAAGGGCGACATCGAGAAGGCATCCGAGGTACTCACGACCGTCACGGGCACGGTCGACGTGAAGGCCAAGATCTCCGAGATCACCGGCACGATCGACACGGAGAAGAAGGAATCCCTGCGCGACCTGCGCGGCAACCGCTTCGGCCTCAAGCCGATCGTCTGGGTCGGCATCCTGCTGTCGGTCTTCCAGCAGTTCGTCGGCATCAACGTCATCTTCTACTACTCGACGACGCTGTGGCAGTCGGTCGGCTTCGGTGAGTCCGAGGCGCTGCTGATCACGGTGATCACCTCCGTCACGAACATCGTGGTCACGATCGTCGCGATCCTGCTCGTCGACAAGGTCGGCCGCCGCATCATGCTGCTCGTCGGATCGGTGGGCATGACGATCTCTCTCGGCCTCATGGCTCTCGCGTTCTCGTTCGGAACCCTCGATTCCGCCGGTGCCGTCACGCTGCCCGAGCCCTGGTCGACCGTGGCGCTGATCTGCGCCAATGCGTTCGTCGTGTTCTTCGGGGCCACCTGGGGCCCGCTCGTGTGGGTGCTGCTGGGCGAGATGTTCCCGAACTCGATCCGCGCGGGCGCCCTCGCGGTCGCGGCGGCGGCGCAGTGGGCGGCGAACTTCTTCATCTCGACGACGTTCCCCGCGTTCGCCAACATCGGCCTGCCGTTCGCCTACGGTTTCTACGCGTTCTTCGCACTGCTGTCGTTCTTCTTCGTGTACTTCAAGGTCGCCGAGACCAAGGGCAAGGAGCTCGAGGACATGAGCGAGGATGTGAAGGTCGAGCGCCGACCCCGTCGCACACGCGCGTAGGCTGGAAGGCATGAGCGAGTCCGTCCCCCGTCGCGCCAGCCTGGAAGTACTGCGTGCCGAGGCATCCGACGAACTCGCCGTGATCGTGCAGGAGCGGTTGCTGGGCGGGGAGGATCCGTGGGAGTTCATGGAGGAGCTCCCGAGCATCGATGAGCTCGTCGTCTACCTGCTGCGCGCCGACAACATCAGCGCGAACGACGGCGTGCGGCCGAACGAAGCCCGGCACTACCGGGTGCTGCGGCAGATCGCCCTCGAGTACCCGGAGCTGACGCCGGCCGTGTGGGGCCTGCTCGACGACAAGCAGCGCTACCGCCGGTGGGACCCGACGGTCGCGGACGCCTCCTGACGATGCCGCGGACGCTCGTCGCCTACGACCCGTCGTGGCCCGAGCAGTTCGCGGCTGCCGCCGCTCAGCTGCGTTCGCACGGCGACCCGGACTGGGTCATCGAGCACATCGGCTCGACCGCGATCCCCGGCATGCGCGCGAAGCCCATCATCGACCTCGCGGTGCGCGTCGCGGATGCCGCGGACTTCGAGATGCACCGGAGTGCGCTCGAGAGGTCGGGCTGGCGGCGGGGGAGCGCGGTGCGCAGTCACCCGGTGATGCTCCGCGAGAGGGACGGCGTGCGCACGCACATCGCGCACTTCTTCACCGTGGCGGACTGGGATGCCGTGAACCAGAGGATCCTGCGGGACTGGCTGCTCGAGCACCCCGCGGATGCCGATCGCTACCGGCACGCGAAGTGCGATGCCGTGGCCGCTGCTGCCCGTGGCACCTCGAGCTACAGCGCCGCGAAGACCCCGGTGATCCAGGAGATCGTGGATCGCGCGCGCACAGCCCGTGGGTTGCCGCGGGTCGAGGTGTCGGACAAGTAGCCGGGGGGCCCTTCGACGGGCTCAGGGACCCAGCTGTTGCGTGGTGGGCCCTTCGTCTCGTCGCTGCGCTCCTCGCTCAGGGACCGGGGGCGTTGATCGGGCGCAGTCCGTCGAGCGAAGCGAGACGCTGCGACCAGCTACAAAACACCCCATCGTCCGTCCGCAGGGCGCAGGGATGTTCCCCGAACGAGCATCGGGAGGGGCCCGCGAAGCGGGAGGGTCCCCGTTCTGCGAGAGAGGGGAACATCCCGGAGCCCGTCACCGAGAGCATCCGTAGAACAGAAAAGGCCGCCGCCTCCCGAAGGAGACGACGGCCCGAAACTTCTCAGACTCAGCCGATGAAGGCCGCGAGGTCCTTCTCGAGGGCCGGCTTCGGCTTCGCGCCGATGATGGTCGTCTTGACCTCACCGCCCTGGAACACCTTCATCGCCGGGATCGACGTGATCTGGTACTTCATCGCCAGCTCGGGGTTCTCGTCGACGTTGAGCTTGAGGATGGTGATCTTGTCGGGGTTGTCGGCCTGGATCTGGTCCAGGACCGGGGCGACCATACGACACGGTCCGCACCATTCGGCCCAGAAGTCCACGAGAACGGGACCTTCGGCCTGCAGTACGTCCTGCTCCCAGGTCGCCTGGCTCGTAGCCTGTGCACTCATCAGAGTTTCTCCTTGTTCGAGGTTCGTCGGATACAACAGCCGACCGGGGAAAAGTGTTCCCGCAGGTCAGGCGGTGATGATCTCGGCCGCTTCGGCGGCCGGGAACTCGACGGAGGCGTCTTCGAGGTCGGCGAGGAAGTGCTCGGCGTCGAGGGCGGCGACCGTTCCGGAACCGGCAGCCGTGATGGCCTGACGGTAGGTGGGGTCGATCACGTCGCCGGCGGCGAAGACACCGGGAACCGAGGTGACCGAGGAGCGGCCGTCGACCCAGATCGTGCCTTCGGCGGTGAGCTTCAGCTTGTCGTGCACGAGGTGCGTGCGCGGGTCGTTGCCGATCGCGACGAAGAGACCGTCGAGGGGCAGGTCGCGCAGCGTGCCATCTTCGGTGGAGCGCAGCTGCACGCCCTCGACCGAGTCCTTGCCGAGGATCTCGGCGACTTCGCTGTTCCAGATGAACTCGATCTTCTCGTTCGCGAAGGCGCGCTCCTGCATGATCTTCGACGCGCGGAGGGTGTCCTTGCGGTGGATCACGTAGACCTTGTCGGCGAAGCGGGTGAGGAACGTGGCCTCTTCCATCGCCGAGTCGCCGCCGCCGACGACCGCGATCGTCTTCTCGCGGAAGAAGAAGCCGTCGCAGGTGGCGCACCACGAGACGCCGTAGCCGGAGAGGCGCTCTTCGCCCTCGATGCCGAGCTTGCGGTACGCCGAGCCCGTCGCGTAGATGAGGGTCTGGGTCTCGTGCACCGTGCCGCTGCCGAGGGTGACCTTCTTGACCGGTCCGTCGAGCTCGAGCGACGCGACGTCGTCGTAGACGACCTCGGTGCCGAACTTCTCGGCCTGCTCCTGGAATTTGGCCATGAGCTCGGGGCCCTGGATGCCATCGGGGAAGCCGGGGTAGTTCTCGACCTCTGTGGTGTTCATCAACTCACCGCCGACCTCGACCGAGCTCGCGATGAGCAACGGCTCGAGGTTCGCGCGCGCCGCGTAGATGGCGGCGGTGAAACCGGCGGGGCCGGAGCCGATGATGACGACCTGACGCATGAAATGCTCCCTGTGAGAACTGCAATGCCATCGAATGATGTCCGAAAGCTTCAACCCATGGTAACCGCGCGGCATTCCCGCGACGGGAGACGCTCAGCGACCGGGCAGGAAGCGACGGGCGAGGGCTCCGGCGGCCTTCAGTTCGGGAGCGCGGAGCAGGGCGAGGATGCCGAGGTAGACGACCACGACGACGAGTCCGACGATCGCGGTACCGAGGGCGCCCTGGAACTTGTCGGCCATCGTCCAGCCGTCGACGCCACCCAGCAGCACCAAGGCGCCCCATCCGGCGAAGCCCGCGGGGATGCCGGCGAGGGCGAAGCGGCCGATCGCGGCCATCCAGGAGCGGATCTGCAGGCCGCCGATCTTGCGGTGCAGCAGCCAGGTGGCGACGATCGTCTGCACGATGCTCGCGATCGACTGGCCGAGGGCGACGGCGGCGGCGAGCGAGGTCAGCGGGATGATGCCCGCCTCACGCAGGCCGAGAGCCCCGAGGGCCGTGCCGACGATGAGCACGCACTGGAAGATCGTGAACCAGAACGGCGTGCGGGTGTCGTCGTAGGCGTAGAAGGTGCGCTGCACGATGAACAGGATCGTGAGCGGGATGAGGCCGAACAGGTAGGCGATCAGCACGAGGGCGGCCGCCTGGGCGTCGTCGGCGTTGTCGGTGAAGACGCGGGAGGCGGGGATCGCGGCCGCGGCGACGGCGGCGGTGGCGGCGACGATGAAGAACAGCAGGGTGCGGATGCTCTGCGCGATGTCCGCGCGCACCTCCTCGTCTCGTCCGGCCGCCGCGTGCGCGCTGATCTGCGTGAAGTACGGGGTGCCGATCGAGAGCACGATCACCGAGTAGGGGAGCATGAAGATGAGCCAGGCGTTGGCCGTGACGTTCGCCGAGGCTCCGAGGCCCGAAGCCTCGCTGACGATGTATCCCTGGTACATACCGGCCGCGAGACTCGCGAAGGCCATGAGGAACGTCCACCCGGCGAGTCGACCGACGTTGCCGAGACCGACACCGCGCCAGCGGAAGTCGGGCTTGACGGCGAGTCCCGTGCGGCGCCAGAACACGAGCAGCACGAGGGCCTGCAGCGCGATGCCGAGCGTGGCGGTGCCGCCGAGCACGGTGATCATCTCGGGCGTCCAGTCGGCGGCCTGGGTGGAGACCGGGCCGAAGAGGGCGCCGAGCGCGAGGAAGCCGGCGATCGAGACGATGTTGTTGACGACGGGGGCCCACGTGAAGGGACCGAAGATCTTGCGCGCGTTGAGCGCCTCGCCCAGCATCGCGTACAGGCCGTAGAGCAGGATCTGCGGCAGGCACCAGTAGGCGAGAGCGGTCGCCAGCGCGAGCACGTCGTCGTTCGCCTTGCCGGCCACCAGGTGCACGAGCCAGGGCGCGGCCGCGGTCGCGATCGCGGTTACGACCACGAGCACGACGGTGCCCAGGGTGAACAGCTTCGAGATGAAGGCGTTGCCGCCGTCGGCATCCGCGGTGGCCTTCACGATCTGAGGGACGATCACCGCGGTGAGGATGCCGACCGAGATCAGGGAGAAGACGCTGTTCGGCAGCTGGTTCGCGTAGGTGAAGGCGTCCGCCGCCTCGGAGGCAACCGATCCGAGTACCCCGACGAGCACGATGCTGCGCAGCAGCCCCGTGATGCGGGAGACGAGGGTACCGGCGCCGATGATCGCGCTCGCGCGCCCGAGACTGCTCACGTGGTTTCTTTCTCTCCGGATTCGTCGAGGGCGTCAGCATCCGCCGCGGCATCCGCTTCGCCACCCTCGACCGCGGATTCCCGACGTCGACGGAGCACCGTGCGGATCACACCGCCGACGATCAGCAGCACGGCGAGACCGCCGAAGATGACGAGACCGATCGTCTCCCACTCGGCGCGCACCGCGACGCGCACCGTCTGCGGGCCGTCGATCAGTGCGCCGGTGGGGCTGTAGAGGTTCAGGCGCAGATCGAGCTCGCCGCTGCCGACGCGGGCAGAGACGGGAACCTTGACCCGGGCGCTGGAGTTCGCCTGCACGACGACGTCGTTGCTGCCCTGCACCTCGAGGCGGGGGTCGGTGGGCGCGACCGTCAGGCGCAGATTGACCGGCCACGGCAGGTCGTTGCGCACGCTGAACGGGAGATCGGCGTTGGCGCTGAGCAGCTGGATCGTGCTCGACGGGGGGATGCTGACGGCGTGGAGCGTGTCGTTCGTCGCCGCACGGTGCACGGCGACGTTGGTGCTGAACTTCGTCTCGGGCACGCCGACCGCGATCTCGCGCAGCACGCGAATGCGCTCTCGGCTGAGCAGCACCTGCGGGTCGTCGAGGATCGTCGCGAAGGTGGCGAGTGTGCCCTCGTCGACCAGCATGTTCTGGAGAGCGCTGACGCGGAGGTCGTCGACGGCGCCGGTGAGAGCGACGCCCGCGGCAGGAGCCGAGCGCACCGACGACAGGTCGAAGCCGGGGGAGTCGACCGCGGCGATCGCCTCACGAAGGGCTGCGGCGTCTCGGGTCTCGTCGCGGTCGAGGCCGACCAGGAGCGGGCCCTGCGGCGCCGCCTGTCCGGCGAAGTAGAGCTGTGCACTCGCTGCGGCGAGCCAGCGCTGCCGGGCACCCGAAGCCGATTCGCCCGCGGCACCGGAGATCGCGGCGGAGATCGCCTCGTCGACGACGAGAAGGTCGTGCCCATCGGTCGTCGCGTGCGCGGTGTCGACGGCATCCGTCGCCGACGACGAGACGATCGTCGTGACCTCACCGCCGAAGTAAGAGGTGAACGTCGCGAGGTCTTCGGAGCGGGCGCCCGCCAGCGGCCAGACGATTCCCTCGATGGCGTCGTCGATGGTCGTGAGCGTCTCGTCGTCGGGCAGCACGGGCGCGTCGGTCGCGGCGGGCGTCGGAGACGGCGTGGAGGTGCCGGGGGTCGGCGTGGCCGTCGCCGGGGTGCTCGGGAAGTTCAGGGGGTTCACGAAGGGCGCGAGGGTCGTGGGCTGCAGCAGCTCCGGCAGCTGCGCCTGCGCCTGCACCGTCGCATCGGCGTCGCCGAACCGCAGGGCGAAGCGCTCGTTGGGGAGATCGTCGAAGCGCTCGAGCCAATCGGTCGCGTTCGCCGGCGCCGAGGTGCCGAGCACCCGGATCGCCGCGACGATCGCGGGGTCGATGGCGATCACGGCCGCCGTGCCCGAGACGCCGTCGAGAGCGGCCGTGAGTGCCCCGTCGGCCGCCGTGAGCTCGGCGAGCTCGTCGGCCGTGAGCAGCACGCCGTCGGCAGGAGTCGCGGTGATGGGCACGATCACGCCGACCTGCACGGCATCCGCGGTCACGACGAGCACGCTGTCGGCCGAGACGTTGCGCGACACGAAGTCATCGCTGCCCACCGTGCCGGTGCTCGCTCCGCTCAGTCCCGCCCGGATCGGATAGACGCCGGGGGCGAGCTCGGCGAGGGACTCCGGCGGAATGTCGACCGCGACGCGATCGGAGCCGCCCGCCTCGACGGCATCCGTCGCCTTCGATCCGAGCGTCTCGAACTCCCCGGGCGCCGAGGTCTCGTCGAGCCAGGTCGAGACGGCCGTGCCGTCGGAGAGCGGAGTGCGGTTGATCTCGACGGTGACGGTACCGGCCGACAGGCGCGCGTCGGTGTCGTTCTGCAGCGAGAGGGATGCCGTGGCCGACGCACCGGGGGTGATCCTGCCGTGCGAGCCGATCGCGACGGAGAGCTCGACGATGCCCGCATCCGTCGTCTCGTCGTCGCCGTCGGCCGCCATCGCCGGAGACGCGACCGCGCCGAGACCGACCGCGAGGGCGAACGCGGCCGCCGCGCTCGTGAGTCGCCGAAGACGCGCACGGAGGCGTCTGTCGGGGGTGCTCGCGGTCATGAAGGTCTTCCTCGAACGCCCGGGAAGAGGGCGGAATCGTGAGTACTGACCTTGTGATTCTAGAAGGCGCGCCGGAGGAGAACCCTGAAGACGCGTAGAGTGACGGCCGTGTCCGCCTCTGCAATGCCCGTTCCCGACCCGCTCGGATGCGCTTCGCTCGCCGCCGACCTCGACGCTGCCGACCTGCGCTCCGCGCCGTTGCGCCGCCTGTGGGGCGAAGAGGCCGACGACGCCCTGGCCCGCGGCATGCGCGAGCCCATCCTGCGCGCGATCGAGGGTGACGAGGGAACTCTCGCGACCCTGGGGCGCTTCTTCGTGCTCGGGATGCCGCAGCCGCGACGCTCCGTCGAGGAGGCGCTTCCGCGTCTCGGCGTCGATGGACTGACGGCTCTCGGGCTCGCCACGGCATCCGACACCGTCGTCACGCCCACGGCGCTCCTGCGCCCGCAGTCGTTCGTCGACGCGGACGGGGTCGGGGAGTGGTGGATCGCGAGCGATCTCGACGAGGTCGCGCTCGGCACCGCACTGCCCGCCGACCACGTGCTCGGAGTCGGCGGCGCCTCGCGCACTCTCGCCGAGATCGTCGTGCCGATCGAGGTGGAGCGCGCGCTCGATCTCGGCACCGGATGCGGCATCCAGGCGCTGCTCGTATCGCGCCGTGCCGGACGGGTCGTCGCGACCGACATCTCCTCTCGGGCCCTGGCCTACGCCGAGCTCAACGCGCGTCTGAACGGGATCGGCAACATCGAGTTCCGCCTGGGCAGCATGTTCGAGCCCGTCGCGGGGGAGGCGTTCGACCTGATCGTCTCGAACCCGCCCTTCGTCATCACGCCGCGCACCGAGGGCGTGCCCGAGTACGAGTACCGCGACGGCGGACTCATCGGAGACGCGCTCGTCGAACAGTTCGTGCGCACCGCACCCGCCTTCCTCACCGCGGGCGGAAGCGCCCAGCTGCTCGGCAACTGGGAGTCGCGCGACGGGGTGAAGGGCCTCGCGCGGTTGGACGCCTGGGTGCCGGGCGACCTCGACCTCTGGGTCGTCGAGCGCGAGGAGCTCTCGCCCCTCGCCTACGCCGAGCTATGGATCCGCGACGGCGGCACCACCCCGCGCGATGCGGAGTTCACGCCGCTGCTCACCGCCTGGCTCGACGACTTCGCCGCACGCGGGGTGACCGCGATCGGCTTCGGGTACGTGCTCATCCGTCGCGGTGATGCGCCGGTGCTCCGACGCAGCGAGCACGTCGGCCAGGCCGTGTCGGGTGTGGGCGAGGCGCTGGGCCGCGGACTCGTGGCGCACGACCTGCTCGCGAGCGGGATCCCCGCGACCCTCGTCACAGCATCCGATGTCACCGAGGCCCGGCACCTGTTGCCCGGCAACGACGACCCCAGCGTGATCGAACTGCGTCAGGGCGGCGGTTTCGGGCGCACGGTGAACGTCGACCCGGCGCTCGCCGCATTCGTGGGCGCCTGCGACGGCGAGCTGACGGTCGGACAGATCGCCGCGGCCCTCGCCGACCTCTTCGACGTGCCGCTCGCCGATCTGTGGGCCGAGCTGGAGCCGCGCATCCGGGCGCTGCTGATCGACGGGTTCCTCGCGGCGGAATAACCCGCGGCATCCATGCGTTCGAATACACCATGAAGGCTTTCGGATTCCTCTCTTTCGGTCACTACGCCGATGTCCAGGGTTCGGCGACCCGCACCGCGGGCGACATGCTGAAGCAGACCATCGAGATCGCCGAGGGCGCCGATGAGATCGGGGTGAACGGCGCCTACGTGCGCGTGCACCACTGGGCCCGCCAGGCCGCCTCGCCCATGCCGCTGCTGTCGGCGATGGCCGCGCGCACGAAGCGCATCGAGGTCGGCACCGGCGTGATCGACATGCGGTACGAGAACCCGTTCCAGTTCGCCGAGGAGGCGGCCGCGCTCGACCTGATCGCCGACGGACGCATCGCGCTCGGCGTGAGCCGTGGGTCACCCGAGACGGCTCTGCGCGGCTACGAGACGTTCGGCTTCCACGACGAGGAGGATCCCGAGCGCGGCGGCGTGATGGCCCGCGAGAAGTTCGACCTCTTCCTGCGCGCGATCGACGGCGAGGGCCTCGCCCCGGGCGACCCTCGGATGGTCGGCACCGGACGCTACCTGCAGATCGAGCCGCAGTCGCCCACGCTCCGCGACCACATCTGGTGGGGCTCGGGATCCCGAGCCACCGCCGAGGAGACGGGGCGCAAGGGCCTCAACATGATGAGCTCGACGCTGCTCACCGAGGCCACCGGCGTGCCGTTCCACGAACTCCAGAGCGAGCAGATCGCGCTGTTCCGCGCGGCCTACAAGGAGGCCGGTCACACCGGCTCGCCGCGCGTCTCGGTGAGCCGCAGCGTCTTCCCGCTGATCACCGACATGGACCGGGCGTACTTCGGTCTGCGCAGCGAGGACAGCGGCGACCAGATCGGCATCATCGACGGTTACCGCTCGACCTTCGGAAAGACCTACGCCGCCGAACCCGACGTGCTCATCGAGCAGCTGAAGAACGACTCGGCCGTCATGGCCGCCGACACCCTGCTGCTCACGATCCCGAACCAGCTCGGCCCCGCATACAACCTGCACGTGCTCGAGTCGTTCGCGAAGCACGTCGCGCCGGCGCTCGGCTGGAAGCCGAACACCGAGGGGCCGGTGCAGGGCGACCCCGTCGTCTGAGACGCGCCGGGCGCGGCATCCGTTCCCGGTTCGGCGTCTCGAGGGTGGGCGCTCGCCGGAGCCGACCGGCCGTTGACACGGCGCGCGGGATGGTCGACAGTGGGTTCGCCGTGTCGGATGCCGCGGCATCCGCTCCTCGGACATCGGAGAACCCATGACCCGCGTTCGCGTCGATCTCAACATCTCTCTCGACGGCTTCGCCACGACCACCGACCAGACCCCGGAGAACCCGTTCGGCGAGGACTGGGGTCGTCTCACGGCGGCATATGCCGCGACGCGCACGTTCCGTGAGCGGGTGTTCCACGACACGAGCGGTGCGGGCACGACCGGGGTCGACGAGAAGTACGCCGCACGCTACTTCGAGAACATCGGCGCCGAGATCATGGGCGCCGGGATGTTCGGTCTGCACGCGAACCCCGATGACCCCGACTGGCGCGGCTGGTGGGGCGACGAGCCGCCTTTCCACGCGCCGGTGTTCGTGCTCACGCACACCCCCCGCGAGCGCATCGAGTTCGCGAACGGCACGTCCTTCGAGTTCATCGACGCGGCGCCCGAAGCGGCGTTGCGACGCGCGGTCGAGGCGGCGGAGGGCGCAGACGTGCGGGTGGGCGGCGGAGCGACGACCGTGCGCGAATACCTGCGCGCGGGTCTCGTCGACGAGCTGCACGTCGGCATCACCCCGATCCTCATCGGCAGCGGCATCCGCTTGTGGGACGACCTGCGCGGACTCGAGTCCGGATACTCCGTCGCGTCGGAGACGGCCGAGTCCGGGGTCGTGCATCTGACGTTCTCGCGCGCGAACTGACGGCCGGCCGGGGCGGAAGTTTTTCTTCGCCTCGCTGGTATACCGATGTAGCCTGGCGCCATGCGCGCGAAGCGAAGCAGCATCGTCATCGGAGTCCTGGCCCTGGTGGCTGCTGTCGCGGTGGTCGCGAGCCCCGCGTCCGCCGCGACCACGACGCAGTGGGCGACCTGGCAGCCATTGACCGGCACGAGCGGTGCGTATTCGACCTCGGTGCAGATCACCCCCGACCCGTCCATGGTCGCGATCGTCACCAGTACCTCGCGCTCCGGTCAGGTCGGAGTGATCTCGGGCGCATCGACGTGGCTCTCGCAGGGCACCCCCGTCGGCGCGAAGTACGGATCCAGCCGGGACCAGCCCTATCTGAACCTGCGCCCGCAGGCCGACACCCCCACCGGATCGTCGACGACGACGTACTCCTTCCTCGACCCGACACCCACCGCAGGCTGGACCTTCGTGCTCGGTGACATCGACGCCGACTCCGTGCGCATCCAGGCCACCGGTCCCGACGGACAGGCGCTCACCGCCGACGAGCTCGGGTTCCGCGGCGGCTTCAACTACTGCGCTCCCGGCGTGGTCGGCAAGCCGTCCTGCACCGGATCGGCCACCGATGTGCCCACCTGGGACGACACGACCCTCACGCTCACCGGCAACGCCGGTGCGGTCGACACCTCGGGTGCGGCGGCCTGGTTCGAACCCTCCGCCCCCATCACGACCCTGAGCTTCGTCTTCACCCGCCGCTCGGGCCTGCCGGTGTACCAGACGTGGTTCGCCTCGCTCGCACGCGACGTCAGCGGAACCGTTGTCGACGACGCCGATGCACCGCAAGCGGATGTGGATCTCATACTGACCGATGCGAACGGTCGGGTCGTCGCCTCGACGACGACCGGCGCCGATGGCACCTATTCCTTCCCCGGCATCCAAGGCAGCGGCGGGTACACCGTGCGAGTGAGCGCTCCCGAGGGAAAGATCGCGGAAGGCCCCTCGACCCGACCCGTCGACCTCAGTGAGACGGATGCCGTCGGCGTCGACTTCGTCGTGCGCGACATCGTGCCCGTCGCGGTCTCCGGGCGAGTGGTCGACGAGAACGGCGACGGCGTCGGCGGGGTCACCGTGGTCGTCGACGGGACCGAGCTCACCGCGATCACGGAGTCGGACGGGCGGTACCTCTTCGACACCGTGCCCGTCGGTGACCACGTGGTGCGCGTCATCCCGCCGGGCGGCTTCTCGACCGCCGACGACACGCGCTCGATCACGGTGCCGGACGACAGCGAGGATCCGATCACGATCCCGCCGGAAGAGGACTTCGTCCTGCTGACGAACGCCGACCTGAGCGGGGTCGTCACATCACCGGCATCCGGCCTCGGCGTCACGGGGGCGGTGGTGACCGTCACCGACTCCGACGGCAACATCGTCGCGACGACCGTGACCCGTCCGCTCGGCGGGTACACGATCCCCCGCCTGCCTCCGGGCGAGTACACCGTGACGATCACGCCTCCCACCGGGTACGCACCGCTCGGGCCGATCAGCGCGACGGTGGCGCTCGGCAGTGAATCCCTGACCGACATCAACTTCGAGCTCGCCTTGTTGGGAAGCTTCGCGGGAACCGTGCGGGATGAGTCGGGCGCACCGATCGCCGGTGTCACGCTCACGCTCACGGGACCGGGCGGAACGCAGCAGGTGGTGTCAGCGGAGGACGGTACCTATGGCCTCGGCGGTCTCGCACCGGGGGATTACCTCCTCACGGTCGTCCCGCCCGAGGGCACGCAGGCGGTGGATTTCGCCCAGCGGTACTTCGGTTTCCCGCCCCAGGGCGGCGGCACATTCACGGCCCAGGACTTCGTGCTCGCCGCGGTCGTGGTCGAGCCCAGCCCGTCGCCGGATCCTGACCCGCCGACGACGCCCGTCGCACCGCCGGCGCCGGGCACGGGTGGTGCGGGCACCGGAACCCTCCCCGGTACGGGCCTCGGCCCCGAGACCTTCGCGTGGGCGGCCGGCGGAGCGGTCGTGCTGCTGCTCGGCGCGACGCTGCTCATCGTGTCGCGTCGGCGAGCGCATGGTCGCGACGAGGGGTGAGGCATCCGTTCTTCGCGTTCACAACTCCTGAGAATCTGGGCGTTCACGGCCGGATTCGATTGTGTTCGGAGTGCTGAAGCAGTTTTCTCCGGAGTTATGGACGCCCGGCCGGGTGCACCAGCCGGAACAGCTCGCACACGACCGGCATATCCGGCGCGAAACCCCGCGGATTCTCGGAGTGCGCGCGCCAGTACCGCTCGTGCGCGGCGCGCCAGTATTCGAGCGTGCGGTCGCCCTCACCCTCGGCGTGGGCATGCGCGGCCTCGACCTCGTCGAAGGGGACGATGCGGATGCTCGTCGTCTCGATCACCGCGCGCGGTGCTCCGGTTCCGTCGAGGATGATGCTCAGCCCGCCCTCGACGGGGAGTGGATCGCTTGCTGCTTCGTAGTCCCAGACCGATGAGGCGGTGCCCGTCTTGATGCCGTCGAGCACCAGAGCCAGCAGGTCATCCGCGTGCGCGGGGGTCGCGCCGAAGGCCCAGGCCAGGGGCACGGCGGTGGGAAGCTCCGGATGCTCCGACCGCACCCCATCCCAGAACGAGGCGAGGGCGGTGGGGTCGGCGGTGATCATGACCTCAGCCTAGGCATCCGATCAGGAGGCGGGCGGCCCGAACAGCTCCTCGCCGTGCTCGTGCAGCAGGCGGTAGGCGTCGGCGAAGGTCTCGGGGTCGGGCTCTCCGGGCTTTCCGTAGCGCGACAGCAGCAGTCCGAGGAGTCCCCGCGCGGGCGGTGTGAGGGGCTTCATGCCGGAGGGGTCTCCCGGCTTCGGCTCGAGCTCTTCGGGGTTCGGCGGCGTGTAGGCGGGAGTCGTGACGGGCCAGTCCGACGGATGCCGCGGCTGATCGAGGTTGATGGCCTCGAACAGCGTGTTCGCCGAGGCGTCGCGATCGTTGAGGGGCTTCAATCCGTGGAGCCGCGAGAGCGTGGCGGTGACGGTGCCGTGATGCATCTCGTCGTGAACGATCGTGCCGCGCTTCGTGTACGCCGACACGGCGATCGCGGGAACGCGGCATCCGAGGCGGTCGAAGGTGAACCCCATCTCGCCGGCACCGGTGTCGGCGGTCGGCTTGGTCGCGGCGGGCGGCGGCACGTGGTCGTAGCATCCGCCGTGCTCATCGAAGGTGATGAGCAGCAGGGTGTTGACCGCGTTCGACCCCTTCGGTGAGGCGCTCGTGCGCACGGCCTCGTAGATGTCGTGGATGAGTCGGTCGCCGGCGCGCACGTCGGAGATCGCACTGTCGTAGACCGGCTCTCCGTCGACCGTGCTCTCGCGGGGCGAGCCGAACGGCGGGTGGAAGTCGTTGTGGTCGTAGACCATCCGCGGCTCGATGAACGCGTAGGCGGGGAGGGTGCCGTTCTTCGTGTCGGCGTAGAAGTCTTCCATGGTGCCGAAGTGGTCGGTGCGCCAGTACTTCTCGAGCACGGCGGCGTGCAGCATCCCGGTGAACGAGACGAGCTGCAGCTTGTCGATGTAGATCTTCCAGCTCACCTTCTTCTCTTCGAGCCGGTTGAAGACGGTCGGGGCGGCGGGAGCGTCGAGCCACTTCTTGTAGCCGCCGCCCGCCTGGTTGGTGACGAAGCCGTGCGAGGTCGACGCGTGGAAGAAGGAGCGGTTGCAGAAGGTCTGCGAGGGCACGCCGGCGTACCAGTGGTCGAAGACGGCGAACTCGCTCGCGAGGGTCGAGAGCACCGGCAGCATCTCGGGCGAGAACGAGCCCATGATGTGCGCGGCCTCCTCGGGCTTGGGCTCGGTGCCCTTGCGCAGCCGCCGGAAGTTGATGATGTAGTCCTCGAGGAACCCCGACATCGTGGCCTTCTCGCCGTGGGTCGGCGCGTTGAACGGCGCCGTCATCTCGTCGACGAACAGATCGGCATTGCCCTTCGGATCGACGGTGCCGAAGATCTGCGTGTTGACGTGCGGGTACTCCTCGCCCGGATCGGGGTCGGGCAGGCTCATGATGCGGTCGGTGTCGCCGGTGTAGACGTGCGCATCGACGACGGTTCCATCGGATGCCGTGTTGCTGTGCTTCCCGAAGGCCAGGCCCTCGAAGGTCTCGCCGTCGGGGATCGTGTCCTGCGAGTAGAGGTAGCCGAGGAGGTTGTCGAAGGAACGGTTCTCGCCCATGACGACGACGAGATGGTCGAATCCGGGCTCGCTGCGCGGGGTGAGGGCGGCGAAGGGGTCGGGTTCGGACGCGAACCCGTTGCGGGAATTCTGCGCGGCGACGGATGCCCCGATGGCCGCTCCGGCCGCACCGCCGACGACGGCGCCGGCGAACGCGGCCCCGCCCATCTTGAGGAACCCGCGCCGCGACGGGGTGCGGGCGGCGTCGGGACTCCGGTCGGATGCCGGATCGGATGCCGGGGGAGGGGTGCTGTCGTCGGCCATGGGGTGATCCTATGGCGGGGAGCGCGGCCGCGGAATGCTGGAACGCATCCCGTCGCATCGGTACCGTGGATGCATGAGCCACGCGGGAGACTCCTCGGTCGATGCACGGGTCAGAGCCGTCGAGAAGGATTACCTCTCGCGCCAGACCCGCCTCTTCATCACGTTCGCGCTGATCGAGGGGCCGGTGCTGCTGCTCGGAGCCGTGCTCATCTACGGGTTCGAGCTCATCGACCCCGAGGTCGGCATCTGGTTCCTCGTCGCGGTGGCCGTGATCGGCGGCGGCGTGCTGAGCATGATGCTGTTGCGCCTCATCCAGGGCCGGGTGCAGGCGATCGACCGGGCCCGGGGCGAGAACCCGCTGTTCTGAGGGCACGACCACACCGCCCGACTACGCTGGAACCCATGCTCAACATGGCCGAAGGCCTCGACCGTCTCGGCGCGCTCGCCGCGCATCCGGTGGTGCGCACCCTCGCCACGGCGTTCGCGGATGCCGGGTTCGACCTGGCCGTCGTCGGCGGTCCCGTGCGCGATGCGCTGCTGGGGCGTCCGACCCACGACCTCGACTTCACGACCGATGCTCGGCCCGACGACATTCTGCGCATCGTCACCCCGATCTCGACCGCGCAGTGGGACATCGGCCGTGCGTTCGGAACGATCGGTGCGCGCGTGCAGAAGGAGCAGGTCGAGATCACGACCTACCGCGCCGACAGCTACGACGGGGTGACGCGCAAGCCCACCGTCGAGTTCGGCGACACGATCGACGCCGACCTGGTGCGTCGCGACTTCACGGTCAACGCGATGGCGCTGCAGGTGCCCTCGGTGAAGCTCGTCGACCCGACCGGCGGGGTCGAAGACCTCATCGCGGGAGTGCTCCGCACCCCGACCGACCCCGACGTCTCGTTCGGTGACGACCCGCTGCGCATGCTGCGGGCCGCCCGGTTCAGCGCGCAGCTCGGCTTCCGCATCGACGACGACACCGCCGACGCGATCACCCGGCTGCGGTCGACGCTCGAGATCGTCAGCCCCGAGCGCATCCAGTCCGAGCTCGTGCGCCTCATGCAGACCGACGACCCGGTGCGCGGCATCCGCGCTCTCGTCGAGACCGGACTGATCGACGAGTTCCTGCCCGAGGTGAGCGCCCTCAAGCTCGAGGTCGACGAGCACCACCACCACAAGGACGTCTACGAGCACTCCCTGACGGTGCTGCGCCAGGCGATCTCGCTCGAGCATTCCCGGCATCCGGGTGCCGAGCCCGATGTGGCGCTGCGCATCGCGGCTCTGCTGCACGACATCGGCAAGCCCCGCACACGCAAGCTCGAAGACGGCGGAGCGGTCACGTTCCACCACCACGACATCGTCGGCGCTCGCATGGCGCGCAAGCGCCTGCAGGCCCTGCGGTTCGACACCGCCACGACGGATGCCGTCGCCACCCTCATCGAGCTGCACCTGAGGTTCTTCGGCTACGCCGAGGGCGCCTGGACGGATGCCGCGGTGCGCCGTTACGTGCGCGATGCGGGCCCCCTGCTCGAACGCCTGCACATCCTTACCCGTGCGGATGTGACCACGCGCAACAAGCGCAAGGCGGCGCGACTGTCGTCGGCGTACGACGACATCGAGTCGCGCATCGCGGCGCTCGCCGAACAGGAGCAGCTCGACGCGATGCGTCCGGAACTCGACGGCAATCGCATCCAGGAGGTGCTCGGCATCCGTCCCGGTCGCGAGGTCGGCGAGGCCTACAAATTCCTGCTCGACCTGCGCCTCGACGAGGGCGTGCTCGGGACGGAGGTCGCCGAGGAGCGTCTGCGCGCCTGGTGGGCGGCGCGCGCCTGAGGCGTTCTAGAGGTCGCGGCGTCGGGTCAGTTCGGTGAACACGACGCCCGATTCGTAGGCGATGCTCTCCACCACCTCGAACTGCGCGGGTCGGTAGGCGCGCTCGCCGAAGAGGGGGATGCCGGAGCCGAAGAGCAGCGGCTGACGCTTGAGGATCAGCCGATCGATCTGGTCGGCGAGCGTCGCGGCGAGGGTGCCGCCGCCGCACAGCCAGATGTCCGCGCCCTCCTCGCCCTTGAGGCGGCGGACGACGTCGACCGGATCGTCGTCGGTCACCTCGAGGTTCTCGGCCGTCGCGGTGCGCGTGCGACTGAAGACGATCTGGCGCAGGTGCCGGTACGGGCTGGTGACGCCTCCGACGGCGTACGTGTTGGCGCCCATCAGGACGGTGTCGAACCGGTCGAGGTGCTGCGGGATGCCCAGGGCGGCGGCCGCATCGGTCGGCAGAGTGTCTGCGAAGCGCCGATTGATCGCATCCATGTGGTCACCGGCGATCATGAACGCGTCGAACTGTCCGTCGGGTCCGGCGATGTATCCGTCGAGGGTGACGGCGGCGTAATACACGAGCTCGCGCATGGTTCTCCAATCACTACGTATGTCGTGGTTAATGTACAACACCCGTAGTGATCGCGCTAGGGTCGTGGCATGGCGAAGAACGAGGAGCGTCGACGAGCGATCGCCGACGCGGGCATCGAAGTGCTCGCTCGGGAGGGCTCACGCGGTCTCACCCACCGGGCGGTCGACGCGCGCGCCGGGGTGCCCATCGGCACGACCTCGAACTACTTCCGCAGCCGAGAGTCGCTGATCGACGGCCTCATCGAGCGCATCGGCGAACGACTGGCACCGACGAGCGAGGATCTGAGCCGACGCGAGACGGCGGCACCCGGCCCCGAACTCTTCGCGGACTACGTGCGCGACATCGTCCGTCGCCTCACCGCGCATCGCGATGTCACGCTCGCCCTCTTCGAGCTGCGACTGGAGAGCGCGCGCCGTCCGGAGGTGGCCGCGGTTCTCGGAGCCTGGCAACGCGCGGGCTTCGACGCCGATGTCACGTTCAATACGGGCGCAGGCCTGCCCGGAGGGCGGCCCGAGATCGCGCTCTTCCACTACGCCATCGACGGACTGCTGCTCGACCGGCTGACGACACCGATCGATCCCGAGACATCCACCGACGAGATCATCGACGGTCTGGTCGCGGGACTCCTGCGCCCGGAGCGTCGTCGATCGTCGTCGAGACCCACCGACCCCGTCGAGACCCACCACGAGCTGCGTGCGCGGTGAGGGGTTTCGACGCACGTGATGGGTTTCGATGCCGGCACGCGGGTCGGTCGTAAGGAGCGGACCTCGCGGCCGACGGCACGACGCGCCCGCCCGTGGGAGGGTTCCCACGGGCGACCTCCGCTTCTACACTGGGAGCACGCTCCACCCCCGAGGAACGGAGTCCCTGTGCCGTCGCAGTGGCAGTCTTCGCCTGAGGCCTCTCGCCTGATCATCGAGCGTGCGCACGAAGAGCTGCTCGCCGGCAACCTCGACGACCAGCGCCTGCAGCAGGTGCGTCCGCTCGTGCGGGCGTCATGGGAGCGGTCGTGGCGCGGACGCGTCGGCCCCGAGAGCCCGCCCGCGCTCGAACTCACCCGCGACGAGCTCGAGGAGTATCGCCGCGCGCACCCGCTCGCCGCCGTCATGGACACGATCCGCGGCCTGCTGCTGCCGGGCACTCCGGAAGACGCGGGAGTGGTGATCGCGATCGGCGACCAGGCCGGTCGACTGCTGTGGATCGAGGGAGACCGCCAGCTGCAGAGCCTCACCGACGACATGGGTTTCGTCGCGGGCGCGAACTGGGCGGAGGATGCCGTCGGCACGACCGCCCCGGGCACCGCGCTCGCTCTCGGACAGCCGGTGCAGATCCGCGGCGCCGAGCACTACAACCGCCTGGTGCACCCGTGGTCGTGCACGGCGGCACCGGTGCGCGACCCCGAGACGCAGCGCGTGCTCGGAGTGATCGACATCACGGGTGGGCCGGAGGTCGTGACCCCGCAGGCGCGACTGCTCGTGGATGCAACCGCCCGTGCCGTCGAGTCCGAACTGCTGATCACCCGCCTGCGCGCCCGGGCCGAGGTGGCGCCCCGGGTGCACCCTGCGCCGACGCGCACCCGCGCCGCGGCGCGCGCGACCCTGCACGTGCTCGGGCGCGACAGGGCGCGGCTCGAGACGGCATCCGATCATGAGGAATCGGTCATCGAGCTCAGCGCCCGCCACGCGGCCATCCTGCTGATGCTCGCCGTCCATCGGCAGGGGCTGTCGGCCGAGCGCCTCACCGAACTCGTCTACGGCGCCGACGTCTCGCCCGACACGCTGCGCCCCGAGATGGTGCGGCTGCGCAAGGTGCTCGAACAGCGGATGCCGGAACTGGTGCCCGAGTCGCGACCGTACCGCCTGCCCGTGACCCTCGACACCGACGCACAGGACGTGATGTCGCTGCTCGACCGGGGCGCGCACCGCGTCGCGCTCACCGCCTACCGGGGTCCGGTGCTGCCCGAGTCGACCTCGCCCGGAGTCGAGGAGTTCCGTGACACGGTGCGAGCGGCGCTGCGGGAGGCGATGCTGTCGGAGGCGAGCCTCGATGTGCTGCTCTCGTACGCCGAGATCCCCGAGGGGCAGTCGGATGCCGAGGCGCTGCGCCTCGCGCTCGAGATGCTGCCGGCGCGCTCGCCGAAGCGGCCCGGACTGGTCGCCCGGATCGAGCGACTCGAGCGCGCGCAGGCCTGAGGAGCATCCGCAACCGGGCGCAACGTTGCGCACCCGGGTGCAACGTCGCGCGACCTACCGTCGGAGGACAGCCGCGCACCGAGGCGCGGCCCAGCCCGAGGAGTCACGATGACCATCGTCGAAGAAGACGTGTCCACTGCCTACGCCGCCCCGGGTCAGCCGGGTTCCCTGGCCGACTACCGCCCCCGCTACGGCCATTACATCGGCGGCGAGTTCGTCGAACCCGCGAAGGGCCAGTACTTCGAGAACGTGAGCCCCGTCAACGGCAAGCCGTTCACCGAGGTCGCCCGGGGAACCAGTGAAGACATCGACCGCGCGGTCGACGTCGCCTGGAAGGCCTTCGCCTCCTGGGGCAAGACGAGTCCCGCCGAGCGCTCGGTCGTCCTGAACAGGATCGCCGACCGCATCGAGCAGAACCTCGAGCGCATCGCCGTCGCCGAGACGTGGGAGAACGGCAAGCCGGTGCGCGAGACGCTCGCCGCCGACATCCCCCTCGCGGTCGACCACTTCCGCTACTTCGCGGGTGTGCTGCGGGCGCAGGAGGGCGGCATCAGCCAGCTCGACGAGAACACCGTCGCGTACCACTTCCACGAACCGCTGGGTGTGGTCGGGCAGATCATCCCGTGGAACTTCCCGATCCTGATGGCCGTGTGGAAGCTGGCCCCGGCGCTCGCCGCGGGCAACTGCGTCGTCATCAAGCCGGCCGAGCAGACACCGGCATCCCTCCTGTTCCTGTTCGAGATCATCGGCGACCTGCTGCCCGCAGGCGTCGTGAACATCGTCAACGGCTTCGGCATCGAGGCGGGCGCCCCGCTCGCGCAGCACAAGCGCATCCGCAAGGTCGCTTTCACGGGCGAGACGACGACCGGCCGGCTCATCATGCAGTACGCCTCGCAGAACCTCATCCCGGTGACGCTCGAGCTCGGGGGCAAGAGCCCGAACGTGTTCTTCGAAGACGTCGCGCGCTCGACCAGCGACCCGTTCTACGACAAGGCGCTCGAGGGCTTCACGATGTTCGCGCTCAACCAGGGCGAGGTCTGCACCTGTCCGTCGCGGGCGCTCATCCAGCGATCCATCTACGACGGATTCCTCGCCGACGGGCTCGAGAGGGTCGGGAAGGTCGTGCAGGGCAATCCGCTGGATCCCGCGACGATGATCGGCGCCCAGGCATCCAACGATCAGCTGGAGAAGATCCTGAGCTACATCGACATCGGAAAGCAGGGCGGTGCGCGGCTGCTCACGGGCGGCGAGCGGGTCGACCTCGGCGGCGATCTCAGCGAGGGCTACTACGTCGCGCCGACCGTGTTCGAGGGCACCAACGACATGCGCATCTTCCAGGAGGAGATCTTCGGCCCGGTGCTGTCGGTCACCTCGTTCGACGACTTCGACAACGCGATCGACATCGCCAACGACACCCTCTACGGGCTGGGCGCGGGGGTGTGGAGCCGCAGCGGCGACACCGCCTACCGCGCGGGTCGGGCGATCGAGGCCGGGCGCGTGTGGACCAACACCTACCACCAGTACCCGGCGCACGCCGCGTTCGGCGGGTACAAGCAGTCGGGCGTCGGTCGCGAGAACCACAAGATGATGCTCGACCACTACCAGCAGACGAAGAACCTCCTCGTCTCGTACGCGGAGGGCCCGATGGGCTTCTTCTGATGGTCGACATCGGCACCTACCAGCGGGTCGCGGTGACGGATGCTGCGGCATCCCTCATCCGCGACCTCACGGTGCAGCACGGCCCGCTCATGTTCCATCAGTCGGGCGGATGCTGCGACGGCTCGTCGCCCATGTGCTACCCGGTGGGGATGTTCCTCACCGGGCCGGGCGACGTGCAGCTCGGGAGTCTCGACGTCGGGCTGGACGCCGAGGTCGAGGTCTTCATGTCGGAGTCGCAGTTCGAGTACTGGAAGTACACGCACCTCACCATCGACGTCGTGCCGGGGCGGGGAGCGGGGTTCTCGGTCGAAGGGCCGACGGGCATGCGGTTCCTGATCCGGTCGCGGATGCTCGACGACCAGGAGCTGGAGTACTTCGGGTTGGCGTGAGGTTCTCGGGGCGCGCGTGCAGCAGCGGAGGAGAACTCGCCCTCCGCAGGAAGCATCCGCCGTTTCGATCCTGCCGAACGCGAGTAATCCTCCCGAACGGATACGGCGGGGGGCACAGCTTCGACGGGCTCAGGGCCCCAGTTGCTTGCGACGGACGAGACGGAAGCGGCTCGCGAGCCAGACCAGTGCGCCGAGGGCGAGCAGGGCGGCGAGGAGACCGGCGACGTGCGCCGCGAGTACGGCGGGGCCGTGCGACGGCAGGAGGAATCCGTACGGCACCCAGCCGTCGGTCGCGCCGCGGATGAGCACGACGACGATCCACACGAGCGGGTAGACCGTGACGACCCACAGGCGTCGCCAGGCCAGCACCGGGCGGTCGCGGATCAGCAGCCAGTCGAGCGCGACGAGCAGCGGGAAGACGGCGTGCAGCACCACGCTCACCCACGCCGGCGCCGATCCGGTTCCCGGCACGATCAGGTTGTAGATCACGGCCACGAGCAGCATGCAGGTGACGGCGACGCCGCGCGCGTACGAAAACCAGAGCGGATGCCGTCGACCGCGCAGCGCGATCGCTCCCGACGCGAGGAGCAGGGCGCTCGTGAGCAGGCTCGTGAGGTTCGTGAAGTATCCGAAGTAGTCGATCAGGCTCGTGCGCCCGGCGCTGATACCCAGCAGATAGGTGTGCACGAGCACGGTGATGACGGAGAGCCCGACGATGATGCGGGTGAGGCCGACACCGACTCGCGCCGGCGGCCTCATCGCGAGACGCCGCTGGGCCGCGCGTAGGCGCGAAGGAAGACTCGCGTCCCGTCGAGCATCAGGGAGCGGACGCGATCGGCGTCTGCGCGTCGACGCATCGGCTCGTTCAGCACCCGCAGTGTCGTCAGCGCCGAGAAATGATCGGCGGCGAGGCGTGGATCGTCCATGTCGAGGAGTCCGCGCTCGGCGAGATGCGCGAAGCGGCGCGCGAGTGCCTCGGCGTGCGCGTCATCGAGGGGATGGTCCTCGAGCTCGGGGAGCACGGATTCGTTCTCTGCGATCAGCCGCGCCGCAGCGATGTAGTTCGACGAGCCGAACTGTGCGATTCCCAGCTCGACGGCGAAGGTTCGGAGAGCCAGCTCGAGTTCGGCCGGATCGTCGATGCCGTCGGGGAGATGACGCTCGATGACCGCTTGCACTCGGTCGAGCGCCGCCTGGCCGGCGTCCTCGATCACGTCGAGCAGGAGCCGTCGCTTGTCACCGTAGTAGTCGTAGACGGTGCGCTTCGAGACCCCCGCTCGAGCGGCGACGGCATCCATGCTGACACGGTCGGCACCCGACTCGACGAAGAGTTCGCGCGCCGCGTCGAGGATGTCGGAGCGCTTGTGCTCCTGACCGCGTCGCAACGGCTTCTGTGCCCTGGCGGTCATCGGTTGCTCCTTGCTTCCGAATCACCCTACACGGTGTAGTGCATATCTACACTGCACGGTGTAGTGTCACATCCATGCCCCTCTCTTCACGCGGATCACTTCAGGCCCACTCCCTCGTCAAGCGCTATCGCCACGCCGTCGCCGTGGACGACCTGTCGTTCGACGTGACCGCGGGCATCGTCACGGGCTTTCTCGGGCCCAACGGGGCCGGCAAGTCGACCACACTTCGTATGTTCCTCGGACTCGACAAGCCGACCAGCGGCGCGGCGACCGTGGATGGCCGTCGTCTCGAAGAGCTCCGTCACCCGATGCGCGTCATCGGCGCGATGCTCGACGCGCGCGCCGTCCATCCCCGACGCACGGCGGCCGATCATCTGCGGGCGGTCGCGCGTGCCGGGGGTATGCCACGGAGTCGTGTGAGCGAGATGCTGGAACTCGTCGGTTTGGATGCCGTGGCCGATCGAGCCGCGGGCGAGTTCTCCCTCGGGATGCGCCAGCGTCTCGGAATCGCGACGGCTCTCATCGGCGATCCCGGCATCGTGATCTTCGACGAGCCGCTCAACGGGCTCGATCCTGAAGGCATCCGGTGGGCGAGGTCTCTGATGCGCGATCTCGCCGGGCAGGGCCGCACCGTGCTGTTCTCCAGCCACCTGATGAGTGAGATGGAGCTGACGGCCGATCATCTCATCGTCATTCACCGCGGACGCCTGCTGGCCGACCAGAGCGTTCCCGAGCTCATCGCCGCCGAGACGAGCGAGCGAGTCCGGGTTCGCGCACCGGATCGCCACGGCCTTCTCGACGCGCTCGCACGTGCAGGGGTGACCGCCGCCGTCGATGCAGACGGTCGCACGGACTCTCTGACGGTCTCGGGTGCGACGTCGGACGATGTCGGCCGCATCGCCGCAGCCGGGGGGTTCGAGGTGTCCGAACTCACCCTCGTGCGCGACTCCTTGGAAGACGCGTTCCTCGCAATGACAACCGACCCGAAGGCCGCCTGATATGAACATCGTCATCTCCGAATGGATCAAGATCCGGAGCGTCCGCAGCACCTGGGTGATGGTGGCGTCGACCGCCGTGGTCACCGTCCTGGTGAGCCTCGTCGGCGTCACCGGTCTCATCGGTGACGGAGCAGTCGCTCCGGCCGCCTTCGATCCGACTGCGGCGGGCTTCAAGGGAATCCTCGTCGGGCAGCTCGTGATCGCCGCGCTCGGGTCGCAGGCGATCACCGCCGAGTACGCGAGCGGTCAGATCATCTCCACGCTCACACTCGTACCCCGGCGACGAACCTTCCTCCTCGCCAAGCTCGCCGTAGTGGCGATGGTCGCGGTACCCACGGCCATCGTGACCGTCGCCGCCGCGTTCGGTGCGAGTCAGGCCACGCTCGCTGCGGCCGGGTGGCCGACCGCCACCCTGGGCGACCCCGACGTCGTGCGCGCCCTCGCCTGCGCCGTCGTATACCTCGTGCTCGCGTCGGTTCTCGGACTCGCGTTCGGCACGATCACGCGCAGCTCCTCCGGCGCTCTGGCGGTCATCGTGACGGTGGCGCTGTTGATCCCGGCACTTGCTCCGGGAATCCCGGGCATCATCGGCCAGGTGGTCGGAACGTACTGGCCGACGACGGCTGGTCAGGCGTCGTACACCGTGGTGGCGAACGGATCGATCTTGCCGCTGGCCGGACTCGCCCTGCTGACAGTCGCGACGGTATGGACCGCCGTAGCCGCAACGCTGGTGTTCCTCCGACGCGACGCGTGACAACGGTGAAAAGACTGAACGATCATGCAACGAAATGCAACGTGGCCCGGCATACCATTTTCACAAGCGCCGATATACCGCTTGTCCCCAGCAGGCGAAGGCGTTGACGGCAGAGGCCGTCTGCAGAGGGAGAGTCGAACTTCTTCTGATCCCGAGGGGGGATGGGGTGGGCGCTGGTCCCCAGAACGGCACCCACCCCCACACTCGATACCGGCGTCCGCCGGACCGGGTCAGCGCATCGACATGAACGCGTACGCGACGCCGATGAGGATCACGATGACGAGCGGGATCCACGTCACCCGGCGCTTCAGTCGTCGGCCCTGCGGGGCGACGCCCGGTGGGGGAGTGAGCAGCCCGGCCGGCGGCGCGAACGGCAGGGGTGCGGATGCCGCGGCACCCGGCGCGACGGCATCCGATATCTGCCGATGCTGCGCACGCAGGCGGTCGTCGCGCCAGCGCGCCCACTGGTCGAACTTCGTCATCAGCGCACCGACGACGCCGAACAACCAGGCCCACGTCGCCGGGTCGAGCGTCGACGCCTGGCGCCTCGTGTAGAGGAACATCCAGTCGTCGACGATCTCGACATCGAGCTGGGCGGCATGGTCGATGAACCGCGCCATGATGTCGGGTGTGAAGAGGTAGAGGGCGTCCTGCTCATACCCCTCGGGGCAGTACAGCGTGAAGTGCCGGTCGAAGTCTCCCTCGAGCGACAGGCGCTGCGCGCGCTGGAACGACGCCGGCAGGTTCGAGCCGAAACCGTTGTTGCCGAGCGCGTCGAGCACGATGTTCGGCAGCGGCACGTCAAGTTTCACGGCGATGTAGCCCCAGCGGTACGTGGTCGAGCTCTTGCCGTGCTTGACCGTGTACTGGTAGTTGCCGAACTCGACGAACCGCGGCTGCGTTCCGCGCACCAGGTCGGTCGCCAGCCGCCCCGAGCCGAGGCTGAAGATCATGCCCGGCAGCGGCGGGTTCGCGATGCGCTCGGTGTAGCTCATGCCGTTCGCCTGAGCGAACATGCCGATCCGATAGCGGCGGATGCGGTTGGCGCGCACCGTGAAGAACGTGATCACGGCCGCGGCGCCGAGGGCGAGCACGAGGAGCACGGCGAAGATCGAGGCGCCCGTCGATCCTCCCGTGCGCAGGGTGCTGGTGACGACTCCGCCGAGCACGACGACGCCCACGAGAGCGACGAATCCGAGCGCGATGACGCCGATCACCGCTCCGGCGATCGTGCCGGCGGAGGCCGGAGCGCGTCGTGCCTTGAGGTCGGCCGTGAACGCCCCGACCGCCCGCGGATCGACCGGGCCGGTCAGTGCGCGGGCGTCGAAGGCGGATGCCGGATGCTGCGGCGAACTCATCGATTCACCTCGTCGGAATCCCAGGTCAGCGCAGAACCCTCACGCAGCGGGAGGGCCTCGATGCGGTCGTCGGCGCACAGCGCGCGGATGAGGTCGCCGGACCCGGCGATGACGGTCGAGTCGGCGTCGATCTCGGTGACCATCACCCAGGCCCGATCCTCGGGCCAGATCAGATTCGGACTCTGCGCGTAGGCGGGGAAGCCGTCCTGTTCGGACGGGCGGTCGCGCCACGGCGCGTCGAGCACCCAGTCCGGGTCGGCGAACGCGCGCGGCCCCGCGGAGAAGAGCACGTGGGCACGGTCGGGCAACTCCAGCCTCGGTCCTTCGGAGACCTCGCGGGGGAGCAGACCCTCTTGCCAGGTCGGCTTGCGGAAGACGTTGTTGAACGGATCGTGCGTGCTGCGTCCGAGCATCGCCTGGTGGTGCGGGTCGTCGCCTCCGGACGGACCGAACAGGCCCGGATTCGCGGGCATGCCGAGGTGGCCCACGAGGTTGCCCCATCCCTCCCAGAGCGCTGCGAACCCGGCATCCGGGGTCGAGGTGTGCGCGGCGAGCACGTCTGCCACCACGGGCAGGAGCGACGGATCGAGCTCGCCCTCGGTCGGGGCGTCGAACTCGCGGCCGTCCGGGGCGATGCGTGTGCGCCAGTCGCCGGCCAGCGGAGTGCGCACGAGGCGATGCCACTGCGCGAGGGCATGCATCGTCGTGCCGAACGCCGCAGCGGTCTCGGCCCAGGTGACCTCGGCGTCGACGAACTCGCCCTGCAGGCGCTCGCGCTCGGCGTTCGGCATCCGTTCCCACTCCTCGGGAGCAGGGACCGCCCGACCGGGGAGTGACCGGGTGAAGCCCGGATGGAACACGCGCGCATAGGCCTCGAACCCCTGCGGAACGGCGGCGTGCATGGTGCCCGTGCGAGTGTCGAGCCGCGCCCGCAGCCAGTCGCCGACGGTCGGGTTCGCGATCCACTCCATGCGACCACGGTACCCGGGCGTGAGTTCACGGACGTACTGCTCTTTTCTGTACGTTTCAGTGCTTTTCTGTACGTTGTCGTGCGACAATAGTCGTATGAGTGAGATCGCCATCACCGAAGCGCGAGGCCGACTGGCCTCGATCGTCGACGAGGCGCGCACGGCCCCCGTCTATCTCACGAGACGGCACCGCCCGGTCGCAGCGGTGGTCGATCCCGCGCAACTCGCGCAGCTCCTCGAGGATGCCGAAGAACTCGCCGATATCCGTGCGGTCGACGCCGCGTGGGAAGAGACGCAGAGGCTGGACGAAACTCCGATTCCGTGGGACGAGGTCAAGCGCGAGCTCGGCCTGTGACGTACGAGATCCAGTTCCTACCGGCGGCATTTCGGGAGATCAAGAAGTTGCCGCCAGAGGCGAAGCGTCGAGTGCAAGCCGTGATCGAGCTGCTGGCCGAGGATCCGAGGCCGCCTGCTGCGAAGCGTTTGACCGCGCGTCCGGAATGGCGGGTGCGCAGTGGCGACTACCGGGTGATCTACCGCATCGAGGATGCGGTACTCACGGTCGTCGTGGTGTCGGCCGGGCATCGACGAGAGATCTACCGTTGATCCGGCGGGCCCCCGCGCCCGCCATAATCGAAGGGTGACTGCGACTGCAACCCTTCCCTCGCTCGATGGCCGCCGCTTCCGGATGATCTCGTCCACGACCTCGGCG
The DNA here is from genome assembly GCF_052045715.1 of Microbacterium sp. 22179. NCBI lineage: Bacteria > Bacillati > Actinomycetota > Actinomycetes > Micrococcales > Microbacteriaceae > Microbacterium > Microbacterium sp. 22179. Next base: position 10,837 of record NZ_JBQEPJ010000004.1, on the reverse strand, counting down.
GTCGACCCCGAGGCGCCGAGCATCTTCGAGTATTTCGAGAAGGACGGTGCGATCTGGGGCGGGTACACCGGCGACACGGTGACCTTCGGCAAGTTCGTGGGAACCCGCACCGCCGACACGATCTGGGTGTCGTTCGTGCACGTGCTCGTGGCCGACGGCCAGGTCGTCACGGGCGACGGGGAGAGCGAGCTCGAGCTCACCGACGACGGACTCATCCGCCTTGTCGAGCACTACGAGATGCACGGCCTGCCGCAGCTGAGCGTGTGCGAGGAGATCCCCGCCTGACCGGGTCAGCGACCCCGTGAGGGGTCACAACACGCCGTAAGCGGATGCCGAGTCGCGGCGTGTCTTGACCCCTCAGCGGAGTCAGCGGGGCGACGGAGTCGGCGGATCAGCGGGGCGGTAGCGCGTCGCGTCCGGGGGATGCCGGCGTCCAGCGCGTCATGCCCAGGGGGATCTCGGCGTGACGCTCGGGGATGTCGGAGGGCAGCAGGTAGGGCCGACGGATGACCTCGTCGAGCACCACGACGCTGACGACGGTGCGCACCTCGGGCAGCTGCGCGATCACCCCGGTCGAGAACTCGTGCACGCCGCTGACGTCGACGGCGCGGATGAGCAGCATGGCATCGTGCTCGCCGGTCGTGATCGCGCACCATTCGACGTCGGGCATCTCGCTCACGCGATCACGGAAGGATGCCCAGGCCTGCGGCAGCACCGTGACGAAGACGAGGGCGCCGATGGAGAGACCCGCCTTGGCCTGATCGACCCGGGCGCTGAAGCCCGTGATCACGCCGTCGCTCACCAATGATTCGACTCGCGAATAAGCGCTGGCGCGGGAGATCCCCACCCTGTCGGCGAGTGCGGCGATCGAGATGCGACCGTTATCACGGAGCACTTCGAGAATCTTGTACGCGATCTCGTCCAACCCGGTGGCACTTCGTCCAGAATGCTTCGATGCTTCAGCATCCTTGCTGGACATATTGCTCCCCACGGTTGATGATCTGGACAGACCGTGTCGGTCACCCCGACACTTGCTGGACACATCGTCGCATATGATGCGAATCTGATCCACGGTCGTCCACACCAGTGGCGGCCGACACCCGAATGTACTCCTCGCCCTTGGAGGCTCACATGTCGTCACGCCGCACTCTGCCTGCGCTCGCGTTCGGAGCGGTCGCGCTCCTCGCGCTCGCCGGTTGCTCGGGAGGAAACTCCGCCAACAACGGCGATGACTCGTCGGGCTCCGGCTCGCTGGTCATCGACACCGCGTTCTCGATCGAGACGACCGACCCGGGTCACACCTACGACCCGACCGGCAACATGATCGCCAAGGCGATCTACGAGACCCTCGTCGACTTCGAGGGCTCCGACGTCTCGACGCCGGTTCCCGGACTCGCGTCCTGGGAGCAGAACGACGCCGCGACCGAGTTCACGTTCACGCTCGAGGGCGACCGCGTCTTCTCCGACGGCACCCCGATCGAGGCGAAGGACGTCGTCTTCTCGCTGCAGCGCATCCAGGGCATGGAGGACGCCAAGCCCAACTTCCTGCTCGCCGGCATCACGATCACCGAGGTCGACGACAAGACGATCACCTTCACCTCCGAGACCCCGCTGCTGCAGCTGCCCGCGATCCTCGCGAACCCGGCGCTCGGCATCGTCAACTCCGACGTCGTGATCGAGAACGGCGGCGCGACCGACGGCTCCGACAGCGCGCAGAGTTTCCTCGACGGCGAGTCGGCGGGCTCCGGTCCGTTCGTGCTCGACACCCTCGACCTCTCGTCGCAGGTCGTGCTCACCAAGAACGACGAGTACAACGGCGACGAGGAGTCGGCCTACGACCGTGTCGTCGTGCGCAACGTCTCGGAGAGCGCCACGCAGCTCGCCAACCTCAAGGGCGGCGACTCGATGGTCGCGATGGACCTGAACGGCGACCAGGTCGCGGGCCTCGGCGACGACCTCACGGTCGACTCCGTGCCCTCGGGCCAGACGATCTTCCTGCTGCTCAACCAGGGCGAGGCGGGAGGCGACCTCGCGAACGTCAAGATCGCCGAGGCGATCCGCTACGCGCTCGACTACGACGCGCTGCTCGAGCTGGCCGGCGCCGGCGCGGTGCAGGCGACCGGCGTCATCCCGCCCGGATTCGAGGGCTCGCTCGACGGCGGCGTCTCGCAGGACCTCGACGCGGCGAAGGCCGCTCTCGCCGAGGCCGGCTACACGGGCCAGACCCTGAAGCTGCAGTTCCCGAACGACTACCCGGTCGGCGGCGTGGAGTTCACCCCGCTCGCCGAGCGCATCCAGGCGCAGCTCGAGGATGCCGGCATCGCGGTGGAGCTCGCCCCGGCGCCGTTCGCCACCGAGCTCGACGCCTACGTCAACGGCACCGAGGGCTTCGGCCTGTGGTTCTGGGGTCCGGACTACGCGGACTCCGCGAACTTCCTGCCGTTCGGCCCGGGCCTGAAGGTCGGCCTCCGTGCCGGCTGGGCAGCCGAGGCGAACCCGGAGATCGCCGAGATCGCCGCGAACGCGGCCAGTGCGACGGATGCCGACGAGCGCACCGCCCTGTTCACCGAGTTCGCCGAGGCCATGCAGGCCGAGGGTCCGTTCGTGCCGCTCATCGTTCCGGGTCGCAACATCGCCTCGGCATCCGCCGTCTCGGGCGCCGTGTACAACTCGGTGTGGGAGATGGACATCGCCGAGATCACCCCGGCCGGCTGAACGGATAACGACGCATGACAACGGTGGCGGTGCAGAGACAGGCGCGCAGGCGTCGGTCTCCCCTGATCGGATACCTGCTGCGGCGGGCCGGCACCTCCCTGCTCCTGTTGGTGGGCGTGACGATCGTCACGTTCCTGCTCACCAACCTGGTGCCGGGAGACCCGGTCTCGGCCGCGCTCGGTGAGGGCGCATCGCAGAACCCGGCGACGCGAGAGGCGTTCATCCGGGAGCACGGACTCGATCAGCCGTTGATCGTGCAGTACTTCATCTATATGGGGAACCTGCTCCGCGGGGACCTCGGGACGTCGCTGGTGACCGGCCGTGCGGTCACCAGCGACCTCTCCACCGCCGTGCCGGCGACGATCGAGATCGCCATCGGCGCGATCATCCTGAGTCTCGTCGTCAGCATCGTGCTCGGCACGCTCGCCGCGTACCGCCGCGGACTCGTGACCGACCAGGTCATCCGCGTCGTCACGCTCGTCGGCCTCAGCGTGCCGACCTTCTGGCTCGCGCTGGTCAGCTTCTACGTCTTCTTCCTCGAGCTGCGCATCGCCCCCGGGTCGGGCCGCATCTCGCCGTCAATCACCCCGCCGCCGCGCGTAACGGGTCTTTACACGGTCGACTACCTGCTCAACGGCGACGCCGTCGGCTACTTCGACGCCCTCGCACACCTCGCCCTGCCGGTCATGGTGCTGTCGCTCGTGACGATCGGTCTGCTCACCCGCTTCATCCGCACCTCGGTGCTCGAGGTGCTCGGCAGCGACTACGTGCGCGCCGCCCGCGCCAAGGGCCTCCCCGCGATGCGCGTCATCCTCGACTACGTGCTGCGGGGAGCATCCCTCCCGATCCTCACCGTCGTCGGCGTCGCCTTCGGAACCCTGCTCTCGGGCACCGTGCTCGTCGAGTCGGTCTTCGCGTGGCCGGGCCTGGGCACCTACGCCTACAACTCCGCCGCGAACCTCGACCTGCCCGGCATCATGGGCGTCGGCCTCGTGGTCGGGTTCATCTATCTCCTCATCAACTTCGTCGTCGACATGCTCTACGGCGTCCTCGACCCGAGAGTGAGGATCGCATGAGCCGCATCGACGCCGCATCCGGGCCCTGGCGGTTCCGCTTCCGCTGGCCGCGCGCCTGGCGCACGCCCCTCGGCATCATCGGCACCGTCATCGCCGGTGCCTGGGTGATCGTCGCCTTCACCGCGCAGTGGTGGGTGCCCTACGGCCCCAACGCGCAGATCTTCCCGCGCCTGCAGGAGCCCGGAGTCGAGACCCTGCTCGGCACCGACGGCAACGGCCGCGACATCTTCTCGCGACTCATGACGGGTGCGACCGTGAGCCTGCCGCTCGCGCTCATGCTCGTCGTCGCCGCCATGATCATCGGCACCCTCATCGGTGCGCTCGCCGGATACTTCGGCGGCTGGGTCGACGAAACGCTCATGCGCATCACCGACCTCTTCATGGCGTTCCCGACGGTGATCCTCGCGATGGTGGTCGCGGCATCCCTCGGACCGTCGCTGTTCAACGCGGTGATCGCGGCCATCGTCGTCTCGTGGCCGCAGTACTCGCGTGTGACCCGCAGCATCGTGCTCGGCCTCCGCGGGCAGAACTACGTCATCGCCGGCCGCCTGCTCGGCCACTCGCCGCTGCGCACGCTGTTCGTCGACATCCTGCCCAACATCGCCGGCCCCGTGCTGGTGCTCGCGACGCTCGACATCGGTGCCGCCATCCTGCTGCTGTCGGGGCTGTCGTTCCTCGGCCTCGGCGCGCAGCCGCCCACGGCGGAATGGGGTTCGATGATCTCGTCGGCCATGCAGAACTTCGACGCCTGGTGGCTCGGGGTCTTCCCGGGTCTCGCGATCCTCACGGTCGTGCTGGCGTTCAACTTCCTCGGTGACGCGATGCGCGACATCCTCGACCCGACGGCCGAAGTGACGCACGAGAAGCAGGCCGAGAAGACGGATGCCGCGGGGGTGCCCGCATGACCGCGCTGAGCATCCGCGACCTGACGATCGACATCGGCCGCCCGCTCGTGAAGGGCGTCTCTCTCGACCTCGAGGCGGGCCGCATCCACGGTCTCGCCGGCGAGTCCGGCTCGGGCAAGACCCTCACCTCGCTCGCCGTGCTCGGACTGCTGCCCCGGCAGGCGAAGACCGGCGGATCGATCACCCTCGCGGGCGAGGAGCTCGTCGGGCTCACGCGTCGGGCGATGAACCGCGTGCGCGGCAAGCGCATCGCGATGGTGTTCCAGGACCCCTCGGCATCGCTGCACCCGCAGCTGCCCGTCGGCCGCCAGCTCACCGACCACATGCGCGTGCACCTCGGCCTTCGCGGTGCGGCGGCCCGCGAGAAGGCCGTCGAACTGCTGCAGACCGTGCAGGTGCCGAACCCCGCCGAGGCGCTGAAGCGCTACCCGCACCAGTTCTCGGGAGGTCAGCGCCAGCGCATCGCGATCGCATGCGCCCTGGCCTGCGACCCCGACGTGCTGCTCGCCGACGAGCCGACCACCGCGCTCGACGTCACGGTGCAGGCCGGCATCCTGCAGCTGCTGCGCGACCTCGCCATCGAGCGCCGGCTCGCCGTGCTGCTCGTGACCCACGACCTCGGCGTGATGAGCGCGATCGCCGACGAGGTCGCCGTCATGAAAGACGGCCTGATCGTCGAGAAGGCCGATCGCGAGACGCTGTTCCGCGACCCGCAGCACGAGTACACGCGGATGCTGCTCGCCGCACTGCCCGGTTCCCGCATCGAGGAGGACGCTGATGAGTGAGGTCTCCGTCCTCGACGCGCAGGACATGGTCGTGCGCTACCCGGGCAACCCGCCCGTGATCGCCGTGAACGGGGTGTCGATGACCGTCGCCGCGGGCGAGACCGTCGCCCTCGTGGGCGAGTCCGGCAGCGGCAAGTCGAGCTTCGCTCGCGCCGTCGTCGGCATCGAGAAGACCGCGGGAGGGACGGTGCTGTTCAACGGCGCACCGGTCTCGCCCCTCGGCATCCGTCGACGCTCGATCGCCCTCACCGGCATCCAGATGGTCTTCCAGGACCCGTCGACCTCGCTCAACCCGCGCCGGCGGGTGGGCGACCAGATCTCCGACGGCATCGCCACCGCCCGAGCGCGCGGTGCCGCCGGATCCACCGTCGAGGAATGGCTCGAGCGCGTCGGCCTGCCGACCTCGGTCGCTTCGCGCTTCCCGCACCAGTTCTCGGGCGGGCAGAAGCAGCGCATCGCGATCGCCCGGGCGCTCGCCGCCCGGCCCTCGCTGCTCGTCGCCGACGAGCCGATCTCGGCCCTCGATGCGTCGACCCAGACCAGCGTCGCCGGCCTCATGCGCGACCTCGTCGCGGAGTCCGGCGCGGGGATGCTGTTCATCTCGCACGACCTCGCCGTCGTGCGGCGCATCGCCGACCGCACGTTCGTCATGTACTCCGGGCGCGTGCTCGAGTCGGGTCCGACCGATCGTCTCTGGGCCGCGCCCCAGCATCCGTACACCCAGGCGCTGCTCGCGGCGATCCCCGAGCCCGACGGGGCCGGCCGCATCCCCGACGCCCCGTCGACCGAGGACCGCGAGGTGTGGTCGGAGATCCCGCCCGTCCTGAACTGACGCGACGCAGAAGGGCCCGGCATCCGTGGTGGATGCCGGGCCCTTCCTCGTCGCCGATCAGATCGGGGCGACGATGTCCTGCTTCACGTCCCAGTCGGTGATCTCGAGGACCGACTCGATCGCCTGACCCTGCACCTCGGTCTTCGTCGAGGTCGCGAGCATGATGTAGTCCGCGGTGACCTCGAAGGTCGCGTCGACCTCGACTCCCTGCGTCTCAGCGGTGCCGGTGACGAGGTAGACCTTCTGGCCGAGGCGCTCGCCGGTGCCGGTCACGGTGAACTCGCCCGAGAGAGCGGCGGCCGCCGTCGCGGGATCGAGCGACGCGGCGTTCTGCGCGGCCGTGCTGAGCGCCGCGATCACGGGGTCGCTGGCGTTCGGGTCAGCGGCCTGCCACTCGCTGGTCGGGCTCTTCACCCAGGTGTCGTCGCCGATGATGATCATCGAGCCCATGTCGGAGATGACCTCGGTGGCGTCGTTGGCCGAGTCGTAGCGCGCGGTCGAGACCATTCCCATGGTGGTCGACGTGGCCGCATAACCGGCGGATTCCTTCATCCGGTCAGCCGAGCAGGTGCTGAGGTCGGCGACGTCGATCGTCTCGCCCTCCTTCAGCTCGGGGCAGTCGGATGCCGTCGACGTCTCCTCCGACGACGAGGCGCTGCTCGTGCTGCTGGGCTTGCTCTCGTTGCCATTTCCGCTCGGTGCCGAGCATCCTGCCAGCAGGATCGCGGCGGCGACGATGGCTCCGGCCTTCCACATGTTGACGCGCATGGCGTCCCCCCTTCACGTGGCCGATGACGGTCACCGGCCACCGCAGACAAGCATGCCAAAGGGCGAGCGTCACGCGTGGTGGAAGCTCAGGGTTGCGTCCGCTAGACTGTCCAGGTTGTCTGCCTTCTGGCAGGCACGTTCACACACCCTCCTGCTTTCGAGAAATCCTCGGAAGCCGTTCTAGTCCGAAGGAGGTGGGTAAGTGACGCACCAGTACGAACTCATGGTCATTCTGACCCCCGAGATCGACGAGCGCCAGGTCGCACCTACGCTCGACAAGTTCCTGAAGGTCATCACCAACGATGGTGGCTCGATTGACAAGGTCGACATCTGGGGTAAGCGCCGTCTGGCCTACGAGATCCAGAAGAAGAACGAGGGCATCTACGCCGTCGTCAACTTCACCGCTACCAGCGAGGCCACGCAGGAGCTCGACCGTCAGCTCAAGCTGAACGAGCAGATCATGCGCACCAAGGTCCTCCGCTCGGAAGAGGCTCAGGCGATGGTCGCTTCGGAAGCCAAGCGCTCCGAAGAGAAGGCTGCTCGCAAGGCCGCCAAGGCTGCGAAGGCCTAAGTCCCATGGCCGGCGAAACCGTCATCACCGTTGTGGGAAACCTCACGGCCGACCCCGAGCTGCGGTACACGCAGAACGGGCTGCCGGTGGCGAACTTCACCATCGCATCGACGCCTCGGAACTTCGACCGTGCCGCGAATGAGTGGAAGGACGGCGAAGCGCTGTTCCTCCGCGCATCCGTCTGGCGCGAGTTCGCCGAGCACGTGGCAGGTTCGCTGACGAAGGGCATGCGCGTCATCGCGCAGGGCCGTCTGCGTCAGCGCTCCTACCAGGACCGCGAGGGCAACCAGCGCACCGCGATCGAGCTGGAGGTCGACGAGATCGGCCCCTCGCTCCGTTACGCGACCGCGCAGGTCACCCGTGCGGCCTCGAACGGCGGTGGCGGCGGAGGACAGTCTCGCCCCGCACAGCAGCAGCAGGTGTCGGAGGAGCCGTGGTCTACCCCCGGCTCGTCGACCAGCGCCGACGCCTGGAGCACTCCGGGCAGCTTCGGCGACGACACCCCGTTCTAATTCTCTGGCCCTGAGCTCGTGACCCGCGTGGGTCCCTGAGCTTGTCGAAGGGCCGCTCTCAACTAAGGAAAAACCATGGCTGGAAAGTCGAGCGGCGACCGCCGCAAGCCGCGGAAGGGTGGCAAGCCCACCGCTCCCGCGAAGTCGATCCGGGTCGGAGTCATCGATTACAAGGATGTCGCCACCCTTCGCAAGTTCGTCTCGGAGCGCGGCAAGATCCGTGCCCGTCGTATCACCGGTGTCTCGGTGCAGGAGCAGCGTCTGATCGCCACGGCGATCAAGAACGCGCGCGAAATGGCGCTCCTGCCCTACGCTGGCGCCGGCCGGTAAGGGGTATCGAGATGGCAAAGCTGATTCTCACGAACGAGGTCGCCGGGCTGGGTAGCGCTGGTGACGTGGTCGAGGTCAAGAACGGGTACGCCCGTAACTACCTCATCCCCCAGGGCTTCGCTACGGCGTGGACCCGTGGTGGCGAAAAGCAGGTCGCATCGATCCAGGCCGCGCGTCAGGCACGCGCGATCCACGATCGTGACGACGCTGTCGCACTGAAGAACGCCCTCGAGGGCACCAAGGTCCGTCTGGCCGTCAAGGCCGGCGCCGCTGGTCGTCTCTTCGGCTCGGTCAAGACCGAGCACGTCGCAGACGCCGTCGCCGCTGCGGGCCTCGGCTCGATCGACAAGCGCAAGGTGCACATCACCTCGCCGATCAAGTCGACCGGTGACCACGAGGCCACGGTTCGTCTGCACGACGACGTGACCGCAGTCATCACGCTGCAGGTCGTCGCCGCGAAGTAATTCCGTCTTCGCTGGGTCACTGAGCCCGTCGAAGTGCGAACGCCCTCTGTCCTTCGGGACAGGGGGCGTTCGGCGTTTCTCGGGGGTGGGTGTGGGTGGGGTGTGCACTAACTCAGGAAAAGCGCGGGTCTGGGGGTGGTTTCGGGCTGATTCGGGGGAGTTCGGTGAGGGATTTCCTGAGTTAGTGCACGTGCGGGAGGAGCTGTGAAGGGTCGGTTCCGTCAACGGAGGCCGAGCTCGGCGGCGCGGGACGGGTGCACGGGCAGTCCCGGGTCGACGTCCACCGCCCGCGACCATCCGCCGTCACCGAGGAGCAGACCGAGATGCTGCAGCGCGCCGACGGCCTCGTCGACCGCCGAGACGAACTCCGCTCCCACCTCGTGTCCGCGCACGAGCGAGACGATGACCCGAGTCGTGGCAGCATCCTGCTCGCCCGCCCAGACCACGACAACGCCGAGCGCGGATAGCGATCCGATGCGGCGCGTGACGAGCGAGAGCCCGGTCCCTCCGAACAGCACATCGGCTGCGAGAGATCCCCGTCGGTAGTAGCGCACTGCACCCGTCGCCGTGTCGACCGAGCGAGCGCGGAAATGTGCGGCGGGAATCGCGCGGTCCAGTGCGCGAAGGACCATCGGCACGGCGTCGGTCGGGACGGTGAAGGTGCGCGCCCCGCGCAGGGTGCCGCGGCGAATCTGCCGGTCGTCCACCATCGTTCACCACCTGCCCCATTCCTGTCCGCAACCGTCGCGGAGACGTCTTCCGCCTGGAGTCTATGGCGCGCGGCGATGGTTCCGAGCGAACCGTCGGGGGTGGGCAGGGGTCGCCACGGTTCACAACTCCGGAGATTTCGATCGGATGCGGTCGATACGCGCCCGCGGGCTTCAATGCCTGCTCCGTCTCCGGAGTTGTGAACGGGCTCGACGGATGCCCCGCGCTGGGGGCACGGGGCATCCGCCCTTGCAGCCGCGTCAGAGGTCGACGCCGGGCTGGGGACCCGGGGGCAACTCGTCGCTCCCTCGGCGACGCGGCGCTCCGGTGGTACGGCGCCTCCTCCCTCCAGGGCGCCGGACCACCGGGGTCCGCGTTACGCCGTGCGGCGGCGCAGCAGGCCCGCTCCCGTCAGGAGCAGGAGAACGGCGACGAACACCGGGGCGAGCGACGCGGCGCCACCCGTGGTGGCGAGGGCGTCAGCTCCTCCGGACGAGGTCGCCATGCCCGCGGCCATCGTGCCGCCCGAGCTCGGTCCGACTCCTGCGTCCGTACCCGGCGTCGCACCGGGGTCGGTTCCCGGATCCGTGCCGGGGTCGGTGCCAGGATCCGTGCCGGGGTCCGTGCCCGGGTCGGTGCCGGGGTCGGTCCCAGGATCGGTTCCCGGGTCCGTGCCGGTCGGCGTCGTCACCGTGCTGTCACCGATCACCGAGATCGCGTTGTCGCCGATCGTCACCGGCAGCGTGATCGGAAGGCCGATCTGCGTGCCGCCGAGGATGCCGTCGTCTCCGCTGGTGGTGCTGCCGGTGGTGGGGGCGCCCGGGGTGGTGCCGGTGCCGGTCGTGCCGGTGACGTCGCTGTCTCCGGTGAGGAAGATGGCGTTGCCGGTGATGCCGATGGGTGCGGTGACGGGGGCGGTGACCTGGCTACCGCCGAGGATGCCGTCGTCTCCGGTGGTGGTGCTGCCGGTGGTGGGGGCGCCCGGGGTGGTGCCGGTGCCTTCGGTGCCACTGACGTCGCTGTCTCCGGTGAGGGAGATGGCGTTGCCGGTGATGCCGATGGGTGCGGTGATCGGGGCAGTGACCTGGCTACCGCCGAGGATGCCGTCGTCACCGGTGGTGGTGCTGCCGGTGGTGGGGGCGCCCGGGGTGGTGCCGGTGCCGGTCGTGCC
>NZ_JBQEPJ010000003.1:273802-457723 GCF_052045715.1 Microbacterium sp. 22179 | reverse complement strand
ACCCGAAGGACCTCTTCGGGTTCGCGACCTCGCCCGTCCCCGTCGCCTGACCGGCGCCCGCACCCGCCGACCCCGACCATCCCCGCGCGCACCGCGCGCCGAGAGGAGCAGCATGACCGAGTCCCTCACCCTGCGGGACGTGCGCCCGTACGACGGCGGTGAGCCGGTCGACGTGCTCGTGCGCGACGGAGTGATCGCCGAGATCGCCCCCGCCGGAACGGTCGCGCCCGCGGGCGAGGTCGTCGACGCGGGCGGTCGCTGGATCGGCCCGGGGTTCTGGGACGCGCACGTGCACTTCACGCAGCACGTGATCCGTCGCCGGCGCCTCGACCTCACCGAGACCCGCACCGCCGACGACGTGCTCGACATCGTGCGGCGGGCGCGCGCCGAGGGCGCCCCGCTGAGCGACGGGATGCTGATGGGCTACGGATTCCGCGACGGGCTGTGGCCCGTGCCCGCCTCGCTCGCGGCCCTCGAGGCCACGGTCAGTGACATCCCGGTCGTGCTCGTGAGCGGCGATCTGCACTGCGGCTGGATGAACCGTGCCGCGGCCGCGCGCCTGGGTGTCGAGCTCGACGAGACGGGCCTGCTGCGCGAGGGGCCGTGGATCGGCATCCTGCACGATTTCGACGAGGCCGCGCAGCTGCCGGCGGACGCCTATGCGGATGCCGCGTCGGCCGCCGCCGCCCGCGGCGTCGTGGGCATCGTCGAGTACGAGAAGACCGACAACATCGCCGAGTGGTCGGCGCGCACGGCGGGCGGGCTCACGAGCCTGCGCACCGACATCGCGGTGTGGCCCGACCTGCTCGAGCAGGTGATCGCCACGGGCGTGCGTACCGGCGACATCGTCGACGAGGCGGGTCTGGTCACCTTCGGCCGGCTCAAGGTCGTCGTCGACGGCTCGCTGAACACCCGCACCGCCTGGTGCTGGGACCCGTACCCCGGCATGGACCCCGGTCACCCGCACGCCTGCGGCATGGAGAGCGTGCCGATCCCGGAACTGCGCCGCCTGCTCGAACGCGCCCGCGGCGCCGGCATCGAGGCCGCCGTGCACGCGATCGGCGACCGCGCGAACACCGAGGTGCTCGACACCTTCCAGGCCCTCGACATGAAGGGCGTGATCGAGCACGCCCAGCTCGTGCGCGACGACGACTTCGCCCGCTTCGCCGCGCTCGGCCTGATCGCCAGCGTGCAGCCCGAGCACGCCATGGACGACCGCGACGTCGCCGACCACCACTGGGCGGGCCGCACCGGTCGCGCCTTCGCGTTCGGTTCGCTGCACCGCTCGGGCGCGACCCTGCGCCTGGGATCGGATGCCCCGGTCGCCCCGCTCGACCCGTGGATCTCGCTCAGCGCGGCCACCGCGCGCAGCCGCGGCGACCGCGACGCCTGGCACCCCGAGCAGCGTCTTCCGCTCGACGTGGCGCTCGCGGCATCCGTTCGCACCTCGTTCGCCGTCGGGCAGCCCGCCGACCTCGTGATCGGCGACCGCGACCCCTACGCGAGCGACCGCGACGAACTGCGGTCCATGCCCGTCGCCGCCACCCTGCTCGGCGGCCGCTTCACCCACCGGGAGCTGTGATGACCACTTTCACCAACGGCCGTGTCTTCACGGGCGAGAGCGAGACCGCGTTCGCCTCGGCGTTCCGCGTCGTCGACGGGATCGTCGACTGGGTCGGCGATGCGGCGGACGTGAGCGATGCGGACGCCGTCGACCTCGGCGGCCGCACCGTGCTGCCCGGACTGCTCGACAGCCACACGCACCCCGCCCTGCTCGCCGGAACCGCGGCGGCGGCGGAGTGCTTCCCGCCCGCCGTGCTCAGCGCCGACGACCTCGTGCGCGTGCTCGACGCGCACGCCGCGACGATCAGCGGGGCAGATGCCTGGGTGCTGGGGCGCGGATTCGACGACACCAAATTCCCGGAGGGGCGGATGCCGACGGCCGCCGACCTCGACCGCATCGCCACCGATCGCCCGGTGCTGGTCTGGCGCTGCGACGCGCACTCGGCCGTCTGCAACACCCGCGCGCTCGAGATCGCCGGCATCACCTCCACGACGGTCGACCCCGAGGGTGCCCGGTTCGAACGCGACGCCGACGGCAACCCGAACGGGGTGCTCACCGAGATCGCGGCGGTCAACGTGGTGGCAGCCTTCATCCCGGCGCCGAGCCGCGACGAGCAGATCGATGCGATCGTGGCGATCGGCGACGAGCTCGCATCGCGCGGCATCGTGGCGGTCTGCGACCTGCTGTCGTCGCGCATCGATCGCCCGCTCGAGACCTTCCGCGCCGCTGCCCAGCGAGGCCTGCGCACCCGCGTCGCGCTGTATCCGGGGTGGGACCCGGAGGCGCCCCTCGGGGAGTTGACCGACGACGACCGCACCGGGCCGATCCGCATCGCGGGCGTGAAGGTCGTGCTCGACGGCGCGTACTCCAACCGCACCGCCTGGGTGCACGAAGCCTACCCCGACTCCTGCGACCACGGCCTGCGTCTCGTCGACGACGCCGACGTGCTCGCGGCCGGCGACTGGGCGCGCCGCAACGGCGTGCAGCTCGCCGTGCACGCGATGGGCGACCGGGCGCTCGACCGCGTCGTGGAGCTGTTCGAGGATCAGGAGCCGTGGCTCGACGGCATCCCCTCGGTGCGCATCGAGCACGCGACGATCGTGAGCGACGCGTATCTCGCGCGACTGGGAGCGGGTCGGATGTCGTTCGGCATCGCCACGCACACGGTGTTCTTCTTCGCCGAGTACGACGGGTACGAGAAGGCGCTGCGCGTCGAGCAGGTGCCGGATGCCTACCCGATCGCGCGCCTGTACGCGGGGCTCGAGCCGTTGGCGCTGTCGTCGGACCGGCCGGCCACCGCGTGGAGCGGCGCCGACGACGTGATGCTCTCGGTCGAGGCCGCCGTGCGGCGCCGTACCTACAACGGCATCGAGTTCGGCGCCGAGGCGGCGATCACCGTGCCGCAGGCGCTGCTGCTGTACACCTCGCGGGCGGCCTCGCTGTCGCCGCTGGAGGGTGTCGGGCGCCTCGCGCCGGGGCTCGACGGCAGCTTCGCCGTGCTCGACCGCGACGTCTTCACGGTGCCCGACGACGAGATCGCCGCCGTGCGCGTGGCCGAGACCTGGATCCGCGGCGAGCGGGTGTTCGTGCGCTGAGGGTGGTGGGGATTCCTGCGACGCTTCGACAGGCTCAGCGACCCAGGAATCGGTTCCTGCCCGGGAACCGGGTCCCTGAGCCTGTCGAAGGGCCCACCCCGCGCCCCGTTCGGTGTGCGCAGCACCCATCGCCGACGGCATCCGCTCGTCGATAACCTCGCTCGGGAGCGAAGGGGCGACGATGACTGACGGAGATTTCCGGCCGCTCGAGGGCGTGCGCGTGATCGACTTCACCCGGCTGCTCGCCGGACCGTACGCGACCATGACCCTCGCCGAACTCGGCACCGACGTGATCAAGGTCGAGCAGCCGGGCATCGGCGACGAGACCCGGCACTGGGGGCCTCCGTTCGTGCACGGCGCGAGCGCGTACTTCCACGCGATCAACCGCGGCAAGCGCAGCATCGCGCTCGATCTCGCCGACCCCGCCGATCGCGAAACGGCGCACGAGCTGATCGGCACGGCGGATGTCGTGGTCGAGAGTTTCCGTCCGGGGGTCGCCGACCGACTGGGGATCGGTGCCGACGCGATGCGCGAACGGTTCCCGCGACTGGTCTACGCCTCGATCAGCGGCTTCTCGCAGGAGGGCCCGCTCGCGGCCGGACCGGGCACCGCCGTGACGGTGGAGGCCGAGTCCGGGCTCATGCACGTGACCGGGTACGAGGGTGCCGATCCCGTGCGCTCCGGGGTGGCGATGGTCGACATCGCGACCGGGATGTCGATGATCAACGGCGTGCTCGCCGCTCTTCTCGAACGCGGGCGCACCGGTGTCGGCCGTCGGCTGGAGTTCTCGCTGTTCGCGACCGCGCTCAGTTCGCTGGGCACGGTGATCGCCGCGACCTCGGCCGGCGGACCCCCGTCGAAGCCGTGGGGCAGTTCGCACCCGTCGATCGTGCCGTACCGCGCGTTCGCGGCATCCGATGGTCATGTCGTGCTCGGCGCGACCAACGACGCGATGTTCGCGCGTCTCGTGGCGGCGCTCGACCTGGGCGCCGTGCTCGGCGGGCCGGAGTGGGCGGGCAACCGGGCCCGCGTGGAAGGGCGCGACGAGCTCGAGCGCATCCTGGCCGCTCGGGTGGGATCGCTGCCGCTCGAGACGGTGGTCGGATGCCTGCAGGCGGAGCGTGTGCTCGTGGCGCGCGTGCGCACCCCGGAAGAGGCGGCCCGCGGCCCGCAGGCGGATGCTCTCGGCCTGATCGAGCACGACGACGGGGTGTCGATCGCCCGATCGGCGCTCGGCACGAACGGCACGGTGCGGCTGGCGCGCGCGCCCGGTCTCGACGCCGACGGCGCGGCGCTTCGCGCGGAGCTCGGTCGCTGACCCGGTGAGGGGTCACGACACGCCGCGCGACGGCATCCGTTCGCGGCGTGTTGTGACCCCTCACACCTGACCTGGTGACCCGCACGTGGTTCGGTTCCGCCGCCCGTCCGCACAACTTCGGAGATTCGGGACGACGCGCCGAGGAGCGGATGCCGCAACGCGGCGTGTCTCGCCGGAACTCCGGAGTCGTGCGGGGCGGGACCCTTCGACAAGCTCAGGGACCCAGTGGGGCTCAGGGACCCAGTTTCCGCCGGTGAGGGGTCGCAACACGCCGCGCCTCGGCGCTCGCTTGCGGCGTGTCTTGACCCCTCACGGGCGGGGCGACCGCGACCTACCCCGCCCCGAGCAACCTCACGCGGCAGGCGAGCTCGACGGCGAAGCGGGCGTCGGGGTCGGCGAGGTCGATGCCGAGCAGCTCGCGGATGCGCCGCATCCGGTACCCCACGCCGTTCGGGTGCAGCATGAGCTCGCGGCCGGCGTGCACGAGCGACCCCTCGTGCGCGAGGTACACGAGCAGGGTGCGCACCGACTGCAGCGCACGCTCGGGGCCGAGGTCGTCGAGCGGACGCAGGATGTCGTGCAGCAGCTCACGGCTGATCGGCGAGGCGTAGACGTCGAGCAGCACCCGCCGCAGGCCTGTGACATCGGTGAGCTCGACCCCGCCGAGGCGTCCGGCGGCGATCGCCGACTCGGCTGCGATGCGCGCCTCGGCCGCCGACTGCCGCAGCCCCAGCGCGCCGACCTGCGGGGTGCCGAGCCCGAGCGTGTAGGCCCAGTCGGAGCCGGCGATCTCCTGCGCCCGCTCCTGGATGAGCATCGCGACCTCGCGCACGCGGCGCTGATGGTCGCCGGCCCCGTGCTCCTCGGTGCAGACGAGCAGCAGGTCGTCCTGCAGGAAGGCGACGTGCCACATCTCCTCGCGCGCCTCGACGAGTTGCAGCGCGAACAGTTCGAGCGCGGGTTGCACGCTGCGCGGCGCCCGGGCGTCGGGGTCGGCGGTGCCGGTCGGGGCGAGCCAGGCGACCGCGTGCGACTGGGGGAGGGGCAGCCCGAGACGCGCGGCCTGGGCGACGAAGCCCTCGGCGCGCGAGGGCTCGGCGAGTACGAGCTCGACGAGCAGGTCGGCGCGCGACTGCGTGGGGGCGAACCGGTCGCGGCTCTGCCGCTGCGCGACGCGTGAGAGCAGCGAGGCGATCACGGGCAGCGACACCTCGGTCGCGCCGTCGGTGCGATCGGCCACGAGGCGCCCGATGAGCACCTCGCCGATGAACACGGCATCCGCATCGGTCCACGCCACGGCCTGGTCGGGGGCGATCGACAGGGCGACCCCGAGGGCGCCGCCGGCGACCGACAGGATGCTCTCGGTCGTGCTGTCTGCGGATGCCGCGGCCTCGGTCGCGAGGGCGATGGCGTGCGCGCCGCGCATCATCGCCTCCGACGCCCCGCCCGAGATGGCCCGGTCGATGGTCTTCGCGAGGTCGGCGGCGCCGACGCCCACGGCCGAGAACACGGGGACGCCGGCGCGCTCGGCGAGCACGCGCGCGGTCTCGGCGAGTGTGAGCGGGGCGGTGAAGACGAGGCCGGCGAGGCCGCGGGCGCTGGCCTGCCGCAGGGCGACGTCGATGCGGAAGGGCGGCGGCTGCTCCTCGCCGTCGATGATCGCGAGGGTGCCGGTGGCGAGGGCGTCGAGGCGGTCGACGGCGGCGAGGTCGACGCGCACGATCCGCCGGTCGTCGACGGGGCCGGCGTGCGAGCGCAGCCCGAGTCGGTCGGCGTCATCACGGAGATCCCGCAGTGTGTACTGTGCCATGCGCACAGTATGCCCGGAAACACTGGATGCGGGAAACATTGCCGGGAGGTGAACGGCTCCGTACCGTGAACACATGGCCCAGACTTCCTCCGTCGCACGCACCGCGGCTCCGATCACCGAGATCACGGCAGACGACATCGCCGCGCTCGGCGTCGGCACCGCGATCTTCGGCACCGGCGGCGGTGGCGCCGTCTACACCTCGCAGATCATGGTCGAGACCGCGCTGCGCGAGCACGGCCCCGTGCGGCTGGTGCAGGTCGACGACCTCGGCGCCGACGACGTCGTCATCCTGATGTCGGGCATCGGCGCCCCGACGGTCGGCATCGAGATGCTGGCCGCGAAGGACCAGATCCACGCGCTGCTCGCCGAGGCCGAGCGGCTGCTCGGCCGCAAGGTCACGACGCTCATGGCGGCCGAGATCGGGGGAAGCAACGGCGTGCAGCCGATCGGTTGGGCCGCCCGCCTCGGCCTGCAGATCCTCGACGCCGACG
Organism: Microbacterium sp. 22179; assembly: GCF_052045715.1. NCBI lineage: Bacteria > Bacillati > Actinomycetota > Actinomycetes > Micrococcales > Microbacteriaceae > Microbacterium > Microbacterium sp. 22179. Next base: position 450,945 of record NZ_JBQEPJ010000003.1, on the reverse strand, counting down.
GCATGGGCCGCGCGTTCCCGGATGCCGCGATGGTGGCGATGAACGTCGCCGGTGTCCCCTGCGCATGGGCCGTGCAGAGCGACGTCGTCGGCAACATCTCGGTCATGAAGACGGTCGACCTGCACTGGCTCGAGCGTCACGCCCGCGCCCTCACCGTCGCGAGCGGCTCGATCTGCATCGGCGCGCACTACCCGATGACTGCCGACCAGGTGAAGGGCTCGGTCATCGAGGGCACGGTGAGCGCCGCCATCCGCGTCGGCCACGCCCTGATGTCGTCGTCCGACCCGGTCGCCGCCGTCGCCGCGGAGCTCGACGCCCGGGTGCTCATGACCGGCAAGATCACCGACCTCGACCGCCGCACCGTCGGCGGATTCGTGCGCGGCTCGGTGACCATCACCGGCACCGGCGCCGACCGGGGCCGCCTGCAGCGTCTGGAGCTGCAGAACGAGAACCTGCTCGTGCTCGAAGACGGCGAAGTGCTGGTGAGCGTCCCCGACCTCATCACGATCATCGACGCCGAGACCGGCCACGCGATCACCACCGAGATGCTGCGCTTCGGCCAGCGCGTCTCGGTTCTCGCGTGGGCCTGCGACCCGATCTGGCGCACGCCCCGCGGCCTCGAACTCGCCGGGCCCCTGGCCTTCGGCTACGACTTGCCATACGTCCCGTCCGAAGGAGCGACCCGATGACCGCCCGCGACCTCTCCATCGGCGTCGACGTCGGCGGCACGAACACCGACGCGGTCGTGCTCGACGGCGACGGCCGGGTGCTCGCGTGGACCAAGCGCGCCACGACCGACGACATCACCGGCGGCATCCGTGCCGGTATCCGCGACGTGCTCGCCGCGATCGGCGACGACCGCTCCCGGGTCTCGCGCGTCATGCTCGGCACGACCCACGCGACCAACGCGATCGTGCAGCGCCGCCAGCTCGACCGGGTCGCGATGATCCGCCTCGGCGCCCCGGCCGCGACCGAGTACCCGCCGCTGACCGGCTGGCCCGACGACCTCGTGCGCATGGTGCTCGCCGGCGCCACGATGCTCGGCGGCGGCCACATGGTCGACGGCACCCCGATCGCCCCGCTCGACCGCGACGGCATCCTGCGCTTCGTCGATGGCCTCGACGACTTCGATGCGATCGCCGTGGCGGGCATCTTCAGCCCCTCGTCGCCCGAGCAGGAGCTCGAGGTCGCCGACCTGCTGCGCGGCCACCTGGGGCAGGACACCCGCGTGTTCCTCAGCCAGGACATCGGCCCGACGGGTCTGCTCGAGCGCGAGAACGCGACGCTCCTCAACGCCGCGCTCTACAGCGTGGCCCGGTCGGTGACCGAAGCTCTCGTGACGGTCGTCGCCGAGGAGGGCCTCGACGCGACCACCTTCTTCGCTCAGAACGACGGCACCCTGATGTCGCTCGACTACGCCGCGCAGTACCCCGTGCTCACGATCGGATCGGGCCCCGCGAACTCCATCCGCGGCGCCGCGTACCTCTCGGGCCACGACGACGCGATCGTGATCGACGTGGGCGGCACGACCTCCGACCTCGGCGTGGTCGTGGGCGGATTCCCCCGCGAGTCGACGCTGCCGCGCGAGATCGGCGGGGTGCGCACGAACTTCCGGATGCCCGACATCCTCAGCGTCGGCATCGGCGGCGGCACGATCGTCGACGTCGCCTCGGGCCGCGTCGGCCCGGACTCCGTCGGCTACCGCATCGACCGGGAGGGCCTGCTGTTCGGCGGCTCCACCCCGACGCTGACGGATGCCGCGGCACTCGCCGGCAGCCCCGTCGCCGGTCGTACGCTGCCCGCGCTGTCGTCGCAGGTGACCGAGGCGCTCGAGCAGGCGCTCGCGAAGGTCGCCGATCGCCTCGACGAGGCCGTCGAACGCCTCTCCCTCGGCCGCATGGATATCCCCCTCGTCGTCGTCGGCGGCGGCGGATTCCTCGTTCCCGACAGCCTCGCGAGTGCCGGCAGCATCCTGCGTCCCGACCACGGCGGCGTCGCCAACGCGGTCGGCGCGGCGATCTCGCTCGCCGGCGGCCGAGCCGATCAGATGGCCCCGATGGGCGATCGCGACCAGGCGATCGAGCAGGCATCCGAAGCCGCCATCGCGAAGGCGATCCAGGCCGGCGCCGACCCGCTGCAGGTGTCGATCGTCGAGGTCCTCGAGACGCACGTGCCCTACACCGCCCAGCCCACCGTCAACGTGACGGTCAAGGCCGCGGGCCCGCTCGCGCGGCTCTCGGCCGAGGTTCCGGTCCGCTGACCGGAAGAAGAAGACCACAGCATCCGCAGCTCCACCCCCTCACCCGAAATCAGGAGATCGCTATGAAACGCAGTACCGCAGTACCCGTGGCCGCCGTTCTCTCTGCGCTTGCGCTGACACTGACGTCCTGCGCGGGCTCGAACGATCAGTCCGCGCCCTCCGAGGGCGACTACGTCTCCGGCGGCACCTTCGTGACCGCCGTCGGCGACGACCCGGGCGACCTGAACCCGCTCAAGGCCGTCTCGCCCGACACGTTCGCGGTCGTCAGCCTCGCCTACGAATCGCTGATCGCCGTCACCGACGAGGGGGACCTCGTGCCCTGGCTCGCCGAGAGCTGGGAGGAGACAGGCACCGAGGTCGTCTTCACCCTCAAGGACGGCATCACCTGCACCGACGGGTCGGAGTTCACGGCGCAGACCGTCGCCGACAACCTCAACTACAACGCCGACCCCGCCAACGCGACCTTCTCGTACGGCTCGGTCATCGACGAGACGATCTCGGCCACGGCCGACGGTAACGTCGTGACGGTGACGAGCACCGAGAACAACCCGTTCCTGGCCGTCAACGTCGGCACGATCATGCTGGTCTGCGACGCCGGCCTCGCCGACCCGACCACGCTGTCGGACGCGACCGACGGCACCGGACTCTTCGGCCTGAGCGACGTCAAGCCGGGCGACACCTACACGTTCACCAAGCGCGACGACTACACGTGGGGTCCCGACGACGTCACGAGCGAGACCGTCGGTCTGCCCGACACGATCCAGGCGCGCGTCGTCACCGATGAGAGCACGGCCGCCAACCTGCTCGTCTCCGGCGAGATCAACGCGGCGACGATCTCGGGCGCGGACCGAGCCCGTCTCGACGGCGCCGGACTCACCCACTCGGGTGTGCGCAACCCCGTCGGCATGATCCTCTTCAACGAGAAGGAGGGGCGTCCGTTCTCCGACCCGCTCGTGCGCGAGGCGCTGTCGATCGCGATCGACCGCGACGAGGTCGGCACGGTGATCGCCGACGGCGAGGCACTGGAGTCCGTCTCGCTGGTGACCAAGAACCCGCTGCTCTGCGTCGCCGACGGCCCGAAGTGGGAGCTGCCCGACACCGACCTCGACCGGGCGGCCGAGCTGCTCGACGAGGCCGGCTGGACGGTCGGCTCCGACGGCACGCGCACCAAGGACGGCCAGCCGCTGACCATCAAGTTCGTCTACAACGCCCCCACCTCGACGCACGCGGCCGCGGCCGAGCTCGTCAAGGAGACGTGGGACGAGCTGGGCGTGACGACCGAGCTGTTCGCGAACGACGCGGCGGCCTGGTCGGAGCAGCTCTGGTCGACCTTCGACTGGGACACCGGCTGGGTGCAGGTGGCGCCGGGCGGCCCGGTCGTGCTGTCGACGTTCTTCGACGGCGCCACCCCCGACCAGGGCGGTCTGAACTTCATGTGGGTCGACAACCCCGAGTACTCCGCTCTCGCCGCCGAGGCCTCGAGCGCGAGCCCCGAGGAGACCTGCGGCATCTGGCAGGACGCCGAGGCCGAGCTCATCAACCGCTTCGACGTGTTCCCGGTGACGGACAACATCCTGCCGACCTACCAGTCGGGCGCGGTGTTCGAGCAGCCGAACTTCATCCAGCCGACCTCGATCCGGATGCTGGGCTGACATGACGACGACTCCTCCTCCCGCGACCGCCGAGGTGGTCGACACCACCACGGCCGCCCTGGCGGCGCGGGTGGAGGAGCGCCGCCTGCGTCGGGGGCTCTCCCCGCGCACCGCGTTCCTGCTCCGCCGCCTCGGCCGGCTCGTGATCTCACTGGCCGTGGTGATCGTCGCGTCGTTCCTGCTCATGTACCTCGTGCCCGGCGACCCCGTGCGCGCGGCGCTGGGGCAGAGCGCGACACCGCAGCTCGTCGAGGCGACCCGCACCCAGCTCGGCCTCGACCGGCCGATGTGGGAGCAGTTCTTCCGCTTCATCGGCGGTCTCTTCACGGGCGACCTCGGCACCTCGGTGCGGTTGCAGCGACCGGTGGCGGACGTGCTCGCGCAGCGCTTCCCGACGACGCTGCTCCTCGCGGTGCTCGCCTTCATCATCGCCGTGATCGGGGCGCTGCCCGCCGGTATCGGCGCGGCGGTGCTCGCGCGCTCCGGCCGTCGCCGCGGCCTGTCGATGACGCTGTCGGCCGTGCTCGGCATCCTGATCGCCGTCCCCAGCTTCCTCGTGGCGGTCGGTCTCATCTCGCTGTTCGCGGTGCAGCTCGGCTGGCTGCCGGCGGCGGGATGGGGCAAACCGGCGGATGCCGTGCTGCCGGTCATCGCCCTCGCGATCGGCCCGATGGCGTACCTCGTGCGCATCGTGCAGGTCGAGATGCTGGCGGTGCTCGACACCACCTACATGACCACCGCCCGGGCCAAGCGCCTGCCGCGGCACCTGATCCACCTGCGGCACGCGCTGCCGAACATCGTCACCGCGTCGCTCACCGTCGGCGGGCTCATCCTCGCCGGCCTCACCGCCGCGACCGTGCTCATCGAGACCGTGTTCGCGATCCCCGGACTCGGCACCATCATGGTCTCGTCGGTCGGGGCCAAGGACTACCCGATGGTGCAGGGCGTCGTCATCGTCTACGCGCTCATCGTGCTGGGCGTGAACCTCGTCGTCGACGTCATCCTCGCCACCATCGATCCGCGCTCGTCGATCACGGAGGGCTGAGACATGTCCGTGCGCAAGAAACTCCTCAACGCCACCGCGATCTCCGCCCTCGCCGGCAGCGCGCTCCTGGTGTTCCTCGCCGTCGCCGGTCCCACGATCTGGGGCCCGGCCGCCGACACCACCGATGTCTCCTCGCGGCTGCTCGGCGCGAGCACGGCACACCCGTTCGGCACCGACGAGCTGGGCCGCGACATCCTCGCCCGCGTGCTCACCGCGACGCGCCTCACGCTTCTGCTCACGCTCGGCGCCACGGCGATCGCGCTCGCCGGCGGCATCGTGTTCGGTCTCGTCGCGAGCATCCTGCCCAAGTACCCGCGGCGCTGGTTCACGGGCCTCCTCGACATCCTGCTCGCGTTCCCCTGGCTGCTGATGGTGCTGTTCTTCACCGTCATCTGGGGCGCGACGGCGACCGGGGCGATGCTCGCGATCGGCTTCGCCGGCATCCCCTCGTTCGCCCGTCTCGTGTACAACCTCGCCTCCTCCGTGTCGGGCCGCGACTACGTGCGGGCCGCCCGCGTGGTGGGCGTCGGGCCGGTCGGCATCCTGCTGCGGCACGTGCTGCCGAACATCGCCAACCCGTTCTTCGTGAACGCCGCCGCGACCGCGAGCGTCACGCTGCTGTCGTTCGCCGGTCTCTCGTTCCTCGGCCTCGGGGTGCAGGCGCCCGCGTACGACTGGGGGCGGATGCTGCAGGAGGGCATCCTGCGCATCTACGTGAACCCGCTCGCGGCGATCGGCCCCGGCATCGCGATCGTGCTCGCCGGTCTCGTCTTCACGCTGCTCAGCGAAGCCGTCGCCGCCAGCCGCGGCTCGGGCTTCCGCGCCGTCGCCGCCCGGGCCGCCGGCGGGGTGACGATCACCTCGCGCCGACGCAACCCGGCCCCGGCCGCCGCGGCGCCCGAGAGCGACGTGGTCGCCGAGATCACCGACCTGCACATTGCCTTCCCCACCGCCGACGGCGGCGTGGTCGAGCGGGTGCGCGGCGTCGACCTGCGGGTCGCCCGGGGAGAGATCGTCGGCATCGTCGGCGAGTCCGGGTCGGGCAAGTCGCTCACCGCGATGGCGCTCGCCGGACTCCTCGGCGACGACGCGATCATCACGACCTCGGCGCACCGCTTCGACGACCTCGACATGACCGGGCAGCTGACGGCATCCGATCGTGCCCGCTTGGGCGTCGAGCTCGGCATGATCTTCCAGGACCCGCTCACCTCGCTGAACCCCGCGCTCACCATCGGGCGCCAGCTCACCGAGGTGCCCGAGGTGCACATGGGCATGCGCCCGAAGGAGGCGCGCGTGCGCGCCGCCGACGCGCTGACCGCCGTCGGGATCCCGGATGCCGCGAACCGGCTGAAGCAGTACCCCCACGAGTTCTCGGGCGGGATGCGTCAGCGGGCCATGATCGGCATGGCGCTCACCGGCAAGCCGCGGCTGATCATCGCCGACGAGCCCACGACCGCGCTCGATGTGACCGTGCAGCGCCAGGTGATGGGCGTGCTCCACCGGGCGCAGGAGGAGACGGGAGCGGCGATCGTGTTCATCTCGCACGACATCGCCCTCGTCTCGGCGTTCTGCGACCGGGTGATCGTGATGAAGGACGGGCGGGTCGTCGAGGCGCTCTCGGCCGGCCGCATCCGGCAGGACGCGCAGCATCCGTACACGCAGGCGCTCATCGCGTGCCTCCCCGACATGACGAGCGACCGCACGCAGCCGCTGCCGGTGATCCCGCCGGAGCTGATGCCCGAGGCGTTGGACGATTCCGCGCCGACGGAGGAGCCGTCGGATGCCCGCGAAGGCTCCCACGACGGGGCTCACGAGAAGGAGGTGCCGGTGTGAACGCGCTCGAGATCACGGACCTGAGTGTCCGCTACGGCCGTACCCGCGTGGTCGAACGGGTGAGCCTGTCGGTGCCGAAGGGCCGCACGGTCGGACTCGTCGGCGAATCCGGGTCGGGCAAGAGCACGATCGCGGCCGCCGCCGTCGGGCTCGTGCGCCCCGAGTCCGGATCGATCCGCGTCGACGGCGTCGAGACGGCGACCGGTGGGACGGCCGCACGCCGCGCGCGCCGCCGCATGCAGCTCGTGTTCCAGGACCCGTTCTCGGCCCTCGACCCGCTCATGCCCATCGGCGACTCGATCGCCGAGGCTCTGCGCGCCACCGGGCGCCGGTGGACCCGCGCCGAGCGCATCGCCCGCGTGCGCGAGCTGCTCGCCCAGGTGCACCTCGACCCCGACCGCGCGGGCGAGCGGCCCGGCGCCTTCTCGGGCGGACAGCGCCAGCGCATCACGATCGCGCGCGCCCTCGCGGGCGAGCCCTCGGTGCTCATCGCCGACGAGGTCACCAGCGCCCTCGACGTCTCGGTGCAGGGCGCGATCCTCAACCTGCTGCGCGAGGTGCAGCAGGAACTGGGCCTGTCGATGCTGTTCATCTCGCACAACCTCGCGGTCGTGCGGTACATCAGCGACGAGGTGTGTGTGATGCGACATGGCAAGCTGGTCGAGGCCGGGCCGACCGAAGCACTGCTCGCGAACCCCGCCGACCCCTACACGGTGGACCTGCTCGATGCGGTCCCCGTTCTCGGCGAGAGGATGCAGTTCTGATGGGTTCCGGTTTGGACGCGGGTTCTGGTTTCGACGGCGGGTTCGGGGGTGCGGCGGAAGAACTGCGCGCGCACCTCACGGCCGTGCGGCGCGAGCTGCACGGGGCGGTCGAGATCGGACTCGACCTGCCGAACACGCAGGCCATCCTGCTGCGCGAGCTCGAGGGTCTCGGACTCGAGATCACCGTCGGGCAGTCGCTGTCGTCGATCACCGCCGTGCTGCGCGGCGGGCGTCCGGGCCCGGTGGTGCTGCTGCGCGGCGACATGGACGGGCTGCCCATCACCGAGGCATCCGGTCTGCCGTTCGCCGCGACCTCGGGCGCGATGCACGCCTGCGGCCACGACCTGCACATGGCCGGAGTGCTCGGTGCCGTGCGGCTGCTGGCCGCCCGCCGCGACGAACTCCCCGGCACGGTCGTCTTCATGTTCCAGCCCGGTGAGGAGGGGCAGGCCGGCGGTCGCATCATGATCGAGGAGGGCGTGCTCGACGCCGCCGGGTCGCGGCCGGTCGCGGCGTACGCGATCCACGTCGACAGCGCCACCCCGCGCGGACAGCTCGTCACCCGCGAGGGCGCGATGATGGCGAGCGCCAGCGCGCTGCGCCTGACCCTGCACGGCACCGGCGGCCACGCCGCCTTCCCGCAGCTCGGCATCGACCCGGTGCCGGTGGCGGCGCAGCTCATCCTCGCGGTGCAGACCTTCGCCGCACGCCGCCTGCCCGCCACCGACCAGGCCGTGATCTCGATCACGCGCCTGAGCAGCGACTCCGAGGCGAGCAACGTGCTGGCGGCGACCGTGTCGCTCGAGGCCAACATCCGCACCCTGTCGATGCAGACCCTCGACACGGTGCGCGAGCAGCTGCCGGTGATGCTGGCGGGGATCGCCGAGGCCAACGGATGCCGGTTGGAGTCGGAGTTCATCGCCTCGTACCCCGTGACCTACAACGACCCCGCCGAGACCCGCGAGGTGCTGGAGGTGCTCGACGAGCTCGTCGGGGAGGAGCGCGTGACCCGGCTCGCGGCGCCGTCGATGGCATCCGAGGACTTCTCGTACGTGCTGCAGGAAGTGCCCGGTGCGTTGGTGTTCGTCGGTGCCGCCCCCGACTCGGGCCCGATGCCCCTGCACTCCGAGCAGGCGATCTTCGACGACGAGGTGCTTCCGCTGCAGGCATCCGTCCTCGCCGAGCTCGCCTGGCGCCGGTTGCTGCGCGGCTGAGGCCGCATCTCGCGGGGGACGCTTCGACAGGCTCAGCGACCCAGCTTTCGCCGCACCCGCAACAGGGTCCCTGAGCCTGTCGAAGGGCCCCGCCCCGCGGATGCCTTGGCTCGAAGCGCCACACGGAGGCCACAGGTGTATGCGAGCGAGACATAGGCCCGGGCCTCCCGCCCTGACAGGCTGATCCCTGGCCGGCGTCAGCGGAGACGCCGCGGAAAGGGAACCCCATGACCTCGGCATCCACCGCCCGGCGCGACGCGCCTCCCGCGGAGCGCTCGCAGATCCGCACGATCGTCGCATCGAGCGTCGTCGGCACGACCGTCGAGTGGTTCGACTTCTTCGCCTACTCGACGGCGGCGGCGCTGATCCTCAACAGCCTGTTCTTCCCCGACTACGACCCGCTCGTCGGCACGATCCTGGCGTTCGGCGGTATCGCTGTCGGGTACTTCGGCCGCCCGCTCGGGTCGATCGTGTTCGGGCACTTCGGCGATCGCATCGGACGTAAGCGGATGCTCGTCATCTCGCTCGTCCTCATGGGCGTCGCCACCTTCCTCATCGGTCTTCTGCCGACCTACACCGCGATCGGGGTCGCCGCCCCGATCCTGTTGATGGTGCTGCGTTTCGTGCAGGGCTTCGCTCTCGGCGGCGAGTGGGGCGGTGCGGTCCTGCTCGTCGTCGAGCACGCCGAGCCGCGTCGTCGCGCGTTCCTCGGCAGCTTCCCGCAGGTGGGGCTCGCGCTGGGGCTGACGCTGTCGACCCTGGTGTTCCTGCCGCTGGTCGCCCTCCCCGGCGACGCGTTCCAGGCGTGGGGCTGGCGGGTGCCGTTCCTCATCAGCGCGGTGCTGGTGCTGGTGGGCCTGTTCATCCGTCTCAAGATCAGTGAGACCCCCGAGTTCGAGAAGATGCGCGATGCCGGCAAGGCCGCCCGCGTGCCGCTCTGGGAGACCCTCAAGACCCACCCGGGCCAGGTCGTCTTCGCGGCCCTCAGCTTCGCCGTCATCGGTGCGGTCTTCTACATGCTGTTCACGTTCAGCCTCACCTACGGCACTCAGTTCGTGGGTCACACGCAGCCCGAGATGCTCACGATCGCGACGATCTGCTCGCTGCTGGCGCTGGTCGGGCTCCCGCTCGCGGGGTGGCTCGCCGACCGCTTCGGCGTCGCGAAGGTCTTCGCCTCCGGCACGATCCTCTCGGTGCTCCTCGCGTTCCCGGCGTTCTGGCTGATCGACACCGGCAGCCTCGCCGCCGCATACGTCGCCTACATCGCGACGACGATCGGCTTCTGCGCGACCTACGGCACCCTCGGCGTGCTCTACGCGCAGGCGTTCGACGTGCGCATCCGTTACACGGGCATGTCGCTCGCGCTCGGCATCGGCACGATCGTGGGCTCGGCGTTCGTGCCGATCATCTACCTCGAGCTGCTCGACGTGTTCGGCGGCTCGTGGGCGATCGCCCTCTACATGGTCGTCGCGGGCATCGTCACCCTCGTCTCGGTCACCCTGCTCCACCGCCTCTCGCGTCGCGCCGCCGCGCGTGCCGCCGCTCCCGCCCCGGAAGGATCCTCTCGATGATCGATGACGCCACCCGCGCCCTGCTCGCCGGACTCGGAGGAGTGGATGCCGCTCCCGGTTCACTCGCGGGGGTGGTGGTGGTCGACGTCACACGTGTCGTCGCCGGACCCTACTGCTCGATGATCCTGGCCGACCTGGGCGCAACGGTCATCAAGGTCGAGAACCCCGGCGACCCCGACTACACGCGCACCTTCCCGCCGATGCTGCCGCGCGAGGATGCGGAGCCGCTGAGCGGATTCTTCGCGCAGTACAACCGCAACAAGCTGGGCGTCACGCTGAACCTGAAGAGCCCGGGTGCCGCCGAGGTGCTCGACCGGCTCGTGGAGCGCGCCGATGTGCTGGTCGAGAACTTCCGCCCCGGCACGATGGACCGTCTCGGGCACGGCTACGAGCGTCTGCGTCGGGTGAACCCGAAGCTCGTGTACGCGGCGCTCAGCGGCTACGGCCAGTCGGGTCCGTACCGGCTGCGCCCCGCCTACGACAACAGCGCGCAGGCCACCGGCGGACTGTGGTCGATGAACGGTGAGGCCGGTGGCCCGCCCACCCGTGTGGGCACGATCATCGGCGATCTCGCCGCCAGCCTCTACGGCGTGATCGGGGTGCTCGCGGCGCTCCGGCACGCAGAGCAGACGGGCGAGGGGCAGCTCGTCGACATCTCGCAGCAGGACTCCGTCCTCACCCTCACCGAGAACGCCGTCGTGTCGTACACGGTCGACGGTGTCGTGCCGGAGCCCCTCGGCAATCAGCATCCGTTCGTGCGCCCCTACGAGCTGTTCCCGTGCGCCGACGGCTTCGTCTTCTTCGGCGGGTACACCGACAAGTTCTGGCGCATCTCGTGCGAGACGTTCGGCAGCCCGGCCGACTGGGACGACAACCCCGATCTGCACAGCATGGCCACCCGCTTCGATGCCGAGGTCTACCAGGAGAGGGTCAAGCCGATGGTCGTGCGCTGGTTCGCCGACCGCACCAAGGCCGAGCTCGAAGCGCTCGCCGGAGATCTCGTGCCGTTGAGCGCGGTGAAGGACATCGGCGAGGTGGTCGAGGATCCGCAGATCGCTGCGCGCGGCATGATCGTCGACAACGACTACCCGGGCCACGGGTCGCTGCGCACCTTCGGGTCGCCGGTGAAGCTCGATCGCACGCCCGCGCAGACCGCGGGGCTCGCGCCCGACATGGGTGAGCACACCGATCGGGTGCTGGGGGAGTTCCTCGGCTACTCGGCCGACGAGGTCGCCGCGCTGCGCACGGGAGGCACGATCTGATGGGCATCCGTCTCGACCGCACGGGTGGCATCGGCGTCATCACGATCGACCGCCCCGAGAAGCTCAACGCACTGACGCTCGCGATGTACGACGAACTCGGCGCCGCGTTCGCCGAGGTGCAGGGCGACCCGCGCATCGGTGTGGCGGTGCTCACGGGCGCCGGCGAGCGTGCGTTCTGCGTCGGTGCCGATCTGGGCGAATCGATCCCGGCGCTCACCGAGGAGCGCTTCGACATCAGCGAATGGGATGCCGCGCACCAGAAGCACTCGACGCTCGAGAAGCCGGTGGTCGCGGCGATCAACGGACTGTGCCTCGGCGGCGGGTTCGAGATCATGCTGTCGACCGACATCCGTCTCGCCTCCGCCGATGCACAGTTCGCGCTGCCCGAGACCGGTGTCGGCGTCGTGCCGGCCGGGGGCACGCTCGTGCGGCTCATCCGGCAGATCCCCTACGCGTTCGCGATGGACCTCATGCTGCGCGGCGACCGCATCGACGCCGAGACCGCGCTGCGGTACGGGCTCGTGAACCGGGTGGTCGAGGCATCCGCTCTGCACGACGAGGCGATCGCCGTCGCCGAGCAGCTGCTGACGAAGAGCGCCACGGCGCTGGCGACCGTGAAGCGGGCCGTGCGTGCGCTCGCCGACCTGCCCGAGTCGGAGGCGTTCCGCCTCGAGGCGGTGCTGGGGCAGCAGGCGTTCGCGAGCGACGACGCCCGCGAGGGCCTCGCCGCCTTCGCCGAGCGCCGCCCCCCGCGGTTCCCGTCGCGGGGCTAGCTGGTCCCCGAGCCTGTCGAAGGGTCCCGCCCGCATGACTGGGTCCCTGAGCTTGTCGAAGGGTCCCGCCCGCATGACTGGGTCCCTGAGCCTGTCGAAGGGTCCCGCCCGCATGATTGGGTCCCTGAGTCTGTCGAAGGGTCCCGCCCCGAGCGAGTGGGCGTGGGAAGGTGGGGGTGAGAGGAGCCTCATGGCCGAGAACACCGCGTCCGCGCTCGTGCGCGAGGTCGTCGCGGCCGCGCGCGCCGAGCCGGGGGAGCGGATGCTCGCGCTCACGCAGTTGCTCACCGAGGCGGATGCCGCGGCATCCGATGTCGAGGAGGTCCTCGCCGCGGTGCAGGAGTCGCAGCAGCAGACCGCGCGGCTGCGCAGGCGCACCGTCGAACTCGAGGCTCTGTTCTCGACCGCGCGAGAACTCGTGCGGCTGCAGGACGTGACCGATGTGCTGCGCCGCCTCGTTCAGCGCGCGCACGAACTCATGGGCACCGACGTCACGTATCTCTCGGAGGTCGACAACGCGCAGGGCGATCTGCGCGTGCGGTATTCGGCGGGCACGGTGACCCCGGAGTTCCGCGACCTGCTCGTGCCCGCCGGGTACGGCCTCGCGAGCCTGGTCGCCGACTCCCGCGAACCGGTCTGGGTGCGCGAGTACACGCGCATGGCGGATGCTCCGCACGACCCCTCCATCGACGATGCGGTCGCGCGTGAGGGGCTCGTCTCGTTCCTCGGCGTGCCGCTGGCCGTCGGCGACGAGGTGCTCGGAGCGCTGTTCGCCTGCAACCGATTCGCCCACGACTTCACGCCCGACCAGGTGCTGCTGCTGTCGGCGTTCGCCGATCATGCCGCCGCCGTGCTGCACAGCGCCCGCGTGCTGGCCGAGAACGCGGCCGCCCGCGCCCGCGCCGAAGAGGCGTACGCCGAGCTGGAGCGCCACCTCGCCGCGACGCAGATCGTCGGCGGCATCCATGAAGAGCTCACGGCCGCCGTCGTCTCGGGCGCGACCCTGATCGACCTCGTCGCGACGGTGTCGGATCGCCTCGGGCGGCGCGTGCGCGCGGTCGACGAGACGGGGCTTCCCCTCGATGCGGGAGCGGACGCCCGTGCGGGCCTGCCGCGCCGCAGGCCCCTCACCGATGCGATCCGGGAGAGCCGGGCGAGCGGGCATGCCGTCGCGGTGGTCGACGGGGAGCGCCGGTGGCTGGTGGTCGCGATCCTCGGTGCCGACCGGGTGCTCGGTGCGATGGTCGCCGACGATGAGGACGCCGTGCCCGACGACGTCGCCCGCCCCACGCTCGAGCGCGCCGCGCAGGTCGCCGCCCTCGTCTCCTTCAAACGCGATGCCGTCTCGGCGATCCGCGCCGAACGCCGCGCACGCGTGCTCGGTGCGGTGCTCGACGGTTCGGCCGAGGCATCCGCCCTCTCGACCGAGGTCGTGCACCCGCTCGTGGGCGCGGCCGCGATCGACGTGCGCGGGCGCGAGGGTGCGCTGACGGTGGCCGCGGATGCCGTCGGCGACCACGGCCTCGTCGCGGTGCGCGAACACGGGCTCGTGGTCGCGTGGACGGCATCCGTCGACGGGCCCGGGGCCGGGGCCGGTCTCGTGGCCGCGACCGAGCGGGTGCGGCGGATCCTCGCCGAGAAGCTCGACGATCCGTCGGTCACCGCGGTCGTCGGCGCGACGGTCGATGGGGTGCCGGCGCTGCGCGCGTCGGTCGAGCGTGCCGTGCGCGATCTGCGGTTCCTGGGGCCGCTCGGGGTGTCGGGGGCGACTGTGCGGTCGGACGACTTCGCGCCGTATCACGTGCTCTCCTCGGGGGAGCCGGAGGCGGCCGCCCGGTTCGTCGACGGGATGCTCGGGCCGGTGCGCGCGTGGGACGAACGGCGCGGCACGGCGCTCGTCGACACCCTCGTCGCGTACTTCGACGCGGGGGAGAGCCGCCAGGGGGCGGCGACCGCGCTGCGCGTGCACACGAACACGGTGCAGCAGCGCCTCGACCGGATCTGGACGCTGCTCGACGGCGACCCCGCGGATGCCGAGTACCGGTTCCGCCTGCAGGCCGCCGTGCGACTCGAGCGCCTCCGGCGGGAGTTGCTCGGGCTTCCCGGTTCCTGAGCGAGGAGCGAAGCGACGAGACGAAGGGCGCCGACCCTAGCCCACTCGCCCTCGCAACTCACCCGTGTGACGCAATCTGACGCACGGTGTCGCCCTGTGTAGCCCGGGGCGACCGGCATCCGCGGGCCTGGATAGCGTCGGAAGCCCGTGCCGACCCGAGAGGACCCATCGTGGCATCCGGAATCCCCCGTCGCCTCGGCGCTGCCGTCGCAGCAGCCGTCGTCACCGCTCTGACCCTGACCGCCTGCGCCTCGGCCGCCCCCGAGTCCTCGGGTGACGACGGCGAGCCCGTCACCGGCGGCGACCTCGTCGTCGCGGCCCGCTCCGAACCGCCGCAGCTCAACCCGCTCGTCGACCAGATGGGCGGCGCGCACGTGCTGACCCCGGTCGTCGACTCCCTCGTGTGGGACAACGGCGACGGCACCTACGGCACGTGGCTCGCGACCGACTGGGAGGTGTCCGACGACGCCCGCGTGTACACGTTCACGCTGCGCGACGACGTGACCTTCCACGACGGCACCCCGTTCGACGCCGAGGCCGTGAAGGTCAACTTCGATTACGTCGCCGACCCGGCCAACAAGTCCACGGGTTCGGTCGCGAAGCTGGGCCCGACGGCCGAGGTGCTCGACGAGTACACCGTGCGCATCACGCTCGAGCAGCCGGAGTCGAGCTTCCTCACGCTGATCGCCGCCCCGTACTTCGGCATCGTGTCGCCGACGCAGCTGCTCGACGACCCCGACTCGCTCGCGTCGACCGTGGTCGGCACCGGTCCGTTCGTCTTCGACGAGTGGGTCAAGGGCCAGAGCATCAGCTACGTGCGCAACGACGACTACGACTGGGGCCCCGAGGGCACCCACGAGGGCGCCGCGTACCTCGACAAGATCACGTACCGCTTCCTGCCCGAGGACCAGACGCGCTACAACGCGCTGCTCACGGGCGAGGCCGACATCGTCGACTACATCGCTCCCGAGTACGCCGAAGAGGTCAAGGCCGACGACCGCTACGAGTCCGACGAGTTCCTGCTGCCGGGCGTCGGCTTCACGCTGCACCTGAACACGCGCACCGCGCCGTTCGACGACGTGAACGTGCGTCGCGCGCTGCTCACCGGCATCGACCGCGAGGCGATCGTCAAGAGCGCGACCTTCGGCGCGTACCCCGTGCAGGAGTACCTGGCGACCACGACGCCCGACTACAAGACCGACCTCGAGAACGTCATCGAGTTCGACGCGGATGCCGCGGGCGCATTGCTCGACGAGGCCGGCTGGACGGGAACGGATGCCGACGGCTACCGCACTAAGGACGGCGAGCGCCTGAGCACCACCGTGCCCTACGCCGACAACGACCAGCTCGCCCAGCGCACGCTGGAGCAGGTGCAGATCGACGCGAAGGAGCTCGGCTTCGAGCTCGTGCTGCAGCCGGTTCCGGCGGCGGACTTCTCGCAGCGCCTGTACACCGGCGAGTACGGCATCATGCCGTCGTTCCAGTCGGAGGCGACCGGCATGCAGCTCTGGCGCCTGTACGGCGGCGACAACGTGTCGGACGGTTCGTCGATCGGCTCGAACGCGTCGTTCCTGGCGGATGCCGAGCTCGACGGCATCCTGGCCCAGGCGCGCGCCAGCGCCGACCCGGCCGCCCGCGCCGACTTCTACGGCCAGGCGCAGGAGCTGCTGCCCTCGCTCGCCCCGTCGATCCCGCTGTATTCGCGGGCCCGCGTGGTGGCCTGGCAGCCGAACGTGCACGGCGTCGCGTGGGACTACGCGTGGCCGCAGCCGTACCTGTTCGACGCCTGGAAGAACTGAGTCCGTTCGGACCGGCCCTTCGTCTCGTCGCTACGCTCCTCGCTCAGGAACCGGTGAGTGCCTCCGGTTCCTGAGCGAGCGAAGCGAGACGAAGGGCCGCCCCGAGACGCACACGGAGGAGGAACGACATGAGCACGGTCTGGCGAGTACTGCGCCGTCTCGGCGTGAGCCTGATCACGCTGTGGGGTGCGGCGACCCTCACGTTCTTCGCGCTGCGGCTCGTGCCGGTCGACCCGGCGTTCGCGATCCTCGGCGCCGGTCAGCAGCAGGTCGACATCAGCCCCGAGGTTCTCGCCGTCGTGCGGCAGGAGTACCACCTCGACGAGCCGCTGATCGTGCAGTACTTCCTCTACCTCGGTCGTCTGCTGCGCGGAGACCTCGGCATGTCGTACGTGCAGGAGCAACCGGTCGCCCCGCTGCTTGCCGCGCAGGCGGGTCCGACGATCGCCCTCGCGCTCGCCGCGATCGTGCTCGCCGTCGTGATCTCGCTCGCCGGCGGTGTGCTGACCGCCGGTCGCCGCCTGCCCAGCTGGATCTCCTCGGGCGTCGAACTGGTGCTCGCGTCGACCCCGGTGTTCTGGCTCGGCTTCGTGCTGATGCTGGTGTTCGCCGTGTGGCTGCGCGCGCTCCCCATCCTCGACAGCGGCGATCTGCGCTCGCTCGTCCTCCCCGCCCTCACCCTCGCGCTGCCGACGGCCGCCCTGCTGCTGCAGGTGCTGCGGCAGTCGCTCGACGATGCGCTCGAGCAGCCCTTCATCCTCTCGGCTCGTGCGCGCGGTCTCGGGTCGCTCGCCGTGACCGTGCGGCACGCGCTCCGTCACGCCGCGGTGCCGTATCTGACCATGCTCGGGTTCTCGTTCGGGGCCCTGCTCGGCGGTGCCGCGATCACCGAGACCCTCTTCAGCCGTCCGGGGCTCGGGCGCCTGCTCGTCGACTCGGTGGCCTCGCAGGACATCCCGGTCGTGATCGGCGTCGTGCTCGTCGGCACGGCGGTGTTCATCCTGGTGAACACGCTCGTCGACCTGTCGTACGCGCTCGTCGATCCGCGGGTGCGCGACGCCGACCGCGTGATCGCCCCGTCGAAGGACGACGCCGCCGCTGCGGCATCCGAACCTACGGACGCCGACCGAACGGAGGCCACCGCATGAGCGGGGGAGTCGTCGCTGAGGCCGTCACCGCCCGGCAGCACGTGCGCTGGCGCGGCTGGGTGCGCCTGGCCGCCGACATCGGCACACTGCTGTGCGCGCTGGTGCTGGTGCTGTTCGTACTCGCCGCGCTGTGGCCGCAGCTGCTCACCGGGCAGGACCCGCTCGCCGCCGATCGGGCATTGATCCTCGCGCCTCCGGGGCCGGGGCATCCGCTCGGCACCGACGAGATCGGACGCGACGTCTACGCCCGCATCGTCTTCGGTGCGCGCAGCTCGCTCGTGCTCGGGTTCGGCGCCGTCGTCAT
This sequence comes from Microbacterium sp. 22179, assembly GCF_052045715.1. NCBI lineage: Bacteria > Bacillati > Actinomycetota > Actinomycetes > Micrococcales > Microbacteriaceae > Microbacterium > Microbacterium sp. 22179. The sequence goes on along the minus strand of NZ_JBQEPJ010000003.1, from coordinate 433,207 downwards.
CTCGCTCTTCTTCGGAACGATCCTCGGCCTCGTCGCCGGGCTGTCGAACCGGGTGATCTCGACCGTGACGCTGCGGCTCACCGACATCGGAGCGGCGTTCCCCGAGCTCGTGCTCGCGATCCTCATCCTGGCGCTCTTCGGCGGAGGACTCGCCACCGCCACCATCGCGATCGGCATCGCCGGCATCCCGTACTACGTGCGCGTCGTGCGCGGCGAGACGCTGCGCGTGCGCACCTCGACCTTCATCGAGGCGTCCCGAGGCATGGGGCTGTCGCGCGCCCGCGTGCTCGGGCGACACCTGCTGCCGAACGCCGTGCGCCCGGTCGTCGTGATCGCGACCATCGGCCTCGGCGGTGCGACGCTCGCCGGCGCCGCCCTGTCGTTCCTCGGTCTCGGCAGCCCGCCGCCCACTCCCGAATGGGGTTCGATGCTCTCGAACGCGCGCAACTTCCTGACGCTGGGGTGGTGGGCCGCGGTGTTCCCCGGTCTCGCGATCACCCTCTTCGTCATCAGCACGACCGTGCTCGGTCGTCGCCTGCAGGCACGTCTGGAGGGTCGCGGATGAACGCGCTGATCCGGGTCGAGGGCCTGACCGTGTCGTTCGGTGGTCGCACGGCCGTCGAGGGTGTCGGTTTCGAGATCGGCCCCGGCGAGTGCGTCGCGCTGGTCGGCGAGTCGGGATCGGGCAAGTCCGTCAGCGCGCGCAGCCTGCTCGGGCTGGTCGGCGCGGGATCCCGGGTGGATGCCGAGGTGCTCGAGATCGACGGCGTCGACGCGCGACGGTTCTCCGAACGCCGCTGGCGCCGCATCCGTGGCCGCCGCATCGGGTACATCCTGCAGGACGCCCTATCGTCGCTCGACCCGCTGCGCACGGTGGGCAAGGAGGTGCGCGAGGCGATCGCCGCGACCGGCGGACCGCGCGGACGGGCCGGCCGCGAACGTGCTCTCGAACTGCTGCGCCGCACTCACGTGCCCGATCCCGAGACGCGCATCGACGAGCGTCCGGCGCAGCTCTCCGGCGGTCAGCGTCAGCGCGCGCTCATCGCCACCGCGCTCGCCGGAGACCCCGCCGTGCTCATCGCCGACGAGCCGACGACCGCGCTCGACGTGTCGGTGCAGAAGCAGATCCTCGCCCTGTTCAGCGAGCTCAAGCAGCAGGGCATCGCGCTGCTGCTCATCAGTCACGACCTCGCCGTGGTGTCGCAGCTCGCCGACCGCGTGCTGGTGCTGCAGGGCGGCGCCGTGGTCGAGAGGGGCGAGACCGCCGACGTCCTGTCGAACCCTCAGCATCCGTACACCCGCTCCCTCATCGACGCCGCCCCGCGGTTCGACAGCGGCCCCGCCCCGCACAGTTTCGGAGATTCGACCGGACACGCCGGGCCGCAGCATCCGATCTCCGGGGTGTCGCCTCAGATCTCCGAAGTTGTGCAGGGAACGGATGCCGTCACCGACTCGGATGCCGTGACGGAAACCGGGACCCTGACGGAAACCGGGCCCCTGACGGAAACTGGGTCCGTGAGCCTGTCGAAGGGTCCCTCCGCGCAGGCATCCGACGTCGTCCTCGCCGCCGAGCACGTGAGCAAGACCTTCCGCCTGCCGGGTGGCGCGACGCGCCCCGCGGTGAAGGACATCTCGATCGCCGTGCGCCGCGGGCGGTCGCTCGGCGTCGTGGGCGAATCCGGGTCGGGCAAGACGACGGTCGCGCGCATCCTCGCCGGGTTCGAGACCGCGGATGCCGGCACCGTGCGCCGTGCGAGCGACGACCCGCGCGACGTGCAGTTCGTCTACCAGGATCCGGGGTCGTCCTTCGACCCGCGCTGGACCGCGGGACGCCTTCTCGACGAGGCGATCGGGCTGCGGCATCCGTCCCTGTCGCGCACCGAGCGCGGTGCGCGCGTGCGGGACTGGCTCGAGCGTGTCGGACTCCCGGCGGACTTCGCCGACCGGCGGCCCTCGTCGCTGTCGGGCGGTCAGCGCCAGCGGCTCGGCATCGCCCGGGCGCTCGCCGTGGAGCCTGCGGTGGTCGTGCTCGACGAGCCGGTGTCGGCGCTCGACGTGGCGGTGCAGAAGCAGATCCTCGAACTCATCGCGCGCCTGCAGGCCGAGACCGGCGTCGCATACCTCTTCATCTCGCACGATCTCGGTGTGATCCAGAAGGTCTGCGACGAGGTCGTGGTGCTTCAGGGCGGCGTGGTGCGCGAGCAGGGTCCCACCTCGCAGGTGCTGCGTGCCCCGGCCGACGCGTACACGCGCCTGCTGATCGACGCGGTTCCCTCGCTCCCCGCCGTCTGAGTCGCAGCCTGCCCGCCGTCTGCCCGCCGTCTGCCCCACCGTCTGACCCACCGCTTCAGGAGGAGATCTCGGCGTGGGGAGGAGAAATCCCTCCTGTTTCTCCGCCCGACACGGAGATCTCCTCCCGAAGCGCGCCTCGCGCGACCGAGCGTCGTCGCGGCATCCACCGAGGTAAACCGGTTCTTGACGCGCCCGTGACGCGCGGGTTACTGTTGCTCCACCCCGTTCTGACAGCGTTGTCATTCCGAATCTTCCGATGTGACTCCTGTCGATCCGTACGCGGCGCCCCGAAGCCCGCTGAATCCAGGAGACACCCCATGGCCCGCTCCGGCCCCGCCCGCCCCCACCGCGCGACCGACCGCCCCTCCCGCGCGACCGCCCGCCCCCACCGCGCGACCGACCGCCCCTCTCGCGCGACCGCCCGCTCCCGTCGCCTCGGCATCCTGAAGCGCACCGTCACCCTCGCCCTCGCCGCGGCCCTCGCTGCCCCGATCGCCGCCCTCGCGCCCGCGGTGCAGGCATCCGCCGCTCCGGTCGTGAAGACCGCGGCCTTCGGCGCCCCCGACGACATCGCCGCCGACTACTACGCGGCCCTGCTGCGCCACACGCGCTGGGTGAACACGGTCTGGGATCCGGCCATCGGCGCCTACCAGTTCAAGGACTTCAACTTCGCCGTCGTGCTCGGCAACGCCGTGATCCTCACGCACGGCGAGTACGACGCCTCCGTCACGGGCATCCCGAAGGAGCAGCTGCAGCAGCGCACGGTCGACACGATCCGCTACTACGCCGCGAAGAACCGCTTCGTCGATCCGAACGGCACCTGGGGCAAGAAGCTCTTCTGGGACTCGACGTTCCAGTCGTACTTCCTCGACGCCGGGCGCGTGCTCTGGGACCAGCTCGATGCCACGACGCAGAAGAACCTCGAGACCATCGCGGTCGGGCAGTCCGCGTACACGTCCGATCTGAACTACGGCAACGACCCGCTCTCGGGCTCGTGGACCGCCGATTGGCCGACCGGCAAGCACGAGGGAGACACCGCGCAGGAGGAGGCCGGCGTCTACACGCAGGCCCTCGCCCCGGGGCTGGCCTGGGCGCCCGACCACGCGGATGCCGCCCGCTGGGACGCGCAGCTCGGCGACTGGGCGCGCAACGCCGCCGGCCAGCCGACCGCCGACCTCAACAACCCGGCGATCGTCGCCGGCAAGCCCGTGTCGACGAACACGATGCAGACGATCTACGACACGTACCTGGTCGAGAACCACGGGTCGTTCGGTCCGCACTACCAGTCCGACATCTGGCGCTCGGGCGGACGCAACGCGATCCAGTTCGTGCTCAACGGCCAGCCGATCCCCGAATACCTGAAGCACCAGCCCAACTCGGCGGAGCTCTGGGAGGCGATCAAGATGGTGATGTCGAACCAGGGCGAGCCGTTCATGCCCATGGTCAACGACCGCGAGTACCTGTACGGGCGCGACGTGATCCCGATGGCGTTCCTCGGCCAGGTGCTGCGCGATCCCGACGCCGTGCGGGCCGAGGCGAACATGGCCGCCTCGCTCGAGGCGTATCAGGCCTACGCCCCGGTCGATCGCCTGGCGAAGTTCTCGGGTGAGCCGAAGTACGAGCCCGAGGCGCGGGCCGAGATCGCGATCTCGTACCTCCTGCACGTCGCGGCCGCCGAGTCCGAGGAGGGGCCGGTCGCCCCGACCCCGCAGGACGAGTTCTTCGCGCGGCTCGCGGGCGTGCGCGACTTCGGCGCCGGTCCCGGGCTCTCGGTGCAGCAGACCGCGGATGCCTGGGCCGCGGCATCCAGCAAGAAGGGGTTCCTGAAGTTCCCGTGGGTGCCGGGCCACGACTCGTGGCTGTTCGCCCTCTCCGGCGCGACGCCGTACCTCTACCCGAACTCGGCCGCCACGGTCGACGACCGGCGCACGAGCACCTTCACGACCCCGCGCGACGGCTTCGAGGGCACCTCCTCGGTGTTCCGCATCGGCGACGGCTACGCCGGACAGGTCACCCTGCCGAACGGAGCCGCGCTCTACGCGTCGACGGGGGCGGGCTGGCAGGACGGCTCGGTGTCGGTGCGCAACCTCGACATGGGCGGGTACAACGGCCTCGACGGCTCGCGCACGTACGTCACGGCGGAGGGCTCGGCGACCGACACCCTCCCCGTCGTGACGCCGCCGGACCCCGCTGACGCGAACGCCGCCCGCGTCGACGACCTGTCGTTCGACCCGGTGCCGGCGCGCTACGTGCGCATGCAGGGCCAGCAGGGCAACGCGCAGTTCGGCTATTCGCTGTACTCGTTCCACGCCTACGGTGCGGATGCCGAGGCCACGACCGACCTCGCCGCCGGCCGCCCCGCGACCGCATCGAGCGAGGACCCGGCGCGCCTGGCCGCGACCGTCACCGACGCGAACCCGACGACACGGTGGGCGGTGGCGCGCGCGGATCGCACGCGGGCCGACTCGTGGATCCAGGTCGATCTCGGCAGCGAGCGCACCGTCTCCGCGGTTCGTCTGGCCTGGGAGTCGAGCGCGGGTGAGCGCTACCTCGTGCAGACCTCGGTCGACGGCCAGACCTGGACGACGCAGACCGCTCGCACGGGCGGCGTCGACGCGAACGTCGCCCGCCTCGACACGGTCGACCTGACGCCCGCCGGCGCGACTGCGCCCGCACCCGTCGAGACCCGCTTCGTGCGCATGCAGGGCGTGCAGGGCGACCCCGCCTACGGCTACTCGCTGTACACGATGCGCGCGCTGACCGCGGCCGGCGTCGATGCGGCGGCGGGCAAGCCGGCCACGGCATCCAGCGCCGACACCGGTCGTGCGCCCTCGAGCGTCACCGACAACGACGCGTCCTCGCGCTGGGCGGTGTCGCGCGCCGACCGAACGCGCGCCGATTCCTGGATCCAGGTCGACCTCGGCGCCCCGACCGCGATCGCCCAGGTGCAGTTGGGGTGGGAGGCCTCGGCCGGTCGCGAGTACCGGATCCAGACCTCCGCCGACGGCGTGACGTGGACGGATGCCGCGAGCTTCCGGTACACCGGCGACGAGGTGACCTCGACCGAGGGGTCGTGGATCAACGTCGAGGAGCGGGCCGGATTCGTCGTGCGCGGCGGTCAGGCCCCGATCACGGTGTCGGCCGAGAAGCCCGGCATCAACGCGCTCCGGCTCGGCGGCGGCGATCGCCCGCTGCTCGTCGAGATGGTGCCGGGCGACGCTGCGGCGACGGCGGCTCAGGACGCCGCGCCGCAGCCGTCGGCCGAGGGGTTGCTGGTCAGCTCGCTCGGCGGCTACCTCAGCGCGTTCAACCTGTCCGGCACCGAGGTGACGACCGACGTCACGATTCCGTACGTCGGCGACACGGTGTCGCTGTTCGCGGGGGAGCAGACGCTCGGCGCGGATGCCTCGACCCTCCGGGTCACGGTTCCGGCCGGGCAGGCGGTCGTGCTCGCTCCGCGCGCCACGGTGCCCACCGACGTCGCGCGATCCGCGGGCGTCGGAGTCTCGGTGGTCGACGGACGCACGATCCGAGTCGCGGATGCCGCCGCCGATGCGCGAGCGGAAGCATCCGCCGCGGCACCGACCCTCGAGGTGATGAACGCCGAGACGGGCGAGACGCGGGCGCTGCCGGTGGGCGAGCCCGTCGTGGCCGCCGCCGCGAGCTTCCCCGGTGCGACGCCGTTCCCCGTGCCCGACCGGGCGCTGAGCACGCTGACCTTCCCGGCATCCGTCCTGCCCGAGGGCATGACCTCGCCGCAGGGCGCGGTCGACGGCGACGAGGCGACGTCGTGGACGCCGGGCGTCGACGGCCGCATGGTGACCGATCTCGGGTCCGCGCAGCCGATCGGCACCGTCACGACGCTGTGGGACGGATCGGATGCCCCCGCCGCCACCGTGTCGGTGAGCGACGACGGCGTCACGTTCCGCGATGTCGGCACGATCGAGGCGGGAACGACCCACGGTGCCGTGTCCGTCGATGCGACCGCGCGCTACGTGGCGTTGAGCACCGCGTGGAAGACCGGGCACCCGGGCCTCACGGCACTCCGCGTGCTCGCTCCGGGTGCCGTCGACGACGCCGCCCCGGGCGCGATCCGGGGCGAGGTCCCCGCGCTCGTGGTCGGTGCGAACGTGAGCGGCGCCCTGCAGGCATCCGGTGTTCCCGCCCCGACGTACGCGGTCGTGGCCGGGGCCCTGCCCGACGGGGTGACCCTCGATCCCGACACGGGCGCGCTCGCGGGTGCGCCGACGACGGTCGGTGCGTACGCCTTCACGGTCGCCGCCGACAACGGGATCGGCGAGGCATCGACCCGTGCCTTCGCCGGAGAGGTCACCGCGGTGCCGGTCGATCCGGGTCAGCCCGGAGAGCCCGGAGAGCCCGGGGAGCCCGGCACTCCCGGCGGCGGCTCGGGCGGGGGCGCCGGCGGAGGCGGCTCGGGATCCGACGGCGATCTCGCCGCGACCGGCCTGGTGCTCGGGTGGTCGCTCGCGGCCGCACTGCTGCTGCTGGCCGCCGGCGGACTGCTCGTCGCGCGACGCCGCAGGCTCGCCCTGTCGTCCGAGGACTGACGCTCCGACCCCTCGGCGGACGGTCAGTCCTCGTCGGGCTCTTCCGGCGCGCCGCCCGAGGCCGTGTCGGCCTCCTCGTCGGCGCCGGGCGTGCCCTGCGTGTTCTGGTGATCAGCGTCGTGCAGGTCGTTGCTCACGGGATCGCTCATGTCGTCCTCCTTCGGTGTGAGTGGACCTGCACCGTACGTCCGCTCCGACGCGTCCGCGCAGGGGGTTGACGGGCGACGCGGCCGCACTCGTTCAGCGGAGGTCGCGGATCGCTGATTCGATCCGCGAGCCCATCACCTCGACGCTGCGAGCATCCGCGCCATGCGCCGAGGCTCGACGGGGGAGGGTCTCCAAGGTCGGTCGCACCTGCGCGAGGAAATCGCGCGCCGCCTCTTCGGTGATCCGGAAGAGGCTGAGCGCATCGGCTGTCAGCAGTGACGCGATCCGCACCTCGTGGTCGCCGAGGAGTGCGAGCTGGTGCCGATCGCCGTCGCCCAGCGGCTCGGGGTTCACATCGAACGCGGGAGCGAGCGCCCAGTTCGCGCCGCGTCGCAGGAATCCGTGGTTCCGCAGATGGTCGTCGAGGTTGCCGACGAGAGCGCCGAACGCGGCACGCTTCCACAGTTCCGACGTGTCGGCGCCCGACATCTGAGCGAAGTCGACGACGTCCATCCAGTCCCCGCCCTCGCCGTCGACTGCTTCCAGAGCGTTCATGGCGGAGAGGTAGGGGATGCGGATGCCGTCATCCGTGCGGTCGAAGCGGCGCAGGAACAGCACGGTGCGCGCCGTTCCATCGACGACGATCTGCTTCGTCTTGTGCGCAGCGACGTGGATGCCGCAGGCGCTCATGGCATCCAGCAGCGAAGCCTCCCAGGCGATGACGTTCCATTCATCACCGATCGGCTTCGGGAACTTCGCCAACCAGAGGTCATCGCCGAGGATGACGTTCGCCTTCGGGCGTGCACCACCGAGCGAGCCCGTCGCTCGGAACAGGCGTCGCACGGCAACGTCGTCGATGTCGGTCTCGCCACGTTCGATCTGATCGGCGATGTGGATGATGCTCGACAGCTCGGCTTCGGTCGGTACACCGTCGCCATCCGCAACCGCGGTGCCGTCGTCCCAGAAGCGGGTCGCTCCCTGCCGCCCGTGGTCGTTGACTCCGAGCATGAGGGTGAGTTCGTCGAGGCGGCGACCGGCCGCACGATTCTGGACCTTGCGCCCCCACGTGTCGGGCGCCGAGTCGCTGAAGGGATTGGTGGGGGCGAGCGGCTGTGGCCCGGGGTGGAGCCCGAGTGCGGGGCTGAGTGCGAAAGCGTCGCGCCGACGGAGGTATTCGGTGTCGTACTCGAACGCTCCGGAGGCGCGGGTGCGGTAGATCCGCCCGGCGGAGACCTCGTCCCGGCCGATCACCGTCGTCACCCGGTAGCTGTCAGCCATCGGAGCGCACCCGCACTCGTTCGGGCAGCTTCTCGTCCGCCATCAGTCGCCCGCGTTCGGTCGCGTAGGGGTCGGTCGCCGATACGACAGCGTCCATCAGCCCGAGAACACGCAGCACGCGGAGGGTGATCTCCAGCGACGCGCCCTCTCCGTTCTCGAGCCTGCTGATGGTCGGAGCCGTGGTGCCCGCGCGCTCGGCCACCATCTTGGCCGTCAGGCCCAACAGCTTGCGTTGTGTGGTGAGGTTCTGACCGATCGCGCGCAGTGATCGCGAGATCGGTACGGGTCGGTTCGCCATGCGGGCGAGTTTACATCAACAAAATATGCATTAAACAGTCTTTGCATAAAGTTCGCTTTATCTAAAATTACAGCCTACTGCCGCGGCGTGGCGTGAGACGGTGGCGGACGACAGTCATCGTCGGGCTCCTCCGGCGCTCCGCGGCGAGCACGATGCGCTCCTAGGATGGAGCGGGTGACGGGGTGGACGTGGCAGGCGTGGTTCGGACTCATCGGCGGAACGGCGATCTTCTTCGCGGTACTGGTGCCGATGCTTCTGGTGCAGGTGCGGCGCTACGGCGGATTCTCGTTCCGACGTCTCCTGGGCGCCGCTGCGGTGAGCGTGTACGCCGTGGCGCTCGTCGCCTACACGCTTCTTCCCCTGCCCGAGGCGCGGGCGAACTGCGCGGGGGGAGTGACCACTGCGGAGTGGATCCCCGGGCACTCGATCGGTGACATCCTCCGCGAGACCGAGGGACTCTCCCTGGCCGCCACGCTCACGAGCAGGGCCACGCTGCAGGTGGTGTTGAACGTGGCGCTGTTCGTGCCGTTCGGCATGATCGCCCGGCGCTATTGGAACCGCGGACCGGTGGTGTCGATCCTCCTCGGCGGGGCGCTGTCCGTGCTGATCGAGGCGACGCAGTTCACGGGTGTGTGGGGTCTGTACGACTGCGCCTACCGGGTCGCCGATGTCGACGACGTCATCGCGAACACGGCCGGGGCGGCGATCGGCGTGCTCCTCGCGCCGTTGCTGCTCTCGTGGATGCCGAGCGCGCGCAGCCTGCGTGAGTTCCGGTCGACGCCCCGTCCTGTCACGGTCTGGCGTCGCTGGTTCGGCATGATCCTCGATGCGATCGCCGTGAACGTCGCCATCAGTGTCATCTCCCTGGTGCTGCTCGTGCCCAGACTCGTGTTCTCCGACGGTCGTGCGCCCGCCGACCCGCAGAGCGTGGTCGAGGTGATCGCGATCGGAGTGGGGGCCGTGGCGCTCGTCGTCGTGATTCCGGCGCTGATGTCGGAGGGCGCCTCGATCGGTCAACGCCTCGTCTGGCTGACGCCCGTCTGGCGGGACGGGCGCGGATCCATGCCCCGGCGGTTGTATCGCGCCTCGATCGTGGCTCTCCCCTACACGCTGGCGACGGTGGCTCAGCAGTGGCCCGGGGCCGAGACCGGTATGACGCAGACGATCGTGGGAGTGGTCGGCATCGTCAGCTCGCTGATCGTGTTCATCGCCGTCGTGTCGGTGCCGTTCAGTCGTGAGCGCCGAGGGCTGTCGCTGATCGTCTCCGGAGGCGGTCTCCGCGATTCGCGCGAGTGATGACCGGGACGTGCCGCGCGGAGCGGTTCGTCGAAGAACCCCCGTAGCCTGGACGCATGTCGACCCCCGCATCGCGCACCGCCCTCGACGTCGCCGACTGGCGACGCCGTGTCTTCGCCCTCTACGCCGCCGTGCGCGAGGCCGATTCGCCCGAAGACGCCCACGAACTGTGGCGCATCGAACGGGACGACCTGATGCTGCACCACCCCGCCACCGCGCTGCTGCCCGAGGGCCGCGTGATGTTCGAGGGGCTGCCGATCGCCTCGTACGACGCGCAGTGGCGGTTCGAGCTGCCGATCCTCGAGGCCGAGCCCGGCGGATTCGACTTCGCGACCGGCACCGACGGCGTCGTGCCGTTCGAGCGCATCGGTCGGGTCGAGGTGCCGGATGCCGGGTCGCTCGACGTGTGGCGGTTGACGACGTACGGCGGCGGGCTGTTCATCCCGGTGCGCGATGCGCTCGCCGGCAAGCCCGGCGGCACCTATGGCGGCGGCCGCTACCTCGTCGACACGATCAAGGGCGCCGACCTCGGATCGGATGCCGCGGGCGGAACGCTCGTGCTCGACTTCAACTTCGCGTACAACCCGTCGTGCGCCTACGACCCGGCCTGGGCGTGCCCGCTCGCCCAGCCCGGCAACGTGCTCCCCGTCGCGGTGCCGGTGGGGGAGATGTACGCGGGCTGAGCTCTCCGCGCAGACCTCATCTCGTGGAGACCGACTCGTCGGTCGTGTCGGTCGGCGCAGCGGCATCCGCCCGGTGCAGCGTCTCGGGCAGCACGGAGATGCCGATCAGTCCGATGACGCTCAGGCCGACGAGGTAGCCGGCGACCAGCCAGGGAGCGCCCTCGGCGAGGCGGACGAGCGCGGTGGCGACCAGCGGGGCGGTGCCGCCGACGAGGGCGGCCGGGATCTCGCGCGAGATCGCGATGCCGCTCCAGCGCATGCGGGTGGGGAAGAGCTCCGCCAGCATCGCCGCGGACACGCCGATCGTCGCTCCCTGCACGATCGCCAGACCGAGGATCAGGCCGAGGGCGACCAGTACCGAGTTCTCGGTCTGGAAGAGCATGAACATCGGGAACGCGAAGGCGATCGCGAAGATCGCCGCGCCGATGAGCACGGGCTTGCGGCCGATGCGGTCGGCGAGACGCCCGAACCCGAGGGTGGCGGGGATGGTGAGCAACTCCGCGACGATGAGGCCGATGAGAGCGTGCGTGGGGTTCACCGAGAGCGTGCCTGTCGTGTACGAGATCGAGAACGTCTGCACGACATAGACCCACGGCAGGGCGAACACGAACAGCGCCATGCCGGCGAGCAGGGTGCGCCAGTGCGAGCGCACCGCCGTGACCAGCGGCGCACGCGTCACCTCGCCATCGCGCTCGGCGGCCTCGAACGCCGCGGTCTCCTTGACGCGCAGGCGGAAGTACAGCGCGAATGCCACGATCACGATGCTCGCGATGAACGGGATCCGCCATCCCCACGCCTGGAACTGCTCGACCGGCAGCAGGCTGATGAGGGCGAAGGTGGCGGTGGCGAGCGCCATGCCCACGTAGACGGATGCTCCGGGGAAACCCGCGATGAAGGCGCGGTTGCGCGTGTCGGACGACTCGCTCGCCATCGTCATCGCGCCGGCGAACTCCGCACCCGCGCCGGCGCCCTGGAAGAGGCGCAGGACGATCAGCAGGATGGGCGCCCAGATGCCGATGGTCTCGGCGGTCGGCAGCAGGCCGATGAGGGTCGTCGCGATGCCCATCATGAGGAGCGTGGCCAGGAGGGTGCCCTTGCGGCCGATCCGGTCTCCGAAGTGCGCGAACACGAGGCCGCCGATCGGGCGGGCGCCGAAGCCGACGGCGAACGTCGCGAACGCGCCCAGCAAGCCGGCGAAGTCGCCGCCGCCCGGGAAGAACAGCGGCGCGAAGACCAGGGCCGATGCGAGCCCGTAGAGGGTGAAGTCATACCACTCGATGATGGTTCCGACCGAGCTTCCGATGACGGCCCGTCGGCGTTGTGCGCGGGGGTCCAGTCCGGGGCGATCGATGTCGTCGGCGATGTCGATGTCCATGGCACTCCTGTGTGTCGAGGTGGAGGTCCGCGCGCCGACGTCCGTCGGTGGGCGCGCGAACCTCACTCAGGCTAGACAGATCGTCCACAGGTCTTCATGTGCCCAGGGCACAGGGTCGGACGGTCGAAATGAGTGCACCGCACATGCGCGGCGTCCAGCGCGGCCGGTCGGTGATAGCAGCATTCAGTCGTGCGTTCAATGGCTCCCGGGAGATCGAGCCGGGGTGGAACCATCGGAGCATGGATGCCGCAGTCGTGGTCGAGGTCCCCGCGGGGAATGACGAGGCGCTGCTGCGGAAGCTCGTAGAGGCTGCGGCAGGCGGGGATCAGGAGGCCATTGCCCAGGTGTACGACCTCACCTGCGTTCCGGTTCTGCGTCTCATCCGCGACGTCGTCGACGACCCGACGGTCAGCGATGAAGCCCTTCAGGCGACATACCTCGAGATATGGCGTCGCGCGCACGAGGGCGCTTCGACGCGGGGGTCCGTGATCGGGTGGATCTCGGAGATCGCTTACGCGGAGTCGGTGGCCCGGCGCGCTCCGGGGGCCTGGCGCCCGTTGCCGGATGAGCAGCGCCGATGCCTCGCGCTCGCACACTACTTCGGTCTCTCCCAGGTCGAGATCGCATCGGTGACCGGCACGACCCTCGCGATCGTTCGCGCGCTGACGCGCGCCGCGCTCACGAACATTCGGGGCGAGTCCGGCCCCGAGCGCATCGCCGACCTCGCCAGCTGACGGTCTGCCGGAGCGACCGACCGATCGGCCGACGAGGGACTCCTTACCGGGCCGTCTCGCTCACTCGGGGCCGCGTGAGACGCGGCACCAGCACCGGCGTGCTGTCGCGATAGGCGACGTAGTCGGCGCGATCGCCCCACTTCTTCTCGGCGCGCGCCTCGAGCAGCGGGATACCGCTCACGCGCGTGAGCAGCAGGATCACGAACAGCGGCGAGAGCACGGCGGCCCACTGCCACCCGGTGAGCACGGGCGCCGCGGTGATGAAGACTCCCACCCAGATCACGATCTCGCCGAAGTAGTTGGGGTGGCGCGACCGCGACCACAGGCCGGTGCGGATGAACTCGTCCCGATTGCTCGGGTCCTTCCGGAACGCAGACTTCTGGGCGTCGGCGACGATCTCGACCACCATGCCGAGCGCCCACACGACGACCCCGACGATGCTCAGCCATCCGAGGGGCGGCCGGGCCGCGGCATCCGTGCTGATCGCGATCCACGCGGCCGCCGCCGTCAACGACACCCACGCGCCCTGGATCACCCATACCTGCAGGAAGCGCAGCGGCGAGCCCTTGATCTCGTCGAATCGGCCGTCCGATCCCGCCTTGTGCACGCGCATGGCGAGGAATGAGCCGAGGCGCGCGGCCCACAGCATCACCATGCCCGCGAGGATCCAGCTGCGCGCGTCGGGCATCGGCGTCAGCAGCACGAGAACCACGGAGATCACGAAGAAGGTGGCGCTGCCGGTGAGGTCGAAGAAGCGCTCGGTGCGCAGGAGGAATGCGGGGATGAAAGCGAGGATCTGGATGACGAACGCCGCCGCGACCGCGACCGCGAACAGCGGGATGCCGCCGACGGATGCGCCGTTCTGACTGCCGGCGAGTGCGACGAGCGCGCCGATGACGAGGGCGGCGACGATCGCGATCAGCGAGGTGCGCGAGGAGCGGGTGTTCGTGGGCGTCGGCGACGACATGGCGTTCTTTCCGTTTCTCAGGGTGGTTCAGAGGTAGAGGTCGTTGACGGTGACGGCGGCGCGATCGAGCACGACGTTCCGCTTGAGCTTCATGGTGGGTGTGACGAGTTCGCGGTCGTCGAGGTCGGCGAGCACGACGCTGAAGCGGCGCACCTGCTCGCTGTGCGCCACGAGTGCGTTGGCGGCGTCGACGGCGCGCTGCAGGTGGGCGCGCAGCGCTGGATCGGCGACCGTGCGGATGTCGTCGATCGGACCCGAGGGGAGCGCGATGCCTTCGGCGGATGCCCAGGCCCGCGTCTGCTCGGGGTCGAGGAGCAGCAGCGCCGACAGGTAGGGCTTGCCCTCGCCGACCATCACCGCGTGCGAGACCAGCGGATCGGCTTCGACCGTGCTCTCCCAGCGGGTCGGCACGACGGTCTTGCCGTTCGAGGTGACGATCACGTCTTTGAGCCGGCCCTCCAGGAACAACCGGCCCTGGTCGTCGAGTCGCCCGAGGTCGCCGGTGCGGAAGAAGCCGTCGATGAAGGCATCCTCGTTGTGTGCCGGATTCCGGTAGCCGTCGAAGACGCCGATCCCGCGGGCGAGGACTTCGCCCTCGTCGCTGATGCGCACGGTGAGTCCGGGCAGGGGCGTGCCGACGCTGCCCGAGGCGATGAGACCCGGCAGGTTGCCGGTGAGCGGCGCCGTCGTCTCGGTCAGCCCGTACCCCTCGATGACGGGCACGCCGAGGCCGCGGAAGAAGAGCGAGAGCTCGGGGTCGAGCGCGGCTCCGCCCGAGAGGATGTAGCCGACCCGCCCGCCCATCACGGTGCGGAGGCGGCGGTAGAAGAGGGCGTCGAAGAAGCGGTGGCGCAGGCGGAGCCCGCGGCGGTTCGGGATTCTCCGACGCGCGTCGATCCGCTCGGCGCGGCGGCCCCAGGCGACGGCCGTCTCGTGAGCCTTCGCCCAGACGCGACTCAGGCCCTTGTCCGCAGCCTTCGCTGCGGCGGCAGCCTGGATCTTCTCCAGCACGCGCGGCACGACGACCAGGAACGTGGGGCGGAGAGTGTCGAGGGTCGAGACCACCGTGGACGGGTCGGAGAGATGCGCGATCCGCATGCCGCTGGCCAGGCAGATCAGCTGGAGTCCGCGCGCCAGGACGTGGGCGAGGGGCAGGAAGATGACGGTGTTGCCGTTCTCGTTCACGATCTCGCGGTACGCGGCGGCGATGTTGAGCACCTGGCCGAGGAAGTTCCGATGCGAGAGCACGACGCCCTTGGGCTCGCCCGTGGTTCCCGAGGTGTAGACGATGGTCGCGGGGGCGTCCTGCGTGGCGTGCGTTCGGCGTGCCTCGACTTCGTCATCGGCGACGTCGGAGCCCAGCGCGACCAGGTCGTCGAGGGTTCCGGATGCTGCGGCTCCGGGGTCGGAATCGTGCGGGGTGTCGGCATCCATCGTCCACGCGCCGAGCGTCGGTGCGCCGGACTGCGCGAGAGCCGCCTGCAGGAGCTCGGTGTGCGCCGGGCTGCCGCCGATCGCGAGGCGCACACCGGCGTCGGCGACGATCGCGTTCACCTGCGAGGGTGACGACGTCTCGTAGATCGGCACGACGACGGCACCGGCGAACCAGGCGGCGAGATCGGCGACGGCCCACTCGTAGCGCGTCGGCGCCATGATCGCGATCGGATCGCCGGTGCGGATGCCGCGGGCGATGAGCCCCTTCGCGAGGGCCCGTACCTCGTTCGCGAACTCCCGGGTGGTGACCGGCTGCCAGCCGCCGTCGCGGTCGACCTCGAAGGCGACGTGATCGGGGGCATCCGCTTCGCGCCGGGCCAGCAGGTCGGTGACGTTGCGGTAGCCGTCGAGGGCGGCGAGGGGTGGGGTCGACGACTCGATCATCGGGGCTCCTCTCGGTCTGCGGGCGCGCCAGAGCCGCCCGTCGGGTGCTGTTCGGAGCCGGTGGGGATTCGGATGGGGGTCGGGAGGCCTCAGAATCGTTCCGCCTGGTCCCTCATTGTCGGAGCGGACCTGACCACGGTGACGGTGCGAACGGTGCGCCTGCCCCCCTTTCGGGGTCAAACGAATGCTCCACACGATGTGGCGAGCGCGCGTCGCGTATCTTTTCGTCAGGGATCGGCCGGATCACGCGGGTCGACAGCACGGGGCGAGGTGTCGATATGGGCGACGAGAGCATCTGTCAGCTTGCGGAGACGGGTGCCGATCACTCCGTGATCGCGATCGTCGCGCTTCTCTTGCTGGTCAGTGGAGCTGCCCTGATGATCGCGCGCGCACGCGGCGGGAAGCGCGGCATCGGAACGGTTGCAGGGGGTGCGCTCATCGTGATCGGGGTGCTCGTGTTTGCTCCGGTAATCGCCCCCAGCGCTTCCTACGCGGACAGCGGTGACCTCGATTGCAGCTACGAGGATTCCAGCCCGAGTTCACCATTGAGCGCGGAGCAGCCTCTGCCGACGTCGACGCCCTCGCCGTCGCCGTCGCCGTCGCGCCTACCGTCGCCGGCGTAGATGACGGTGACGCCGACCGCGCCGGTCATGGTCGCGTCGGATGTCTGCGGCGTGACGTCTGAAGTGCGGATCCCGGAAGCCCCCGGCGTCGTGTACTCGCAGAGCGTGACGGGATTCGTCGTCACCGTGGGTGCTCAGGCCGCGCCGGGCTACGTCTTCCCGCAGGATGCGACGACGACGTGGACTTTCGACACCACGCCTGAGGAATGCGCCTGCGTGCCTGCGGCGGTTCCCTGGGATGGCGGGGCGATCACCGGCTACGCGGTGTCGTCGGTCAGTGGCGAGATCACCGTGACCTTCGGCCCGAACGGCTGGCTGGATTCCCTCGCTCCGTTCGCGCCTACGTTCGCCGTCGAGCTGGTCCGCACCGATTCTCGAAGCTACAGCTTGGTGGCGACGGGGCCCGCGGGCATGCCGGATGAGCTGGTGGCGACGAACGGCCTGATCTCGGCGAGCAATGTCGACCGTTACAGCGCGGAATCGGGTTCTGTCGTCTCTCCCGACACGGTCTCTTTCGCCCCGGACCGGTCGAGCACCAACGACGACCTGTGGGCGAAGCTCGATGAACGGTACGTGGAGCTCGTCGCTCGATATCCCGACGCCGGGCTGGTCGAGGTCGGTCGAGGTAACTCGGACTCCAACACGCTCGACGTCACCGTGACCGTCATCAATTCCTGCGGTGCCGCGGAGTCGCGGACCCTCACGCAGCGCTCGGGCGGTGGTGGGGGCGGCATCTGACGACTACGCGCGAGCTGCCGTGCGCAGGGTCTGCTCGAACAGTCACCCGGCCGCACGTCACGCAGGGGTAGCGTCTTCCCGACCGGGGGTGCGCCTCGGCACCTTCACGTCGCCGATCCAACTTCCTCTACTCGCCAACCTGATCGTCCGCGCATCGACAGCTTTCCGGTGCGGCACGGACGTGACGCGCCCGGGCGAGGCGCTTCGTTTCACGCGGCGCTGTTCCGGCCGAGAAGATGAAGGGATGGAGAGAACGCGAGACGTCGACCTGCCCGTGCTCTATTTCGGAACTCCGGTCGCGTTGATCACCACGGTGAGCCCCGATGGCTCATCCAACATCGGGCCGATCTCCTCGGCTTGGGCACTCGACGATCGGTACCTGCTCGGACTGGGATCCGAAGGTCACACCCTGGCGAATCTCCGGCGCGTGCCCGACCTCGTCATCAACCTTCCGTCGCCGGAACTCGTCGAGGCCATCGAGGCGATCGCCCCGACCACGGGATGCTCCCCCGTCCCCGAGTCCAAGCGCCCCGCCTATCGGCACGAGCCCGACAAGTGGAGTCTCGGGGGGTTCACGCCGGTCGCGTCCGACCTCGTCCGCGCTCCGCGCATCGCCCAGTGCCCTGTGCAGATCGAAGCGCGCGCGGAGCAGTTCCTCCCGATCGGGGACGGCGGCGCTGTCGCCGTCGAGGCGAAGGTGCTGCGCGTGCACGTTCACGAGAGCATCGTCCGAACGGGGAAGGGCGATCGTATCGACACGGATGCTTGGCAGCCGCTCTACTACTCGTTCCGCCACTACTTCGCACAGGGGCAGCGCGTCGGGAGCAACTTCCGCGCAGAACTCCTCGACCCGTCGTCAGCTGTCAGCTGACCGGGCGGACCGGTGTCCCGCGGGAAAAGACGGAGGGGCTGACGGGAATCGAACCCGCGCTGTCTGCTTGGGAAGCAGAAGTTCTACCATTGAACTACAGCCCCGAACCCCGCATCCTCGCGGAACGGGGTGACGCCAGCCTACCTGCCACCCGGCCCGCGACCAAAGCGCTCACTCGGCCCGTCGGATCCGCGCCATGATGTCGGTATGGGCAGTGTCATCGGGGAGCTTCTTCCGTTCGCGCTCGGTATCGCGATCAGTCCGCTGCCGATCATCGTCGTCATCCTCACGCTGCTCAGCCCGAAGGCGCGCACGAGCAGCCTCGGGTTCCTGATCGGGTGGGTCGTCGGCATCCTGGTGGTGATCGGCGTGCTCACGGCGCTGTCGACGTTCCTGCCCGACCGCGACGATTCCGAACCTGGAGTTGCGGCGGGCCTCGCCAAGCTGGTGGTCGGCGTGCTGCTCGTGGTGCTCGCAGTCGGCCAGTGGCGCAAGCGCCCGAAGCACGGCAAAGAGCCGAAGCTGCCGGGATGGATGCAGAAGGTCGACGCGTTCGATTTCGCCGCGGCCCTGCGGTTCGGCCTCTTCCTCTCGGCCGTGAACCCCAAGACCTACATCTTCAGCCTCAGCGTCGCGATCGACCTCGGCGTCTCCGACCTCGAGGGCACCGAGCTGCTCGTGCCGATCACGGTGTTCGCGGTGATCGCAGCATCCACCGTGCTCGTCCCCGTCGTCGCCTACGCGATCGCCGCCGACCGCCTGCGCGCACCGCTCGCGGCGCTGCACGTCTGGCTCAGCCGAGAGAACAACACCATCATGTGCGTGCTGTTCCTGGTGCTCGGCTTCTCGGCGGTCGGCAGCGGCATCGGCATCCTCTGGCCGTAGCGGATGCTGCGCTCTGTCGCGTCTAGATGTAGATCCGCGGGTTGGACGTGGCCGAGAGGTTGAGGGGAGTTCCCTGGATGCTCTGGACGGTGATCTTCACACGCCCTCGATACTTGCCGAACGAGCAGTACTTACTGCCGAAGTTCGGGATGATCGTGCCCTGGCAGAGCAGTTGGCCTCCCGGCTTTCTCACCGTGTAGCGGTGCGGTCCTCGCGGGTAGCTCGATGTCACTTTGAACTGCACGTCGCTGTAAGCATTGACGGTGAGCGTGCAGGGCGGCGGGTCGTAGAGTCCGCGACAGTACGTCGTCTTGTGTTCGGCGGCGGCGGCCATCTGAGGGATCGCGATCAATCCACCAGCGGCGACGAGCGCCGCGAGGGTCATCGCCTGCCAGCGTCGCAGATGCTTCTTGTCGGGGGACATGGTTCTGTTCACCTCTTCTCTTCCGCGCCTGCTCAGGAGAACGCCGAGATCGTCGCCTGGCTCGATAGCCCGGTCGACACCTTGACGGTCACCGTGCCCCGGTAACCGAACGAGCAGCTCCGCCAGGAACCGGACGTCATCGTGCCCTTGCACAGAGTCTTTCCCGATGCGGTCTTCATGTTCCACGCCATCTTCGTTCCGCGCGGCACGGTCGCCGTCGCGCGGAACTGCACCACTCCGTACGGGGCTTTGATCTTCACCTGGCACGATCCGGTGAACCAGACGGTGGTGCACGTGGTGGATTTCGCTGCTGCGCTCGCCGCTTGTGGCACGGCAATCGATCCGCCGGCCAGCACCAGTGCGGCCAGGGCGAGCGCCTGCCATCGGGTTGTCTTCCTCGTCTTCAGCGACATGTCTTCTCCGGTCTCGTTCAAAAGGGGAGCGGACCGGATGCGGCCCGTCGCAGCAAAGACGAAGTGAATCGCGGAATCGGTCGTCGCGTACGGGCATACCTTCCCTGCGCCCGGTGCTGACGAAAGAAGCGCACCTCCGGAGGGGTACCGGAGGTGCGCTTCGATCTCACTCGTGCATCAGTACGCCACGATGCTCGGGAAGCTCCATGCCGGCGCCTTGACGGCGACCGTGACCTTGCCCGAGTATGTGAACGAGCAGATGCGCAGCTGCCCCGATGCGGCCTTGCCGCTGCACAGGGTGCGCCCGCTGCTCGTCTTCACCGTGAAGGGCATGCTCTTGCCCATGGCGTTCGCGGTCACCCGGAAGTGGATCACTCCGTTCGCCTTCGTCGTCACCTTGCACGTACCTGCCTGATAGCTCGTGCAGTTGACCTGCTTCTTCGCCGCAGCATCCGCCGCCTGCGGTACCGCCACCGATCCCGCCATTACGAGGGCCGCCAGCGCGACGGCCTGCCAGCGGTTCTTCGTCTTCGTGTTCGTCATCATCGTGATGAGCCCCTCAGTACCGGACCGTGAGCGTCGCTCCGAAGAGCGCCGGCTTGCTGATGGTGACCTTCACGGCGCCGTCGTAGTTCGGGAAGTAGCAACCCTTCGTGCTCCCACCGTGCTTGATGGTTCCCTTGCACAGGAGCTTTCCGCCGTTGGTGCGCACCGTGTATCGCGCTTCGGTGTTGATGCCGTAACTCGTCGTGGTCAGGAGGATGCGGTGCTGCGAGGTCTTCACTTTCACGCTGCACGAGGTCGGCCCGAAGTAGCATCCCTGGGTTGTCGTCACGGCGTTAGCGGCCTGCGGCACGGCCACAGAACCCGCGAGGACCAGGCCAGCCAGCAGGATCGCCTGCCATCGCCCCTTCTTCTTCGTCGTTTCTCTGGTGTTGTTCGTCAGCATTGACATGTGTGATCTCCGGTCGTTCTTTCTTGGGGGATACCGGGCCCGGGGTCGAGCCCGTTGTCTACCAGACGACGAGCGCCGGCGAATCGGTCGTCGCGGACCGGTATGCCTCGGATCGACGCAGAAGCGCGCCTCCGGAGGGGGATTCGGAGGCGCGCTTCTTCGAGGTCACGTTGGAGCGATCACCGCAGAACGACGATCTTCTCCTCCACGCCCCACTTGTTCTCGATGGTGATCTTGACGCGTCCGGTGTACGTGCCGAACCAGCAGCTCTTGCTGCCCGCGTTGGGAGCGATGTCGCCCTTGCAGAGCAGGCGCCCGCCGGGAGTGCGGACCGTGTACCGGTGCGAGCCCTGGTTCGAGTCGGTGGAGAGCCGGAACTTCACACTCTTCTTCGCGTTCACGTACGTCGCGCACTGATCCGTGGAGAACCACTTCGCGCAGGTCGCGGTCTGCGTATAGGCGCTCGCCGCCTGCGGCGCAGCCACGGTTCCTCCCGCCACCACCAGGGCGGCCAGTGCGATCGCGGCCCAACGGTTCTTCTTCGTCTTCATCGACATTCTTCTTCTCCAGTCATCATTGATGGATGACGCACCCGGGGGAGCGCGTCGTAAGTCCAGACGGTCGAGATTCCCGAATCGGTCGTCGAATGCGGGCATACTTCGCGTACGTGAGCGGAGGTGTCGATTTCATCGATGAGGCGACGGACGCGAGCATCCGTCGCCTCACTGATGACGGGGCCTTCAGGGATTCAGCCCTCTCGTGCCGGGGGCACGTGCGGCGGCATACGTCTCGTCTCGATCAGAGGCAGAAGGCCGCTTAGCGGAAGCTGTCGGCGATGTCGACCTTAAAATTGGGGTGCCAGCCTTGTGCCACCGTGACTCGGACCCGGCCGCGATAACCGTCGAGGTTACAAATCGGACCAACCGTGTTCGTAGCGACCCGCCCCCTGCAGAGCAATTTTCCACCCGCCGTTCGCACCGTGTAATTGTGCGAGATGTAGTACTTACCGCTTGTCATGATGCCTACAACCGGCTTGGTCGCGTTGATCGCCACGATGCACACCCGAGAGCCGGGACAGCTCTTTTTTGCCCACGCGGCGTTCGCAGCCTGCGGTACGGCCACCGAGCCTGCGATCATCAGTCCGGCGAGCAGGACTGCTTGCCACCGGCCTTTCCTCTTCTTCGTCTGCGTTTTCGCTTCCTGCGGGGTGCTGCTCTGAACAGGCGTCGACATGTTCTTCGTCTCCGGTCTTCACTCATCGATGGGTGACGCACTCGAGGGAGTGCGCCACAAGGCTTGACGGTCGAGATTCCCGAATCGGTCGTCGGATACGGGCATACTTCGTGAGCACGAACCATGCGGCAACTAGGCTGAACCCGTGCTTCTCAGCGATCGCGACATCAGGGCAGAACTCGCTTCCGGAAAGATCGGGCTCTCGCCGCACGACCCGGCGATGGTGCAGCCGTCGAGTGTCGACGTGCGGCTCGACCGGTACTTCCGGCTGTTCGACAACCACAAGTACCCCTTCATCGATCCCTCGGTCGATCAGCCCGAGCTCACCCGCCTGATCGAGGTAGACCCCGACGAGCCGTTCATCCTGCACCCGGGCGAGTTCGCACTCGGAGCGACGTTCGAGCAGGTCAGCCTGGCCGACGACGTCGCCGCCCGCCTCGAGGGCAAGTCGTCGCTCGGACGCCTCGGCCTCATCACCCACTCCACCGCCGGGTTCATCGACCCGGGCTTCACCGGACACGTCACGCTCGAACTCGCCAACGTCGCAACGCTGCCGATCAAGCTGTGGCCGGGCATGAAGATCGGGCAGCTCTGCTTCTTCCGCCTGACCTCGCCCGCCGAGAACCCCTACGGCTCCGGCCCCTACGGCAACCGGTACCAGGGACAGCGGGGGCCGACGGCATCCCGTTCCTTCCAGAATTTCCATCGCACAGACGTCGGCGTCACAGACGTCGGAGCTCTCGGAGGCTGACATGACCAGCGACAGCACCACCCCGCCCGACCCCGACAAGCGCGAGAACGGCGAGGCGGATGCCGTCGTCCCGCCGCCTCCCGTCTTCGACGATGCCGCGGCCGCCGCGGTCGTGCCGCCGCCCCCGGTCTTCGACGACAATCGGGCCGACCTCGTCGTGCCCGCGCCGCCCGCGTTCGACGGTCCGCTGACCGGGTCGGTTCCACCGTTGTCGGCGTCCACCGACGACATCGTTCCCCCGCCTCCCGCCTTCGAGGGAACGACCGGTGACGCTGTGGTCCCTCCGCCACCGGTGTTCGACGGAGATGCCGCGGGTGCTCCGGCATCCGCATCGCTGCGTCGTCGTACCCCGCCCGCGTCGGTGCCCGCCGTCGTTCCCGACGCCGCGTCGACCGCGCCCGAACCCGACCCGGCATTCGTGGCACCCGAGGTTCCGGCATCCGGCGGGTACCGGGCGTGGACCGTCGCGATCTTCAGCATTCTCGTGCTGCTGCTCGCCGGCGCGATCGCCCTCGTCATCTACCTCGCGACGAGCACGACCCTGGACATCCCGGGCTTCGACGATGCCTCGTCCGACCACGGATCGAGCACCCTCGTGGCCGCGGCGCCGGTGCCTGGCTCCGACGCTCTGCCGATCTGACCCCGTTTCCCCGTTCATAACTCCGGAGAAACGGGACGCGAAGGCCCGGAAACCCGGATTTCGGGGGTTGCGGCGAGTGATTTTGAGGAGTTGTGAACGGGGAGCGTGGCACTAACTCAGGACGGATGCCGTGAATCGGCGCCGTTTCGGCCGATTCGACGGGTGTGAGCGCCATTCTTCCTGAGTTGGGTACAGGGCACGACGCGAAGAGGGGCGGATGCCGAAGCATCCGCCCCTCTCTCGATGGGGTGACTCGGGTCAGGCGTCGCGCCCGCGGCTGAAGCCGGCGTCGAAACCGCGCTCGTACGCGTGCTGCGCCAGGCGGGCCGCGCGGTGCGGACCATGCCCGCGGCGGTCACCGTGGGCGTGGGGTCCGTGGCCGCGCTCGCCGTGGGAGCCGTGGGAGCCGTGGGAGCCGTGGCCGCAGTCTCCGTCGTGGCCGGAGCCGTGTCGGGGGCCGAAACCGTGTCCGGGGCCGAAGTCGTGACGGGGTCCGAAGTCGCGCTCGCCGTCGGCGTCCGGTCCGAAGCCGTGCTCCGGTCCGAAGCCGTGCCCCGGTCCGAAACCGCGACCGGGGCCGAAGCCGTGACCGGGGCCGAAGCCACGACCCGGGCCGAAGCCGGGGCCGAAACCGTGACGGCGGCCGAAGCCGTGCCGCGGGCCGGCGTGCTTTCCGAAGCGTCCGCGGGGGCCGAAGCCGTGGCGGCGCGACCGGGGGAGAGGAGTCTCCTCGTACCACCCGAAGGCGCGGGCGATCTTCTCGAGCGAGGCGAGGGTGGTGGCGAGCTCGTCTTCGGAGACGGCTCCCGTGACCTTCGCGCGGATGCCGTCGACGATCGCGCCGAGGCGGTCCTTCGCTGCGCGTCCGTCGTCGGTGAGAGTCCAGCCGTCGCCGTCGCCGTCGGCGATGACCCAGCCGCGCTCGATGAGGCGGTGCAGCTTGTGCTCGTTGAGGGGGCGTCGCGCCGGCATCGTGCCATCGACGACGTTGAGGAGGCGCCAGTCACGGCGACCGACCTCATCGCCCTCGCGGTCGAAGGCGGCGGCGAACTCGGCCGCCATGAGGCGGTCGACGGCCTTCAGCCAGTAGCCGAAGGGGCGGGTGGTGTTCTCGGGGTTCTGTTGAGAGGTGTTCATGGGTTGCGTCCTTTTGCATGTCAGGGTGCACGTGTATGTCACTGTGCATGTACATGTAGTGTGACATGCGATGTGAATGCATGTCAAGTCGCATGTAAAATCGACGTGTGAGCACCGAAGAGATCGACCCCGCCGAAGCGATCGCCCAGGCCCTGTCCCGTCTGCGCGGGCGTCGGCCGGGAGACCGCGGCGACCGCGGGCCCCATGATCACGGGCACGGCGGTCCGCACGGCTGGCGCGGCGGACCGCGCGGGGGAGAGCGCGGGGGACCCTTCGGCCACGGGCACCCCGGCATGCCGCCGTGGATGGGCGATCCCTCCGGCCGCCTCGGCGGACCCGCGCGCATGCGGATGCTCGAAGCCCTCGCGGCGGCATCCGCACCGCTCAGCGTGAGCGAGCTCGGCGTGGCGATCGGTGTCGACCAGCCGCGCGCCTCGCGGCTCGTGCAGCAGGGTGTCGACCACGGGTTCCTGCGGCGCGAAGCCGATCCCGATGACGCCCGTCGCACGCGCATCGCACTCACCGACGAGGGCCGCAGCCTCGCCCGCGGCATGCGGGGCGAGCGACGTCAGCTGCTCAGTGGCGCTCTCGCCGCGTTCACCGACGAAGAGCGCACCGAGCTGGCCCGTCTTCTCAACAAGCTCGCCGACAACTGGCAGCGCTAGCCCGCGGGGCTCCGATCAGCGCGGCGCCTTCACCGGCAGCAGCAGCAGGAAGCCGACGAGCAGCACGATCATGATGCCCAGGATGCCGAACGCGGTCTGCGCCGTGAGCACGATGAGCAGCGTCCAGGCGCCCGAGGCCATCCAGCTCGCCGCGCGACCGGTCGTCGCGTAGAGGCCGAAGATCTCGCCCTCGCGTCCGGCCGGGGTGACCCGGGCGAGGAACGAACGCGCGGCGGCCTGCGCCGGTCCGACGAACGCGCACAGGATGAGTCCGCCGATCCAGAACACCATCGCCCCGCCGTCGCGCAGCAGGAAGACCGCGAGTCCGGCGACGATCATCGAGCCGATCGATACGAGGATGATGCGCTTGGGGCCGACGCGGTCGTCGAGACGCCCGGCGAGGATCGTCGAGACCCCGGCGATGAGGTTCGCGG
The DNA here is from genome assembly GCF_052045715.1 of Microbacterium sp. 22179. Taxonomy (NCBI): domain Bacteria; kingdom Bacillati; phylum Actinomycetota; class Actinomycetes; order Micrococcales; family Microbacteriaceae; genus Microbacterium; species Microbacterium sp. 22179. Next base: position 407,922 of record NZ_JBQEPJ010000003.1, on the reverse strand, counting down.
CGATGCCGAAGATGATGATGTCGTCGGTCTCGAACCGGAACACGGCAGTGCCGATGATCGCCCCGAATGCGAACACCCCGCCGAGGCCGTCGCGGAAGACGGCGCTCGAGAGCAGGTACCAGAACGTCGGGCGCGTCTCGGGTTCGCGATAGAGACCGGCGACGTCCTTCACGAGCAGCACGTAGGAGCGGAAGAATCCGACCTTGCGCTCGGGGCGGCCGAGCGAAGGCTCGGGCACGTTGAGGAAGATCGGGATGCTGAACACGATCGCCCACACCGCGCAGCCGACCGCGATCAGGCGGTAGACGAGACCGTTGTCGGTCGGCATCCCGAACCAGCCGACCGCGTTCAGCGCCACCACGATCGCGAGGGCGATGATGCCGCCGAGATATCCGAAGCCCCAGCCGAGACCCGAGATGCGTCCGACGTTCTGGGGGTTGGCGATGCCGATGAGCATCGCGTTGGAGTTGACCGCCGCGATCTCCTGGAACACCGTCGCCGCCGAGATCAGCGCGACACCCAGCCAGAACAGGCTCGGCGTCGGCTCGACGAACCACAGCCCCAGCATGCACAGGATGAGGGCGCCGGTGCCGATGCCCAACCAGAGCTTCTGTCGCCCCGCGGCATCCGCTCGCTGGCCCAGCACGGGCGCGAGCAGCAGGATGCCGAACGCCGCGATCGTCGATCCCAGGCCGAGGCCCGAGGTCAGGTCGGCCTCGGCCGCCAGGCGCACCGGGTCGTTCTCGTCGAGCGCCGCGATGTCGGCGGGCAGGAACCCCTCGCCCACGAGGTAGAGGGCGGTGAAGACGAAGGTCAGGATGACGGTGTTGAAGGGCTGCGTCGCCCAATCCCACAGCGCCCACGAGAAGACCTGCTTCTTGGGGGCCGGTGTCTCGCCGCGCAGCTCGAGGCCGATGACGGCGACGGCGCCGCTGTTCGCCGTGGCGACCGGCTCGGGGGCGCCGGGCTGGGGTTCGGGTGCGCTCATGAGTCGAAGTCTGGCCGCACCCGGTGAACGGGCGGTGACGGCGCGCCGTGCCGCAGGCCCCGGACGATCGGTCGGATGCCGTGGACGGGCGGTCGGGCGCGCGGCATCCGTGTGCACCAGGCTGGACGCATGACGATCACCTCCCCCGTGCCCACCACCGCATCCGCCCCGGCCGGACGGATGCGCTAGGGCGGGCTCATCGTCGTCATGCTCATGAGCTTCCTGCTCGTGACGGCGGAGTTCCTGCCCAACGGCGTGCTCACCGAGATGGCCACCGCGCTCGGCGTGACGCCCGGGCAGGCCGGTCAGACCGTGACGGTCACCGCGCTCGTCGGATTCATCGTCGCCCCGACCATCGGGCTCGTCTTCCCGCGCCTCGACCGCCGGTCGCTGCTGGTGTGGATGGCGCTCGCCGCCGCCGTCTCGAACCTCATCGTGGCGATCGCCCCCAACCTGATCATCGTGCTGCTCGCCCGGTTCCTGCTGGGGGCGGCGATCAGCGCCTTCTGGTCGATGTCGATCACCGTCGCGGCGCGCATCGCGGGCCCCGAGCGCCTCGGCCGCGCCGTGATGTTCACTGCCGCCGGCACCTCGCTCGCAACCGTCGCGGGTGTGCCGCTCGGCGTGATGCTCGCCGAAATCGTCGATTGGCGCACGGTGTTCGCGATCGCGGGCGTCGCCACCGGGCTCCTCGCGATCGCCCTGCGCGCGCTGTTGCCCTCGGTGCCCGCGGCGCAGGCGTCGAGCATCCGCCTGCTGGTCGACACGGTCCGTCAGCCCGGTATCGGACTCGGTCTGATCGGTCACGTCTTCGTCGTTCTCGGGCACTTCCTCGCCTACACGTACGTGCGGCTCGCGCTCGAGCGCATTCCCGATGCGGATGCCACGACCATCGTCGTGCTGCTCGCGCTGTTCGGCGCCGGCGGTCTGATCGGCAACCTCGTCATCGGTTTCGTGATCGACAAGACCTTCGCGTTCTTCGCCGTGCTCGCGCCGCTGGTGATCGCCGTGTCGGTCGCCTCGATGCTGCTGCTCTCGGGCTCGGTCGTCGGGATCGCGGTCGTCGTGTTCGTGTGGGGCTTCTTCTTCGCCTCGTGGCTGATCGTGGTGAACACGTGGGTCGGGCATCGGATGCCGTCGCGACTGGAGGCCGGCGGAAGCCTGGTGGTCGTCGGGTTCCAGGGCGCCATCATGCTCGCGGCCGGACTCGGCGGATTCCTCGTCGACGGAGCCGGGGTCGAGGTCGCCTACGTGCTGGGGGCGTCACTCCTGGTCGTCGGCGCCGTGCTCTTCGGGCTCTCGAACCGCGTGCGCGGCTGAGCGGCGGGCGACGGTTCGAGGGGGATCGTCGCCCCGCCATCCGGCACGACTTCGGAGATTCGGAACGACACGCCGCGCACGAGCGCGTTTAGACGGGGTGTCGGCCCCAGAACTCCGAAGTTGTGCCGTCCTCGGAGGGGAGGACGGGCGAAGGAACGGGGACGCGAAAGGGCGGGCGGACGCCGTGGTTTACGCCGAGACCGGCGTCCGGTGGGCCAGGCGCCACGACGACGGCGTCATGCCGGTGCGTCGGCGGAAGGCGCGGCTGAACCCCTCGTCGGAGGCGTAGCCCAGAGCGCGCGAGATGTCCGACACCGACCGCCCGGCGTCGAGCATCCGCTTGGCCTGATCGACGCGCACCTCGGTGACGTACTCGGCGGGGGAGCGTCCGATCGCGCTGCGGAACCGCTCCGCGAAGGTCGAGCGCGACATCGCGCCGACGCTCGCGAGGCGCTCGACGGTCCAGTCTCGGCCGGGCTCGTCGTGGATCGCGTCGATCACGCGGTCGAGGAACGGGTCGCTCGACGTCTGCAGCCACCCGGCGGGCGCGCAGCCGTTCTCGGCCCACGCGCGGATCACCGACAGGAACACGGTGGTCGCCATGAGCTTGCAGATCACCGGATCGGTGCGCCGGAGCGGGAACTGCGTCGGGTCGACGAGTCCCATGCTGGCGGCGAGCGTGGCGGCGGCGGGTTCGAGAGCGTCGAAGCCGGTGACGGTCACGAGATCGGGAAGCAGGGCGAGCAGCGGGGATGCCGCGTCGGCGAGTTCGATGTCGAGCACGATGAGAGTGGTGTCGCCGTCGGCCTCGAGAGCGAAGGGGGAGCCGCCCCGTGTGAGGAAGGCGTCGCCCGAGACCAGGAGATCGCGCGGTGCGCCGGCATCGACCGACACCTCCTGCGAGGAGCGATCGACGTCGAGGCGGCATCCGGCCTGGAGCGGCGGATGCCCCGCCACCCCGCCCTCGGCGACGTAGACGAGCGTCATTGCGTCGGGCATCATCGGCAGCAGCTCGCCCGAGGAGATGGGGACGCGGCGGGCGAAGCCCACGCGGAGGTCGACGGTCGCGAGCACGCGCGCCAGAGCATCCGCATCCACAGTCATGCTTTCGGAAACGCGGTCGTGCCCGGCCTTATTCCGCTCATAGGAGCCGCCGATACCCTGGAACCACCCCCACCCGAGGAGTCCCGTGTTTCGAACGCCCGACCGCCTGTACCGAGTTCTCGCGATCGCGGAGGCGATCACCTGGACCCTCCTGATCGGCGCGATCATCGCCCGCGCCCTCGGCGCCCCGGGGATCGTGGTGACGATCGGCGGAGGCATCCACGGGTTCGTGTTCCTCGCCTACGGGGCGACTGCGCTGCTCGTCGCCGTCAATCAGCGCTGGCACGTCGGGGTCGCGATCCTCGCGGTCGCGAGCGCCGTGGTGCCGTACGCGACGATCCCCATGGAGATCTGGCTGCACCGCACCGGCCGCCTCGCGGGAGCCTGGCGCCTCGAGGCCACCGACGACCCGCGCGACCGCCGCTGGTACGACCGCCTCATGCGCTGGTTCCTGCGCCGGCCGGTCGTGCTCGTGCTCCTGCTGGCCGTGGCGATCGTCGCCCTCTACGTGATCCTGCTGATCGCGGGTCCTCCCGGCGGCAAGTGAGCGCGTCCGCAGTCCTCAGGGCGTGACGACGACCGAGTTGGTGTCGGCGATCTCGCCGAGCACAGCCGCGGGGTCGCCGGTCGTGCAGTCGACGATGACGTACAGCCCGACGCCGACCTCGCTGAACGCGCGAGCCGCCATGATCCAGGTGCGGCCGGTGTCCTGGCCGACCACCTGGCGGTTCTCGACCGCGTCGTTGCCGCCGACCTGGTAGCTGAACGCGCCCGTCGTCGCGTTCGGGGTGATGTCTTCGGGAGATCCTCCGAGGACGGCGGCGATGACGGCATCCGAGGTGGCGCTGTCGTCGCCGACGACCTGCATGTCGGCACCGATCGTGCCCTGCCAGAAGTGCGCCGTGCAGGATCCGTCGACCGTGGCGTAGCTCCAGTTGCCCTGCCCGTCGTCGGGCGAGGCCATCTCCCACCCCTCGTCGACGAGCAGTCCGTCACCCCACTGGATGTAGGCGGTCGACGGGAGGGAGAGACCGTCGTCGAACGACAGCGTGGTCGGGATGCCGTCGGCGGTCGACGTCTCCTCCGGCGCGGGGGTGGTCGTGTCCTCCGCTGCGGGCGCGTCGGCGGGGATCTGGGCGTAGATGCAGCCGCTCAGCGGAAGGAGGGCCGCGGTCACGACGAGGACGGCGGCGAGACGGGGCAGGGGCATCGAGGGCATACGGGGAGCCTAATCACTCGCGTTCACCTCGCACAGGGGCAGGACTGCCCATGCGGCGTCAGTGCGAGGTCGCGATCCCGAGCCCGTCGTGCACGATGACCGCCGCGACCCGCGCGCCCGCTCCCGCCGCCACGATCAACTGCTGGGGGCCGGGCGCCGCCGCATCGCCCGCCGCGTACAACCCCGCGACGTCGGTGCGCCCGGAGCGATCGGTGAGCAGGTGGCCCGCGGCGTCGCGCGCCGGGTCGATGCCGTCGAGGAAGGGCAGAGAGGCATCCCACTCCGGGCGGACGAACCCGCCCTCGATCGCGACGGAGGTGCCGTCGGCGAGCCGCACGGCCTCGAGCTGCCCGCGGTCGCCGACGAGCTCGACGATCGGATGCCGCTGCACCACCGCTCCGGCGGCGGCGAGTTCGGCCTCCTCCTGCGCGCTCACGACCGAGGCGCCGTTCGTGAACACCGTGAGGCTCTCGGTCCAGCGCGAGATCAGGCGGGCGCGATCGGCGAGGTCCGTCGTCTCGCCGATCAGGGCGAGTGTGCGCCCCTGCAGCTCCCACGCATCGCAGGCGGCGCAGCTGAACAGGCTCATGCCGTAGAAGCCGCGCAGATCCGGCACCGCGGGGAGCGTCTCGCGCAGGCCGGTCGCGATCAGCACCGCCGGGGCGGATGCCGTTCCCGCGGGCTCGCGGCGGCCGATCTCGGCCGTGAACCCGGCATCCGTCCGTCGCAGCGAGACCACCCGCACCCGTGAGCGGATCTCGACGTTCGGATACGCCGCGAGCTCCGCGCGGGCGAGCCGGCGCAGCTCGTGCGGCGGGATGCCGTCGCGCGTCAGAAATCCGTGCGAGGCGAGTGTGGCGGCGTTGCGCGGCCGGTCGGCGTCGACGACGAGCACCCGGGCGAGGGAGCGGCCGAGGTTGAGGGCGGCCGAGAGTCCGGCGGGGCCGCCGCCGATGATGATCACGTCGTATTCGGTGTGGTCCACAGCATCCTCCTGACCTGCGTTCGTCGCGCACGCGGTCTCGGATGGGATGCGGCTGCGCCGCCCGGGCGACGCCGCCGCGAGCCGCATCGGGTAAGGCTCGCCTTACTTCCATCCTGCCATGCGACTCCGCCGATGGCCCACATCGCTCTCGGATTCAAAGTTGAGCCAGTTCATATCAAGTTTGTTTGACAGTCATCTCGCGTCGATGTACAGTTGAGCCATCGCGACTCAGGTTTCCTGTTCGCCGCAGATTTTCAGACCAACCATCGTCAGCAACACAAAGGAGAACAACATGGCACGTGCTGTGGGAATCGACCTCGGTACGACGAACTCCGTCGTCAGCGTCCTCGAGGGCGGCGAGCCGAAGGTCATCGCCAACGCCGAGGGCTTCCGCACCACCCCGTCGGTGGTCGCCTTCACCAAGGACGGCGAGGTGCTCGTCGGTGAGACCGCCAAGCGCCAGGCCGTCACGAACGTCGACCGCACCATCGCGTCGGTCAAGCGTCACATCGGAACCGACTGGACCTTCGACGTCGACGGCAAGAAGTGGACGCCGCAGGAGATCTCCGCGCGCATCCTCATGAAGCTCAAGCGCGACGCCGAGTCGTACCTGGGCGACACGGTGACCGACGCGGTCATCACCGTCCCCGCGTACTTCAACGACGCCGAGCGCCAGGCCACCAAGGAGGCCGGCGAGATCGCGGGCCTCAACGTCCTTCGCATCATCAACGAGCCCACCGCCGCGGCCCTCGCGTACGGCCTCGACAAGGGCAAGGAAGACGAGCTCATCCTGGTCTTCGACCTCGGTGGTGGAACGTTCGACGTCTCGCTGCTCGAAGTGGGCAAGGACGACGACTTCTCGACGATCCAGGTGCGCGCCACGGCCGGTGACAACCGCCTCGGTGGAGACGACTGGGACCAGCGCCTCGTCGACTACCTGATCTCGCAGTTCAAGTCCACGACCGGTGTCGACGTCTCGGGTGACAAGATCGCCCTGCAGCGCCTCAAGGAGGCTGCGGAGCAGGCGAAGAAGGAGCTCTCGTCCTCGACGAGCACCTCGATCAACCTCCCGTACCTCTCGCTCACCGACTCGGGCCCCGTCTCGCTCAGCGAGACCATCACCCGCGCGAAGTTCGAGGACCTCACGAAGGACCTGCTCGACCGCACCAAGAAGCCCTTCGAGGACGTCATCCGCGAAGCCGGCATCAAGGTCGCCGACATCGACCACATCGTGCTCGTCGGTGGATCGACGCGTATGCCCGCCGTCGCCGAGCTCGTCAAGCGCGAGACCGGCAAGGAAGCCAACAAGGGCGTCAACCCGGACGAGGTCGTCGCCGTCGGCGCCGCTCTGCAGGCCGGTGTCCTGAAGGGCGAGCGCAAGGACGTCCTCCTCATCGACGTCACCCCGCTGAGCCTCGGCATCGAGACCAAGGGCGGCATGATGACGAAGCTCATCGACCGCAACACCGCGATCCCGACCAAGCGCAGCGAGACCTTCACCACGGCCGACGACAACCAGCCGTCCGTCGCGATCCAGGTCTTCCAGGGCGAGCGCGAGTTCACCCGCGACAACAAGCCGCTCGGAACCTTCGAGCTCACCGGAATCGCCCCGGCCCCCCGTGGCATCCCGCAGGTCGAGGTGACCTTCGACATCGACGCCAACGGCATCGTGCACGTGTCCGCCAAGGACAAGGGCACGGGCAAGGAGCAGTCGATGACGATCACCGGCGGCTCGTCGCTGTCGAAGGACGACATCGAGCGCATGGTGCGCGAGGCCGAGGAGAACGCTGCCGAGGACAAGAAGCGCCGTGAGGCCGCCGAGGTCCGCAACCAGGCCGAGACCCTCGCCTACTCGATCGACAAGCTGATCAAGGACAACGAGGACAAGCTCCCCGCCGACGTCAAGGAGTCGGTCCAGGCCGACGTCGACGCCCTCAAGACGGCTCTCGCCGGCGAGGACGACGACGCCGTGAAGACCGCGTTCGACAAGCTCAACGAGTCGCAGACGAAGCTGGGCGAGGCGATCTACGCGCAGTCCCAGGCGGATGCCGCGGCCGGTGCCGCCCCCGAGGGCGACGCTCCTCAGGGTGATGCATCCTCGTCCGACGAGGATGTCATCGACGCCGAGGTCGTCGACGACGAGGACGAGAAGAAGTAATCATGGCTGACAAGGACTTCGAAGAGAACAACGGAGTCGCAGGCGAGGGGTCGGATGCTCAGGCATCCGGCCCCGCGCCGCAGAATCCGGACTCCACCGAGGCCGCAGCGGCCGAGGGCTCGGACGAGACGCCGGTCGACGCGATGGATTCGGTTCCTGAGCCTGTCGAAGGGCTCACGGTCGACGACATCCTCGGCGCGACGCAGACCGGTGAGGCCGCGGCGGAGGACGCCGTGCTCGCCGACCTCGAGTCGACGCTGCTCAATGACCTCAAGCGCCTGCAGGCCGAGTACGCGAACTACCGTCGCCGCACGGAGGAGTCGCGCCAGGTCGAGATCGAGCGCGCGAAGGGCGAGGCCGTCAAGGGCCTGATCCCGGTGCTCGACGATCTCGATCGCGCCAGCCAGCACGGCGACCTCGTCGACGGCACCCCCTTCGCCGTGATCGCCGAGAAGGTGCGCGCGGTCGTGGAGCGGCTCGGCGTCGTCTCGTACGGCGAGAAGGGCGAGGAGTTCGACCCGCAGCGCCACGAGGCCATCTTCCAGCAGCCGACGCCCGGCGTCGACAAGACCACGATCCTCGAGGTCGTCGAGGTGGGATACCGCCTCGGAGACGTCGAGCTGCGTCCTGCGAAGGTCGTCGTCGCCGTCCCCGCGGAGTAGGTGATGCATGGCTAGCCAGGATTGGTTCGACAAGGACTTCTACAAGACCCTCGGGGTCTCGAAGGACGTGAGCGAGGCCGACCTCAAGAAGGCCTACCGCAAGCTCGCACGGAAGTACCACCCGGATTCCAACCAGGGTGATGCCAAGGCAGAGGCGACCTTCAAGGAGATCAGCGAGGCGTACTCGGTGCTCTCCGACGCCGAGCAGCGCAAGGAGTACGACGAGATCCGCGCCATGGGCTCGGGCGCCCGCTTCACGGCGGGCGGCTCGGGTGCCGGCGGGTTCGAAGACGTCTTCAGTCGCTTCGGCCAGGGAGGGCGCGGGCAGTCCGCCGACTTCGAGGACATCTTCGCGATGTTCAACCAGGGTCAGGGCGGAGGAGGCTTCGGCAACGGACGCTTCGGGCAGACGAGCGGCGGATTCCGCGGCTTCGGCGGCCCGCAGCGCGGTGCCGATGTCACGGCCCGCACCACCCTCGACTTCGTCACCGCCGTGCAGGGGGAGACGATCTCGCTACAGGGTGACGACGGCAAGCCGTTCAAGGTGAAGATCCCGGCCGGGGTCGCCGACGGGCAGAAGATCCGTCTGCGCGGCCGCGGTCGGCCTTCGCCGGACGGGGGCGAGAGCGGTGACATCGTGGTGCAGATCACGGTGCGCCCGCATCCCGTCTTCACCCGTGACGGCCTCAACCTGCGCGTCGTCGTGCCGGTGACCTTCACCGAGGCGACGCTCGGCGCGACCATCGAGGTCCCCACGCTGAGCGGAGACGTCGTCAAGCTCCGGGTCGCCCCCGGCACCCCCTCCGGGCGGGTGCTGCGGGTCAAGGGCCGCGGCGTCACGACCGGCAAGGGCACCGGCGATCTGCTCGCCGAGCTGCAGGTGGCCGTGCCGACGCACCTCGACGAGGCGGCGCGCGAGGCGCTCGAGAAGTTCCAGGCCCTGGAGCCGACCGAGAACCCCCGCGCCGAGCTCATGGCGAAGGCGCGGCGATGACGTCCTTCGTCTCGCTCCGCTCGCTCAGGAACCGGGCACTTTCACCGGTCCCTGAGCGAGGAGCGGAGCGACGAGACGAAGGGGCCCGCCATGGACGCTGACACCCCGGTCTTCGCGATCGCCGTCGCGGCCGAGCTCGCGGGCATGCACCCGCAGACGCTGCGCCAGTACGACCGCATCGGCCTGGTCACCCCCGGCCGCACGCGCGGCGGTTCTCGCCGGTACTCGCATCGCGACATCGAGCAGCTCCGTGAGGTCGCCCAGCTGTCGTCCGAGGGGATGAGCCTGCCGGCGATCGCCCGACTCCTCGACCTCGAGGACGAGAATCGGATGCTCCGCCGCCGCATCGCCGACCTCGAGGCCTCTCTGCGTTCCGAGCGCGAGAATCGCCCCGGAGTGCGCGTGTTCGCGGCGGGTTCATCCGGTGTGGTGCCGATGCCGTCGGGCCGACGCCTGCGTCGTTCGACCGAAGTGGTGCTCTGGAGCCCGCGCGACGGGCGCAACTGACCTCTCCCCACCGACCGGTGTGTATCCTGTCAACTGTTAACAGGAGGTCGGCGTGACACAGATCGTCAAGCGGGCAGAGTCGCTCGGAGCCCAGGTGGCACGCGTGCTGCGTCAGCGCATCGTGCGCGGGGACCTCGCGCCCGGCACCCGCATCACCGAGGAGGCGCTCGCCGAGGAGTTCGACGTGAGCCGCGGTCCGATCCGCGACGCCCTCACGCAGCTCAGCTTCGAGAACCTCGTCGAGGTGCAGCGCCCGCGCGGCGTGTACATCACCGGACTCACGAAAGACGACGTCGACCAGCTCTACAGCCTGCGCGGCGCTCTCGAGCAGCTCGCCCTCTCTCGGGCGATGCGCGTCGACGACCCAGCGCGCTGGGCGCCGATGGCGGCGGCCGTCGGGCGCATGAGTGCGGCTGCGGATGCCGGTGATCACGCGGCTTTCGTGACCGCAGACCTCGACTTCCACTCGCAGATCTACGCGCTCGCCGACCACCCGCGGCTCGAGGGGGCGTGGAGTCAGTACCTCCCGACGTTCGCCGCGCTGCTCGAGGTCACGATCAACCACGACGAAGACCTTCACGAGTCCTCGGGCGACCACTTCACGCTCATGGACGTCATGCGCACCGGCACTTCGGAGGAGGCATCCGCCGTTCTGGCCGCGCACCTCGACGGTGCCCGCGATCGGATGCTGAGCGAGATCCAGACGCGGGCCTGATCTCCCTCGGCGTTTCGAGTCGCGCGTCCCGCGGGTCTCGCCAGGCGAAGAGCGCCAGGTGAGCGGTGCGAAAGCCGGGGGCGTCAGCCCCGGCGGTGGAAGGGGCAACCGCGGACTCGACCTCCGGACGCCGGCATGGTCGGCAGGCGGCGGAGGTTCACGTCGAGGCCCTGGTCGAGGATCTCGACCCGTCGGTCGCTCAGCGCGGAGACCGCGGCCGCGAGCCCCGCGATGGCGAGCTTCTCGCCGGGGCAGCGGTGTCCCGTACGCGGATCCGCTCCGCCGTGCGGGACGAAGGTCTCGATCGCCTCGTAGTCGTCGATCCCGACGAACCGGTCCGGAACGAAGTCCGCGGGACGGTCCCACGACGCCGCATCCATGTTCGTGCCGAGGATGTCGAGCACGACGCGGTCGCCCGCCTCCACCCGCTCGCCGTCCAACTCCACGTCCTCCGTCGCCCAGGCGGGAAGCATCGGCACGAACGGCGAGGTGCGGCGGATCTCCTGCGCGAACGCCGTCGCCAGCGGGCCGCCGGTCAGCGAACCCCGCTCGGCTGCCTCGGTCGCGATGCGCCCGCGCCATTCGGGACGCTCGTGCAGTCGCTTCGCGGCGTAGGCGACGAACCGCGCCACGGCGATCATCGGGCGCAGCACGTTCTGCAGTTCGATGCCCGCGAGGCGAGGAGACAGCAGCACGCCCGTCTCATCCCTGTGCCAAGCCCACTCGTGCAGGGCGGTCCCCGCGACGGTCTCGAGCTCGCCGCGCCGCACGGCCATGATGAGGTTCTCGGCGTGGCGGTCGGACCATGCCCGGTTGAACTGCGCGCTGAGGAAGGCGAGGGAGTAGGGCGCACCGAATCCGTCCACGATCTGCGCGAGCCGCTCGGCCCACCGAGTCTTCGCCCGCGCCGTCCCCGGGAGCCCGGCCCAGCGCATGACGGCGCGACCGAAGGCGCCGATCGCGGCCTCGTAGGCGGAACGCCGGCTCGTACCGGCCGCCCAGGCGTCGACCTCGCTCCGCCACTCGCGCTCGAGGTACGGCGCGAGACGCGCGACCTGCTCGTCTTCGTACGCGACGTCGAGGAAGGTCGTCTTGCGGTGGCGGTGCGTCGCGCCGTCGAGGCTGTGCACCGAGCCCTTCCCGAAAAGGGTGTTCTGAACGAGAGCGGGCATCGCGCCGTGCCGGGCGATCCGGTCCCCGTCGTAGAACAGCGACACCGCCTCGGCGCCGCGCACGAACAGCGCAGGCTTTCCCAGCAGGCGCATCCCGACGGCGCGGGCCCCCGGTTCCGTGCGCCGCCAGAGGTGCTCGCCGAGGCGGTAGCCGCGGGTGAGCAGACCGATCGAGTCGTCGTGCAGAGGGCGGGGAGTACTCGATCGCGTCAGCATGCGCCCACTGTCCCCGCACCGATGCGCCGGCGATAGGGGCTTGCACGAAGGGCGAAGCCTGCTTAGGGCGCGAGACTCCGCCGCAGACGCCAGGTGTTGCCGCGGGGGTCGGCATAGTGTCGCAACTCGTCGAGCGCGGCGGTGGAGAGCGCCAGTCCTCGGCCGCTCTCGCTGTCGGCATCCGGCATCTCGACGCCGTCCCAGTCGATCTCCGCCGGCGGGGCGGTATCGGTGAGGGTCGCGAGGAGGTCGTCCGACGAGACGCGGATGTCGACGGTGAGGGTGACCCCGTCCGGGTCGTCGGTGTGCTGCACCATGTTGGTCGCCACCTCGCTCACGGCGAGGGTGAACAGCGTGCGGTCCCGGTCGGCGACGTGCGGGGCGTCCGCCCACAGCCCGTCGAGGGCGTCGAGGACGTGGTCGACGAGCTCGAGCCGGGCCGGCCCGTCGATGTGCACCGCGCGGGTCTCAGCGTCCATCGAACGCCGACTCCGGCGTCGGGTGGTCGCGCAGCACGCGGTCGAGGTTGGTGAGGTGCAGCACGGTCTGCACCGCTTCGGGCACGGCGGCGATGCGCAGGTCGCCGCCGGCGACGCGCGCACTCTTCAGCCCGCCCACGAGGGCGCCGAGTCCGGACGAGTCGACGAACAGCAGACCCGCCATGTCGATGACGATGTTCGATTCGCCCGCGGCGATGAGGTCGCTCACCGCGTTGCGCAGCAGCGGTGCTCCCGTCGCGGTGAGTCGACCCGTCAGGCCGATGACGGCGTAGCCGTCGCGGGTGTCAGTGCTCAGATCCATGGGGCTCCTTCTCGAGGACTCGGGCGGCCGGCCCACGATAGCGGGCGGCCTGGATGATGACGCTCAGCACGACGAGGTCGTAGAGCACCCAGGCGGTGTTGACCAGTGTGCCGGTTCCGTCGGCGGTGCCGATGATGACGCGCGTCACGCCGATGACGAGGGCGACCGTCAGCACCACCATGGCTGTCAGCTGCGGCCAGATCTGCCCCCACGGCACGCCGCGAGGATCGCGACCGTCCTTGCGCGTCACGGCGAACGACAGGGGGCGGCCGAGCACGACGTTCGCGAACGCCGTCCAGCACGCTCGTATCCACACGGGGAAGAGGGCGAGCGAGTACTGCTGCCCGCGCCAGGTCCTGACCCCCTTCGCGACCACCAGGAACAGCACCTGATTCACGATGAAGTACGGCAGGAAACGCACGAAGAAATCGACCGACCATGCGGTGACCGGGAGCACCCCGAACACGAGGTACACCACGGGAGCCGTCAGGTACACGACCGCCGCGAACCCCGACAGGTAGCTCCACATCGTCGCGAAGTACATCAGGCGCTGGCCCACCGAGAGCCCGCGCTTGACCAGGGGGTTGTCGCGGAGCATCACCTGCAACGTGCCCTGTGCCCAGCGCAGCCGTTGGGTGAGCATGGTGCGAAGGTCCTCGGGAGCGAGGCCCTTGGCGAGGATCTCGTGATGGTAGACGCTGCGCCACCCCTGCGAGTGCAGCTGCATCGCGGTCGCCATGTCCTCGGTGACCGAGATGGTCGCCATCGGGAGGATGGGCTGGGCCTCGTCTCCGCGGTCGAGGCGCAGCGCGTCGAGCAGGGCGCGCACGGCGTCGAGCGCCGTGATGGGGGAGAGGTCGGATGCCGCCAGCGTCTCGAGCCCTGCCTCGTCGACGACGATCGCATCGAGTTCGGCATCGTGCTCGATCGGCAGCGCGCCGAGTTCGGCGAGGTCGGCGCGGATACCCGCGAGATCCTGCGCGACGAGGATGCGCGACGCGTCATCGACGGCCGATCGCACCCGGTCGGCCACCTCGGCCACGGCGACGCCCGCCGCCAGGTCGCGCCGCGCCTGGCGGATCACGATCTGCAGCGCGCTGAATTCGCGCGTCAGGTTCGGATCGGCCGCGGCTCGTACCTCCGCCTCGATCATCGTCTCGGATGCGCGCAGCGCACGGGCGGCGGAGTCGGTGACCTCGCGGACGTAACCGATGATGCCGAGCCGCATGAGCGCCTCACGCCGGAGCACGGCGTTCGAACCGCAGAAGAACGCGGCGTTCCATCCGTCCTTGCCCTGCTGGATCGGACCGTAGAACAGCGGTGCCTGGGCTCCGAGAGGATCGGCCTCATCGACGTTCATGAACCACTGCGGGGTCTGGACGACGGCGACCTCGTGGTCGTCGGCGAAGTAGCCGAGGGTGCGGTGCAGGATGAGCGGATCGGGGATCTGGTCGGCGTCGAGGATGAGCAGGAACTCGCCGTCGGTCTGGAAGAGGGCGCTGTTCAGGTTGCCGGCCTTCGCGTGGCGCGGCTTGCCGGTCCAGTCGTCCGGGCGGGTGAGATACGACACCCCGGCATCACGCGCCGCCGCTTCGAGTTCCGGGCGGGAGCCGTCGTCGAGGATCCAGGTCGTGTGCGGATACGCGATGCGCTGGGCCGCACGCGCGGTCGTCATGACGAGTTCGATGGGCTCGTCGTACGTCGTGATGAAGACGTCGACCGTGCCACGCGGCTCCGATACGGGGGCCGGCCTCTCTCTGGCCCGCCACATGGTCAGGCAGAACAGGAAGGTGTCGATGAGGCTGTACGTCTCGGCGATCACGAGCGGTACCGCGATCCACCACGCCGACCAGTTCACCGATTCGAGCCAGCGCCACGCGACGTAGTTCACGCCGAGCAGCACCGACAGCAGGGCGAGGATGCGGATCGTGGCGAACCGGGCGCTCATGCATCCCTCCGGACGACGACCACGGTGATGTCGTCGGTCGCGGTTTCGGCGGTGGCGAGCCCCATCGCCTCCCGGATCGCTCCGTCGGGTCCGAGCTCGGTGAGCACGCGGTAGACGTGGGCGTAGGGATCGTCGGGATCGAGGACGTCGAGCAGGCCGTCGCTGCAGCAGACGAATGCGTCCCCGCGTGCGAGGTTCGCGAGCCGCGGTGTCCGGATCTCCGCCGGCTGCAGGCCCATGCCCATCCCGAGCGGGAGGCTCGTCGAGCGCAGATGCTCCCACGAGCCGTCTGCGCGGAGGATGAAGGCGAGACTGTGCCCGGCGTCGATCACCTCGAGGTCGCCGGACTCCGGGTCGAGTTCCGCGTGTACGGCGGTGACGAACATCGCGGTGTCGCCGAGGTCCTGCTCGAGCAGACGATCGGCTTCGGCGATCGATGCCGTCAGCCCTCGTTCGGGGGCCGTACGCAGGGAGGCGCGTACGCTCGCGGCGATCAGCGCGGGGCCGGTGCCCTTGCCCATCGCGTCGGCGAGAGTGACGCGCAGGGCGCCGTCGACGATGTCGAGGTCGTAGAAGTCGCCCGCCAGAGCGCCACGCGAGATCGAACCGCCGGCGATCGTGTAGCCCGGGACCTCGGGATGGGCGTGCGGGCGCAGCGTGCTCTGGATGACGGCGGCGTGGTCGAGCTCGGCGTCGTTGGCGAGTTCGGACTGCACCCAGAACGCGAGATCGCGCAGCAGATCGAGCTGGGCGTCCGTGAGCGTGTGCGGTTCGGTGTCGAGCACGCACAGGGTGCCGATCGGCTCTCCTCCGGGCGCGTGCAGCGGATGCCCCGCATAGAACCGCAGATGCGGGTCGCCGGTCACGAACGGGTTGTCGGCGAAGAGGTCCGTCAGTGCGGCATCCTCGATCACCACGGTGCGGTCCTGTCGAACCGTGTAATCGCAGAAGGAGTCCTGCCGTGGCGCCTGATCGGCGCCCAACCCGATCTCCGCCTTCCGCCATTGCCTGTCGCGGTCGATGAGCGAGACGCTCACCATCGGCACTCCGAACATCTCCTTCGCCAGTCGTGCCACCCGATCCACCCGCTCATCGCGGGGGGTGTCGAGGATCCCCAGTTCCTCGAGCGCTTGCTGTCTGCGTCGCTCGTCGAACACCTGCCGTCCCTCCTACGGTCTTTCTCCTGCCATCCTCGCATCCGAACGGGCCGAGTGGTGAGGGCGCGCGGAGGTGAAAACTCCGACAGTGTTGACTGTTAACAGTCAACACTGTTAGCCTCACGGTGTCGACAACACGGTCGACCCACGTAGAGGAGCAAAGATGCCCCGCAAGCGCATCACCCGGGCGGCCGCCGCACTCGCCGCCCTCGCAGCCACCGCTCTCGTCGTCTCGGCCTGCACCAAGGTCGAAGAGGGCGAAGATGCCGCGTCGGCATTCCCTGAGAAGGACATCCGCCTGATCATCCAGGCCAACCCCGGCGGCGGATCCGACCTGTCGTCGCGCGCCCTCGCGACCGAGCTCGAGAAGATCCTCGGCGTCAGCGTCATCCCCGAGAACATGCCCGGTGCGGCCGGAGCCCTGGCCATGGAGTACGTCGGCTCGCAGGATGCCGACGGCTACGTGATCGGCTTCGCCCCGGTCGAGATCGCCATGCTCAACACCACGCAGGGCGCCAACGTGCTGCCGGAGGACTTCGACCTCCTCGGCCAGATCATGCTCGCCCCCGGCGTCATCACGGTCGGCGCGAACAGCGGAATCGAGACCCTCGAAGACCTCGTCGCGCAGGCGAAGTCCGGCCCCGTGACCGTCGCCAACTCCGGCGCCGGCTCGATCTGGGAGGCCGCGACCGTCGGCCTCGGCACCGCGACCGATGCCGACTTCACCCCGGTCCCGTACGACGGTGGCGCGACCGCCGTCGCCGCTGCGGCATCCGGTGAGACCGTCGCCGCCGTCTCCGGACTCGGCGAAGCGCTCGCGCAGGGCGACGCCGTGCGCATCCTCGCCGTGATGAACGACGAGCGCCACCCCGACGCCGAAGACGTCGAGACGGTCGAAGAGGCCATCGGCGACGACGTCGTGTTCGGTGGGTGGGGCGGAATCTACGCGCCGAAGGGTCTGCCCGACGACGTGAAGGAGACGCTCGAGGCCGCGGTCAAGGAGGCCGTCGAGTCCGACACCTACCAGCAGTTCCAGGCGGATGCCGGCAACCTCGTCGTCTACCGCGACTCGGCCGAGTGGACGACCTTCGTCGACGACCAGTTCACGCTGTTCCAGGACCTCCTGGGCTGAGAGCACTCCTGCGGGGCCGGCGTCCGTCGGCCCCGCAGCGCACCCCCTCCAACGAAGGAGAACCCATGTCGACCCCCGACATCGCCGCCGACGCGGCATCCGCGGACGAGTACGAGGGCGCACCCGCCTCGCGGGGCCTCGAGATCGCGTTCGGCGTGGTCGCCCTCGCCTTCACCGCGGGCTACCTCTTCCTCTCCACGCAGATCCCGCTGCGCCGCGAGGCCGCTCCCGGGCAGATCGACGCCCGATTCTGGCCCCTCGTCATCGGCGTCACTGGCGTGGTCATCGCGATCGCGATCCTCGCCATCGCCCTCACCCGGCCGGCACCCACCCGTGAAGACCTCGAGCGCATCCAGCCCGGCGGCTACCTGCGCGTCATCGCCACGCTCGCGATCACCGGCGCCTTCATCGCCCTCTGGTCGCTCGGCACGGTCATCCTGTTCGGCTACCGCATCGAGGTGTTCCCGGTCGCGGCCGCCCTGCTCATGGCCGCCCTCATGCTCCTCTACGGCCACCGCCGCTGGCTGAGCCTCGTCATCTACTCCGCCTCCGTCACGGCGTTCGTCTACGTCGTGTTCGGGATGCTCCTGAGGATTCCCCTGTGAACGCGCTCATGGAGGGGCTGAACTCGCTCCTCGACATCTCGATCCTGCTCTACATGGGCGTCGGGCTCGTGCTCGGCTTCATGGTCGGAGCCTTCCCCGGCATCACCGCGACCATGGCCGTCGCCCTCGCCGCGGGCTTCACGATGACCCTCGAGCCCGTGCAGGGCCTGGCGGTGCTGCTCACCATCTACGTCGCCGCCAACTTCGGCGACCGTGTGCCGTCGATCCTCATCAACACCCCCGGCACCCCGGCATCCATCGCCACCACCCTCGACGGGTACCCGATGGCGAAGCAGGGCAGGGCCGGACTCGCGCTCACGATCTCGGCGATCGTCTCGGCCGTCGGCATCCTCGCCTCGCTCGTGCTGTTCTCGGTGGCCGCCGTGCCGATCGCCAGCTTCGCCCGCGACTACTTCAAGTCGCCCGAGCTGTTCGCGCTCGTCGTCTTCGGGATCTCGATCATGATCGGCATCTCGTCGAAGTCGATGCTCAAGGGCATCCTCGCCGGGCTCTTCGGTCTCATGCTCGGCAGCGTCGGCACGTACGCCGCGACCGCCGACCAGCGCTTCACCTTCGGGGTGCTCGAGCTCGTCGAGGGCGTCAACTTCATCGCCGTGATCATCGGTCTCTTCGGCATCGCCGAGCTGTTCGACCAGCTGCTCACGCACAAGAAGTCGCACGTGCGGCCGATCTCGAGCCTCGGTCGCTGGTGGCCGAACAGGTCCGAGCTCAAGCAGTCGGGCCGCGCCACCGCGGTCGGCGGCGCCGTCGGCCTCGGGGTCGGACTCATCCCGGCCGCGGGCGGCGACATCGCCGGCCTCATCGGATGGGAGCGGGCGCGCAAGGTCTCGAAGCACCCCGAGATGTTCGGCAAGGGGTCGATCGAGGGCGTCGCGGCATCCGACACCGCCTCCAGTGCCACGCTCGGCGGATCGCTCACCACCACGATGGCGCTCGGCATCCCCGGCGACTCCGTGATGGCCGTCATGATCGGCTCGATGATCATCTGGGGTATCACCCCCGGGCCCACGCTGTTCACCAACCGCCCCGACCTCGTCGTCTCGATCGTCGGCATCATGCTCGTCGCGACCATCCTGTCCCTCGTGCTCAGCCTCATCCGCATGAAGGGAATGGTGAAGCTGCTCGACGTGCCGCAGCCGTACCTGTGGAGCGGCATCCTGATCTTCTGCATCATCGGCACCTACGCGACCTCGAACAGCCTGTCGACCGTCGTCACGATGCTCGTCTTCGGCGTCGTGGGCGTGCTGCTCAAGCGGATGCAGGTGCCGGCCGGCCCCGTCGTGCTCGGTCTGCTGCTCGGCCCGCTCGCCGAGGAGAACCTCGCCCGCACCCTCGCGATCCTCCCGACGCGCCCGTTCTTCGAGGTCGTCAGCCCGATCGCGATCGTGCTGCTCGCCCTCGCGGTGCTCTCGATCGTGATGCCCGCGATCCGTGCCGCCCGCAAGCCGCGCGCCGAGCGCAAGTCGCTCGAGGACTCGATCCTCGACGACGAGAGCCGCCAGCAGATCGAGAAGGCGCACGACGAACTCGCCGCGAACCCCGACCTGCTCACGTCGACCGTGCGCAACGTCGACACATCCCCCCGCGCGCTCCGCAAGGCGCGCAAGAACTCCAAGGAGAACGAGAAGTGACCCGCTACGACATCCTGACCGCCGTCCCCACCGCGTTCCACCGCGACGGCAGCCTCGACCTGGAGGGGTCGCGCGCGATCTTCCGCTTCGTCGGGCAGTCGGGCAACGAGGGCGCGTTCATCCTGGGCACGACGGGGGAGTTCCCCGCGGTCGACGTCGAGGAGTTCCGGGCGCTCGTCGGTGCGGCTCTGCATGAGCTCGCCGACAAGATGCGCGTGATCGTGCACGTCGGCCAGCCCAGCACCTTCGAGGCCGTGCGCCTGGTCGAGATCGCCCGCGGACTCGGCGCGACCGAGTTCGCCGCCCTCACCCCGTACTACCTGAAGTCGACCGACGACGCGATCTTCGACTACTTCCAGGCGGTGTCGGATGCCGTGGGCGACGGGCGCCTGTACGTCTACATCTACCCGGCGCGCAGCGGCAACACGGTCTCGCCCGAGCTGCTCGTGCGCCTCGCGGCGCTGCCGAACATCGTCGGCGCGAAGCTCAGCGAGCTGTCGCTCGACGAGATCGCCGCGTACCGCGCGGTCGTGCCCGCCGATTTCGACCTGTACACGGGAGCCGACCGCGACCTGATCGCCGCCGTCGGCGCCGGGGCGCAGGGCGTCGTCTCGGGTGTCTCGTCGGTCACGCCGAAGCCGTTCCGGGCGCTCGCGGATGCCGGGCGCTCGGGTGATGCGGGAGCGATCGCCGCCGCCCAGACCGCCGTCGACGACGTGGTGTCTCTGATCGGCGGAGACATGGCGCGCATGAAGGAGGCGTACCGCGTGCTCGACGTGGTCGACGCGTACTGCCGCATGGCGATCGCGGAGCCGACCGAGGCCGAGCGCACCGCCGTCGCCGAGGTGGTCACCGCGCACCGCTGAGTGTCTCGTGTGGGGCGCTTCGACAGGCTCAGCGACCCAGCCGCATGGGTCCCTGAGCCTGTCGACGGGCCTGAGGAACTGGGTCCCTGAGCCTTGCCTGCGGGCCCCGCCCACAGGAAACCGAAAGGTGGCCTTCCTAGCGTCGAAGACGGGTTCCCCTGCCCGCTCCGCGCCTGGCGCGCGGTGTCCTGCCACGAAGGAAGGCCTCCTCATGACGAACACCACCGCCCACACCTCCGCCGCGACCGCGTGGGGACTCCTCGTCCTCCGCGTCGTCGTCGGCGGCATCTTCTTCGCCCACGGCGCGCAGAAGATCTTCGAGTACACGCTCGCCGGAACCACGCAGAGCTTCGCCGGGATGGGCGTGCCGCTGCCCGAGATCGCTGCCCCCTTCGTCGCCTTCCTCGAGCTGATCGGCGGGGCGATGCTCGTGCTCGGCCTCTTCTCGCGCCTCGCCGGCATCCTTCTGGCGGTCGACATGGTGGTGGCGCTCGTGCTGGTGCACCTGCCCGCGGGCTTCTGGGTCGGCGAGGGCGGCTACGAGTTCGTCGCCCTGCTCGGCGCCTCCGCGCTGGCGATCGCCTTCACGGGTGCCGGACGCTTCTCGGTCGACCGCGGCGTGCTCCGCGGGCGCGCCCCGGCCTGGCTCGCCTGACCTCAGAGACGGAACGACGGATGCCGCGGGGCTCAGCCCCCGCGGCATCCGTCGTTTTCCGTCTGTTCTGCACGTGAGGGGTCAAGACACGCCGCAATGCTCCCGCGAGTCGCGGCGTGTCGTGACCCCTCACGGAAGTTGACGCCTCCGCACGCTGGTTCACAGCCGCTGAGGTTGCGTAACCATTTTGTGCTTGACAGGGGGAAGACTACGAAGTTATCTTTATGAAACCGATTTCACGCATCCCGAGCGAGGAGTCGGCTGCATCGTCGCAGAGAACTTGCTGGCCAAAGGAGTGAACAGTGAAGTCGAACCCCCTACACCCGTCCCGCAACGCACGCGCGCTGCGGATCACCGGCCTCGCCGCCGTCGCCGCCATCGCCCTCGCGGGCTGCGCATCGGGCGGAGAGAGCGATGCCGGAAGCGCCGGAGGAGAACTGACGTTCTCGAACTGGCAGTTCCTCGAAGACGGCAAGGGTCCCATCATCTGGGATGCCGTCAAGGGATACACCGGACCGAACGACGACATCGAGCTCACCAAGGTCGAGATCCCGTTCGCGAACTACGCCGACAAGCTCAGCACCGAGCTCGGTGCCGGTGGCGGGCCCGACGTCATGGTGCTGCAGGACAGCCAGTTCGCCTCGCTGGTGGATGCCGGCGTGCTCGAGCCCCTCGACGACATCGCCGACGAGCTCGGAGACGACCTCAACAACACCAACGAGGCGGGCGTCTTCGACGGCGGGCAGTACGGCTTCAACTGGGAGCGCCCGACCTACAGCACCGTCATCTACAACAAGGACATCTTCGCGCAGCTCGGACTCGAGGTGCCGACCACGTTCGACGAGTTCCTCACCACCGCGCAGACCATCAAGGACGAGCTGGGCATCGCCGGCTGGGCGGGTCGACACCAGACCGCCGAGATCGACGGCTGGACGCTCGAGATGGCCAACTGGATCTACGGGTTCGGCGGCGAGCTGAGCGACGGCGATGCGCTCACGATCGACCGCGCCGAGAACGTCGAGGCCGTCGAGGCGTTCCTCGAGACCTTCGCCTCGGGCGTCGCGCCCATCGGCGATGACGCGTCGACGTTCCGCGCGAAGTTCGGCCAGGGCCAGGTCGGGATGCTGTTCGAGAACTCGGGCGTCGCGACCACCATCACGAGCAACCCCGACAACGCCGTGAACGGGCAGAACATGGGCGCGGCTCCGCTGCCGCTGGCGAACCCCGGCTCGAACTCGCAGCTGATCATCGCCGTCAACGCGAACAGCGACAACAAGGAGGCCGCGAAGGACTTCGTGCGCTGGGTGCTCGGCGAGGAGGGGCAGACCGCGATCCGTGCGGGCCTCGGCGCCTCGGCCATGGCGACCGACGTCGAGCCGGATGCCGCCTTCCTCGAGGCGAACCCCTGGGCGACGCAGTTCCTCGAGGCCGCCAAGACCTCGAAGTCGACGCTCGTCGAGGGCTTCGAGACCGAGAGCAAGGTCATCTGGCGCGAGGTGCTCACGGCGATCGAAGACCTGCGGGTCAACGGCGGCGACGTGAAGGCCAAGCTCGCCGAGGTGCAGGAGACCCTCGAAGCCGAACTCGGCTGAGCACTCCGAGGGGCGGGCGGTTCTTCTCCCGGCCGCCCGCCCCTCGGCCACTCCCGCGACACGCGAAAGGACACCCGGCCATGGCCACCCCCACGCTCGAGGCGCCGCAGACCGCGCCCCCTGCCTCGCCGCCGAGGCGTCGCCGCGACAGCGGTGCGATCTCGCGCTTCATCGAGCGCAACGGCGCCTACCTCTTCCTCTTCCCGGCGATCGCCTACCTGGCGATCTTCACGGTCTTCCCCCTGATCCGCGGCGTGCTGCTGTCGTTCACGGCCACCAAGCTCGTGAACCCCTCGGGTGGGCGCCCGGTCGGTCTCGAGAACTACGACTATCTGCTCTCGAGCGACAAGTTCTGGACCTCGGTCGCCACGACCCTCCTCTACACGTTCTTCACCGTCGTGTTCTCGGTCGCTATCGGCACTGCCGGCGCCCTGCTGCTCAACACCGCGTTCAAGGGCCGGGGCATCATCCGCGCGATCGCGACGATCCCGTGGGCCGTGCCCACCGTCGCCGCCGCCCTCATCTTCGTGTGGATCTACAACAACGAGCAGGGCATCCTGAACCGCACCACCAGCGCACTGGGGCTCGGAGAGCACGGCTGGCTCGTCGATCCGCAGTACGGGCTCTTCGCCGTCACGCTCGCGACGGTCTGGAAGCTCACCCCGCTCGTCATGCTCGTGATGCTCAGCGCCCTGCAGAGCGTGCCGCACGAGCTGCGCGAGGCGACCTGGGTCGACGGCGCGACGCGCTTCCAGTCGTTCCGCGCCGTCACCCTCCCGCACATCATGCCGACCATCCGCGTCATCACGCTGCTCATGACGATCTGGTCGATCCGGCGCTTCGAGATCATCTTCCTCATCACCGGCGGCGGACCGCTCGACGTCACCAACACGCTCGTGGTGAACGTCTACCGCACCGCATTCCAGGACCAGAACCTCGGGCGGGCCGCCGCGATCGGCGCCCTCGGCCTCGTGCTCTCGCTGCTGGTCACGGTCGTCTACTTCATCGTCGAGCAGATCCAGGAACGTCAGGAGAGCCAGCGATGACCACCGTGCGCATTCCCACCGACCTCCCGCGCCGCCGCGGCGTCGCCGCCAAGTTCGGCAGCCTCGGCAAGGCCGCGCTGATCACCCTGCTCGTCGTGTTCGCCGGCTTCCCCGTCTACTGGATGCTGTCGACTTCGCTCGGCACCGAGGCCTCGCTGTACGGCGGATCGCAGCCGCTCGTGCCCGAGGTGCAGAACATCGGGCAGTGGGGCGGGTTCCTCGCCGACATCCCGATCTTCCGCTGGCTCGGCAACTCCTTCGTGATCGCCGCGGGCACCACGATCCTCAGTCTGGTGCTGGCGACCATGGCCGCCTACGCGCTCAGCCGCTACAGGTTCCACGGCCGCGGTGTCGCCGGGTTCATCTTCTTCAGCACCCAGATGCTGCCCGAAGCGCTGATCATCGTGCCGCTGTACGCGATCTTCGCCGGGGCCGGGCTGCTCAACAGCCACTGGGGCCTCGTGCTCGCCGACACCGCGTTCGTGATGCCGGTGGCGATGTTCATCATCAAGAGCGGCATCGACAAGATCCCCTACGAGATCGAGGAGTCGGCGCGCATCGACGGTTGCTCCCGCCTGCGCATCCTGACCACCATCGTGCTGCCACTGGTCATGCCGAGCATCGCGGCCGCCTCGGTCATCGCGTTCTTCGACGGCTGGAACGAGTTCATGTTCGCGAACACGTTCATCTCGTCGAGCGATCTGTGGCCGGCATCCGTGGGTCTGTCGTCGTTCCTCGGCCAGTTCTACACGCCGATGAACGTCGTGATGTTCTGCGCCCTGCTGTTCGCCCTGCCCGCGATCATCTTCTTCCTGTGGGCGCAGCGCGGCATCGTGTCGGGGCTGACCGCCGGATCCGTCAAGGGCTGAGCGCCCTGCAACCTGGAGTATCGAAAGACATGTCTGAAGGATTCGACCCGCTGTTCTCCGTGCGCGACAAGGTGGTGGTCGTCACCGGCGGCTTCGGCCAGATCGGCGCCGAGTTCGTGCGCGAACTGCACGGGCGCGGTGCGCGCGTCGCCGTCACCTCCCGCCGCGAGGTGGCCGACCCGGCGGCGGAGCTCGGCATCGCCGACCCCGACGGCCGGCTGCTCGCGGTCGCGATGGACATCACCGACCAGCAGAGCGTGGATGCCGGATTCGACCGGGTGCTGGAGACCTGGGGCGTGCCGACGGTCGTGGTGAACAACGCGGGTCTCGACACCCAGCCCAGCGCGCCGCCCGAGGTCTCGGGCCCGTTCGAGCAGTTCCCCGCGGAGGTGTTCCGCGAGGTGGTCGACACGAACCTCGTCGGCACCTTCCTCGTCACCCAGGCGGCCGGTCGTCGGATGCGCGACGCCGGACTCGGCGGCTCGATCGTCAACGTCGGATCGATCTACGGCATGGTCTCGCCGGTGCAGGACATCTACGCCTACAAGGCCGAGCAGACCGGCATCCCGTTCATCAAGCCGGTCGCGTACTCGGCCGCGAAGTCGGGCCTCTACAACCTCACCCGCTATTGCGCGACCTACTGGGGGCGCGCCGGCATCCGTGTCAACACGCTCACGCCCTCGGGTGTGCGCCGCGACACGCAGGACGCGACCTTCCAGGCCAACTACACCGCCCGCATGCCGATCGGACGGATGGCCGAGGCGAACGAGTTCAACGGCGCCCTGGTCTTCCTCGCCTCCGACGCTTCGACCTACATGACCGGGTCGAACGTCGTCGTCGACGGTGGGTGGACGGCATGGTGAACGACCTGCTGGGTACCCGGCTCTTCATGGCCGCCGTCACGCCGATGCGTCCCGATGAGAGCGTCGATCACGCGGCGCTCGCCGCGATGCTCGACGGCGACATCCGCCGGGGCGTCGAGGGCGTCTACGTGTGCGGCTCGTCGGGGGAGGGCGTGTTGCTCTCGGAGTCCGAGCGCATCGCCGTGGCCGAGACCGCCGTCGCCGCCGCCGCGGGGCGCGTGCCCGTCGTCTCGCACGTGGGTGCGATGTCGACCGGTGAAGCGGTGCGCATCGCGCAGGCCGCGAAGGATGCCGGGGTCGGCGCGATCTCGATGATCCCGCCGCTCTACTACGGCTACTCCACCGACGACGTCGTGCGGCACTTCCGCACCGTGATCGACGCCGTCGACCTGCCGTTCGTGCTCTACAACATCCCGCAGTTCACCGGCCGCGACATCTCGGAGGGCGGCTTCGACGAACTGCTCGCCCTGCCGCAGGTGATCGGCGTCAAGCACACCTCGCGCAACCTCTACGGCGCCGAGCGCATCCTGCACCGCTTCCCGCACCAGACGCTCATCAACGGGTTCGACGAGTTCTACCTGCCGGCGCTGTCGATCGGTGCGCGAGGAGCGATCGGCACCACCGTCGCGCTGCAGATCGAGCTCTTCCTGTCGCTGCGCCGCCGGTTCGAGGCGGGCGACCTCGCCGGGGCTCGCGCCGTGCAGGTGCGCATCAACGACACGGTCGAGGCGATGGTCGAGGTCGGCGTCTTCGGCGCCGCGAAGTACCTCGGCGGCAAGGCATCCGCCCTGTCGCTCGGCGACTGCCGTTCGCCGCTGCCGCGCCTCGACGATGCCGCGCGCGCCCGACTCGACGAGGTGCACGCACGCCTGCAGCAGCACATCGCGACGACCGCCGCCGAGGACGCCGCCTGACCCCGCCCGCGTGCATCGATCGGTGCGAAATGACGGTTCTCGCGGGCCATAACCGACGCTTGGCACCGATCGATGCACGGGCGGGGCGGATAGGGTGAAGCATCCGGGCAGCAGAGGGCGAGACATGACCACGATCTACGACGTCGCGTCGCGCGCCGGAGTGTCACCGGCGACCGTCTCGCGCGTGTTCAACGGCACCAAGGTCTCGCCCGAGAAGGTCGAGGCCGTGCGCCGGGCCGCCGCCGATCTCGACTTCACGCCCAACCGTGCCGCCCGCAGCCTGCGCACGCAGACGTCCGAGGTGATCGCGCTCGTCATCCCCGACATCGAGAACCCGTACTTCACCGAGATGGCCCGCGGCGTCGAAGACGTCGCGAGCGAGGCGGGGTACTCGGTCGTGCTCTGCAACTCCGATTCGCAGCCCGACAAGGAGTCGACCTACCTGCAGATCGCCATCGCCGAGCACATGTCGGGCGTCATCATCGCCGCGGCATCCGACGCGACGAACCTCGACAGCATCCTCGCGACCGGTCGCCCCGTTGTCGCGGTCGACCGCGCCACGCGCTATGACCTCGACGGCGTCGTGATGGCGAACCGCGAGGCGGGCGTCGCGGCGACCGAGTCGCTGATCGCCGCCGGCTACCGCCGCATCGCCTACATCGGTGGGCCGGAAGACATCGACACCGCCGCCGATCGTGCCGCCGGGTGGCGGCAGGCGCTGACGGATGCCGGGCGGGAAGCCGACATCGCGGCACTGCAGCGGTTCGCGACGTTCCGGGTCGACGGGGCGCGGGCGGCGATGGAGGAGCTGTTGGCGCTCCCCGAACCGCCGGATGCCGTCGTCGCCGGTAACAACCTCATCGGCGTCGGTGCGATCCAGGTGCTCACCGAACGCGGGCTGACCCCGCCGGCCGTGGGCGTCGCGGTCGTCGGATCGCTCCCGTTCACGACGCTGTCGCCGACGGCCGTGAGCCTCGTGCGCCTGCCGGCGCGGCACATGGGCGTGACGGCCGCCCGCATGCTGCTCGAGCGCATCGCGGGGGATACCCAGCCCGCTCGCACGGTCGTGCTGCGCGGCGAGACGCAGCGCGCGAGCTCGACCCGCTAGTCGCCCCTTCGTCTCGTCGCTGCGCTCCTCGCTCAGGAACCGGTTCCTGAGCGAGCGAAGCGAGACGAAGGGCCGCCCGGGGATGCTTCGACAGGCTCAGCACCCCAGGAGTGGGTGTCCCGGCCGAGACTGACTACGCAACCACAGATCCCACTTGCGATCTGAAATCGATTTCACATATCCTGAAACCGAGCGTGATCAAGGAGGACCACCATGCGATGCACCCTCGGGGTCGACGTCGGCACATCCAGCACCAAGGGCGTGCTCACGGCATCCGACGGCACGATCCTCGCCACCGCCACCCGCGCGCACGACGTCTCGCGTCCGCGCACCGGCTGGGTCGAGATGGATGCCGCGATCTGGTGGGACGAGTTCGCCTCGATCGCCCGCGAACTGATCGCCGTCCACCCGGATGCCGAGATCTCCGCCGTCGGCGTCAGCGGAATGGGTCCGTGCATCCTGCTCGCCGACGAGAACGACGAGCCCGTGCGCCCCGCGATCCTCTACGGCGTCGACACCCGCGCGACCGCGCAGATCGAGCGCATCACCTCCGACCTCGGGATCGACGAGATCACCCGTGTCGGCGGCTCGGTGCTCACCTCGCAGGCGGGCGGCCCGAAGATCGCATGGATCGCCGAGGAGGAGCCGGATGCCTGGGCGCGCGCCCGTCGCCTCTTCATGCCGGCGTCGTGGCTCGCCCGCAAGCTCACGGGTGCCTACGTGCTCGACCACCAGTCGGCCAGCCAGGTCTCGCCGCTCTACGACATCGAGAACGAGCGCTGGCACGCGCCGTTCTGGGGCCGCTACGCGACGGCGATCGTGCAGCCGCGCCTCGCTTGGGCGGGCGACATCGCGGGCACGGTGACGACGCAGGCATCCGAGATCACCGGCATCCCGGCCGGCACCCCCGTCATCACCGGCACGATCGACGCCTGGACCGAGGCCGTCAGCGTCGGCGCGCACGAGGTCGGCGACCTCATGCTCATGTACGGCACGACGATGTTCCTCGTCGCGACGGGCGAGGAGACCCTCCGCACCCCGTCGATGTGGACCACCGCCGGTGCCTTCCCCGGCACCCGCAATCTCGCGGGCGGCCTCTCGACCTCGGGCGCGCTGACCGCCTGGCTCGCAGACCTGACGGATGCCGACTACCCGCAGCTCCTCGCCGAGGCCGAGGCATCCGGGGCCGGCGCCCGCGGCCTGCTCGTGCTCCCGTACTTCGCGGGGGAGCGCACCCCGATCCAGGACCCCGACGCCCGCGGCGTGATCGCCGGCCTCACCCTCGAGCACACCCGCGGCGACCTGTACCGCGCGGCCCTCGAGGCGACCGCGCTCGGCGTGCGCCACAACGTCGAGACCATGCGCGCGGCCGGCGCCGACATCCGCCGCATCGTCGCGGTCGGCGGCGGCACGCAGGGGCGGCTCTGGCTGCAGGTCGTCTCCGACGTCACCGGGCTCGTGCAGGAGGTTCCGGCGACCACGATCGGCGCGAGCTACGGTGCGGCCTTCCTCGCCGCGGTGGCCACGGCCGAGGAGCCGCCGCTGATCACCGAATGGAACCCGGTGACCGACACGATCACTCCGAACGCCGATCTGCGCACGACCTACGACACCCTCTTCGACCGGTACGTACGCCTGTATTCGGCGACGGCCGACGTCGTCCACGAACTCGCCGCCGACCAGCGCGGCGCCACCCGCCCCACGACCACCGCATCCACCCCCGCATCGGAGGAATCATGACCTACACCCTGCCGACCCCGGCTTCCCGCCCGGCATCCGCCCCGAAGACCGCGTACCTGATCGCCTCGGGCGACCTGCGCGAAGCCGCCAACACCGGCGGTTGGCCCGTGCAGGTCGAGCTCGAGGCGGGCGTCACCGGCGTCTTCAACGACCTCGGCTGGACGGTCATCCGCGCCAACGACGTCGACCCCGCCACCGGCCACGGCTTCATCTCGAGCCAGCGCATGGGCCTCGAGGTCTTCAAGAACATCCCGACGGATGCTCCGCTCATCGTCGCCGAGGCCGTCTGGCAGTACTCGCACCACGTGCTCGCCGGGCTCCGCACGCACCAGGGGCCGATCCTCACGGTCGCGAACTTCGCGGGCGACTGGCCCGGACTCGTCGGTCTGCTCGGGCTGAACGCCGGACTCACCAAGATGGACAAGCCCTACGCCTCGATCTGGTCGGTCGACTTCACCGACGAGTGGTTCAAGAACGGCATCAAGGAGTGGACCGAGACCGGCGCCATCACCCACGACGCCTCGCACGTGCGCCCGCTGCCCGAGCTGCCCGACAGCCCCGAGAAGCAGCTGGGCGAGGCGCTCGCCGCCGAACTCCTCGCCGAGAAGGCCATCATCGGCGTCTTCGACGAGGGCTGCATGGGCATGTACAACGCCATCTTCGATGACGAGCTGCTCAACCAGACCGGCATCTACAAGGAGCGCCTGTCGCAGTCGGCGCTCTACGCCGAGATGCTCGAGGTCACCGACGACGAGGCGAACGCCGCCTACGACTGGCTGATCGACGCTGGCATGACGTTCGTCTACGGCGAGGATGCCGCCACCGAGCTCACCCGCGAGCAGGTGCAGTGGCAGCTCAAGATGTACATCGCCGCGCTGCGCATCGCCGACGACTTCGGGCTCGACGCGGTCGGCATCCAGTACCAGCAGGGACTGAAGGACCTGGTTCCGGCGTCCGACCTGGCCGAAGGCATCCTGAACTCCACCGAGCGCCCGCCGGTCACCTCGCGCGACGGCTCGCGCGTGCTGCACGAGGGTCGTGCCTTCCCGCACTTCAATGAGGCCGACGAGGGCGTCGCGGTCGACGCGCTCGTCACCGACCGGGTGTGGCGCGCGATGGGCCTCGTGCCCGACAACACCCTGCACGACGTGCGCTGGGGTGAGGACTACGACGGCCAGTTCGTGTGGGTCTACGAGATCTCCGGCTCTGTCCCCGCCTCACACCTCGGCGGATGGCAGAACGCCGAGGGCTGGCGCCAGGGCCACGTGTTCTTCCCGGCCGGCGGCGCCACGATCAACGGCGTCTCGAAGCCCGGTGAGCTCGTTCTCTCGCGCGTGTTCATCGCCGACGGCATCCTGCAGGCCGACATCTTCCGGGCATCCGTCGTCGAACTGCCCGCCGAAGAGACGCAGCGCCGCAAGGACGCCACGAACCCGGAGTGGCCGATCGCGCACGTCGTGCTGCACGGCGTCTCGCGCGACCAGTTCATGGCCCGCCACAAGGCCAACCACGCCCAGACGGTCTACGCGCCCGACGCCGAGACCGCCGACAAGGCGCTCATCGCCAAGGCCGCGATGTTCGCCGGTATGGGCATCAAGGTCAACCTCGTCGGAGACGTCGCGGTCTGATCCCCGGCCCTTCGTCTCGTCGCTTCGCTCCTCGCTCAGGAACCGGTCTTCTCCGTCGGTTCCTGAGCGAGCGAAGCGAGACGAAGGACGCTCAGACCTCCGTGTTGCGCGAGACGTACGCCGTGCGCTCGACCACCGGACGCACCAGCTCGCCGATGCCGCGCCGTTCCCGAAGCGCCGCGTCGTCGGCATCCTTCGATGTCACGAACGCGGGGTCGGCGCCGGACTCGCAGGCATCGACCCAGGCCTGGAAGATCGAGCCGCCCGGGCTCATCGCCCCGCGGCTGATCGGCGTCTCGTCCTCGTCGACCTCGACCACGATGCCGAGCGTGCGCTTCGGCGCCGGGCGGCGTTCGCGCAGCTCCGGGATGAGCTCGGCGAAGCGGCGGCCGATCGGCTTCGCCGTGCCCGTCTGGTCGACGAGGCCGAGCGTGTACTCGAGGTCGGGGAAGTCGGCGAGGTCGCGGCTCACGTCGTGCGAGCACCACCACGTCACGCCCCACAGGTCGTCGGTGCGGGCGACCGAGCGCAGCGTCGCCTCGAGGAAGTCGGGGGCCTGCTCGGGGGTGAGGCAGTTCGACGGCGCCCCGACCTCCTGCAGCCAGATCGGCTTGTGCGGGTCGGTCGCGAACGCGCGCGCGAGCTCGATCATGTACTCGGCATGACGATCGGATGCCGTCGACCGCCCGCCGTACTTCTGCGCGGTGCCGTTGAAGATCCACGAGTGCACGGTGGTCATCGCGCCGAGCCGTGAGGCCAGTGCCGGGGTGAAGCCGTGCCCGTCCATGTACCAGGCGGCGTCGTACTCGCTGTGCACGTGGCGCTGCGCGGGCGCGGATGCCTCGGCCGCGTCGAGCAGCGTCGTGATCCAGTTCGCGGCCTCGGCCTCGGTGACCGGCCAGGGCGAGGGATGCGTCTGCGCCGAGAACTGGTTCGTCTCGTTGCCGAGTGTGAAGCCCAGGAAGTTCCGCGCATCCGTCAGTCGCTCGCCCAGGCGTGCGACGAGCTCGGCCTGCCCGCTGAGCGCCTCGGGGTGCGTGAACATGTTCTTGTCGTGCCAGGTGAACAGCCACGACGGGATGAAGTCGAAGCTCGACAGGTGCCCCTGGATCACGTCGACGCTCGCGTCGAGTCCGAACTCCGCGGCGACGTCGACCACGGCGCGCACGTCGTCGACGGCTTCTTCGCGGATGAGCGTGCGGTTGGGCTGCAGCACCGTCCACAGCGGGAAGATGCGCAGGTGGTCGAGGCCGAGATCGGCGAGGGCTGCGAAGTCGCGGCGCACCTCGTCGAGGTCGAGCGACATCCACGCGTGCATCCACTTCGATCGCGGCGTGTAGTTGGCGCCGAAGCGCAGGGGGTCGGCGGGGGAGAGGGCGACGTTGTCCATCCGGCCAGCCTAGCCACGGCATCCGCACGATCGCCGACCTCGGCATCCGCACGGTCGCCGACCTCGGACGTGCGGTCGCCGACCCCGTGAGGGGTCAAGACACGCCCTATCGGATGCCGTGCGCGCGGCGTGTCTTGACCCCTCACGGGGGAACGCCGAGGGCTACCGCGCGCCGGAGAACGCCGCGAAGTCGGCGTACGACACGTCGGCGTAGGCGCGTGCCCAGTCGAGGATCGCCTCGCCGACCACGCGTCCGCCGCCGATGTAGCCGGCGACCTCGGTGGCGGTGACGCACTGGCTGTGCGCCCGGGCGATCACGGCGGCGCAGGCCTGCGCGTAGGTGACGAAGGGGCCGTCGTCGAGCTCCTCGACCTCGACCCCACCCTTCATGTCGTGGAACTGCCGCACGTAGTAGTCGGCTGCCGGTCCCCGCAGGTGGCCGAGGAACGGGTCCGACACGGCCTGGAGGATCCGCTGCATCGCGACGACCCGTGCGCCCTCGCCGTGCTCGTCGATGATGTGCTGGAGCCCCGCGGGTTGCTCCACCCGTCCGTACTCGACGAGCACGCTCTGCGAGGCCTGCTTCGGCTGCATCAGCAGGGTGCCGCCGGTGCCGTCCTGGAACAGCACGAGGTAACAGCGCGTGCCGACGCTCCCGACCCCGACGACCCGGCGGGCGACGTCGCTGACTCCGTAGTGCTCGAACAGCAGCGCGATGTCGGCGCTGGCGTTGCGGCGGTACTGCATGACGAGTTCGTGCACGATCGCGAGCACCTCGGGGCCGACCGGGCTCGTGGTGGGCTCCTGGTGCACGAAGCGGCGGCGGCCGGCGGCATCCGTCTCGGTCAGCCGGCGCACGGCGCGCTCGCCGGTGCGGCGCTGGGCCTGGCGCACGGCCCCGCGGATCGCCTTGCGGGCGGCCGGGTCGAGCAGCCCGCGCGAGGATTCGACGTCGAAGTGCGTGAAGTAGCGGGCGGTCGGGGTGAGCAGGGTCGCCCGACGGATGCCGCGGACGTACGACGCGACGGCCGCCCGCACCGCCGCGTCGATGACCTCGTCGCTGCGTCCCGTGGCCCGTCCGCCGACGACGATGCTCGCCGCGAGCCGCTTGACGTCCCATTCCCAGGGCGCCCACGCGGCCTCGTCGAAGTCGTTGAGGTCGAACATCAGGCTGCGCTCGGCCGAGGCGTAGAACCCGAAGTTCGACACGTGGGCGTCGCCGCAGGACGCGACGAGGATGCCGGAGTGCGGGGCATCCGCGAGGTCGGCCGCCATGAGCGCCGCCGTGCCGCGGTAGAACGCGAAAGGGCTCGCCGCCATGCGTTCGGTGCGCAGCGGCACCAGTTCGGGGATGCGGCTGCGGTTCTGGCGATCGAGGATGCCGAGGGGATCGCGGGGCGTCGTGGCGAGCGCGGCGAGAGCGCGGCGCGGGGTGCGCTTGCGTGAGGCGACGCCCCGATCGCGCAGTGCGTCGCGCGTGATCGGGGGCGTCCAATCCGGGGTCATGGGGTCATTGTGGCAGTCCGGCGGTGCGTACGCGTGAGAGATTTGAGGGATGATCCGTGCCGCCGACCTCCGAGGGGCGGATGCCGTCGCCGTCGGGCGCCTCGTCGAGGACTACCTCCGTCAGACCGAGAGCGAGAAGGTCGCCCACGGTGCGGCGCCGGCCCCGGCATCCGCTGCCCTGCCCGACGCCTACCGCCGCGAGGTCGACGACCCGGCGGATGCCTACGGCGACTGCCGCGTGTTCGTCGCCGAGCTCGACGGCGAGGTCGTGGGAGTGGTGGTGCTGCGACCCGATGCCGAGGGCGTCGAGATCAAGCGGCTCTGGGCGTCACCCGAGGTGCGGGGCCGGGGTGTGGGATCGGGGCTGCTCGACGCGGCGATCGCGGCCGGCTCCGGCGACGTGCGCCTGTCGGTCTGGGACTGGCGGGGCGACGTCATCCGCCTCTACGAGTCGCGCGGGTTCGTGCGCGTGCCCTCGTGGGATGCCCGTCCGGCCCTCGTCTGCATGCGCTTCTCTCCTCGTGAGGGGTCATGACACGCCGCGCCGGAACCGCGACGCGCGGCGTGTTCTGACCCCTCAGGCCGGTGGCAGGCGCAGCACGTCGGGCGACTCGCCCCCGGTGAGGTCGTCGGCGATGCGGATGCTGCGCGCCAGATCGTCGAGTGCACCGTCGAGGGTGCCGAAGCGCTCGCGCTCGCTGCAGATCGCGGTGAGGGTCACCAGGTGCGTCCCCGTGTCCCACGTGTAGGTCGTGAACGGTGGGGCGCTCGGCGACGGCGGCATCGCGACGACGAGCTTCTCGCCCGCGCCGAGCGCCGTGCGGAACGAGACCGTGTCGTCGTACTCCATCGGCATCGACGCCCGCGCGATGCGCACCTCGGGCGTGAGTTCCTGCGTCGTCGCCATCGCGACGACCAGCTCGGGGTCGGCCTTCCACGTCCACACCAGCACGCGCCCGTCAGCGCGCTTCATGAGCATGGGGGCGGCCTGGCTCATCATCCACGCGCCGAGGCGCGACCCCGGCCGCTCGGTCGCGCCGAGGGCCGCGTTTGCCTGGCCCAGCAGCATCCGGATGGCCGCCTTGCGGTGGCGTCGGCCCTTCCAGCCCAGCGAGTCGGTCACGGGGATCCACAGCGAGGGGTCGGCATCCGCAGTCAGGCGCATGTCTCCACGGTAGACGGTGTTGCCGGGAGGATGCCGGTGGGCCTCGAAGCCCCGCCCAGGGGCCTCGGGTAGAGTTGCCAGCGCCCTCCGGGGCACCCCTGGCCGCGAACCGTAAGGCAGCATGTCTGTTTCTCCCACCGACCCGACCAGCGCACCCGACACCGGGGAGCGACCGCTGCGCATCCTGATCGGCGCCGACACGTTCGCGCCCGACATCAACGGCGCCGCCCGCTTCGCCGAGCGTCTGGCCGCCGGTCTCGTGCAGCGCGGCCACGACGTGCACGTCTCGGCTCCGAACCAGGCGTACCGCCGCTCGAAGCCGCACATCGAGATCATCGAGGGCGAGCGCATGACCCTGCACCGGCTGCCGTCGGTGCGCTGGGCGCCGCACGACTGGCTGCGTTTCGTGTGGCCGTGGCGTTCGAAGCACTGGGCGCGCACCGTGCTCGACCGCGTCAACCCCGATGTCGTGCACATCCAGTCGCACATCGTGATCGGCCGCGGCCTCGCCCGCATCGCGCGCCAGCGCGGCATCCCCGTGATCGCCACGAACCACGTCATGGCCGAGAACATCCTCGAGCACACGACGATGCCGGATGCCGTCAACCGCTTCATCACGAAGCACGCGTGGGCCGACGCCAAGCGCACCTTCGACCTGACGCGGGCGGTCACCACGCCCACCCGTCGGGCCGCCGACTTCCTCGAGAGCACCGTCGCGGTGCAGAACGTGATCCCGGTGAGCTGCGGCATCGACCGCTCGCAGTACACCCCGGTGATCGCCCCGCGCGAGAAGAACCGGATCGTGTTCGTCGGGCGTCTCACGGCCGAGAAGCAGATCGACGTCATCCTGCAGGCCATGACCAAGCTCGACCCGGCGCTCGACACCACCTTCGACATCGTCGGCGGCGGCGATCAGCGCAAGCAGCTCGAGAACCTCGCGAACCAGCTCGGCCTCGGCGACCGGGTCACCTTCCACGGCCGCACCTCCGACGACGAGCTGCGGATGCTGCTCTCGCGGGCGAGCCTGTTCGTGATCGCCTCGATCGCCGAACTGCAGTCGATCGCGACGATGGAGGCCATGGCCTCGGCGCTGCCGATCGTCGCCGCGGATGCCGTCGCCCTCCCGCACCTCGTGCACCACGGTGAGAACGGCTACCTGTTCGAGCCCGGCGACGCCGACGCGCTCGCCGCGCGCCTGACCGACGTGCTGACCGCCGAGCCGGGCGAGTACGCGCGCATGCAGCAGGCGTCGCTCGACGGCGTCGCGATCCACGACATCAATCGCACCCTCGACACCTTCGAGGCGCTGTACCGCGACGCCCCTCTGCCCGAGTGACGCGCATGCACGTCGTGTTCTTCGGCGACCAGCACCTCGACTCGCTCGGTGGGGCGCAGGTCTCGATGCGACTGCAGCGGGAGTTCCTCGAGCGAGCCGGGCACACGGTCACCGTCGTCGCGCCGCGCATGCACGGGGCGCGGGCAGCGGCCGGGGCGACGGATGCCGCGTACCTCGACCTGCCCTCGATGCCGATCACGCTCGACCGCGAGTACTCGATGACCTGGCCGGGGCGGGCGACCGACCGCTTCCTCGACCGTGCGATGACCACGCGTCCGCCCGTCGATCTCGTGCACGTGCAGGCCGATTTCTGGGGCGCGTTCATCGGTCACCGCTACGCGCAGCGCCACGGCATCCCGGTCGTGCACACGATGCACAATCGCGTCGATGTCGGGATCGCTGCGGTCACCCCGCTGCACCGCCCGGTGCTTGGGGCGTTGAACCTGTGGCGCCGCGCGGCGCTGCGCGGGATCGGTCGGCCGGTCGGCGGCGGCGACGGCTGGGCGTTCCTGCGCGGGCTCGCGGCCGGGGCATCCGCCGTCACCGCCCCCTCGACGCACTTCGCCCGCCGCCTCGAGCAGCACGACGTGTTCGATGCGGTCGACGTGATCTGGAACGGCATCGATGACGACGTGCGCGCCGCCGTGCTCGCCGACCGCGCGCATTCGGTTGCGGAGCCTGTCGAAGCACGGATGCCGGGACGCCCGCGGTTCGTGTGGCTCGGCCGCATGAGCCCCGAGAAGCGGCTGCTGCCGTTCCTCGAGGCGTGGAACGCGGCGGGCATCGACGCCGACCTCGAGATCATCGGCGGGGGAGGGCAGCGTGCGGCGGCCGAGAAGCTCGTCGCCGGACGCCCGGGCGTGCGTTTCGCCGGGCGCCTCACTTATCCGCAGACCCTCGCCCGCATCGCCGCGGCCGACGCGCTCGTGCAGACGTCGATCGGCTTCGAGACGCAGGGCATGACCCCGTTCGAGGCCGCGACGCTCGGCACGCCCTCGATCATCAGCGACCCCGACATCGCCGCCGAGCTCGGGGGCGGGTTCTGGGCGGTGGCCGACGCCGACGGTGCGGAGCCGGCGCGCGTCGCGGCGCTCGCCGAGACGCTGCGGGTCGCGGCATCCGATATCTCCGCCGGCACGGCACCCACCCCGCTTCCCGCGGTGGCCGAGGCGTTCCGCCAGTCGTCGCGCACCGCCGCGATGATCGAGGTCTACGAGCGCGTGCTCGCCGAGGACTGAGTGAGTCTGCTTACAGGAACGCGTAGAACAGGCTGGAGATCCAGCCGAGGATGATGCCGAGCAGCTGCACGCCGCCGACGCCGATCGCGACCCCCGCGAAGACCTGGCCGCCGGGGCGCCGCACCGCGATGAGTCCGAGCACGAGGGCAGCGGCGCTGGCGAGGAACGTGACGACCCCGAACAGCAGGGTGAAGATGCCGTAGCCGCCATCGCCGTAGCCCGAGTAGTAACCGATCGACGACAGCAGGAACGGCTGGATCAGCACCTGCAGCGCACCGATCGCGGCGACCGCGAGGGCGATGATGAACGCGACGCGCGCGAGGGTGTTCGATGAACCGGCGGCGCGCGCCGGTGCCGGGCTCGCGCCGTATGCGGGCTGCTGTGTGGCGGCGTAGTAGGCGGCGCCCGGGTGCGGGTAGGCGCCCTGCGGGGCGGCCTGACCGTAGGGCTGTGCCTGCTGCTGGCCGTATGCCGGGGCCTGCTGCGGGGCCTGCTGCGGGGCCTGCTGACCGTACGGCAGCGCGGCCGGGTACTGCGGGTCGGCGGGAAGAGCGGATGCCGCCGGCGGAGCGCTCGGGAACTGCTGCTGCGGCGGGTTCGTGGCGTTCCCGTTCGGGGGCGTGGGGGGAACGGGAGGCAGCTGCGGGTCGCTCATGGCTCCGAGCGTACTCGTCCGGGCGACCCGGCGGGGTGAACGGTTCGGGACGGCCCTTCGACGAGCTCAGGGACCCAGGATCCGGGGAACGGCGCGAGGCACTGGGTCGCTGAGCCTGTCGAAGCGCCCTCGCGAACGGGCACGTCAGCGGTAGACGTGGCCGGACTCGGCGCGTCGCAGGGGTTCGCGATCGACGACGCGGGTCCAGTCGGTGGGCGTGGCGCGGTATCCGTCACGGCGCAGTTCGACGACCGTGGCGACGAGAGCCCAGAGGGCGAGGGCGGCGAGGAGGATGAGGAGTACCATGGCAGAAACGCTACGGTCGACGTCGATCCGCCACGAGTGGCAGGATGGACGCATATCGTATGAAATCTGCCATTCGGGAGTGCGCATGAAGACAGTCGCCTGCATCGTCCAGGACGGGTTCGCCCCGTTCGAGTTCGGCCTCGCGTGCGAGGCCTTCGGGCTCGACCGGTCGAACGACGGCGTTCCGAACTTCGACTTCCGCGTCGTCGCCCCGCATCCCGGCGTCGTGGCCTCCAAGCTCGGCTTCTCGCTGAACGTCGAGCACGACCTCTCCTTCGCCTACGAGGCCGATCTCGTCGTGTTCTGCCCGGTTCCGCGGGAGTACTGGGACCGCATCGATCCGCTGCTGCTCGACGTCGCCCGCGATGCGGTCGCCCGGGGCGCCTGGGTGCTCACGATCTGCAGCGCCTCGTTCATCCTCGGGGCCGCGGGAGTGCTCGACGGTCGTCGCGCCACCACGCACTGGATGTACTCCGAGATCATGGCCTCGATGTACCCGGAGGTCGAGGTCGACCCCGACGTGCTCTTCGTGCAGGACGGTCGCATCATCACCAGCGCCGGCACCGCCGCGGGCATCGACGCGTGCCTGCACCTGCTGCGGCAGGAGCTCGGCGCCGAGCTCACCAATCGCATCGCGCGCCGCATGGTCGTGCCGCCGCAGCGCGACGGCGGCCAGGCGCAGTTCATCGACCGTCCGATCCCGGTCGTGCCGAGCGACTCGCTCGCCGCGGTCGCCGACTGGGCCGTCGAGCATCTGCGCGACGAGCTCGGGGTCGATCAGCTCGCCGCCCGCGCCCTCATGTCGCCGCGCACCTTCGCCCGCCGGTTCAAGGCCGAGTACGGCGCGACTCCGGCGGCCTGGCTCGCGCGCCAGCGCATCATCCACGCCCAGCGGATGCTCGAGCGCACCGACCTCCCGCTCGATCGCATCGCCGACGAGTGCGGGTTCGGCTCGGCGGCCGTGCTGCGTCAGAACTTCGCCCGCGTGCTCGGCCTGACGCCGACCGCCTACCGCGCCCGCTTCTCCTGCGCCGACGACGAGGTGCCGGCCGCCTGAGGTTGCACCCTCGGGAGGAGATCTCGCCTTCGGCAGGATGCATCCGCTGTTCCGGTCCTGCGGAGCCCGTGTTCTCCTGCGCAGCACGTGCGTGGTGGGGCCCTTCGACAGGCTCAGGGACCCAGTATTCGGGGGACGGCGTGAGGAGCTGGGTCGCTGAGCCTGTCGAAGCGTCCCCGCCAGAGCCCGCGTCAGAGGGCGCGGGTCGTCGACCGCTCGACGAGAGAGCAGGGCAGCAGCACGTGGGCGGCATCCTGCTCGGGCGAGGCCAGGCGCGAGAGCAGCAGCTCGACCGCGCCGTGCGCCATGTCGAGGATCGGCTGCCGCACCGTCGTGAGGTCGAACGCCTGCCACGACGACATCGCCACGTCGTCGAAGCCGAGGATCGAGACGTCCTCGGGCACCCCGACGCCGAGCGCGGTGGACGCGTTCAACGCTCCGAAGGCGACGAGGTCGTTGTGGCAGAAGAGCGCGGTGGGCGGCTCGGGCAGCTGCAACAGGCGGGTCGCTGCGTCGAAGGCGCGCGTGTAGTCGAGGTCGGCGACCTCGAGCAGGTCTTCGTCGAAGGAGACACCGGCGGCGGCGAACTCGAGCAGGAAGCCGCGGTGCCGGTCGTTGACGGATGCTGCGCCCAGGGGTCCCGAGATCACGCCGATGCGCCGGTGGCCGAGGTCGAGCAGGTGCCGGGCGGCGATGCGTCCGCCCTCGAAGTTGTCGGGTGAGATGGAGTCGGATGCCGGTGCGGCGCCCGGGCCCATCGTGACCGAGGGTACGCCGAGCGAGACGATGCGCCCCTCGTCGTCGGGGGAGAGCAGCGTGGTGGTGAGGATGACGCCGTCGACGTTGGTCTCCCAGAGCGTGCGGGCGAGGTCTTCGGTGGTGTCGGCGCGACCCGAGAGGATGAGCGTGCGGTAGCCGGCGTGGTTGAGCTCGCCGCTGATGGTGTGCAGCAGTTCGGCGTAGTAGCTGTTGCGCGGGTCGCCGAGCACGACGCCGATCGTCTGCGTGCGGCTGGTGACGAGGCTGCGGGCGCTGAGGTTGGGGCGGTAGCCGAGCTTCTCGATCGCCGCCTCGACCTTGGCGCGGATGTCGTCGGACACCCCTTCGCGCCCGTTGACGATGCGCGAGACCGTGGTCTGCGAGACTCCGGCCGCTTTGGCGACATCGATGCTCGTGACACCGCGGGACTTCGGCGGCATGGGATCTCCTCTGGGCGTGCCGGGACTCCCATGCTAGACGGCGCGGGGCGGCGATGACTACGCAACCCTCGGTGCGGCCCCTCCCGCGTCGCGCGAACGCGGCCCGGAATGTCGCCGAACGCCGGTCAGGCGTGCCAGTGCGCGGGCGAGGGCAGGGTGTGATCGCGCACGTCGACGCCCGACGGGGTGACGGATGCCGTGGCGTACAGCAGCGACTGCGTGGGGTAGCCGTGCGGGCGGTTGTCGCGGATGATCGCGCGGTCGTCCTCGGGGGAGAGTTCGGCGCTCTCGGCGAGGAGGGCGGTCCACTCGGTCACCCAATCCGCGGCCTCGGCGGCCGGAGCGAGCGCGCGGAACCTCGGCAGCCAGGTGCGGATGCGCGGGGTCACCGCATCGTCGAGATCGTCGTGGGCGATCATGTGCGTGCCGGCGGCGACGGGCGTGGTGCGCAGCTCGGCGCCGTCCCACGAGAGCACCCGCGCTCCCTCGGGTCCGACCTCGAGCAGGTTGAAGCCGTGCATCGGCAGCGGTCCCTCGGGTGAGCGGCCCGCGACCGAATCGAGGGCGAGCGATCCGCGCGAGACGGCGCGGTCATCGGGCAGCTCCTGCACGTCGGCGCGGTTGAGCAGCACGGCGAGGCGTCGGCGCTGCGGATCGACCGCGAGCCAGGCACCGCCCGCACGACGGTCGCGGATGCCGATCACGCCCGGGTACTGCTCGGGCCACCACGGGCCCAGAGCATCCCACTCGCGCTGCGGGTCTTCATCTCGCACCGCCAGGAGTCTCACCGACGCGGCATCCTCGACATCGATCACGACCGTGCACACGCTCTCGATCCTATGCGCGCCGTTGGGCGGAGTTCTCCCCGTTGGGCGGACTTTCCGGGGCGAAGCATCCGCCCCACGTGGAGTTCTCCGCCCGTTGGGGAGGAGACCTCTCGCTCCGCAGGATCGGAAGGGCGGATGCTTCCTGCATAACGTGAGTTCTCCTCCGCTGCGGGGTCAGGGCCTCGGCTCCTGAGCGAGGAGCGCAGCGACGAGACGAAGGGCGTCCGGGCGGAGTTCTCGTCGTTGGGCGGACTTTCCGGGGCGAAGCATCCGCCCCACGCGGAGTTCTCCGCCCGTTGGGGAGGAGAACTCTCGCTTCGCAGGATCGGAAGGGCGGATGCTTCCTGCGGAAGGCGTGTTCTCCTCCGCTGCGGGGCCCTTCGTCTCGCTCCGCTCGCTCGGGGACCGTTTGGGCTCCGCCCGCGACGGAACCACCTCACTAACCGGCGCCCCGCACCCCCGGATGCTGCGGCAGAATCGAAGCGTGAACATCGTCGTCGGAGTCACGGGCGGCATCGCCGCGTACAAGACGGTGCACCTCGTGCGCCTCCTCATCAAGGCCGGTCATGACGTGACCGTCGTGCCCACCGAAGACGCGCTGCGCTTCGTCGGCACCCCCACGTGGGAGGCGATCAGCCGGCATCCCGTCACGACGAGCGTGCACGACGACGTCGCCCGCGTGCGCCATGTCGCTCTGGGGCAGGCGGCCGAGCTCGTGATCGTCGCGCCGGCCACCGCGAACACGATCGCGTCGATGACGGCCGGGCTGGCGAGCGACCTGCTCGGCACGACGCTGCTCGCCACCGAGGCTCCCGTGCTGATCGCGCCCGCCATGCACGCCGAGATGTGGCGGCATCCGGCGACGCAGTCCAACATCGCGACCCTCCGCGAGCGAGGCGTGCACCTGGTGGGTCCCGCCGACGGCGAGTTGGCCGGGGGAGACAGCGGGCCGGGGCGGATGTCGGAGCCGGAGGAGATCTTCGCCGCGGCCCAGGCGCTGCTCGCTCCCGGCGATCTCGCGGGCCTGCGTGTCGCCGTCTCGGCGGGCGGCACCCGGGAGCCGATCGACCCCGTGCG
The DNA here is from genome assembly GCF_052045715.1 of Microbacterium sp. 22179. Lineage (NCBI taxonomy): Bacteria > Bacillati > Actinomycetota > Actinomycetes > Micrococcales > Microbacteriaceae > Microbacterium > Microbacterium sp. 22179. The sequence continues at coordinate 365,550 of NZ_JBQEPJ010000003.1, read as the reverse complement.
CTTCCTCGGCAACCGTTCGAGCGGACGTCAGGGCACCGCGCTCGCCGCGGAGGCCGCCGCCCGCGGTGCCGAGGTCACCCTCGTGGCCGCGCACATCGATGCCGCGATCCTGGCGTCGGCGCGGCATCCGTCGGTCGCGATCGTTCGCGTCGGAACGGCCGCCGAACTCGGAGAGGCGATGAAGGATGCCGCGGCGACGGCGGACGTCGTGATCATGGCCGCCGCGGTCGCCGACTACCGACCCGCGCGCGCCGCCGACCACAAGCTCACGAAGGAGGAGGGCGTGCTCGATCGCGTCGACCTCGTCGAGAACGAGGACGTCGTGGCCGCGCTCGCCGCTCTCCGCGCCGAGGGGCGTGCCCCGAAGGGGCAGACGATCGTGGCGTTCGCCGCCGAGACGCTGACGGATGCCGAGCAGCGCCGTGAGCGCGCTCGCCGCAAGCGCGAGCGCAAGGGCGTCGACCTGCTGGCCGTGAATCTCGCGGATGCCGAGAACGGGTTCGAGCGCACCGACAACGCGGTCGAGATCATCGGTGAGGGCGGGGCGGTCGTGGCCGAGGCATCCGGGACCAAGCGCGAGGTCGCGGGCGCGATCTGGGATGCGGTGCGGATGCTGCGCTGATGAGGGCATTGTCGATGGGGTGCCGCCCTGCTAAACTTGAGTCAACACAACTCAACTTTTGAGTACTCATCGACCAGAAGGAGTCTCCCAGGAGGGACAGATGACCACCCCGCAGACCGGTTCCCAGAACGACCAGCAGTCCGCACTCGAGCAGTTCGGGATCAACCTCACCGACCGCGCCCGTCAGGGCAAGCTCGACCCCGTGATCGGCCGCGACAGCGAGATCCGCCGCGTGAGCCAGGTGCTCACCCGCCGCACCAAGAACAACCCGGTGCTCATCGGTGAGCCCGGCGTCGGCAAGACCGCCGTCGTCGAGGGCCTCGCCCAGCGCATCGTCGCGGGTGACGTCGCCGAGTCCCTCAAGGACAAGGAGCTGATCACGCTCGACATCTCGGCGCTCGTCGCCGGCGCGATGTACCGCGGGCAGTTCGAGGAGCGGCTGAAGCAGGTCCTCAAGGAGATCACCGAGTCCGACGGGCAGATCATCACGTTCATCGACGAGCTGCACGTGCTCATGGGCGCGGGCGGCGGGGAGGGATCGGTCGCGGCATCCAACATGCTCAAGCCGATGCTCGCCCGCGGTGAGCTGCGCCTCATCGGCGCCACCACGCTCAACGAGTACCGAGAGTTCATCGAGAAGGATGCCGCGCTCGAGCGCCGCTTCCAGCAGGTCTACGTCGGTGAGCCGACCGTCGAAGACACGATCGCCATCCTCCGCGGGCTCAAGGAGCGCTACGAGGCGCACCACAAGGTCGCCATCTCCGACGGAGCGCTCGTGGCGGCGGCATCCCTGTCGAACCGGTACCTGCCCGCGCGGCAGCTGCCCGACAAGGCGATCGACCTGATCGACGAGGCCGCTTCGCGCCTGCGCATGGAGATCGACTCGGCCCCGGTCGAGATCGACGAGCTGCGCCGCCACGTCGACCGCCTCAAGCTCGAAGAGCTCGCGCTCAAGAAGGAGAAGGACCCGGCCTCGAAGGAGCGCCTCGCGACCCTCCGTGCCGACCTCGCCACCGAGCAGGCCAAGCTCGGCGAACTTCAGGCCCGGTGGGAGCGCGAACGCGCATCGCTCAACCGCGTCGGCGACCTGAAGACGCGCCTGGATGCCGCCCGCAGCGACGCCGAGCGCGCGCAGCGCGAGGGCAACCTCGAGCGCGCCTCCCGGCTGCTCTACGCCGAGATCCCGGCGCTCGAGCGCGAGGTCATGGAGGCCGAGCGGTCGGAGTCCGTCGACTCCGACGGCGAGCGGCGCATGGTCAACGAGCAGGTCACCGATGAAGACATCGCCGGCGTCATCGCCGCGTGGACCGGCATCCCCGTCGGCCGCCTGCTGCAGGGCGAGACCGAGAAGCTGCTGCACCTCGAGTCCGAGCTGGGCAAGCGCCTGATCGGACAGAAGGATGCCGTCAAGGCCGTGTCGGATGCCGTGCGCCGCTCGCGCGCGGGCATCAGCGATCCCGGTCGCCCCACCGGTTCGTTCCTGTTCCTCGGGCCGACCGGTGTCGGAAAGACCGAGCTCGCGAAGGCGCTCGCCCAGTTCCTCTTCGACGACGAGCACGCCATGGTGCGCATCGACATGTCGGAGTACGGCGAGAAGCACTCCGTCTCGCGTCTCGTCGGAGCCCCTCCCGGGTACGTCGGGTACGAGCAGGGCGGTCAGCTGACCGAGGCCGTGCGTCGTCGCCCGTACAGCGTGATCCTGCTCGACGAGGTCGAGAAGGCGCACCCCGAGGTGTTCGACGTGCTGCTGCAGGTGCTCGACGACGGCCGCCTCACCGACGGGCAGGGCCGCACGGTCGACTTCTCGAACGTGATCCTGATCCTGACGTCGAACATCGGCTCGCCGATCCTCATCGACCCGGTGCTGTCGGTCGACCAGAAGCGCGAGCAGGTGATGGCGCTCGTGCAGCAGGCGTTCCGGCCCGAGTTCCTCAACCGTCTCGACGACATCGTGATGTTCCAGGCGCTCAGCGAAGACGACCTCGCGCAGATCGTGGAGCTGTCGATCGATCAGCTGCACACGCGGTTGCACGATCGCCGGCTCACCCTTGCGGTCACGCCCGACGCGCGATCGTGGCTCGCCGAGCGCGGGTACGACCCGGTGTTCGGTGCGCGCCCGCTGCGCCGCCTCATCCAGAGCGAGGTGCAGAACAAGCTGGCGACCGCGCTGCTCTCGGGCGGCGTGCGCGACGGCGACACGGTGCGCGTCGACGTCGCGGCCGACGGCACGGGTCTCGTGCTCACGGCCGAGGCTCCGGCATCCGTTCCCGACGACGATGACGACGTGATCGAGGCCGAACTCCTCGACGACTGAGCGGCGGTGGCTGCGACGCTTCGACAGGCTCAGCGACCCAACCACGGGGTTCCGCATCCCGCACGGGGTTCCGCATCCCGCACGGGGGTTCCGTATCCCGCACGGGGTCCCTGAGCCTGTCGAAGGGCCCGCCACGAGACGCCCGCACACGGAAAAGGGGCCCGGTCCGCGAGATGCGGACCGGGCCCCTTTTCGTGTGGAGCGTGAGATCAGGCGCTGAGAATGACCGTCTCGGCGATCGGGCGGCGCACGCGCGGTGCGGTCTCGCGCTGCTGCAGCACCTCGGGGAGGGCGGTCACATCGCCGAACTCGCCGACGGCGAAGACCGTGACGGCCGAGAAACGGGGCTCGAGGTCGGCGAACTCGCGCACGGCCTCCGGGTCGAATCCGCTCATCTGGTGCACGAGGAGTCCCTCGTGGTGAGCCTGCACCGAGAAGTGCGCGACGGCCTGGCCGAGGTCGTAGAGGGCGTGGGTGATCGGCGTGCCGTCTTCGGTGGCGGTCTCGGCGACGGCGACGACGAGGACGGCGGCGTTCACGGCCCAGGCCTGGTTGAAGCCGACGAGTGCGTCGACGACTTGTGCGTGCAGAGCCGTTCCGCGGCGGGCGACGATGAAGCGCCACGGCTGCGAGTTGTTGGCCGAGGGCGTCCAGCGGGCGGCTTCGAGGGAGGCTGCCAGCTTGGCCTCGTCGATCGCGTTCTCGGCGTCGAAGGCGCGGGGGCTCCAGCGCTCGGCGAGCACCTCGAGGACGGGGTGCTCGGTGGGCGCGGTGCGGACGAGGGTGGGAGTGCTCACGGTTGTGCCTTTCAGACGGGGTGCCGATCGGACTCCGTCGTCCGCCTACGCGTGTCTGAACGCATGTGCCCGCATGGATATTCCGGTGGATGCGCGGGTTTCGTCGTGTGACGCGAAAGAGGGACGGATGCCGTTGCCCCGGCATCCGTCCCTCTCGCCCTGCGCGCCTCAGCCGCGCAGCGCCTCGGTGAGCTTGACCCGCGAGCCCATGCGCAGCAGTGAGTTCTCGTAGATCTTCGCGCCGATCGCGATCGCGGCGATGCAGCTCACCAGCAGGATCACCAGCGACAGGATCGGCTCCCACCACTGCGCCTCGCCGACGAACAGGCGCATCGGCATCCCGACCGGGGCCGAGAACGGCACGTACGACATGATCGTCAGCACCAGCGCGTTGTCGTTGAAGACGATGACGAGGATGTACGGCGCCATGATGAGCATCGTGATCGGGGTCGTGGTGGCGCCGATGTCCTCCTGGCGCGACACCATCGAGGCCGCCGCGGCGAACAGCGAGGCCAGCAGCACGAATCCGAAGAGGAAGAACACCGCGAACCACAGGATCGGGCCGCCGAGCAGCGTCAGCACGTCTCTCTGCCCGGTGACGATGAGTCCGACGGTGGCGATCGCGGCGAGGCCGACGATCTGCGCCATCGCGAGGATCGTGTTGCCGATGACCTTCCCGGCGAGGAGGGTGCGGGCGGGGATCGCCGACAGCAGCAGCTCGACCACGCGGGTCTGCTTCTCTTCGACGACGCTCTGCGCGATCGTGCCGCCGAAGGTCGACGCCGCCATGAGGAAGACGATGCCGAAGGCGAGCGCGATGAAGTACCGCAGCAGCGGGTTGGTGGTCGCAGGTTCGAGGATCTGCACCTCGGGCGTCTGCGAGAGGCCGCTGACGAGCGAGCTCGGGGCGTCCTTCAGCGCGATGACGGTGTACCCGGTGGGCCCACCGCTCGACACGACCGCCGCGTCGACCTTCTCCTCGCGCACGAGCTGCTCGGCGGCCGCGTCGTCGGCGACCTCGGTCACCTCGACGTCGGGCAGCGCCGATACCGCGGATGCCGTCTCGGAGGTCGCGGCGACCGGGGTCTTGTCGGTGCCGCTGTTGTTGCTGGCGAACCCGCCGATCAGCACGCCGGCGAGGGCGATGAGCATGAGGATGACGGTCGAGATGACGAACGCCTTGCTGCGCAGCTTCGAACCGATCTCGCGCTCGGCGACGAGCCAGATCCCGCTGGAGCTGCGGATGGGGGAGCCTCCCCCGGGAGTCGACGTGGTCACTGGATGACCTCCTTGAAGATCTGGGCGAGGGACGGATGCTTGGGGGCGAAGCTCGCGACATCGCCGTGGGCGACGGCGGTGCGCAACACGCGCTGCGCGGTCTCCGCTCCGTCGGTGTCGAACAGGGCGTACCCGCCCTCGAAGTCGACGACGGTGACGCCCGGTTCGGTGCGCAGCCATCCGGCGTCACCCGCCGAGACCAGCTCATAGCGGCTGCCGGCGTGCTGGGCGCGGAGCCCGTCGCGGGAACCGGCGGCGCGGATCGTGCCCCCGGCGAGGATGACGAGGTCGTCGCAGAGGCGCTCGACGACGTCGAGCTGGTGCGAGGAGAACAGGATGGATGCGCCCTGGGCGGCGGTGGCCTGCAGCGTCGAGGCGACGACGTCGACGGCGAGCGGGTCGAGGCCCGAGAACGGCTCGTCGAGGATGAGCACCTTCGGGTCGTGCACGAGGGCCGCGGCGATCTGCGCGCGCTGCTGGTTTCCGAGCGACAGCGACTCGATCGTGTCGTTCAGGCGCTCGCCGAGGCCGAGGTCGGTGAGGATCGCGGTGGCGCGGGCGGCGGCATCCGTCTTGCTGAAGCCGTGCAGCCGGGCGAGGTAGACGATCTGCTCGAGCACCTTCATCTTGGGGTAGAGCCCGCGCTCTTCGGGCATGTACCCGAAGTTGCGGCGGTCGTCGCCGGTGACGGCCGTGCCGTCGAGGGTGACGGTGCCGGAGTCCGACGAGAGGAGTCCGAGCACGATGCGCATGGTCGTGGTCTTGCCCGCACCGTTGCCGCCCACGAAGCCGGTGAGCCGGCCGGGGGCGACGTCGAACGAGACGTCGTCGAGCACGCGCCGCGAGCCGTAGCTCTTGGTGATGCCGTGGAGTTCGAGCTTTCCTGAGGTCATGCCTCCACGTTAGGGACGGGGCCGATGCCACGGCATCCCCCCTGTGGGGGATTGTCGGGCATCCACCGCGCGGATGATCGGCCTGCGCTACCGCCGCGCGCTGTGCAGAACCGTGCGCACGACGAGTCCGGCCACCAGCGCCCAGAACGCGGCGCTGACGCCGAGCACGGAGATGCCGGATGCCGCGACGAGGAAGGTGACCACGGCCGGCAGCCGCTCGCCCGGATCGTCGATGGCCTGCTGCACGGCCGAGCCGAAGGCCGCGAAGAGGGCGAGTCCCGCGACAGCGGGGATGACGGCGGCGGGCGCGAGCAGGACGAGCGCCGCGAACGCGGCGGACGCGGCGCCGAGCACGAGATAGGAGGCCCCGGTCGAGACACCGGCGACCCAGCGGCGCTTCGGGTCGGGGTCGGCGTCGGGAGAGGCGGCGAGGGCGGCGCTGATCGCGGCGAGGTTGATCGCGTGCCCGCCCGCGGGAGCGCCGATCGCCGTGCCGAGTCCGGTGACGAGCATCGCCGGTCGCCACGGCACCTCGTAGCCGAAGCTGCGCATGATCGCGACGCCCGGAACGTTCTGCGAGGCCATCGTGACGATGAAGAGGGGCAGCGCGAGGCCCACGATCGCGCCGACGGTGAAGGTGGGGGCGGTGAGTTCGACGCGGGGGAGCAGGATGCCCGGATCGATCGCGGTGCCCTGACGCACGAGCTCGACGGCCACGACCACCGCCGCGGCGAGGAACGCGACGGGAACCGCCCAGCGCGGCGCGAGCCGGGCGACGATCAGCCAGGTCACCACGACCGGCACGACGCCCCAGGGGTTCTCGACGATCCCGGTGATGGGGGCGAGGCAGAGCGGCAGCAGCACACCCGCGAGCATCGCCTGCGCGATCGACGCCGGGATGCGCGCGATGAATCCGCCGAGGGCCGGCCACATCGCGGTGAGCAGGATGAGCGCCGCCGTGACGAGGAACGCTCCGACGGCGGCGGACCAGCCGCCCTCGATGGCGCCCGCCGTGGTGCCGGTCGCGGCGAGCAGAGCGGCGCCGGGCGTCGACCACGCGACGGTGATCGGCATCCGATAGCGCCAGGCGAGCACGATGCACGCGAGCCCCATGGTGAGGCTGGCGGCGAGCAGGCCGCTGGCGGCCTGGGCGGCGGATGCTCCCACCGCCGAGAGCCCGGTGAGCACGACCGCGAACGAGCTGGTGAAGCCGACGAGCGCCGTGACGATGCCCGCGAGGATCGGGCGCGAGAGCGGGGCAGGGGGCGCGGCGGATGCGGCGGACGCGTCGGCGGACATGGATCCGAGGCTATCGCCCGACGCCGACACGCGCCGTAGTCAGGAGGATGCGGTTCAGGCGAGCCCGAGGCGGTGCGCGAGCACCACGGCCTGCACACGATCGCGGGCTCCGAGTTTCTGCAGGATGCGCGACACGTGGGTCTTCACGGTCGCCTCACCGATGAACAGGGCGGCGGCGATCTCGGCGTTGCTGCGTGCGTCGGCGAGGAGGGTCAGCACCTCGGCCTCCCGCTCGGTGAACGGCTCGGCCAGCGCGACGGGCGCGGGTGCGGTGCGCGGGGGCGACGGCTCGGCCATCGCGACCGGCGCCGTGGCGGGCGCCGATCCGGCGAATCGGGCGAGCACGCGACGGGTCACCTCGGGCGCCAGCATCCCGTCGCCCACGGCCAGCGCGCGCACGGCGGCGATGAGGTCTTCGGGGCCGGCGTTCTTGAGCAGGAAGCCGCTCGCCCCGGCATCCAGCGCCTGGTAAAGGTAGTCGTCGCGGTCGAAGGTGGTCACGATCGCGATGGCCGCGGTGATGTCGGGGTCGGCGACGATGCGGCGGGTCGCCTCGATGCCGTCCATGTCGGGCATCTGCACGTCCATCGTGATGACGTCGGGGTGCAGCGCGGCGGCCTGGGCGACGGCATCCGCTCCGGTCGCGGCCTCGCCCACGATCTCGATGTCGGGCTGGGTGCCGAGGATCGTGCGGAATCCCGCGCGCAGCATCGCGTGGTCGTCGACGAGGAGCACGCGGATCGGCGAGTCGGTCATTCGGGGATCCTCACGGCCTTCGCGGTCGAGCGAGATGCGGCGGCGGGTGCGACCTTCAGCGGCACCCGCGCCCGCACGCGGAGTCCGCCGAGGGGGCGCGGCGTCACCTCGATCGTGCCGCCCGAGGCGATCGCGCGCTCGCGCATGCCCAACTGCCCGAGGCCCGGTCGCAACTGGCCGACCATGCGGCCGGTGTTGACGACCTCGACCTCGACGCCCGCGTCGTCGTAGCGCACGCGCACGTCGGCGGTGGCGCCGACTCCGGCGTGACGACGGGCGTTGGTGAGGGACTCCTGGGTGATGCGGTAGAGGTTCACCGCGACGAGGGAGGGCACGTCTACCGGTTCGCCGATCACGGTGTAATCCGTCGGCAGTCCCGCCTCGGTCGACGCTTCGACCAGTTCGCGGATGTCGTCGAGCCCGACCGTCGAGGCGGGGTCGGAGCTCTCGCCGCCCGGAGCGCGCAGGGTCTCGAGCAGCTGGCGCAGCTCGCCGATCGCATCGCGCGCCGATCCCTCCACTCCGGCGAGGAGCTCCTTCGCGCGTTCGGCATCCTGGTCGATCACGAGCCGCGCAGCCCCCGCCTGCACGCCCATGACCGACACGTGGTGGGCGACGACGTCGTGCAGTTCGCGGGCGATGCGCACGCGGTCGAGCGCGACGGCCTGCGCCGCCGTCACCTCGCGCTCGCGCTCGAGTTCGGAGGTGCGCTGCTCGAGAACCGAACGTTCGGATGCCGAGATCCACGAGCGCTCGCCGAAGTAATAGGCCCCGCCGAAGTAGAGGAGGTTGAGCAGGATCTGCAGCATCATGAAGGCGACGTAGGGCGACATCGCGCCTGCGATGACCTCGGCTTCGTCGGCCTGGCTGATCGCGTCGCGGTACATCGTGATCAGCAGCCACGCGAACATTCCGACGATGATGCCGATGCGCACGAGCATCGCCGCACGGCGGTTGTTCATCCAGGCGCCCGCGGTGTAGATGCCGATGAACATCGCGATGTTGCCGACGTAGATCTCCGGCACCCGGATGGTGACGGCGGCGAAGTACGCGGCCGAGACGACGATCGCGACCGCGGCCGGGTAGCGCCGCCGGAACGCCAGCGGAGCGGTGATGATCACGGCGTAGACGAGGGCGGTCCACAGCTCGGCCTGCTCGTCGCCGTAGATCTGCGAGATCGACGAGAGCGCGGCGCTGAGGATCGCGCCCACGAACAGCACGGCGGCGAGCAGCAGATCGCTGCGCCGCTCGCGCGCGGTCGGTGTGCGGTGGAACTCGGCGGGCATCCCTCCACCGTAGGGCGCGGCGCAGGGCGGCGGCATCCCCCGTGCGGCGGATGCCGGGGAGGCAGGTCGCCCGACGAGAAAACGGAGGTGAAGAGCGGATGCCGCGGCGCGTTGCGCCCCGACACGCTCACAGTGAACCCTCCCGTCTGGGTTTTCTCGCGGCTGATGCCGCTTTCACTGGGGTGACCGAGATCGCTCAACGGCCGTCGACACCTTCTAGCGCGCCAGCATCCGCATCAGTCCTCGACGTCGACGCGGGCGGCTTCCTCCTCGGACAGCACGCCGACGGCCGACCCGCCGGGGAGTGCTTCCTCGATGGAGCCCTCGCGGGTCACGTCCGTCCACGGCCAGTAGATGGTGTTCCCCTCGGTCTGCACGGCGAAGCCCTGGGGGCCGGTCGCGTACAGGTCGATCCCCTCGAATGCCTCGAGGCCCTTCGCGTCGATGCCGGATTCTTCGGGGGCGGTCGGGCGCTCGGAAGACATCTTCGTCAGGTAGACGGCGACTCCGGTGCCTTCGGGGAACGCCTTGTTCCAGGCGTCGAGGTCGGAGTAGGCGGATGCGTAGAGCACGAGGTTGAGCTCGTCATCTACGGAGACGTCGCCCTTTGCCACCTTCAGCGGCTTGATCGTGACCACGACCGTATCCATATCGGAGAAGTCGTCGTCGAAGCGTCCGTAGGTCGGACCCGACTGAATCTTCACGACGGATCCGCTCGCGACCACGTCTGCGGATTCGGCGAGTTCTTCATTGCTGTGATGCGGGATGAAGTCGTAGCTGATCCCATCGGTCAGCGCGCTCACGACCTCTGTGCTCGTCGCAGCCGTGGTGGTGGACGAAGGCACCGTAGCGGTCGAGGCGGCGATGTCCTGCGGCGTCGAGCACGACGTGAGCAGGAGCGCCGCGGACAGGACGGCGACCGGGAGAATCCAGGATTTCATTCGTCGCCCCCGTCATCGAGCCACACTGTGTACGCGACCACCGCCGGGGCATGAAGATCTTCGCGCGCGTCGCCCTCGTAGACCACCTCGAAACCGAGGACCCGTTCGCCGTCGGGCGAGACGATCAGCGAGGGAACCTCTCCTCCTTCGTCGGGTGCGGTCGCTGCGAACGCGACGCCGTCACGGCCTTCGCGGTCGACGACAGAGCCGGTGAGGGTGACGTCGGCGAGCCCGCTCAGATAGTCGACGAGTGCGAGGGTCTGCGCCGAGTTCAGGCGATCGACGGCAAGCAGGCTTTCGATCGCGCGCAGCGCTTCGGGCCCCGTCAGGGGCGAACCCGAGCCGGCTGCAGACTCCAGGTAGGGGCCGACACGGGATGCGTCGTCCGGTAACGGCTCCAGGTAGGGCGAGGTGAACGCGCCGGGCTCCCATTGGCGCTGACTCAGCCGTGTGCCGGCGGGCGGGGCGTTCCCAGTGTCAGAACCGGGCGCGGAGGTCGGCTGCGCGGCTGTGACGGTCTCGGTGCGAGTGCCATCCTCCGCAAGTCGCACGCTGTGCACCTGTGGTGCGATCACGTCGGGCGCGGAGTCGTCCAACGACCACGTCCGATAGGCGAACGAGGTGTTCAGTGCATCCGAGAGCGTCTCGTCCGAGGCATCCGGCATGAGGCCCAGCGCGTCTCCGGACGTGTCGGTGGCCAAAGGCGTCGGCGTGAACGCCTCCGGTGTGGCCGTCGGTCGCAGAACGAAAGTCCCGACGACGACCGCCACTGCGGCCGCCACAGCTGCGGCGGGCACGAGCAGCCGAACGCGTCTCCGTCGTCGGAGCGCCACCCGACGAGCGGCATCCTGCGCGCCGTCCGCGATGATCAGTTCGCCGAGCTCCCGCTTCGCTCGGTCGGTGAGGGGAAGGTCACGATGGCCGCTCACCGGGCGGGCCTGGCGAATGCGTCGCTCAATCTCGTCCATCCCGCACCTCCTCGATATCTGCGTAGCCTGCTCGTTCCAGCTCCCCCTTCAGTCGCTGCCGAGCGCGTAACAGCCGCACCCGAGCCGTGACGACCGAGCAGCCCAGGATCCGTGCGATCTCCTGGCGCGTCAGGTCTTCCCAGTAAGCCATGTAAAGCAGATCGCGGTCACTGACGGGGAGTCGCTCGAGTGCACGTCGTACCTCGAGTGCGTCCTCATCCGCTCGTTCATCGATCGAGTCGACGGCCACCGCAGCCATCGCCTCGGCGAGACGACCGGATGCCGCAAGCCGTCGGTACTCATTGCCGATGACGTTCCGCAGCACCTGGTACAGCCACGGCAGCGCGAGCGGACCTCCATCTTTGTGGTGTGCCCAGGCGATCCGGAAAACCTCGGCGACTACGTCCTCCGCGCTGCCGATGCCGCGAAGACGCTGCTCCGCCACCGTCAACATCAGTCGGTGGTAGCGGTTGTAGAAGTCGGCGAACACCTCGATCGACATCGCCACCTCCTCAGCGGGCTCAAGACTCATTGAGGAGGATATTTCGGGAACGGAACGAAGCGTTACACCCGGGTCCATAAACGAGCCTTCTAGCTCGACAGCACCCGCTCCACCACCCGCGCAACCCCGTCATCATCGTTCGAGGCGCCGATCTCGTCGGCGGCATCCTGCACGACGGCATCCGCGCCGGCCATCGCGACGCCGTACCCAGCCCAGCGCAGCATCTCGACGTCGTTGAGCGCATCGCCGAAAGCCATCACGTCGGCGCGGTCGACGCCGAGGTGGGCGCAGAGACGGGCGAGACCGGTGGCCTTGGTGACGCCCTCGGCCATCACCTCGACGAACGGTGCACCCGACAGCGTCGCCTCGAACCCGGTGAGGCCTAGCGAGGTCAGCGCGTCGAACAGGGCCGACGGCGCGAGCTCCGGATGCCGGATCACGAACTTGAGACTCGGCGCGTCGAGCACCTGGTCGAGCGGCACCCCGCCCATGGTCTTCGGGTCGCGCTTGTGGTCGGAGAGATCGGCGATCGCCGCATACCCCTCCTGGGCGACGAAGGTCTCGCCGCCCTCGCGCACACTCGCAAACAGCAGCCCGGGCACGCTCGCGCGCAGCGCCTCGGCCAGCGTGCGGATGGTCTCGGCCGGCAGCTCTTCGGCGAACAGCATCCGCCCGTCGGTCAGGTGCGTGGCGTAGGCGCCGTTGCTGCAGAGCGCCCACTCGCGGAAGTCGGCGTCGCCGGCGATCGCACGCAGGCCGATCGGCTGGCGGGCCGTGACCGGAACGACGTGGATGCCGCGGGCCCGCGCCGCGTCGAGCGCCGCCCGCGTGCGGGGCGTGACCGACGAGGTCGAGTCGAGCAGGGTGCCGTCGAGATCGGTGGCGATCAGCCGGAGCGTCATGGGTGGAGCGTCACGAGAAGATCATCGGCAGATCGTCGTCGTCGTCCGCGCCCCCGAGGTCGATGTCGGCCACGACCGGCACATGGTCGCTGGGCTGCTCGCCCTTGCGCTCGTCGCGGTGGATAGAGGCGCCCGTCACCGCGTCGGCGAGCGTGCGGGAGCCGAGGATGAAGTCGATGCGGATGCCCTCGTTGCGAGGGAACTTGAGGCGCTGGTAGTCCCAGTAGGTGTAGCCCTCGGGGAGGATCGGGCGCACGACGTCGGTGAGCCCGGCATCCGCCATCGCGAAGAATGCGGCGCGCTCGGCGGGGGAGACGTGGGTGGAGACGCCCTCGACGATGTCGGGGTCTCCGTTGTCGGTGTCGAACGGGATGATGTTGAAGTCGCCGACCAGCGCGAGCGGCAGGGCGGGGTTCGCCGCGAGCTCGGCCGCGGTCGAGTTCTTCAGCGCCTCGAGCCAGTGCAGCTTGTAGGCGTAGTGCGGGTCGTCGAGCGAGCGGCCGTTGGGCACGTAGAGACTCCACACCCGTACGCCGTCGACCATCACGCCCAGCGCGCGCGCCTCGAGCGGGGCATCCGGACCCTCGTGACCCTTCGCGAAGCCGGGCATGCCGTCGAACCCGGTGCGCACGTCGCTCATCGGCAGGCGGCTCGCGATCGCGACGCCGTTCCACTGGTTGAGGCCGTGCACCTCGACCTGGTAGCCGGCCTCTTCGAACGGCCCGTAGGGGAACTGCTCCGGTTTGCACTTGATCTCCTGCATCGCGAGCACGTCGATGTCTTCGCGAACGGCGAATTCGACGGTGCGGGCGACACGGGTACGGATGGAGTTGACGTTCCAGGTGGCCAAGCGCATGCGTCCAGCCTAGTTGCGGCCTCGGACACGCGATCTGCGGCCCGCGACACGCAGATGACGCCCCGACGACTTCTGACAGCGCAGTCAGAGCGCGACTCTCCTACACTGGATGCCGTGACCGCACTCGACGCAGACCGCCAGAACCTCCTCGCCCTCATCACGGACGAGGCGGTGTTCCATGGCGACTTCACCCTCTCCAGTGGCAAGAAGGCGACGTACTACGTCGACATGCGCAAGCTCACGCTCGATCATCGCGCCGCCCCCGCCATCGGCCGCATCATGCTCGACCTGATCGCCGACCTCGACGTGGTCGCCGTCGGCGGGCTCACGCTCGGCGCCGACCCGATCGCGAACTCGGTGCTGCACGCCTCCGTCGCGGCCGAGCGTCCTGTCGACGCGTTCGTCGTGCGCAAGGAGCCCAAGGACCACGGTCGTGGTCGTCAGATCGAGGGAGCGGATGTCGCGGGCAAGCGCGTCGTCGTGCTCGAAGACACCTCGACCACCGGCCAGTCGGCACTCAAGGCGGTCGAAGCGCTCCGCAAGGAGGGTGCCGAGGTCGTCGCCGTCGCCGTGATCGTCGACCGCAAGACCGGAGCCCAGGCCGCCATCGAGGCCGAGGGTCTCGAATGGCGCGCCGCCTTCGACCTCGACGACCTCGGACTCGACCCCCAGTGACCCGCTACGCCCTCGCCGTCGACGTCGGCGGCACGAAGATGGAGGCCGCCCTCGTCTCCGAGGACGGCACGCTCGTCGACGGCTCCCGCAGCCGCCAGGCGACCGGACGCGAGGCGACGCCGGAATCGTTCGACGCCGCGGTGGCCGCGATCGTACAGCACGCCCTCGCCGCCCTCCCCGCCGATGCCGAGCTCGTCGGCGCGGGTGCGGGAAGCGCCGGTCCCGTCGACCGCCCGAGCGGCACGATCGTGCCCGTGAACATGCCCTCGGCGCGCGGCTACGGTCTCGCCGCCGCGGTTCGGCGCGAAGCATCCGCCGTGCTCGGTCGCGATGTGCCGACCGTGCTCGGTCACGACGGCGGCGCGCTCGCGCTCGCCGAATCGTGGCGCGGTGCGACGCAGGATGCCGCGGCCTCGCTCTCGATCGTCGTCTCGACCGGTGTCGGCGGAGGCTTCGTTGTGAACGGCGCGTACATCCCGGGAGCCTCGGGCAACGCGGGGCACCTCGGGCAGATCCGCCGCGAGGGCGGGCTGACGCTCGAGGAGATCGCGTCGGGCCCCGCGAGCGTCACCTGGGCGCAGCAGCAGGGATGGGTCGGTTCGACCGGCGAGGATCTCGCGCGCGACTCGGCCGCCGGAGACGCGATCGCGCGTGCCGCGATCGAGCGCTCGGCGAAGGCCGTCGGTGAGGCACTGGCGGATGCCGCGACGCTCGTCGACCTCGACATGGTCGCGATCGGCGGCGGCTTCTCGCGCGTCTCCGACGATTACATCGAGCTGGTGCAGGAGGCGCTCACCGCGAGCGCCGTGCACGAGTACTCCCGTCGCGCGCGAGTCGTGCGCTCGGGATTGGGCGACGAAGGCCCGCTGATCGGCGCCGCGGCGCTCGTGCTGCGCTAGCCCCGCGATCGCGGATTCCGCCCGAGCGACCGTCGCATGGGGGCGTTCGCACGCCCGCCCACCCGAGACACCACATTCGTCGCGAGACACCACGTGCGCCGTCATGTCTCGCGAAAGAAATGGTGTCTCGACGCGCGAGCGGCATCCGTACGCACTCCTAACAAATTCCGCGTACCCTCGTAGCAAGACGACGAAAGGGGCACGCATGCGCGTACTCGGACTGCTCTCGGGTACTTCCCACGACGGGATCGACGTGGTGGTGGTCGACTTCGCCGAGCACGACGGCGCCCTGCGTGGCACCGTGCTCCACGAGGACAGCGTGCCGTACGCGCCCGACCTCCGCGCCCGCCTCGTCGCCGCCCTCCCTCCGGCCCAGACGACGCTCGCCGAGGTGTGCGAGCTCGACACCCTCATCGGCCAGGCCTTCGCCGACGTCGCCGCCTCGGCTGCGGCATCCGTCGGGGGAGTGGATGCCGTCTGCACCCATGGCCAGACCGTCTACCACTGGGTCGAGGGCGATCACGCCCGTGGCACCCTGCAGATCGGCCAGCCGGCCTGGATCGCCGAGGCCGTCGGTGCGCCGGTCGTGTCGGACGTGCGCATCCGTGACATCACCGCGGGCGGGCACGGCGCTCCGCTCGTGTCGTTCCTCGACGAGCTGCTGCTGCGCGGCCGGGGTGAGGTCGCCGCGGCCCTCAATCTCGGCGGCATCGCCAACATGACCGTGGTCGCCGACGGACGCGTCTCGGCCTACGACATCGGCCCCGCCAACGCGCTCGTCGATGCCGTCGTGGTCGACCGGGGCCTCAACGACAAGGGCTACGACGAGGATGCCGCGATCGCCCGCGCCGGCACGATCGACGAGGCGCTGCTCGCCGACCTCCTCGCCGAGCCGTACTACGCGCTGTCGGCGCCGAAGAGCACCGGCAAGGAGCACTTCCACCTCGACTACGTGCGGGCGCACGTCGCCGAGCGCGAGATCAGCGATGCCGACCTCGTGCGCACGCTCACCGAACTCACCGTGCGCACCGTCGCGCAGGACGTCGCGGCCGCCGGCATCCGCTTCCTCGCCGTGTCGGGCGGCGGATGCCACAACCCGGTGATCCTCGACGGCCTGCGTTCCGCCCTGCCCGGCGTCGACGTGGTGCTCGCCGACGAGCTGGGAGCCTCGGTCGACAGCAAGGAGGCGATCCTCTTCGCGCTGATCGGCTGGTGCACGATGCACGGCGTCGCCGCGATCGTGCCGGGTGGCACGGGCGCCAGGGCGCCGCGCATCCTCGGCACGATCACGCCGGGTGAGGGGCCGCTGCGGATGCCGGAGCCGGTCGACGCGGTGACGAGTCTGACGCTGACGACGGCGGGCTAGTCGCCGGCGGGATCTAGCGCCGCTGGTCCTCGTCCCAGGGGCCTTCCCACCAGTTGCCGCCGCGCCCGTCGGAGTCGCCCCCGCGTCGCCGTGATCGCACGAACTGCACGATGACCAGGGTGAGCGAGCTGAGCCCGATCACGATCAGCACCAGGAAGAGCATGTCGCTCTGGTTCACGGTCGCTTCCCCTCCGCGGCATCCGCCACGATCTTGGCGATGCGCGCATCGCGCGTCTCGGCGCGCTTGGCCATCGCGATATGCGTGAGCCCGAACTTCTTCACCGACTTCGGGAACGCATCCCAGTTCGCCCGCGCGGCCGGCACGGCATCGAGCGCGGTGGTCAGCTCGGGCGGCTCGATCCCGGCCTCGGGGCCGTCGAGCATCGTCCACGATCCGTTCGCCTTGGCGGCGTCGAGCACGCGGATGCCGGCCGGCGCGAGCAGACCTGCCGCTTCGAGTTCCGCGATCCGGGCTTTGTTGGTCGCCGCCCAACCGCTGCCCGGGCGGCGCGGAGAGAACCACTGCGCGTTGACGCCGTCGAAGGTGCGCACCGGTCCGTCGATCCAGCCGAAGCAGAGCGCGTGCCGCACGGCGTCTTCGTAGCCGAGGCCGTCGCCGGAGCCGCCGCGCACGCTCAGCAGCCAGACGCCGGCGGTTCGTTCGTGGTTCTCGTCGAGCCACGAGCGCCAGGCCGCAGCATCCGCCGCGGTGAGGCGCTCGCCGTCCTCGAGAACGCCCATGTCAGTCCTCGTCGAGCGTCGGGATCGACGAGGTGACCGTGGGCAGCAGGTCGGCGACCGAGTCGACGATCTCGTCGGGACGGAACGGGTACTTCTCGATCTCGGCCTGGTCGCTGATGCCGGTGAGCACGAGCACGGTGTGCAGGCCCGCCTCGATGCCGGCGACGATGTCGGTGTCCATGCGGTCGCCGATCATGCCGGTCTTCTTCGAGTGCGCGCCGATCTTGTTGAGCGCCGAACGGAACATCATCGGGTTCGGCTTGCCGACCACGTAGGGCTCCTTGCCGGTGGCCTTCGTGATCAGCGCCGCGATCGCCCCGGTCGCGGGAAGCACGCCGTCGGCGCTGGGGCCGGTCGCGTCGGGGTTGGTGACGATGAAGCGCGAGCCGTTGATGATGTGGCGGATCGCCTTGGTGATCGCCTCGAACGAGTAATTGCGGGTCTCGCCGACGACGACGAAGTCGGGGTTGGTCTCGGTCATGATGAACCCAGCCTCGTGCAGGGCGGTGAGGATGCCGGCCTCGCCGATCACGAACGCCGAACCGCCGGGCAGCTGCTGGGCGAGGAAGTCGGCCGTCGCGAGCGCCGAGGTCCAGATGCGCTCCTCGGGAACCACCAGGCCGCTCGCGCGCAGACGGGCAGAGAGGTCGCGCGCGGTGAAGATCGAGTTATTCGTGAGCACGAGGTAGGGGATCTCGTTCTGCTCCCACCCGGCAAGCATCTCGGACGCGCCGGGGATGGCCGTGTTCTCGTGCACGAGAACGCCGTCCATATCGGTCAGCCAGCATTCGATGTCGTCGCGGTGTTGTCCCATGTGCTCAGCCTAGAGCCAGCGGGTTGCGCGCGCCTGAGCGTGTTGCGCGAGGGTCTCGTGCGGCTCAGGGGGTGGGAGTGGGGGAGGGGGCACGGACGAACTGGGGGTCGCCCGGGGTGATGCCGAAGAACAGGGGGTCGGTGGGGGACTCGGTGTCGATCGGAAGATACCCCTGGCCGAGGTTTTCATCACCGAAGAGGAGATCGCCGAGTTCCCCTGCGTCGCCGGGGCGGCAGGTGGTGGTGGCGGAGACGACGGCGGTGCCGTTGGAGCCGAATTCGATGAGGAGTTGTTCGAGTCCTTGTTGGTCGCGTGCTTCGATCTGGATGAGGGACTTCGCTCCCTCGCCCAGCGTGCGGCGTCCGGGCGTCATGCCGATGTCGAGGAGGTGTTGCTCGATCGCGTCGGCGTTGCTGTCGCGGTCGGCGACATCGAGGCGCAGGAGGCGGCCGAGGCTGAACTGGTAGCCGGTGCCGTTGTCGCAGCGACTGGGCTGCATGCCGTACTCGCCGAGCTGCCCCACGATCCACGGGCCCGACGAGAGCACGGACTGGACGCCGTTGACGAGCGTCCGGTACTCGATGTACGTCCTCTCCGCATCCGGGACCAGGTCATCACCGGCCGGTGCGGGCGTGGGAGAAGTGCACGAGGTCAAGAGGAGGATGCCGGTGAGGGCCTGGATTCCTGCCATGGGCAGGGGCCCGCCGCGAGTCCGTCGACCGGCGTTCACGGCGTTGGTGCGGGGGAGGGCTCACGGACGAATTGAGGGTCGCCGGGGGTGATGCCGAAGAATAGGGGGTCGGACGGGGATTCGGTGTCGATCGGGAGGTAACCCTCGCCGAGCCGTTCGCCGTGGAAGATCAGGCGGCTGAGTTCGTCGCGGTCGCCCGGCCAGCAGGTGGTTTCTGCGGCGATCCGGAGCTGGCCGTCTCTGCGGATTTCGACGAGGAGAAGCGAGAAGTCTCCTTGGTCGCGTACGGTCACTTGGATCAGTTGGCCCTCTTGGTCATCTCCGCCGAGGACGCTGCGTCGCGGGGACATGTCGTGGTCGGTGAAGAAGGATTCGACCGTGTCTGCATATTCCTCGCGCTGCGTGCCGTCGAGGGCGATGCTGCGGTTGAGGTCGAATCGATACTGATGCGCGTCACATTCGACCGGCTGCATGCCGTAGACGCCGATCTGTCCGATCGTCCATCCATCGGTCGAAAGTGTCGACTGGAGATCGTTCACGAATCCGCGATAGCGAAGATAGTTCGCTTCGGCTTCATCGAACAGCGCCTGGCCGCTCGGGGCGGGTTCGCTCACCGTACATCCGGTCATGGTGATCACTCCGATTACTGCGAGCGTCAGGCTCGCTATCCGCTTGATTGCCGTACTTCGCACGCTCGGGTCACCCATCGACTGTCTCCAACGGCTCACCATAGTTGATGATGCTGGCGATGTTCGCGAACGATTCGCTGCCCTCTTGCAGGTACCCGCCGTCATTTACGACGGAGCCGATCGGTAGGTTGGCTTCCGAGTGCGTTCCGTGACCGGGGTCTTGTCGAGGTAGGTCCCGTCGGGAAGATATCCACCATCGCTGGAGAAAGTGACGGAGCCGTCGAGGCTATCGGGGTCGATTCCGTGATCGGGGGACATACGACCAAGCAACGAGACCCAGTCGTTGCTCGCGCGTGTCGTAAAGATCTCCGTTCCGGCGTAGTCCACGCCTTGGCCTTCGTCGTCACCGAGCGGCCGGTCGGTGAGACCTGCCGATCCCAACGAGATGATGTTGTCCACTCCGAGGTTGTCTTCCGCGCTCCCGACGGCGAGGAAAGCGGTGGTCGTCCCATACGAATGAGCGACCACCGTTGTTGTCGCTCCGCTGGGCGCGGCAAAGTCCAGTCCGCGAAGTGCGTTGGTGAGCTGTTCGGCGCCGATTCTCGCCTGTTCGGAGCTGGCGACTGTGGCGAAGTTCGGGGTGTCGTACCCGAACCAGGCGATCGTCGCTGATGTGCCGTTCGTGACGACGTTGAGATCGCGTGCGCTCTGCGACCAGTCGGCGATCTGATTAGCCTCGCTCATCATCCCGCCGATCAGTATGTTCAGATTGTCGATGCCGCTGAGCGGGTCCGTCAGATTCGCAGGATCGAAGACATAGCCGTCCACGTACAGGACGGCCGCAGTCGGCTGGTTCTTGTCCCAGAGGTTGAGTGATACTGGCAGGCCGTCATTCTCCAAGTACTCGGCCATCAGTCGATTAATGGTCGTGTCAAGAGGCTCGCCCCAGGACGTCTTGCTTGCCTCTTCGAGCACCGCGACGTTGGCGGCGATCCGGTACTCGTACGGAATCCCTTCCAGGTTCCCGATGAACTCCGGGTACGACGCCGCGATGCGTGCGCGCTCCGCCTCGCTCATCGAGTCCCAGATGGCCGCGACCTCTTCCGGGCTGTGGGCATCCGCGAGCGCAGCCAACGAGGGAGCATCCGCGGTGCTGACGTACCCGCCATCCACGCGAGCGAGTGAGGCGACGGCGCGCGCATACGCATCGTCCCAGGCCTCGAATTCCTTCTCCCACGCCGTCCAGGCATCCGCGAGGTCCTCGGCAGCGCGATCGCGCGTACCCTGGGCCGTCGTGACCGCTTCGCGAAAGCGGTCGTCGCGCGAGAGCAGAGTGGAAGACGACGTCGCGGTCTCTTCGCCCGCGCTCCATGAACGGTAGTCGTCGCTGCGAGTCCAGGTACTCAACTCGGTCTCAGCGAGAACGACCTCGGTATGCGCGGAATCGAGCGCGGTCTGCGCCGCGGTGACGTCGGCCATCAGTTGATTCGCCTTCCCGCCGTGCGCTTCGACCGCCTGGCCGTACCTGAGTACGACCCCCTTGATCCGTCGGATGCGTGCGGTTGGGGGAGTGAACTGCGCGGCGACATCGTTCGCCATGCTCTTCACCCTGTCGAGCGCCTGGCCGTGACCTTCGAGGTTGTCGGTCAGGTTTCGCAGCACGAGTTGCATGGTCTCGACCTCGTCGATCGCGTCTTCGAGGTGGCCGTGAAGGGTATTCATCTGGCCCACGTCGTAGTCGATGCTCTCAAACGGGTAGCCCTTGGGTGACGCGGTCACAGCGGGAGATCCTCCCAGCCTGCACCGAGTCGAAGATCGAGATCGGCCGTCTGCGTCTCGAGCGTCATGATCCGGCCTGCGATGCTCATGACGTCGTCTTGTCCGAGCTGCACGAGGGCGCGGGTTTCACCAACGGCCCCCTCTAATAGCTCGCGAAGAATCGTACGGCCGAGGGGCGCCCGAACGCCCGTCTCCGATGAGTGTGCTGCCACCATCTTGTTGTCGAGCTCTCGCGCCGACACCTCGAGTTCCGTGCGCTGAGTCGACAGCACGAACTGCGTGACGCTGAAATCCTGTGTCAAAGAACTAACCCCCCGGTTTGCTCGAATCGTACAAGCGTCGAAAGGTCGTTTCGCTCCCTGAACGAAAGCATGTGGAAACTACGTACGCGCCCTACGCCCCGAGCCAGACCACCTCGGCCGCACCCTCGGGCAGCTCCACTTCGGCGCCGTCGATCTCGACACCGGATGCCGTCACCCGCACGGTCGACGACACGTCGAGGCCGAGTGATTCGAGGGCGCGCAGCAGCTCAGGGTCGCGGTCGTCGACGCGCAGCACCGTGCCGGTGTGACCGGTCGGAGCATCCGCCAGCAGCACGAACGGCACGCGCTCGACGTGGCCGTCGGCGTCCGGGATCGCATCGCCGTGCGGGTCGAAACGCGGGCGCCCGAGGCGGGCGTCGATGCCCTCGAGCAGCCGGTCGCTGATGGTGTGCTCCAGCACCTCGGCTTCGTCGTGCACCTCGTGCCAGCCGTAGCCGAACTCCTGCACCAGCCATGTCTCGATCAGCCGGTGGCGGCGCACCATCGCGAGGGCGCGGCGGGTTCCGGCATCCGTCAGGCGCACGGCGCCGTAGGGCACGTGCGAGACGAGGCCGGCCGCCGCCAGCTTCTTCACCATCTCGGTGACCGACGAGGGGGCGATGCCGAGCTTGCCGGCGAGCACCGACGGGGTGATCGGGGCGTCCTGCCACTCGGTGTGCGCGTACACCGTCTTCAGGTAGTCGTCTGCTGCCGGGGATGCCACCGCACCAGTTTAGGTGAGGCCACCCCTGCGGCCCGGGCCGGGGTCAGTTGGCGACGGCGACCAGGATGCCGAACGCGGCCTGACCGGCGAAGAAGATCACGAGGAATCCGAGGATCGCCCCGGCCAGCGACAGCCGCCCGTCGTAATCGGGCACCTCGGCGATGCCGATCTTGCGGGCGCGGAACGCCAGCACCAGCGTCGCGATGCCGAGCGCGAGCTGCACCCACGGGCTGGCCAGGCCGATGACGGTCGGGAAGGCGACCAGCACGCCCCCGAGCAGTCCGGTCGCGAGTCCGATCCAACTGAGGAGACGGACGTTGCGGCGGGCGGTGTCGGCAGACATGACATCGAGCCTATCCGCGCCCCGGGTGCCTGCGGTTCAGGCCCCCGTGAGCACCAGCCAGAGCAGGGCGGCGTTCAGCGCGATCAGCAGCACCGAGGCGACGACCCCGGCGACGGTGGTCCAGGCGCGGTTCGCCCACACTCCCAGCGTGCGCTTCTGCGCCGTGAGCGCCACCAGGGGGATGAGCGCGAACGGGATGCCGAATGACAGCACCACCTGGCTGAGCACCAGCGCGAGCGTCGGGTCGACGTTGAGTCCCAGGATCACGAGAGCGGGGATCAGCGTGATCAGTCGGCGCGCGAGCAGTGGGATGCGCACGTGCAGCAGGCCGTGCATGATCTCCGCTCCGGCGTAGGCGCCGACGGATGTCGAGGCGAGACCGGAGGCGAGCAGGCCGACGGCGAAGAACGTGGCGACGACCGGACCGAGACCCGCGGCCAGGGCTGCGTGCGCCCCCTCGAGCGAGTCGGTGCCCGGCACGCCCGCGAGGTTCGCCGCGGCCAGCAGCAGGATGCCGAGGTTCACCGAGCCCGCGATGATCATCGCGATCGTGACGTCCCAGCGGGTCGCGGTGAGCAGACGGCGGATGCGCGAGGGCTCGGTGCGCGCGGCCTCGGTCGCGGCATCCGCGGGTGCCAGGCGAGGATTGGCGCCGAACCGGTCGCGGCTCAGGGCGGAGTGGGCGTAGATGGCGTGCGGCATGATCGTGGCGCCCAGGATGGATGCCGCGAGCAGCACCGACCCGGCTCCCTCGAAGCGGGGCACGAGGCCGCCGACGACACCCGCCGGGTCCGGCGGTGCGACGAAGACACCCGCGACGAAGCCGATCGTGATGATCGCCATGAGCGCGATGATGACGAATTCGAAGGGGCGTGCGCCCCGACGGTTCTGCACCGTGAGCAGGATCATCGAGACCGCGCCCGTGATGAACCCGCCGAGCAGCAGCGGCACGTTGAAGAGGAGGTTGAGGGCGACCGCGCCGCCGATGATCTCGGCCAGGTCGGTCGCCATCGCGACGAGCTCGGCCTGCAACCAGTAAGAGCGCCGTGCCCAGCGGTTGCGCAGGCGGGAGCCGAGCACCTCGGGCAGGCTCTGGCCCGTCACGACGCCGAGCTTGGCCGACAGGTACTGGATCAGCCAGGCCATCACGTTGCCGGCGACCACGACCCAGACGAGCAGGTAGCCGTACTGGGCGCCGGCGGTCATGTTGCTGGCGACGTTGCCGGGGTCGAGATAGGCGACCCCGGCGACGAGCGCGGGGCCGAGCAACCAGAAGCTGCGCGGGGGCGCGGTGCGGGTGGCCGGAGCGTCGATCAGCGAAGAATTTTTAGGCACACCGAAACCTTAGCGGATATTTAGGCACACCGAAATCTGTTTCGGGTCGGACGACGGATAGCCTGGCGGGATGGAAGAGCAGACGCCGGAGCGCACCACCCACGGCGTCGGCCCCTGGCCCGGAGGGTCTTCTGAGTGGCCGACCGGCGAGGAGTACGACCCCGAACTCCTCGAGCACGGCGACACCCGCAACGTCATCGACCGCTACCGGTACTGGCGGATGGAAGCGATCGTCGCCGAACTCGACACGCATCGGCATCCGTTCCACGTCGCCATCGAGAACTGGCAGCACGACATGAACATCGGGTCGATCGTGCGCAGCGCCAATGCGTTCCTCGCCGACACCGTGCACATCATCGGACGCCGCCGGTGGAACAAGCGCGGCGCCATGGTCACCGACCGCTATCAGCACGTCGTGCACCACGAAGACATCGAGACGTTCGCGGCGTGGGCGGCAGCCGAGGGGATGCCGATCGTCGCCGTCGACAACGTCGAGGGATCGGTGCCGGTCGACAAGGCCGAACTGCCCGAACGGTGCGTGCTGCTCTTCGGTCAGGAAGGTCCGGGGTTGTCGGCGGAGGCGCTCGCCGCAGCATCCGCCCACATCGAGATCACCCAGTACGGGTCGACGCGCTCGATCAACGCGAGCGCCGCGGCGGCCGTGATCATGTACGAGTGGTGCCGCCGGTACGCGGACTGATCACCCCAGTCGAGCGCTGACGCGGATCTCGTCGTTGACCGTCACGCGCAGTCATGTCGAAATCAGTCGCGATCGATGCCGAGGACGTGCCGGTACAGGGCGCTGACGTCGCGGTCGAGTGCGTCGATGCGGCTGTGGACGCTCCGGATCTCGGTCCTCATCACGTGGATGAACAGCGTCGACACGATCGTGATCATGCCGAACATGGCCGCGGCGAGGACGCCGATCAGCACCCAGACCTGCGGGTCGTTCATGCTCAGCATTCCTCCATTGTCGATCGCGGAGCTTCGGACTTCCAGGCCGGGTCGGGGTGAGATTTCGCGCGGAACGCGAGCTGTGGAAAGCGCATCGAACGGCACGGATGTGCAGGACTAGACGCCGGCCGTCATCCATCGGCCCGAGCGCACGCGCCAGCCGAGCGTGGCGAGTCGTGCGAGCAGATAGACGCCGAAGAAGGCGACGGACAGCCAGATGAGTCCTGCGGATCCATCGACGCCGAGTGCCGAGATGATCCACAGCGTCGGCAGGAACGGCACCAGGGTGAGCCCTCCCGCGAGCGCCAGGTACCGGGCGTCGTTCGCGCCCATGAGCACCCCGTCGAGCACGAACACGACGCCGGCGATCGGCTGCGCGACCGCGAGCACGAGCAGCGCGGGCTGCACGAGGGCGGCGATCTCGGCATCGCCCGTGAAGACGATCCCCAGCACGCCCGAGAGCGCGGCGATCGCACCGCCCACGATCACCCCGAACCAGGCACCCCACGCGACCGTTCTCCCGAGCACGCGTTGCACCTGCCGCTCGTCACCGGCACCGAGTTCCTTGCCGATCAGAGCCTGTGCGGCGATCGCGAGCGCGTCGAGCGCGAAGGCGGCGGCCGAGAAGATCGTGAAGACGATCTGCCAACCGGCGAGCTCGTCGGTGCCGACCGCGGTCGCGACGGCGACCGTGGCGAGCAGTGCGACGCGCAGGCTCACGGTGCGCAGGAACAGCCATCCGCCCGACTTCGCGGTGCTCGTGAGACCGTCGCGCTGCGCCCGCAGCGAGGCGTCGTGCTTCGTGGCGAGGCGCCGCACGACCAGTACGTAAGCGCCGACCATGCCCCACTGGGCCGTGACCGTGCCCGCGGCGGACCCGGCGATGCCCCACCCGAGCCCGTAGATGAAGAGCACGTTGAGCAGCGCGTTCGCGCCGAAGCCGAGACCCGCGATCCAGAGCGGCGTCATCGTGTTCTGGAGGCCGCGCAACAGGCCCGTGGCCGCGAACACGATGAGCATGGCCGGCAGGCCCCACATCGAGATCACGAGGTAGTCGTTGGCCTGCGCGGAGACCGCCTCGCTCGCGCCGAAGAGCGACACCAGCCAGGGGGAGGACACGGCGCCGACCACCGCGAGCACCGCACCGAGGCCGAGCGCGAGCCACATGCCGTTGATGCCGACGCTGACGGCCTCTCCCGGCCGTCCGGCCCCGAAACGGCGGGCGACGGCGGGCGTCGTGGAGTAGGCGAGGAACACCATCAGGCCGACGATCGTCTGCAGCACGGCGCCGGCGATGCCGAGGCCGGCGAGCGGCGTCGTGCCGAGGTGGCCGATGAGAGCGGCGTCGACGATGAGGAACGCCGGCTCGGCGATCAGCGCACCGAGCGCGGGGACGGCGAGGCGCAGGATCTCTCGGTTGAGGGAGCGGCGCGCGGTCATCCTCCGAGCCTATTGGCCGCTGCCGACATGGTGACGCCCGGTCGGGGGCGATCCGCGCGTGTGACGGAGGAGAACTCACGGAACGGAGGATCGTAATCGCCGAAGCATCCTGCGTGCGGGAGATCTCCTCCCGAACGTGCGGTCGTGACGATCCCGCGACCCGGGCGGGTGCCGGTCGTAGGCTGGAAGAGATCGGATGCAGCAGATCGGAGCGTCATGACGGATCCCCGCGAGGAGGCCGCACGCTATCGGGCGCGGCAGCAGGCGCGTCGCCACGGTCACGAGATCGACGACGACGAGGGCGCGGCGCCGGGCATCGCCGCGGCCGTCGATCGCGCCGCCTTCATCGAGACGGCGATCCAGGTCGCCATCCGACGCGGCGACTTCGACGATCTGCCGGGCGCCGGCAAGCCGCTCGAAGGGCTCGGCGACCATCACGATCCCGATTGGTGGATCCGCCGGAAGATCGAGACCGAGAACCTCACCGGTCTCGGACCGCCCGCGCTGCTGCTGCGCACGGAGGATCGGGGATTGGATGCCGAGCTCGATCTGCTCGGGCGCGAAGCCGACGTGCGCTCCGTGCTCGATGACTTCAACCGTCGCGTGCGCGAGGCGCGTCGGCAGCTCCAGGGCGGACCGCCCGTCGTCACCGAGCCACGCGACGTGGATGCCGAGGTCGAGGCGTGGGCGCGACGCCGTGCCGAGCGGTCGGCGGCCGCGGCGAACGCCTCCGAGACCCCGAGGCGACGGCGATTCGGACTGCGCAGACGCTGACGCGGTGTGACGGAATCGCACCTGCCCTGGACACGATG
Source organism: Microbacterium sp. 22179 (assembly GCF_052045715.1). NCBI lineage: Bacteria > Bacillati > Actinomycetota > Actinomycetes > Micrococcales > Microbacteriaceae > Microbacterium > Microbacterium sp. 22179. The sequence goes on along the minus strand of NZ_JBQEPJ010000003.1, from coordinate 338,632 downwards.
TCGGGGGTGCGTCCTAGGGTGGAGCGTATGACTGATGCGCTTCCTTCGGGCCTTGCCCTCGACGAGTTCAGCTCCGACATCCGCCCGCAGGACGACCTCTATCGCCACGTCAACGGCGCGTGGCTCGACCGCACCGAGATCCCCGGCGACAAGGCTCGCTGGGGATCGTTCCACCTGCTGGCCGAGCAGGCGGAGAAAGACGTTCGAGCCATCATCGAGGAGTCGCAGGATGCCGAGCCCGGCACCCTCGCGCGCAAGATCGGCGACCTCTTCGCGAGCTTCATGGACACCGAGCGCATCGCCGCCGCCGGCACTGCGCCCCTCGCCGAGACCCTGGCCGAGATCGACGCGATCGACGATGTCCCCTCCTTCCTGCGCACCGTCGGCGCCTACGACCGCGACGGCCGCGCCGCCGTGATCGGGCTCTACGTCGACGGCGATCCCGGCAACCCCGAGCGCTACGTGCCGGTGCTGGTGCAGGCCGGGCTGTCGCTCCCCGACGAGAGCTACTTCCGTCTCGACACCTTCGCCGAGACGCGTGCGGCGTATCGCGCGCACCTCGAGCGCCTTCTGGCGCTGGCGGGAATCACGGATGCCGCGGCGAACGCCGATCGTGCGATCGCGCTCGAGACCGAGCTCGCCGGCCACCACTGGGACAACGTGCGCAGCCGCGACGCGGTCGCCACCTACAACCTCAAGACCTGGAGTGAGCTGCAGGAGCTCGCCGGGGTCGATCTGACGCCGTGGCGCGAGGCGGTCACCCCGTCGAACCCGAGTGCCTTCGACGAGGTCGTCGTCTCGCAGCCGAGCTTCTTCGAGGGCCTCGGCTCGCTGCTCGTCGCCGAGCGCCTCGACGACTGGAAGGCGTGGCTGCGCGCCAAGGTCGTGCACGCCGCCGCGGCGTACCTCACCGACGACCTGGTCGAGGAGAACTTCTCCTTCTACGGCACCCAGCTCACCGGCGTGCCCACCCTCCGCGAGCGGTGGAAGCGCGGCGTCTCGCTCACCGAGGGTGCTCTCGGCGAGGCGATCGGTAAGGTCTACGTCGAGCGGCACTACCCGGCGACGGCCAAGGCCGCGATGGACGAGCTGGTCGCGAACCTCATCGAGGCTTACCGGCAGAGCATCACCGAGCTCGAGTGGATGACGGCCGAGACGCGCGAGCGTGCGCTCGCGAAGCTCGACTCCTTCACCCCGAAGATCGGGCACCCCGAGGTGTGGCGCGACTACTCGACCCTCGAGATCGACCGCGACGACCTCTTCGGCAACGTGCGCCGGGCCTCGACCTTCGAGCACGACCGCAACATCGACAAGGTCGGCAAGCCCATCGACCGCACCGAGTGGCACATGCCGCCGCAGATGGTCAACGCCTACTACAACCCGTCGATGAACGAGATCGTGTTCCCGGCCGCGATCCTGCAGTACCCCTTCTTCGACGCGTCCCGCGACGCGGCCGCCAACTACGGCGGGATCGGCGCCGTGATCGGTCACGAGATCGGGCACGGCTTCGATGACCAGGGCAGCCGCTACGACGGCGACGGTCGCCTCGAGGACTGGTGGACGGATGCCGACCGCTCGGCGTTCGAGGAGCGCACCAAGGCCCTCATCGCGCAGTACGACGCACTGGTGCCCGAGGGGCTCGATGCCGAGCACCACGTCAACGGCGCTCTCACGATCGGTGAGAACATCGGCGACCTCGGCGGTCTCGGCATCGCGCTGAAGGCCTACGAGCTCTCGCTGAACGGGGCCGAGGCACCCGTGATCGACGGGCTCACGGGTGTGCAGCGCCTGCTGCTCTCGTGGGCGCAGGTGTGGCAGCAGAAGAGCCGCGATGCCGAGACGCTGCGTCTGCTCACGATCGACCCGCACTCGCCCAACGAGTTCCGTTGCAACCAGATCGTGCGCAACATCGACGCGTTCTACGAGGCGTTCGACGTGACCTCCGGCGACGCTCTGTGGCTCGCAGAAGACGCACGCGTGACGATCTGGTGACCAATCACCGGAGTCTGTGAGGACGTCCCACGCGGCGGGGTTACGATAGCCCTGCCGCGGGGGACGAGCCCCTCGGCATCCCGCCATCCATCCCCCGGTAAGGATCACGCGTGGGCTCCCCCCAACCCTCGATTCCCGAGCCTGTCGACGGCTCGAACGCGGTGCTGCGTCGCTCGCAGCGCCCCAGCAGGCGCAGTCCCCGGCGCGCAGCCGTTGGCCGACGCTCCTTCACCGCGACGCTCGGCGCACTCGAGAATCTGGTCGATTCCGGAGCCCAGGTCTCGGTGCACGTCGTCGATCTCGACAGCCACGTGCACGTGCTCGCGGGCGACGACCACGTCACCATGCCGGTGGCCGGACTCGGTGTCGTGCCGCTCCTGATCGAGGTCGCGGCGGGCTTCGAGAGCGGCGCCCTCGACCCGCTCGAGATCATCGACCGATCGAGCGTCGACGAGGTCTCGACCTCCGGGCTGTGGCGGCACCTGCACGCCCCGGCGCTGCCGCTCGAAGATCTCGCCGTGCTCGCTGCCACCGCGGGAGACCCGATCGCCGTCAACGCCCTGCTCCGCAAGGTCGGCCACGACCGGGTGCGCGGACGCATCGAAGCGCTCGGGCTGCGACGCACGGCCGTGCTCGACCGGTTCCGCGACAAGCGCGGCCCCGATGATGCCCCCCAGGTGGCCGTCGGCTCCACCCGCGAGCTCGCGGGTCTCTTCTCGGCTCTCGTCAACTCCGCCGTCGTCGACGCAGCGGTCAGCGCCCGCGTGTCGGAGTGGCTCAGCCTCAACCAGGATCTGAGCCTGGTCGCGGCATCCACCGGTCTCGATCCGTTCGCTCACGACCACGACGCGCACGGCCTCCTCTTCATCAACAAGACCGGACGCGACCGCGGCGTGCGCGCCGAGGCGGGAGTGCTCGCCGGCCCGCGCGCAGGGGTGGCCTACTCGCTCATCGTCTGCTTCGACGACCTCTCGATCACCCACCGGCTGCGCGCCCACGACGCGTTCCGCGTGCTCGGAGTCGAACTCATGGAGTACACGCACTGACCCCGAGAAGGGCCCCTCGCTAGGCTCGTCGGATGACCCGACCCGACTGGACCCCGCACCGCCGTGACGACGGCGAGCTGCTCGGCTGGATCCACCCGGCGGGCGACGACTGGCTGGCCGTCGATGTGCTCGGGCGCCCGGCGTCCGCTCCCACCGACTGGCTCGACGCCGAGGCCGCCCTCGAAGAGCGGGGCATCGCCTGGCTCGCCGATCCGTGGATGCTCGACGGCGAAGCCGAGCGCCCGCTGCGGGTGCGCATCGTCGAAGTGACCCCCGATCGAGACGGCGTGCCGGGACGCATCGTGGTGAAGGTCGACGACTTCGGCGACGTCACCCGTCCGCCGACCGAGCGGTTCGAGCTGCCGTGGCCGATCCCGAGCCGCCTGCGTCCGCCCCGCCCCGACGACCCCGATCCGCGCACCCTCTGACCGGCTCCCCCGGACAGAAGCCCGCTCAGGGCAGCGACGGATGCTGTTCGGCGGCGCGCTGCTTCGGGATGAAGAGCGACAGCACGAGGGCCACGATGCCGGCCGCGATCGCCAACCAGAAGCACACCTGGAACGCATCGTGCGTCGGCACCGCGACGCCGTCGATGTCGATGCTCATCGCCGCGAGCACCCCGCCCATGACGGCCGAGGCGCTCGACGTGCCCACCGAGCGGAAGAGCGCGTTGAGGCCGTTGGAGGCGCCGGTCTCGTTCGCCGGAACCGAGCGCATGATGATCATCGGCATCGCTGCGAAGGTGAATCCGATGCCGACGCCGATGAGCAGGTTGCCGACGAGGATGTGCCACACCTCGCTCGACAGCAGCAATACGAAGACGTAGGCGAGCACGATCGCCGCGGCGCCCACCGTGAAGAGCGGGCGGGGACCGACGGTGCGCTCGAGCCAACCCGACAGCGGCGAGATCACCATCATCACGAGACCGGCCGGCATGACCACGAGCGATGCCGAGATCATGTCGAGGCCGAAGCCGGCGCCGGTGCCGGCGGGCATCTCGAGCATCTGCGGGAAGGTCACGTTCGAGGCGAAGAGCGCGAAGCCCATGCCGATCGCGGCGATGTTCGTGAAGAGCACGGCGGGGCGTGCGGCGACGCGCAGGTCGAGCAGGGGATCGGTCGTGCGCAGCTGATACCAGCCCCAGACCAGCAGCACGACGACTCCGCCGATGATGCAGGCGAGGGTCGGCAGCGACGTCCAGCCCCACTCCGCGCCGCGCGACACGAAGAGCAGGATGCCGGTCAGGCCGATCGCGAGTCCGATCGCGCCGAGCACGTCGAGACGCCCGGGGGAGCGGAGCACGTCTTCGGGGACGACGAAGAAGATGAGCAGCAGCCCCACCGCGCCGAGGGCGGCGGCGAGCCAGAACAGGGCGTGCCAGTCGGCGTTCACCGCGAGGTACGCGGCGATCGGCATGCCGAGCGCGCCGCCCACGCCCATCGTCGCGCTCATGAGGGCGACCGCGGTGCCGAGGCGCTCGGGAGGCAGCACGTCGCGCATGATCGCGATGCCCAGCGGCACCACGCCCGTGACCGCACCCTGCAGTCCGCGCCCGATGATCACGCCGATGATCGAGCCCGACAGGGCGGCGATCAGCGACCCGACGATCAGCAGGGCGAGCAGAACGATCGCCACGCGGCGCTTGCCGTACATGTCGCCGAGGCGGCCCGAGATCGGCGTCGCGACGGCGGCGACGAGCAGCGTGATCGTGACGACCCAGGTGGTGTCTTCACGTGACGAGTTCAGCAGCGCCGGAAGCTCGGCCTGCAGCGGCACCACGAGGGTGAACATGAACGACGAGCACAGGCCCGCGAACGCGAGCACTGCGACGATCGCCCACCGCGGGGTGTTCCGTGAGAGTCGTCGTCTGGCCTTGTCGTCGTTCGCTCCCACCGACTCAGGCTATCGGCGTCCGAGAGGGGCGAGGGTCGTCGGGAGCCGCTCATCGCGGCGGCAGCACGAAATCACCCGTCTCGCCCGGATTGACCGCGACCTCCCAGCGGAAGCCGTCGGGGTCGGAGAAATACCCGGAGTACCCGCCCCACTCGCGCTCGCGTCCCGCGCTCACCGGCGCACCCAGCAGCGCGACCTCGGCGAGCACCGCATCGACCTCGGCCGGGGTGGCGAGGTTGTGCGAGAGCGTGATCGGGGCGACGCCGGATGCGGGGGCCTCGCCGATCTCGGCGGTGAAGCCCTCGATCGACCACAGCGACAGCATGAGCCGCTCGCCGATCGGGAGCATCAGCACATCGTCGCCCGAGAACATCGGTTCCCACCCGAGCCCGTCGACGTAGAAGGCGCGGGTGCGCGCGAGGTCGGACACGGCGAGAGTGATGAAGCTGACGCGTTGTTCCATGCGGGCGAGTCTGTCACCGGCATCCGACATCCGGAACGGCGTCTGCGACCGGCATCCGGAAGCCCGCGCGTCAGCGCACGTCCTTCATGAGCTTCAGCACCGGCTTGATCGACAGCAGCAGTCCGATGCCGACGAGGATCGCGATGCCGCCCAGGATCGAGAAGTACGGAACCTCGTCGTCGGGGTTGTAGAACCCGACGAGCCAGCCCGAGATCGCCGTGCCGAGCGCGACAGAGAGGAAGAACAGCGCCACCATCTGCGTGTGGAAGACCTTCGGGGCGAGTTTCGTCGTCACCGACAGACCGACGGGCGACAGCAGCAGCTCCGCGACGGTGAACACGAAGAGGATGCCGACGATGGCCAGCAGCGGCGTGGAGTTCGGCCCGCCGCCCGCGAACGGGAGGAAAAGCAGGAAAGCGACGCCCATGATGATCGCGCTGAGGCCGAACTTCGCCGGCGTCGACGGCTGGCGCTTGCCGAGGCGGGTCCAGATCGCGGCGAAGACGCCCGACAGGATGATGATGAAGACGGGGTTGATGGACTGCACCCACGAGACCGGCATCTCCCAGCCGAAGAGGTCGCGGTTCAGACGCTCGTCGGAGTAGACCGTGAGCACCGTGAACTGCTGCTGGTAGAGCGACCAGAAGGCGACGCTCGTGACGAACAACGGCAGGAAGCCCCACACGCGCGAGCGCTCGGTGGCGTCGATGCGGCGGCTCGAGAGGATCACCGCGAAGTACGCGATCGCGGCGGCGACGGTCACACCGATCACGATCGGCGCGAGGTTGTCGGCGCGGATGACGCCGAGCAGCACCAGCACGACGATGACGGCGACGGCGGTGAGGCCGACGACGGCGACCATCGGATAGCGCGCCGCGGGCAGCGGGTTCGGCACGCGCCGCGCCTCGTCGGGCAGGGCGCGGCGGCCGAAGGCGTACTGCACGAGACCCAGCGTCATGCCGATCGCCGCCAACCCGAATCCGTAGTGGAACCCGAGGGTCGACTGCAGGATGCCGGTGAGGATGGGCCCCAGGAACGCGCCCAGGTTGATGCCGAGGTAGAAGAGCGAGAAGCCGGCATCCCGGCGCACGTCCTCCGGGGCGTACAGGGTGCCGACCACCGAGGTCGCGTTGGCCTTGAGTCCGCCCGAGCCGAGCGCCACCAGGATCAGGCCGACCCCGACGCCGAGCAGCCCCGGCAGCAGGGCGAGGGCGAGGTGCCCGGCGACGATGACCATCGCGCTGACGAAGAGCACGCGCTCCGAGCCGAAGAGACGATCAGCGAGCCAGGCGCCGAGGATGGTCGACAGGTATACCGAGCCGCCATACGCGCCGACGATTCCGCCGGCGACCGCCTGCGGGATGCCGAGGCCGCCCTCGGTCACGGAGTAGTACAGGTAGATGAGCAGGATGCCCTGCATGCCGTAGAAGCTGAACCGCTCCCACATCTCCACGCCGAACACGTGCACGAGCGCCCACGGTTGCCCGAAGAAGCGGGTGTTCTCGTCGCGGGGCGGGCGGGTCTGGGCGGTCGAACTCATGGTTAGACGGTAGTCCTCGAGGCCTGTGCGCACGAGGGGCAGAAGGCTCCGACCTCGCGCAGACCCGCAGATAGAATGGGGATGCCGCGGCATCCGCGTGCCGCATCCCACTCGCATCCGACCATTGGAGCCACCATGGCCGAACAGTCCCGCCTCGACAAGGTCATCGCCCTCGCCCGCCACCGCGGGTTCGTGTTCCAAGCGGGTGAGATCTACGGCGGTTCGCGCTCGGCCTGGGACTACGGCCCCCTCGGCACGGAGCTCAAGGAGAACATCCGCCGCCAGTGGTGGCAGACGTTCGTGCGCGGTCGCGGCGACATGGTCGGCCTCGACTCGAGCATCATCCTGCCCAAGCGCGTGTGGGAGGCATCCGGCCACGTCGCCACCTTCACCGACCCGCTGGTCGAGTGCCTCCACTGTCACAAGCGCTTCCGTGCCGACACCCTCATCGAGGACTTCGAGGCGCGCAAGGGCCGCAAGGCCGAGAACGGTCTCACCGACATCCCCTGCCCGAACTGCGGCACCAAGGGTCAGTACACCGAGCCCAAGTCGTTCTCGGGTCTCGTGAAGACCTACCTCGGCGTCGTCGACGACGAGTCGGGCCTCTACTACCTGCGCCCCGAGACCGCGCAGGGCATCTTCGTGAACTTCTCGAACGTGCTCACCGCCAGCCGCAAGAAGCCGCCGTTCGGCATCGGCCAGGTCGGCAAGGCGTTCCGCAACGAGATCACCCCCGGTAACTTCATCTTCCGCACCCGTGAGTTCGAGCAGATGGAGATCGAGTTCTTCACGCCGCCGGCGGATGCGCAGGAGTGGTTCGAGCACTGGGTCGAAGCCTGCTGGAACTGGTTCATCGACCTCGGCATCGATCCCGAGAACATGCGCCAGTTCGACGTGCCCGAAGACGACCGCGCGCACTACTCGGCCGGCACGATCGACGTCGAGTACAAGTTCGGGTTCGCGGGCAAGGAGTGGGGCGAGCTCATGGGTGTCGCCAACCGCACCGACTACGACCTGTCGAGCCACAGCGAGGCCTCGGGCCAGAGCCTGACCTACTTCGACCAGGCGACCGGTGAGCGCTACACGCCGTTCGTGATCGAGCCGTCGTTCGGTCTGACGCGCGCCATGATGGCGTTCCTCGTCGACGCGTACCGCGAAGAGGAGGTGCCCAACGCCAAGGGCGGCACCGACGTGCGCACCGTGCTCAAGCTCGACCCGCGCCTCGCGCCGGTCAAGGCAGCGGTGCTGCCGCTGTCGCGCAACGAGCGCCTCTCGCCGCTCGCGCGCGAGGTCGCCGACACGCTGCGCAGCTCGTGGGCGGTCGACTTCGACGACGCCGGCGCGATCGGACGCCGCTACCGTCGCCAGGACGAGATCGGCACCCCGTTCTGCGTCACGGTCGACTTCGACTCGCTCGACGACCGCGCCGTCACCGTGCGCGACCGCGACACCATGGCGCAGGAGCGCGTCTCGATCGACGAACTGCACGAGTACCTGGCCGAGCGCCTGAAGGGCGCGTGAGCCGCGGCATCCGTTCGTCCTGATCCAGGGCGGATGCCGAGCCACCACTCTTCGCCCGACACACCCCTCTGCGCACCGTTCGCAGGGGGGTGTTTCGTCTCTAGAGGGGTGGTTCGGCGCGGGGCTATGCTGACCGCATGATCGAGGAGTGGAGCGAGTTCAACGTCGCGATGGCGGGCGCGACCGCGGCCCTCGCCGGCCTCGTGATCGTCGCCGCGAGCGTCAACATCGCCGAGATCGTGAAGTCGCGCACGCTCACCGCACGTCTTCTCGCGGGCATCGCGGCGCTCGTGCTCGCGCTCGCCGTGTCGGCAATCGGCCTCGTTCCCGGCCTCGATCTCACCTGGTACGGCGTGCTCATCGTCGTGGCGACACTGCTGATGTCGGTGTTCCAGGTGAACGTGACGCAGCTCATCGCGGGCGACCCGAACCCGGCCGACCGCGCGCGGCCGCTCAAGTACCTGATCGGTTTCCTGCCCCTGGCCGCGTATCTCGTCGCCGGCGTGCTGGTGGGGATGGGGCATCCGTCGGGGCTGTACCTCGCCGCCGCCGGATGCCTGCTCGCGATCGTCTCGGCGATCGTCGTGTCGTGGGTGGCGCTGGTCGAAGTGCTGCGCTGAGCGCCGCGCCGCGCCGGAACGAGCGGATGCCGCGGCGTCAGCCCGTGACGGTGAGCTGCATCTCGGGGGTGCCACCCGCCTCGACCCAGGCGAGCGAGCGTTCGAGCACGCCCCGGAGCACGTCGAGGTCGATCTCCTCGAGGTCGGTGATGTAGAGGCATCCGGCGCCCGTGGTGTGGGGGCCGAGTGCGGCCAGGGCCTCCTCGTGCGCGGCGACGCCGTCGAGCAGGTAGATCGTCGTCGCCGCCTTGCGCGGCGCGAAGGCCAGCAGCCCGGAGTCGCCCTCGGTGCCGGTCGGATACCGGTAGTGGCACGACCCGAACCCGATGATCGTGCCCCAGGTCGCGGGCTCCCGGCCGGTGATCTCCTGCATGAGGGCGGTCAGCGTCTCGGCATCCCTCCGGCGCTTCGCGGGGGAGGACCGGGCGATCAGGCCCGCGACGTCGCGGCCGGTGGGCTTCACTCTCAGGCCTTCTCGGCCTTCGCGGCGGCCTTCATCGCCTTCTTGTGCTCGCGCACCTTCGTCAGGGATTCGGGCGAGACGATGTCGGCGACGCTGCGGAACGAGCCGTCAACGCCGTAGTCGCCCGCCGCCTCGCGCCAACCGGCGCCGGTGAATCCGTACTGCTTGCCCAGCAGCGCCAGGAAGATCTTCGCCTTCTGCTCGCCGAAGCCCGGCAGCGCCTTCAGGCGCTTGAGCACCTCGGCGCCGTTCGGCTCGCCCTGCGTCCAGAGTGCGGCGGCGTCTCCGCCCCAGTCGTCGACGATGGTCTGGCACAGCGTCTGCACGCGCGTCGCCATCGACCCCGGGAAGCGGTGCACCGCGGGCGTCGTCTTGAACGCCTCGAGGAACTCCTCGGGGTCCATGCTCGCGATCGCCGAGGCATCCGTCGCGCCCGTGCGCTGCTCGATCTTCAACGGACCCGCGAACGCGGTCTCCATCGGCACCTGCTGATCCAGCAGCATCCCGACCAGGAGGGCGAGCGGGTTGTCGGTCAGGAGAGCGTCGGCGGCGGTGTCTCCGGTGATGTGAAGGGCCATGCGTTCATTCTCGCATCGGGCGGTTTCCTGTGGGGCGATGGGCACTCGCCCCCGGCGTCAGGCCGAGGCGGCGTCGTCGAGCGGGTCGACGGCCGAGACGGCGGGCTGCTCGGGCGAGAGGCCGTAGAGCGTCGCGAGGGCCGCGGCGAAGTCGTCGGCGCGGCCGGCGGCGGCGAGCTCGTGCGCCCGGGTCGTCGGCTCGTGCAGCAGCACGCCGGTGAGGTGGCGCAGTGCCTGCTCGATCTTGCCGTCCTCGTCGCCGCGCGCGCGGGCGCGGGCGATCTCCGAGTCGAGCAGCGAGAAGATGTGCGAGCGCAGGGCGATCACCGACGGCGTCACGCTCTGGCGGGCGCCCACGACGTGGAAGGTGTCCGCGGCCTCGCGAACGACGGTGCGTGCGGCATCCGTCGCCTGCAGCTCTTCGAGCGGAGCGTGCAGGCGGATGGTCTCGAGGTCGAGCAGCGCGACACCCTCGAGGGTGGCGACGGCCGGGTCGACGTTGCGGGGCATGCCGAGGTCGACGACCAGCTGTCCACGCTGGGTCCCTGAGCCTGTCGAAGGGGCGACCGGGCAGCCCGCGGCAGCGGCCGCGGCGAGTCCGGCGGGCGCCTGCAGATGCTGCGGCCCGAGCACCGGCTCGGTGGCGGTGGTGCACGTGATCAGCAGGCTCGACCGGGCGGCGGTGCGCGCGTAGTCGGCTTCGGCGACGGGACGGATGCCGTGCTTCGCGGCGAAGATCTCGGCGCGACCCGACGGCGAGTAGACGGAGATGTCGACGGCGCCGCGCTCGCGGAGCGTGGCGAGCGTGACGGCGGCGTAGGCGCCGGTGCCGACGAGCAGCACGCGCTCGGCCGACCAGTCGGCGATGCGGGAGTCAGCGAGCTCGAGGGCGAGGCGCACCAGCGACCGGCCGGCGCGGCCGAGGGCCGTGACGTTCTTGACCTTGCGCTGCGCCTGGCTGGCGCGCTGGAACAGGCGCTCGAGCTCGGGGGAGGTCGTGCCCTCCTTGCGGGCCGACTTGAGTGCGCGGCGCACCTGGCCGGCGATCTCGCCCTCGCCGGAGACGACGGATTCGAGACCGGAAGCCACGGAGAAGAGGTGCTCGGCGACGCGGCGGCCCGAGTGCACGGTGTAGGCGCCGTCGAGTTCATCGGCGGGAACGCCGGTCGCGGCCTCGACCGCTTCGAGCACGGCTTCGACGCCGATCGCGCCGGCTGCAGTGACGGGTTCGTCCATTTCCACGTACGCCTCGAAGCGATTGCACGTCGCGAGAACGACCGCACCCTGCACGCACGGCGTCATGCCCACGAGAGTGGGGGCGACGTCGTCGGGGGTGCGGCTCAGGCGTTCGAGCAGATCGAAGCTGGCGGTCTTGTGACTCGCCGTGACACACAGCAGCACCCTTCGATTGTACCGGAGGCTCCCGACGCCGAGGTCGCCGGGCCCACAGCATCCGCATCGGGGGCGGATGCGAGGATGGAGGCATGGCCCTCTCCGACGCTCCGCTCCTGCGCGCCCTCGCGGGCGAACGCCCCGCTCAGACCCCCGTGTGGTTCATGCGCCAGGCCGGCAGGTCGCTGCCCGAGTACCGCGAGCTGCGTGTGGGCACGCGGATGCTCGACGCCTGCCTCACCCCCGACCTCGCCGCCGAGATCACGCTGCAGCCGGTGCGCCGCCACGGCGTCGACGCGGCCGTCTTCTTCAGCGACATCGTCATCCCGCTGCGCCTGGCCGGAGTCGAGGTCGAGATCGAGCCGGGCCGCGGTCCGGTGTTCGCGAACCCGGTGCGCACGGCATCCGATGTCGACCGCATCACGGCGATCGATCCCGCCTCGCTCGACGCCACCGCGATCTCCGAGGCCGTGCGCCTCACCGTCGCCGAACTCGGCGACACCCCGTTGATCGGCTTCGCCGGAGCGCCCTTCACCCTCGCGGCCTACCTCGTCGAAGGCGGCCCGTCGAAGGAGCACCTGCGCGCACGGGCCATGATGCACGCCGACCCCGACTCGTGGAACCGCCTCGCCGGATGGCTGGCGCAGGTGTCGCGGGTCTTCCTCTCGGCGCAGCGCGACGCCGGGGCATCCGTCGTGCAGCTCTTCGACTCGTGGGCGGGCGGTCTGAGCCCCGCCGACTACCGCACCTTCGTGCGCCCGCACTCGAAGACCGCGCTCGAGGGCATCGGGCTGCCGACCATCCACTTCGGCGTCGGCACCGGACCCTTCCTCGCCGACATGCGTCTCGACGGTGCGGCCGACGGCGTGGGCGTCGACTGGCGGCAGCCGCTCGACGAGGCGGCCGCGATCCTCGGCCCCGACACGACGGTGCAGGGGAACATCGATCCCGCGCTGCTGTCGGCTCCCTGGCCGGTGCTCGAGGCGCACGTGCTCGACGTGTTGCGGCGGGGCCGCGCCGCTCGGGCGCACATCGTCAACCTCGGCCACGGCGTGCCGCCCGAGACCGACCCCGATCAGCTCACGCGCATCGTCGAGCTGGTGCACGCGCAGCGCGACTGACGGATGCCGTGAGGGGTCATGACACGCCGCGCCGGCGGTCTCGCGTGCGGCGTGTTGTGACCCCTCACCGGGTTATCCCCGGTGAGCGCTGAGCGGGGCGATGCGAGGATGGAAGGCATGACCGAGCCCTCCGAACTCGCCGCCCGCGCCGCCGAGAAGCACGTCGTCGTGATCGGCGGTGGGATCGGCGGTCTCATCGCCGCCCGTGAGTGCGCCAAGGTCGGCATGCGCGTGACGGTGCTCGAGGCGTCGGATGCCGTGGGCGGCGCGATCCGTCGGGCCGAGCTCGACGGGGTGGCCCTCGATGCGGGGGCCGAGAGCTTCGCGACCCGCGGCGGACACGTGCGTGCGCTCCTCGCCGAACTCGGCATCGACGACCGCGTCGTCGCACCCGCTCCCGGAGGAGCCTGGCTCGCCGGGGTCCCGGGTATCGGCGCCGCACCGCTCCCCGTCGGCGGGCTGCTCGGCATCCCCGCCAACCCGTTCCAGGACGACGTGCGCCGCATCATCGGCTGGTCGGGTGCCTGGAGGGCGTACCTCGATCGGGTACGTCCGCCCCTGACCATCGGCCACGAGCACAGCCTCGGCAAGCTCGTCTCGACGCGCATGGGCGACAAGGTGCGCGACCGCCTCGTCGCTCCCGTGACCACGGGGGTGTACTCCGCTTCACCCTCCGATATCGATGTCGAGATCGCCGCGCCGGGCCTCAACGCCGCGCTCACGCGCACCGGATCGTTGTCGGGTGCAGTGGCCGCGCTGCGCGACGAGGGGGCGGCCCGCACCGCCGCGAAGAAGCCGGGTGCCGCGGTCGAGGGACTCGACGGTGGGATGACCGTCCTCGTCGATGCGCTGCTCGCCGACCTCGAGAACTTCCGTGTGGAGGTGCGCACGGCATCGCCCGTCCGCGCGATCGCCCGCGACGGAGACGGCTGGACCGTCGTCGCCGATGCGCCCGTCGACCCGGCATCCGACATCGCGCTCGAAGACGCCGCGGACTCCGATGACGAGGTCGTCGCGGTCGCGGAGGAGTGGCAGGCGGATGCCGTCGTCGTCGCCGTCGACGAGCGCACCGCGCGTGCGCTGCTCGCCGACGCCGTGCCCGCACTCGTGCCGACCGACGACGTACCGGCGCCCGAGATCGAGATCGTCACCCTGCTCCTCGACGCTCCCGCGCTCGACCCGGCGCCGCGCGGTACGGGCGTGCTGACGGTGCCCGGCAGCCATGTCGCCAAGGCGCTCACGCACTCCACCGCGAAGTGGGAGTGGGTGCGCCGGGCGGCCGGTGGTCGTCACGTCGTGCGGGTGTCGTTCGGTGCGCAGGGCGAGCCGGCGGCCACCGCAGGGCTCGACGACGGGGCTGCGTCGGACCTCGCGCTGCGCGAGGCATCCGCTCTTCTGGGCGTCGATCTGGCACCGTCCGCGCTGGTGGCCGCGCACCGTTCGCGCTACGTGCAGGCGCAGCCAGCATCGGTGATCGGATCGGCGGAACGTCGTGCGGCCGCACGCTCCGCCGTGCAGGCCGTTCCTGGCCTCGCGGCGGTCGGCGCCTGGCTCGCGGGCACGGGTCTCGCGCAGGTGATCCCCGATGCGACCGAGGAAACGGACCGCCTGCGCCGCACCCTGATCTGGGAGTGAGCGCCTCGCGCCTGTCAACCCCCTGCCCTCTCAATGCCGAAATCGGCATATGGGGCTACGCTGGGTACCTGGCCGACGGGGATCGAACGCCTGCGGCTCGACCGGAACAACGTGAGGAGACCCCATGAAGGGGAAGATCGGACTCGTCGTCGGAATCGGCGTGGGATACGTCCTCGGAACGCGCGCCGGACGCGAGCGCTACGAGCAGATCAAGACGCAGTGGCTCAAGGTCTGGCATCTCGACCCCGTGCAGGAGCGCGTGGAGCAGGTCAAGGACTTCGTGGGACAGAAGGCCGCCGCGGTTCCGGGCGCCCTCTGGAACGGCGCCGTCAAGGTCGTCAAGTCGGTCGGCAGCGACGGCACGCCCGGGCAGAAGCTCGACTCGGTGATCGCCGCCGGCAAGGACGTCGCCGAAGACCTCGAGGATGCCGCCGAAGAGGTGAAGGACCGCGTCGAGGAGGCCAAGAAGTCGTCGACGTCGAAGGCCTCTTCGTCGAAGACGTCCTCCGCGAACTCGTCGGCCTCGACCGGTGCCGCTCGCAAGCCCGCCGCCAAGAAGCCGGCGACGCGCAAGCCCGCCGCGAAGAAGACCGGGAACTGACCATGCCCCGCGGCTATCGCGACCGCGCCGATGACAGCTTCCTGTCGCTGATCGGCGACCTCCCCGAACTCGTCTCGAACCTCGTCAAGGCCGAGATCAACGCCGCCAAGGCGTGGGTCTCGCGCACCGCGAAGGACGCGGGCTTCGGCGCCGTGTGGTTCGTCGTCGCCCTGTTCTTCCTGTTCTGGGCGATCCCGGTGCTGCTGGTCTTCGCCATCGCGGGCATCGCCTCGTGGTGGCCCGTGTGGCTCTCGGCACTGGCGGTGTTCGGCATCCTGATCCTGGCCGTGCTGTTCTTCGCACTGCTCGGCCTTCTCAAGTTCCGCAAGGTGCTGCGCCGGGAGAACCCCGCGCAGGCCGTCGCCACAGACGTTCGCATCGTGAAGGAGGCCGGCGACAATGACGAATTCTGACCTGCCGATCACCGCCGTCCCCGGCGGCATCGTCGACCCCGTCGCCTCGGCGCGGGCAGAGCTCAAGGCGGCTCTCGCCGCGATCGAGATCAAGGGCAACGTGCCGCGTCGTCTCGACAAGGCCTCGAAGCGCGCGGCCGTGCGTCTGCGACTGTTCTCCGAGCGCAACCCCGCGGGCGCGATCGCGATCGCCGTGGGTGCGGCGGCCGTCGTCGGCAGCGCCGTCTGGGTGATCGCCCGGGCGATCTCGCGCTGACCATTTCTTTCGCGACGCCCCGGAACTCCGCTTCCGGGGCGTCGCGTTTTTTGCACGCTCGGCTGCATTCGCAGCCGTCCGACAAAAGGGGCAGACTGGGACCATGTCCGATGAGAGCGCAGAGAACCCGTCCGGCTTCACCCTCTGGGCCGTGTGGCGACGCAACCCCGATGTGCCCGTCACCGAGTCCGACTCGACCGAACTCGAGACGATCGTCTCGTACGTCGAGGACTCCGGGGTCACGGTCCGCGGCTTCTACGACGTCTCGGGCCTCAAGGCCGATGCCGATCTCATGGTGTGGCTGCACGGCGACACCGCGGAAGAACTGCAGAAGGCGCTACGTCGTCTGCGCCGCACCGAGCTGCTGCGCTCGCTCCTGCCCGTCTGGAACGTGATGGGCGTGCACCGCGACGCCGAATTCAACCGCTCGCACGTGCCCGGCTTCCTCCGTGGCATCGAGCCCAAGGACTGGCTCTGCCTCTACCCGTTCGTGCGCACGCCCGAGTGGTACCTGGCACCCGAGGCCGACCGTCGCGCGATGCTCGCCGACCATGGCCGCAAGGGCGCCGCGTTCACGGGCGTCATCGCGAACACCGTCGCCGCATTCGCCCTCGGCGACTACGAGTGGATCCTCCCGATGGAGGCCGACGACGTCACCGATCTCGTCGACATGATGCGCGACCTCCGCTACACCGAGGCGCGTCTGTTCGTGAAGGAGGAGGTGCCCTTCTACACGGGGCGCAGGCTCCGCTTCGACGAGATCGCGGACGTGCTGCAGTAGGCCCGCCGTGAGCTCCCCGATCCGCCTCGGTACTCGCCGCAGCGCTCTCGCGCAGGCCCAGTCCGGTCACGTCGCCGCCGCCCTCGAGAAGGTCGTCGGCCGCCCCGTCGTGCTCGTCCCGATCACGTCCGAGGGCGACACCAATCGCGCCTCGCTGTCGGAGATCGGCGGGCAGGGCATCTTCGCCACGCGTCTGCGCGAGGCGCTGCTCGCGGGGGAGTGCGACTTCCTGGTGCACTCGCTCAAGGACCTCCCCACCGCGGTTCCCGAGGGCCTCGTCATCGCGGCGACTCCCGTCCGCGAGGATGCGCGCGATGTCGTCATCACCCGCGGCGGTACTCCGCTGCACGAGCTGCACGCCGGCAGCACGGTCGGCACGGGTTCGCCCCGCCGCATCGCCCAGGTGCGTCGCCGGGCCCCGCACTCGACGGTCGTCGACCTGCGCGGCAACGTCGACTCGCGTCTCGCGCGCGTCGCATCCGGCGAGCTGGATGCCGTCATCCTCGCGGCCGCGGGGCTCTCGCGGCTCGGCACCGACTCGCCGCTGCACCGGGAGGAGCTGGGGCTGAGTGAGTGGCCGACCGCGCCCGGGCAGGGAGCCCTGGCGGTGGAGACGACGACGGATGCCCCGGCCGAGCTGCGGGAGGCGCTCGCCGTTCTCGACGATGCGCCCACCCGCCTCGCGATCACGCTGGAGCGCGCGATCCTCGAGGGTCTGGACGCCGGATGTCAAGCCCCCATGGCCGCGCATGCGGTCGTCGAAGGCGCCGAGATCCGCGTCAGGACGGTCGTGTACGCGGCCGATGGCGGTCGCCGGATCGGGCTCGACGTCACCGAACCCCTGAACGAGGGGTATATTCAACGGAACGGCAGTGGCAATGATGCGGATGCTGCCGATGGTGCAGATCCGATCCAGGCCGTTCGATCGCTGGGATTGGCTGTCGCCCGTCGGCTGCTCGAACAAGGGGCGGCCGAACTCGTCCCCCGAGAGCAATCCTGATGACCACGACACCCGAATCGAAGCACGACAAGCCTCTAGACGGCTGGCGGATCCTCGTCCCCCGCGGAGGCCCGTGGGGCGACGGCGTCGCCGCGAGCCTGCGCCTGCAGGGAGCGGTCCCCGTCGTCGCGCCCCTCATCAACTTCGCCCCCACGACCGACCAGGCGGCCCTCGACGTCGCCCTCGAGCAGCTCGCCGCCGGCGCCTACGACTGGCTCACGGTGACGAGCGCGACCACGGTCGACGTGCTCTTCGCGCACCGTGCGGTGGTGCCGGCCACGACGCGCATCGCGGCGGTCGGCGAGACCACCGCGGCGGCGCTGCAGGCCGTCGGGTACGAGGTCGCGCTGGTGCCCACGCAGGACAACTCCGCCGAGGGCATGGCGCAGCAGATGATCTCGCTCGAGACCGCACCGCGCCGCATCCTCGCTCTCCGCAGCGAGATCGCGAAGCCGGTGCTGAGCGTGCTGCTCACCGAGGCGGGTCACGACGTCGACAGCGTGGTGGCGTACCGTACGGTCGGCGTACCGGTGACGGATCGCATCAAGCGCGACGTCGAGAACGGCCGCATCAACGCGATCCTCATCACGAGCGGTTCGGTCGCCGAGCAGGTGCGCGAGCAGTTCCCCGAGATCCCCGATGACACGCTGCTCGCGGCGATCGGTCCCCGCACGGCGCGCGATGCCCGCAACGCCGGACTGTCGGTCTCGGTGGTCGCGGATCGCCAGACGGTCGACGCGCTCATCGACGCGGTCTCGCACTTCACCCTCCCGCACTCGGCCGACGAGTTCACGCCGTGAGCTTCCCCGAGGTGCGCCTGCGTCGACTGCGCCAGTCGCCGGCCGTCCGCCAGCTCGTGCGCGAGACCGGCCTCCAGCCGCAGCAGCTCGTGCTGCCGATGTTCGTGCGCGAAGGGCTCACCGACCCCGCGCCGATCGGCTCGATGCCCGGTGTCGTCCAGCACTCGATGGATTCGCTGCGCGCCGCGGCGGTCGAGGCGGCCGAGGCCGGCGTCGGCGGCGTCATGCTCTTCGGCGTTCCGGCGGTGCGCGATGCCCGGGGCTCCGGCGCAGACGCTCCCCACGGCATCCTCAATCTCGCGACCGAGGCGCTGGCAGCCGAGGTGGGCGACGCCCTCGTCGTGCAGACCGATCTGTGCCTCGACGAGTTCACCGATCACGGCCACTGCGGCGTGCTGGCCGCCGACGGTTCCGTCGACAACGACGCGACCCTCGAGCGCTACACCTCGATGGCTCTCGCCCAGGCGCGGGCCGGCTCGCAGCTGCTCGGGCTCTCGGGCATGATGGACGGCCAGGTCGCCGCCATCCGCCGGGCGCTCGACGCCGAGGGGTTCACGCGTACGATCCTGATGTCGTACGCGGCGAAGTACGCGAGCGCGTTCTACGGCCCCTTCCGCGAGGCGGTGGACTC
The DNA here is from genome assembly GCF_052045715.1 of Microbacterium sp. 22179. Classification (NCBI taxonomy): domain Bacteria; kingdom Bacillati; phylum Actinomycetota; class Actinomycetes; order Micrococcales; family Microbacteriaceae; genus Microbacterium; species Microbacterium sp. 22179. The sequence continues at coordinate 319,886 of NZ_JBQEPJ010000003.1, read as the reverse complement.
GCAGCTCACCGGTGACCGCCGCACCTACCAGCTCGACCCCGGCAACCGTCGCGAGGGCGTGCGCGAGGCCGTGGTCGACGAGCAGGAGGGTGCCGACATCGTCATGGTCAAGCCGGCGATGGCCTTCCTCGACGTACTGCGCGAGGTGCGCGACACCGTGCATATTCCGGTGTGGGCATACCAGGTGTCCGGCGAGTACGCGATGATCGAGGCCGCCGCCGCGAACGGATGGATCGACCGCCGTGCGGCGATCCTCGAGTCGCTGCTGTCGATCCGGCGCGCCGGTGCCGACGCGGTTCTGACGTACTGGGCGACCGAGGCCGCCCGCTGGCTGCGCGACTGATCGGTCGCCGCCGCACTTCGAGAGGAAGCACCATGTCCGATCGCAACGATGATCTCTTCTCCGCCGCCCGCGCGGTGATTCCCGGCGGCGTGAACTCTCCCGTCCGCGCCTACGGGTCGGTCGGTGGCACGCCGCGGTTCCTCGCCTCCGCGCAGGGTGCGACGGTGACGGATGCCGCGGGCACGACGTACATCGACCTCGTGGCCTCGTGGGGCCCGGCGCTGCTCGGTCACGCGCACCCGGAGGTCGTCCAGGCGGTGCAGGAGGCCGCGACCCGTGGCCTGTCGTTCGGAGCGCCCACCGAGGGCGAGGTCGAGCTCGCGGCACTGATCGCCGACCGCGTGCGGTTCGGCGAGATCCGTCCGATCGAGCGCGTGCGCCTGGTGTCGACGGGCACCGAGGCGACCATGACGGCGATCCGCCTGGCCCGCGGCGCGACCGGGCGCGACCTGCTCGTGAAGTTCGCCGGTCACTACCACGGCCACTCCGACGGGCTGCTCGCCGCGGCCGGCTCGGGCGTCGCGACGCTCGCGCTGCCGGGTTCCGCGGGCGTGCCCGCGCCGATCGCCGCGCAGACGCTCGTGATCGACTACAACGACCCCGAGGCGCTGGCGGCGGTGTTCGCCGAGCACGGCCCGCGCATCGCGGCGGTCATCGTCGAGGCATCCGCGGCGAACATGGGCGTCGTCGCCCCGCTCCCCGGGTTCAACCGCCTCATCGCCGACACGGCCCACGCGCACGGCGCGCTGATGATCCTCGACGAGGTGCTCACCGGGTTCCGGGTGCACCCGGCCGGGTTCTGGGGCCTGCAGGCCGCGGAGGGCGAGGACTACCTCCCCGACATCGTCACCTTCGGCAAGGTCGTCGGCGGGGGGATGCCGCTGGCCGCCCTCGGCGGACGGGCCGATGTGATGGATCTCCTGGCGCCGCTGGGGCCGGTCTACCAGGCGGGCACGCTCTCGGGGAACCCGCTCTCGGTCGCCGCGGGCCTCGCCACGCTGCGCCTCGCGACGCCCGAGGTCTATGCGACCATCGACGCGGCGGCCGACCGGCTCTCGCGTGCGCTCGACGCGGCGCTCACGGATGCCGGTGTCGAGCACGCGGTGGCGAAGGCGGGAAACCTCTTCAACGCGTCGTTCCGTCCCTCCGCCCCGCGCGACTACGCCGAGGCCCAGGCGCAGGAGTCGTTCCGCTACGCGCCGTTCTTCCACTCGCTGCGGGAGCAGGGGATCGCCCTGCCGCCGAGCGTGTTCGAGGCGTGGTTCCTCACGGCCGCACACGGCGACGAAGAACTGCTGCGCATCGAGGCGGCGCTGCCCCTCGCGGCCGCCGCCGCGGCATCCGCTCGTCCTGAGTGAGCGCATTCCCACAACGGATCGTTGTGTTCCTGTGAGCAAGATCCAGACAACTGGGAGGATGCCGCTGGCAGACTGGGTGTCATGGTGACGTTGCTGTTGGATCAGACGCAACTCGAGATCGTGCTCTCGCCGCTGGAACGCGCCGCGAGCTTCCACCGCGACAACCTCCGCATCGTGCGCGAGACGATCACCAAGGTGCAGCTCACCGATGACGCCTGGACCTGGCTGCGCGGTGTGCCCAACCCCGGCACCCACATCCCCGGCATCCTCGCCGCCGGCACGTGGAAGGCCGCGGGCAGCACCGACTTCGTGCTCATCCGCAAGCGCCGCCCGAGCGTCGTGATCGACCTCACCGGAGACGAGCAGTACCGCCGTCTCATCCTGACCACCCGGCACGGCCTCGCCCTGACGCAGGCCCTGCGGCTCGAGGTCTCCGAGGAGCCGGCCGACGTCGAGGAGATCGTCTCGACCGGCTCGATCCCCACGACCAAGCAGCCCCGACGCCCGGTGATCCGGCCGCGGCCCGCCTGAGCCACCGCGCTCGCAGACCACAGCGAAACGCCCTCCGCGACCATCGGGTCGGGAGGGCGTCTCGCTGTGCGGATCGATCAGTCGCGGGGGCGGTACTCGCCGTGCTCGTGGTGCTGGTCGCCGTCGCCGCTCTGGTCGTAGTGGTCGGCGTTGGCGAGCTCGTCGTCGGTCGCCGTGAGCGGGATCTCCGGGATGATCTCGATCACGGTCGTGCGGGGTGCGCCGTCGGCGGGAGCGTCGTCGGATGCTTCGTCGTCGGACGCTTCGTCGCTCGGGGCCTCGTCGCTCGGGGCCTCGCCGGTCGCCGTCTCGGCTTCCGCCTGCGTGTCGGCTTCCTGCTCGGAGGGGGCGGCGTCGTCCGACGCGCTGCCGTCCGACTCGGAGGGAGCCTCGCCGAGGGGGTAGTCCTTCGGCTCGTCCTCGAAGTAGGCGCGGGCGGCGTCGGCGAGCATCGAGCTCACCGCGGCCGAGCGCGGGTCGGCGTCCTGGTCGCCGGCCGCCTCGTCGCCGGCAGCCTCGTCGCTGTCGGACGTCGCCTCGGATGCGCCGTCGGTCGGGCCCAGGTCGTCGAACACCTCGACCCCGGCCTCCTCGCCGATCGGAACACCCGCGGCTTCGCCGTCGACGGCGTGGGCGGGAGCTTCGGCGCCCGGGAACGAGGTGGCCTCCTCCTCGGCGGCCGCGCCGTTTCCGAAGAGGATGTCGTCGAAGGAGGGGAGCCCTGCGGCCGACACCGGGCCCGGTGCGGCCTGCGCGGCATCCGCATCGGTGGCCGTACCGTCTGCAGGCGTCTCGTCCGCAGGATCGTCGTCGGACGCTGCGGTGTCGGATGCTGCGGTGTCGGATGCTGCATCGTCGGATGCAGCGGCGCCGTCGACGGAGACGTCGACCGCTTCCTCGGCATCCGCTTCGTCCGCGACGACGTCGCCGTCGTTCACGATCGCGGCTCCTGCTCCGGAGGCGACCACTGCCGCCGCGACGGGACCGCCGGGCACGGCTGCGGCGGCATCGGCGGCGATCGCGGAGGCGGTCATCGCCGACGTGTCGTCCGTCGTGGCCTGCTCCTCGGCGTCGGCCGGAGCGGTCGCGTGCGCGGGCTCTTCGACGGGAGCCGCCGGCGCCGCGGCGGGAGCGACGAGCTGCGTCGCGAGGAGGCCGGCGTGCGGCTCGAGCCGGCCGCCACGGGTGAGCTGGATGAAGACGTCTTCGAGCGTCGGACCGCGCTGCACGAGAGTGGTGAGGGCGATCCCGGCATCCGCGGCGACCGCACCGACCCGGCGGGCGTCGGTGCCGCGCACCGTGAGCCCGGAGCGGAGGATCTCGATGTCGAACCCGGCGGCGGCGAGGGCGGCGGTGAGCGCGGCACGATCGGCCGCGTCGACGATGACGGCGCCGGCCGAGGGATCGGCGAGCTCCTCGATGCCGCTCGCGAGCACGAGACGACCCTTCGACAGTACGAGCACGTTGTCGGCGACCTGCTCGACCTCGCTGAGCACGTGCGACGACACCAGCACGGTGCGCCCCTCGTCGGCGAGACGGCGCATGAGCAGGCGCATCCAGCGGATGCCTTCCGGGTCGAGCCCGTTGGCCGGCTCGTCGAACACGAGAGCCCCGGGGTCGCCGAGCAGAGCGTGCGCGACGCTCAGGCGCTGACGCATGCCGAGCGAGAATCCGCCGATGCGGGCGTCGCCCTCGTTCTCGAGCCCGACCAGGGAGAGCACCTCGGCGACGCGACCGAGCGGGATGTCGTTGGCCTTGGCCGCGATCGTGAGCTGACGGTTCGCGGTGCGGCGCGGACGGTAGACGGTCTCCTCGAGCACCGAACCGATCACCCGCAGCGGCTGGCGGAGTTCGGCGTACGACTGGCCGCCGATCGTCGCGGTGCCGGAGGTCGGGCGAACCTGGCCCAGCAGCATCCGCAGCGTCGTCGTCTTGCCGGCCCCGTTGGGGCCGAGGAACGCGGTGACCGCACCCGGCTCGATCCGAGCAGAGAAGTCGGAAACGGCGGTCACCTCATTGAAGCGCTTCGTCACGCCCGTGAATTCGAGAACCTGTCCGTCGGTCATGCGCGACCTCTCCTTGCTTGGTCAATTCCCCCTATCCTGCCGGAAAACCGTCCGGATCGCGTATTTCCTGTGGATTGCGAGCCCTCGAGGGGACCGGGGTAGCCTGGCTCCCGTGACCGAGACCTCTGCCTCCGACCGTGTCCTCGTCCGCACGGAAGGCGCTCTCGGGCGGCTCACGCTGCAGCGTCCCGAGGCGATAAACGCCCTCGACCTGGGCATGGTGCAGGTGCTCACCGCGGCGCTCGACGCCTGGCGCACCGACACCGACGTGCAGATCGTGCTGCTCGACGGTGCGGGCGACCGCGGCTTCTGCGCCGGGGGAGACGTGCGCGCCCTGCACGCGCAGATCGTGTCGGGGCATCCCGAATCCACCGCCGAGTTCTTCCGCGCGGAGTACGCGCTCAACGCCATGATCGCCGAGTATCCGAAGCCGATCGTCGCCTTCGCCGACGGCATCACGATGGGCGGCGGCATCGGGCTCGCGGGGCACGCGGCGATCCGCATCGTGACCGAGCGCTCGAAGCTCGCGATGCCCGAGACGCGCATCGGCTTCACCCCCGACGTCGGCGGCACCTGGCTGCTCGGCCGTGCGCCGGGTCGCCTCGGCGAGTACCTCGCTCTGACCGGCGGTTCGATGAACGGGGCGGATGCCATCGCGCTCGGTTTCGCGGACTACTACGTGCCCTCCGCCAATCTCGACGCCCTGCGCGAGGCCCTCGCGTTCCGCGCCGACCCGACGGGGCCGAGCGAGATCGTGCTGCTGTTCGACGAGACGCCGGAGCCCTCGGAGCTCTCGCCGTCGCCGGAGTGGATCGACGAGGCCTTCTCCGCCGGCACGGTCGTCGAGATCGTCGAGCGGTTGCAGGCGCAGGGTACGACGGATGCCGCGGCCACGGCCGACCTGCTCGAGGGGCTCGCACCGACGGGGCTGGTCGTGACGCTCGACGCCGTGCGCGAGGCGCGGGCGGCCTCCGGGCTGCGCGAGGCGCTCGAGGGCGAGTACCGGCGGGTGCTGTGGTTCGTGCACGAGCATCCCGATCTCGTCGAGGGCATCCGGGCTCAGCTGGTCGACAAGGACCGCAACCCGAAGTGGCAGCCCGCCTCGCTCGCCGAGCTGGGGACGGATGCCGGGGCGGACGCCCGTGCGTACGTGCCGGCGACGCCGCTGTTCTGAGTGCTGGCCCGGCTGTCGACGGGTTCGCTGTGAGCGAAGGTTCCGAACTCGGCGGTACGAATGTCGGAGCTTCGTGTCACGCTTTGTTGTGGCCGATCCCGGTCGGCACCTTCCCCCACGCCTGAGTCCACAGCTTCATCTCTCAGAAAGTCCGCCTGTGCTGGGTAAAATTCTCGTTCGGTATCTGTCCCGCTACAAGTGGCTGCTCGTCGCCGTCCTGGTCTTCCAGTTCGCGAGCGCGATCGCCACCCTCTATCTCCCGCGTCTCAACGAAGACATCATCAACAGAGGCGTCGCGCAGTCCGACACCGACTACATCTGGCGCACCGGTCTGCTCATGCTGGCGGTCTCGCTCGGTCAGATCATCGCGTCGATCATCGCCACGTACTTCGCCGCCCGCGCGTCGATGGGCGCCGGCCGCGACATCCGCGCCGACGTGTTCAGCAAGGTGAGCGGATTCTCCGAGCGAGAGGTGTCGCAGTTCGGCGCCGGCTCGCTCATCACGCGCAACACCAACGACGTGCAGCAGGTGCAGATGCTGGCGATGATGGGCGCCACCATGCTCGTCACCGCACCGCTGCTGGCGATCGGCGGCATCATCTTCGCGGTGCAGACCAACATCGGGCTGAGCTGGCTCATCGCCGTCTCCGTCCCCCTCCTGCTGATCGTCGCCGGACTCGTCGTCAGCCGCATGGTCCCCCTGTTCCGCAGCTACCAGGGCAAGCTCGACACCGTGAACCGCGTCATGCGCGAGCAGCTCACCGGCGTGCGCGTCGTGCGCGCGTTCGTGCGCGAGCGCATCGAGGAGGAGCGCTTCCGCGGCGCGAACACCGACATCATGGTCGTCGGGCGCAAGGTGGGTTCGCTGTTCGTGCTGCTGTTCCCGCTCTTCATGCTCATCCTCAACGTCACGGTCGTCGCGGTCGTCTGGTTCGGTGGCGTCGAGGTCAACAGCGGCACGGTGCAGGTCGGCACGATCTTCGCGTTCATGCAGTACATCGGACAGATCATGGGCGGCGTCATCATGGCCAGCTTCATGGCGATCATGATCCCGCGCGCCGCGGTCTCGGCCGAGCGCATCGGCGAGGTGCTCGACACGACGTCGAGCATGGAGCGTCCGGCGAACGGCGTCACCTCGTTCCCGACTCCGGGTTCCGTGGCCTTCGACGATGTCGAGTTCACCTACCCCGGGGCGGACGCCCCCGTGCTCTCCGGCATCAGCTTCGCCGCCGAGCCCGGTGAGACCGTCGCGATCGTCGGATCGACCGGTGCCGGCAAGACCACGCTGGTCTCGCTGATCCCGCGCCTCTTCGACGTCTCGGGCGGAGCCGTCTTCGTCGGAGGAGCCGACGTCCGCACCGCCGATGTCGAATCGCTGTGGGCGACGATCGGACTCGTTCCCCAGCGCCCGTTCCTCTTCACCGGCACGGTCGCGTCGAACCTCCGCTACGGCCGTGAGGACGCCACCGACGACGAGCTCTGGCACGCGCTCGAGATCGCGCAGGGCCGTGATTTCGTCGAGGAGATGCCGCAGGGGCTCGAGTCACGGATCACCCAGGGCGGAACCAATGTCTCGGGCGGTCAGCGCCAGCGCCTGGCGATCGCCCGCGCGATCGTGCGTCAGCCGCAGATCCTCGTCTTCGACGATTCGTTCTCGGCGCTCGACCTCACCACCGACGCCCGTCTGCGACAGGCGCTGTGGAGGGAGCTGCCCCACGTGACCAAGGTCGTCGTCGCGCAGCGCGTCTCGTCGATCACCGATGCCGACCGCATCGTCGTGCTCGAGGGCGGGACCATGGTCGGCGTCGGAACGCACGCAGAACTCCTCGAGACGAGCACGACGTACCGAGAGATCGTCGAGTCGCAGTTGGGGGTGGACGCATGAGCGAGCAGAACTCCTCACGTACCCGTCGCGGTCGCGGAGCCAAGAGCGCAGCCGCGGGCACCGCGGCCGTCGTCGGGCCCGAACTGACCGACGAGGAGAAGTACGAGGCCGAGCTGGCCGAGAAGGCGCGTCAGGACGGCGGCGGCTGGGACAGCGTCGCGCCCGGTAAGGCCGACAACTTCGGCAAGAGCTTCAGCCGCATGATCGGCTTGCTCAAGCCCTCGGCGGTCTGGTTCGTGATCGTGTCGATCCTCGGCGCCATCGGCGTCGTGCTCACGGTGGCGGCTCCGAAGGTGCTCGGCGAGGCGACCAACCTCATCTACAAGGGCTTCATCTCGGTGCAGCTCGGGCAGGCGAACGGCGACTTCCCCGGATTCCCCGCGGGCACCTCGCAGGACGACGTCGTCGACGCGTTGCGGCAGGGCGGCCAGACCGACTTCGCCAACCAGGTCGCCGCGCTCGGTGACTTCCAGGTGGGTGACGGCGTCGACTTCGACGCGCTGCGGTGGGTCATCGCCGCCGTCCTCGCGATCTACGTGGTCGCGGCGTTCCTGAGCTGGATCCAGGGCTACGTCATCAACGTCATCATGGTGCGCACCATGTGGCGTCTGCGCGAATCGGTCGAGGCGAAGATCAACCGACTGCCGCTGTCGTACTTCGACAAGGTGCAGCGCGGTGACCTGATCTCCCGCGTCACCAATGACATCGACAACATCACGCAGACCATGCAGCAGTCGCTGTCGGGCGCGATCACCGCGGTGCTCACGGTCGTGGGCGTGCTCGTGCTCATGTTCTCGATCTCCTGGCAGCTGGCGCTCGTCGCGCTGGTGGCGCTTCCGCTCATGGGAGTGATCTTCGGCGTCATCGGTCCGCGTTCGCAGAAGGCCTTCGGCACGCAGTGGCGCAAGGTCGGACGGCTGAACGCCCGCGTCGAGGAGGCCTTCTCGGGCCACGCGCTGGTCAAGGTCTTCGGCCGCGAGCAGGACGCCCTCGACAAGTTCAAGGACGAGAACGAGGAGCTCTTCCAGGCCGCGTTCAAGGCGCAGTTCCTGTCGGGCATCATCATGCCGGCGATGACCTTCGTCGGCAGCCTCACCTACGTGGGCATAGCGGTGCTCGGCGGCCTCATGGTCGCGAACGGCCAGCTGCGTCTCGGCGACGTGCAGGCGTTCATCCAGTACTCGCAGCAGTTCACGCAGCCGCTGTCGGAGCTGGGCGGAATGGCGGCGGTCGTGCAATCGGGAACCGCCTCGGCCGAGCGCGTGTTCGAGCTGCTCGACACCGAGGAGCAGGAGGCCGACGACGTCGACGCTCCCGCGCTCGACGAGGGCAAGGGCGTCGTCGAGTTCGAGAACGTCGCGTTCTCGTACACGCCTGAGCGTCCGCTCATCACGGACCTCTCCTTCCGGGTCGAGCCGGGGCAGACGGTGGCGATCGTCGGACCGACCGGCGCGGGCAAGACCACGCTCGTCAACCTGATCATGCGGTTCTACGAGCTGAACGGCGGGCGTATCCTGCTCGACGGTCAGGACATCTCGGAGGTCACGCGCGACGAGCTGCGTTCCCGCACCGGCATGGTGCTGCAGGACCCGTGGCTGTTCGCGGGCAGCATCCGCGAGAACATCCGATACGGGCGTTCCACGGCGACCGATGACGAGGTGCTCGAGGCCGCGAAGGCGACGTACGTCGATCGCTTCGTGCACGCGTTGCCCGAGGGGTACGACACCGTGCTCGACGAGGACGCGTCGAACGTCTCGGCGGGTGAGCGGCAGCTGATCACGATCGCCCGGGCGTTCGTCGCCCAGCCGTCGATCCTGATCCTCGATGAGGCCACGTCGGCCGTCGACACCCGCACCGAGCTGCTCCTGCAGAACGCGATGGCGGCGCTCCGCGAGGGACGCACGTCGTTCGTGATCGCTCACCGCCTGTCGACGATCCGCGATGCCGACCTCATCCTCGTGATGGAGCACGGCGACATCGTCGAGAAGGGCACGCACGACGAGCTCATCGCCGCGCAGGGCGCCTACTGGAGGCTGTACCAGTCGCAGTTCGAGCAGGCGGCGACCGACATCGACGCCGAGGAGGCACTCACCGGCTCGACGCCGACCGTCATCACGGGCGACGCCGACGACGCGGATGCTGCGGAGGCCGCAGCAGCGGATGCCGTCACCGGTGCATCGGTCGGAGCCCAGCAGCCCGTCGCCGAAGCTGCCGCGGCTCAGGCCGTGATCGAGCACCCGTCTCCCGAGGGGGACACCCGCCACAGCTGACCCGCCTCGGCTGACCCACCACGGTACTCGGGCTCACGCCCACCCGACGCGCCCCGACCCGCATCCGCGGGCCGGGGCGCTTCCTGTGCGGCGCCGTCGCCCCGAGAACCCGCCGCTGCGGCATCCGCCCGATCCCGCTCATCTGCACGGAGCGCGCACGTCTGCACGGCGATCCCGGGGGTCTCGCCGTGCGGACGTGATCCGTCCGTGCAGGCGTGATGGCGCGGCACCACGTGCAGGGAGAAAAGACATCTGCAGGGAGGTTCGGCGGGATTCTCCCTGCACGTGTCGTTCTTCCCTGCGGATGAGCGGGCGGCAGAGGGCGACAGGCGTGCGAGGAGGCAATCTGAACGTGAGGGGTCACAACACGCCTCACGGGCGGGTACGAACACGGCGTGTCTTGACCCCTCGCCGGGGATGGGCGCCAGGGGTCGAGCACACCCTCCGCAGGGACCCATCGCCGGCACTCGCCACGGGGACCCTCCGCCGGCACTCGCCGCTCGTGGGTAGTCCCGAACCCGAGGGGTCAAGACACGCCTCACGGGCGGGCACGATCACGGCGTGTTGTGACCCCTCACGGAGTCAGGAGATCCGGCTCTACTCCGAGTCGAGGCCGAACAGGTTCATCGGATGCGTGAGGCGCCACCAGATGCTGGGGCCCTCGACGTCGTCGTCGAGAACGAGTTCCGTCGTGGTCGCGTCGATCGGGCCGGCGGTGCTCAGCGAGCCCACGGCGTCGCCGTCCTCCCGCGCATCCCCGAGCGAGAAGCTCGTCGAGGTCGTTGCCGCGGCACCGTTCCAGAGCAGCACGTCGGCGTCGGCATCCGTCACGATGTCGACCTCCGCGCCCCACTCGGTGCGCACCTGACCGACGACCGTGCCGGCCGGAACCGCGGGTTCCTGGGCGAGGAGCGCCGCTTCGACCTCGGCGAACAGCGAGCGCGTGGCCGCGAGCCGCTGGGCATCGTCGTCCTGATTCAGCACTGCCGCGTAGAGCTGCACGGTGCTGTCGCCCACGGTCACGTCCTTCGCCGTGAGCAGGTTCCACCCGACGAGCGTGCCCGTCTTGATGCCGACGACACCGGGGTCGGCCAGCATCCCGTTCGTGTTGGTCACGAGGCCCGCGCCGGGCAGTTCGACGGCCGGCGTGCCGACGATCTCCGCGAACACCGGGTTCTTCATCGCGAGCTCGCCCAGGCGCACCAGGGCGTCGGGTGTCGCGACGTTGCCGATGTCGAAGCCCGACGGCGTGACGACCGTGATGTCGCTGAGGCCGCGCTCGCTCAACCAGATCTCCGCGGCGGCCGCGAACTCGCTGTTCGATCCCCAGATCTCCCGCGCGAGGCGGTCGATGTAGTTGTTCGCCGACCCGAGCAGCGTGCCCTGCAGCATCTGGTACTCGGTGAGCACTCCGCCGACCGGCACATCGAGCGACGACTGATCCGACATCCGATACGACCAGTACGACTGGCTGTCGGCGCGGGTGAACGAGAATTCGGGACCCTGCTCGCCGAGGGCCAGGGGCATCCGGTCGAGCACCATGAGCGAACTGACCACCTTGGTGATGCTCGCGATGCTCGCCGGATCCACCGAGGATGCCGTCGAGCCGATGCCGCCCACGCCGACGGCTGCGCTGCCGACGCCGGGCCACGCCACGGCGGCCGGGGGAGCAGCGACGGTGGCGAATTCGACCGAATGAACGGTCGGGGCGACCTCGTGCAGCGGCCACAGGATGGTCGTGCCCGCGTATGCGCCGACGAGACCGAGAACCATGCCGATCGGCACGAGCACGCGGGCGCTCGCGATCGCCGGGCGCAGTCGAGCGCCGCGCATGATCGCGACGGCGGGATCCTCGACGTACGGCTCGTCGTAGGTGCGCGCTGCGGAACCTGCGGCGACGGCAGCGGTGTCGATCCAGGTCAGGGCCGTGGCCGGGCGCTTCTCATCTGCCCATGCGGCCTCGGGAGTCTCGCTCTCGTTCGCCCCCGGAGCGGCGGATGCCTCGACACCGGATGCCTCGACACCGGCGGTCTCGGCGCCGGCAGCCTCGACGTCAGTACCTTCAGGACCAGCTTCCTCGGCGCCGGCAGCCGTCGCCTCGTCCGGACCCGCCACGGTGGGTGTGGATGCCGTCGCAGGCGGCTCGAGTTCGCCCGGGGCGTCGGTCGCAGCCGCGCCGGAATCGGGCACGGCGGCGGTGGCGGCGTCGGTGGGATGAGCGGCGGTCACTCGATTACGGTACCCAATCCCCGGGCTGATCTGCGGCGATGCGTCACGGGCGGGCGCGGGTGTCGTCGCGCGGGTATGCTGGTCAGCACAACCACGGGAGTCCGGCGAGCCGGGCTGAGAGGGAGCGAATCGCGCTTCGACCGTCGAACCTGATCTGGGTCATGCCAGCGCAGGGAGGAGTTCAGATGAGTACGTCCACGCCCGAATCCGCCGCGAAGAACGCCGGCGAGACGGCATCCAACCCGGCATCCGCCGCGAAGCCGGCATCCGCGAAGAGCGCATCCGTCACGATCTGGCGTTGGCGCGTCGTCGACATCGTGGTCGCCAGCGTGCTCGGCGTCGCCGCCGGGCTGATCTTCCTCGCGTGGAACGTCGGCTACCTCGGCCCGAAGGCGCTCCTCGAGCCGCTGCTCCCGGGCCTGCAGGGGCTGCTCGACGGCCCGTGGCTGTTCGCCGGCGTGCTCGGCGGCCTCATCATCCGCAAGGCGGGTGCCGCGATCTACGTCGAGCTGCTCGCCGCGGTCGTGTCGGCCCTGATCGGCAACCAGTGGGGCGGGTTCCTGACGCTCGAGGCCGGACTCGTGCAGGGCCTGGGAGCCGAACTGATCTTCCTGCTGTTCTTCTACCGTCGCTGGTCGCTGCCCGTCGCGATCCTCGCCGGAGCGGGCGCGGCCCTCGCCGGCGGCATCAACAACCTCATCCTCTGGTACGCGGGGTCGGGCACCGAGTTCACGGTGATCTATCTGATCAGCACGGTCGTGTCGGGCGCGGTGATCGCCGGGGCCCTGTCGTGGGTGCTGGCGCGTGGCATCGCGGCCACGGGAGCGCTCGATCGCTTCGGCTCGGGCCGTGAGGCGCGTGTCCGCGTCTGATGACGATCGATCAGACCGGGCCCGCGACGGTCGAGGCGACCACGTGGGGCTGGCGTCATGCCAGCCGTCTGGCCTGGGCGCTGCAGGACGTCTCGTTCCGGATCGAACCGGGGGAGCGCGTGCTGGTGCTCGGCGCCTCCGGTGCCGGCAAGTCGACGCTGCTGCAGGGACTCGCGGGGGTGCTCGGCGGCGATGAGGAGGGCGAAGCCCAGGGCTCGCTCCTCGTCGACGGCATCCCCGCAGCGTCGACCCGCGGGCGCACGGGGCTGGTGCTGCAGGACCCCGACTCGCAGGTGATCCTCGCCCGGGTCGGTGACGACGTCGCCTTCGGGTGCGAGAACCTCGGCATCCCGCGCGCCGAGATCTGGCCGCGCGTGACGCAGGCGCTCGACGCGGTCGGCCTCGACGTGCCGCTCGATCGCCCGACCAAGGCGCTGTCGGGCGGGCAGAAGCAGCGGCTCGCGCTCGCCGGCATCCTCGCGATGCGGCCGGGGCTCGTGCTGCTCGACGAGCCGACGGCCAACCTCGATCCCGCGGGCGTGGTCGAGGTGCGCGACGCGGTCGAGCGGATGCTGCAGGCGCACCCCGCGACGCTGATCGTCGTCGAGCACCGCCTCGACGTATGGCTGCCGCTGATCACGCGGGTGATCGTGGTCGGGCAGGGCGGGGTCGTGGCCGACGGACCGCCCGCGCACGTGCTCGGCGTCGAGGGCGCCCGGCTCGCGGCCGACGGGGTGTGGGTGCCGGGGTTCGCTCCGGATGCTCCGCCCGCTCCGCTGTCGGCGTCCGGCGAGGTGCTGATCTCGGCCCGCGATCTCGCCGTCGCCCGCGTGAAGGGGAAGCCCGTGGCGAGCGGCATCGACCTCGACGTGCGGGCAGGACAGGCGCTCGCGATCACCGGGCCGAACGGTGCCGGCAAGTCGACCCTCGGGCTCACGCTCGCGGGACTCCTGCCACCCGCGGGCGGTGCGGTCGCGGCATCCGCGGCCCTGGCCGCCGGCATCGGATCGACGCCGATCGACTGGGCCTCGCGCGATCTGCTCACCCGTATCGGGATGGTCTTCCAGGAGCCCGAGCATCAGTTGCTGGCGAAGACCGTGCAGGACGAGCTCGCGGTCGGCCCGCGCGCTCTCGGCATGCCCGAAGACGAGATCGCCGCGCGCAGCGAGGAGCTGCTGCACCGGCTGCGCCTCGACCGGCTCGCGCGCGCCAACCCCTACACGCTGTCGGGCGGCGAGAAGCGTCGGCTGACGGTCGCCGCCGCCCTCGCGACCCGGCCCCGGGTGCTCGTGCTCGACGAGCCGACCTTCGGACAGGACGCCCGTACCTGGGCCGAACTCGTCGCGATGCTCGCCGCCCTGCGCGACGAGGGCACCGCGATCGTGACGATCACGCACGACCTCGACGTCGCCCGCGCGCTCCACGCCGAACGCTACGAGCTGGGCGGCAGCCGATGACCGTGCTCGACACCACCGCCCGCACCGGACGCATCGCCGGCATCAACCCCGTCGCCAAGCTCGGGGTGAGCGCGCTGATCGCGATCCCGCTGATCCTCACGCTCGATCCGGTGTCGGCATCCGTCGCCCTCGTGCTCGAGTGCGTGCTGTTCTTCTTCGCCGGCATCGGCTGGCGCGAGTTCTGGCTGCGCACCTGGCCGGTCTGGCTCGCGGCGCCCCTCACCGCCGTCACGATCGCGCTCTACGGCGAGACGAGCGGCACGATCTACGTCGAGTGGTTCGTGCTGCGCATCAGCGACGGGTCGCTCGCGCTCGCTCTCGCGACCTTCCTGCGCGTGCTCGCGATCGCGCTGCCGTCGGTGGTGCTGTTCATCACGGTCGACCCCACCGACCTCGCCGACGGACTCGCTCAGGTGCTGAAGCTGCCCGCCCGGTTCGTGCTGGGCGCGCTCGCCGGGTTGCGCATGATCGGGCTGTTCCTCGACGACTGGCGGGCGCTCGAACTCGCGCGTCGGGCCCGCGGAGTCGCCGATCGCGGACGCATCCGCCGATTCTTCGGCATGGCGTTCGCGCTGCTCGTGCTCTCGATCCGGCGCGGCGCGAAACTCGCCACCGCCATGGAGGCTCGCGGCTTCGGCGCGCCCGGTCGGCGCACGTGGGCGCGCGAGTCGCGATTCGGGGCGGCCGAATGGATGCTGCTCGCGATCGGGCTCGCGATCTCCGGGGTTGCCGTCGCCGCCGCGATCGCGACCGGCGCGTGGAACTTCATCCTCGGGCCGAGCTCCTGAGCGGAGCGCGTCGTCCGGCGGTCAGCGCAGCTGGGCGAAGCGCTCGACCTTCGTCGTCGGGCCGACGACGAGCACCGCGTCACCGTCGCGGAGGACGGTGTCGGCCTGAGCGTTGTGCCAGTCCCCGTGCGCGTGACGGAAGGCGGCGATGGTCACGCCGTGCGTGCCGCGCACGGCCGCTTCGGTGAGGGTGATGCCGTGTAGCGACTGCGGAGCGACGGTCTTGACCATCGCGTATCCACGATCGATCTCGAGGTAGTCGGCGGCGGCGCCCCGAACGAGGTGCGCGACCCGGCGCCCCATGTCCTTCTCGGGGTAGACCACCCGGTGGACGCCGAGCTGCTCGAGCACAGCGCCGTGCCGCTCATCGACCGCCTTCGCCCAGATCACAGGCACGCGCAGCTGCAGCAGCAGGGAGGCGGTGAGGATCGACGCCGTGATGTCGGTGCCGATGGCGACGACCACGCGATCGAACTCGCCGATCGCGAGCTGCTCCAAGACGTCGAGCCGAGTCGCGTCCGCGCGCACGACCTGCGTGAGCTGACCGTTCAGCGACTGGACGATCTCTTCATCGCCGTCGACCCCGAGCACCTCTGTGCCCGAGGCCATCAACTCGAGAGCGAGGGACGTGCCGAACCGGCCCAGGCCGATGACGGCGACGGAGTCGGCCTCCGCGATCCTGCGAGCGTCCTGTCCGAAGGAGAGGAATTTTGCCACCGGTATGTCCTTTCAGGGGGTCTGGTCGCCGAGGCGATCAGCCGATCGCGGGTCGTTCTTTGGGGAGTTCATAGGCGGGCTGGCGTTCCCGCAACGCCAGAGCGGTGCCGAGCGTGAGGGGTCCCAGTCGACCGAGGAACATCAGGAAGACCAGGATCACCTGAGCCGCGTCTGGAAGGCCGGCGGTGATACCGGTCGACATGCCGACCGTGCCGAAGGCCGAGACGACTTCGAAGAGCACCTGATCGAGATCGAGGTCGGTCATGGCGAGGATGGCGACGACGGCGGTCATGACGGCACCGAGTGCCACGATGACCACCGTTATCGCCTCACGGTGCACGGCGCGCGAGAGACGCTTGCCGAAGACGTTCACGGCCGTTCCTCCGCGGAGCTCGGTCCACATGATGAAGAACAGCACGGCGAAGGTCGTGACCTTGATGCCGCCGGCGGTTCCCGCCGGGCCGCCGCCGATGAACATGAGCACGTCGGTGACGAGCCACGTCTCGTCGTGCAGGGCGGCGGTGTCGACCGAGTTGAAGCCGGCGGTGCGCGACTGCACCGAGTGGAAGAACCCGGCGAGCACGCGCGCGCCGGGATCGAGAGCCCCGAGCGTGCGAGCGTTGTTCCACTCGACGATCACGACGAAGACCGTTCCCGAAAGGAGGAGCACCAGCGTGGCCGCAAGCACGATCCGGGTGTTCATCGACCAGTGCAGGGGGCGCCGAAACTCCTTGCGCAGCTGCCGCAGAACGGGGAACCCGAGTCCACCGATGATGATCGCTGCGCAGATGGGAAGGCAGATCCAGGGGTCGGCCACGAAGCCGGAGAGGCTGTCGCTGTAGAGGGCGAATCCCGCGTTGTTGAAGGCCGAGACGGCGTGGAACACTGCATGCCACGCCGCCCGGTCAGCGCCGTAGCCGTAGCCGATCGTGAAGCGGGCGAAGAGCAGGATCGCGACAACGGCCTCGATCGTCAGGGTCGTTAGAAGGATGCCGGTCGCGATCCGCTTGACGTTGCCGCTCCCCGGGGTCTTCGTCTCGGTTCCTGTGATCATGCGCGACCTCACGCTCAGGCGGCGCGCCAAGGCGATACCGACGAGCGCGGCGAACAGCATGATTCCGAGTCCGCCGAGCTGGATGAGGAGCAGGATGACGATCTTCCCGAAGGGGCTCCAGTAGACCGGAGTGTCGACCACGATGAGCCCCGTCACGCACACGGCCGACGTGGAGGTGAAGAGAGCATCCATGAACCCGGTCCACGTTCCGCGCGCCGAAGAGATCGGCAGCATGAGGACGAGGGTGCCGATCAGCACCGCCGATCCGAACCCCACTGCGATCGCCTGCGCCGGCGCGAAGCGTCGCGTCACGGGCCGGCGGGGACGGGCGGAAGAAGCGGGCACATCACAGGAGATTACCGTCGGACCTGCTCGAGCGCCGCTCAGGTCTCGTTCCAGAGCCGCATGTAGAACTCGAGCCGTGCGTCGTCGCGTTCGACGCCGTACGCCTCGAGCAGCGGGTCCTCCCAGCCGGGCCCGAAGTTCCACCCGGTGCTCATGGCCGCGGCGGCGAGGTCGGCCCACCGGTCGGCGAGACCGAGGGCGGCGAGATCGACGTGGGCGGCGGGCTCACCCGCGGCGTCGAGGAGCGTGTTGGGCATGCAGGCGTCGCCGTGGCACACGACCAGGCGGTCGATCGGCGGGGCCTCGTGCAGCTCGGGCGGCACGACGACCCCGCGCTTGGAAGCGTTCGAGACGCGCCAGTGCACGCTCCACTCCCACGGGCAGTCGGCGACGGGGAGGGTGTCGTGCAGCATCCGCAGGGCGCGACCGACGGCGGGTACTGCGATCTCAGCCTTGCCATCCCAGCGCGGATCGACGGCGCTGAACGCGTCGATCGCGCGGGTGACGAGCCACTCGTGCGCGTCGTCCTCGCCCTGGGCGAGCACCTCGGGCACCGTGATCCAGCGGCGGGCCCAGCGCATCCGCTCGGCCTCGTCGTGCATGTTGGCCTCGTCATCGAGCGGACCCCACTTGATGTAGCGCCCGTCGTCGGTGCGGAACGTGAGGCCCCCGATGCCGTTGCGCCAGACCGGGGTGACGGCGGCGCGACCGGCGAGGTCGCATACGCGCGCGGGGATCTCGATGTGGGCGTCGGGGATGCTCATCCCTCCAGTCTGCCGTGCCGACCCCGTAGGCTCGCTGACACAGCCTTCCCCGGGGATCGTAGTGACACCAAGAACCACGTAGGCTGAAACTCAGTCGCACGACGACGTTCGAAGGAGAACACCATGCAGATCAGTGGACAGGGCGCGCTCATCACCGGAGGCGCCTCGGGTCTGGGCCTCGCCACCGCACGTCGGCTCGCCGCCGACGGCGCCCACGTCACGATCATCGACCTCTCGACGTCGAAGGGCGCCGAGGTCGCCGACGAACTCGGGGGACTCTTCGTGCCCGCCGACGTCACCAGCGTCGACGAGGTGCAGGATGCCGTCGCCCAGGCGCAGGCCGTCGCCCCGCTGCGCGTCGTGGTCAACTGCGCCGGCATCGCTCCGCCCGCGAAGGTGCTCGATCGAGACGGCAACCCGGCCGTGCTCGCCGACTTCGAGCGAATCGTGCGCATCAACCTCGTCGGCACGTTCAACGTGCTGTCGCAGGCATCCGCCGTCATCGTGAAGAACCCCGTCGACAGCGACACCGACACCCGCGGCGTCATCGTCAACACCGCCAGCGTCGCCGCCTTCGACGGCCAGATCGGCCAGCCCGCGTACGCCGCGTCGAAGGGTGGTGTGCACGCGATGACCCTGCCGGTCGCCCGCGAGCTCGCCCGCTACGGCATCCGCGTGGTCACCATCGCCCCCGGAATCATGGAGACCCCGATGCTCATGGGGCTGCCGCAGGCCGCGCAGGACTCCCTCGGTCAGCAGGTGCCGCACCCCTCGCGGCTCGGGCGCCCCGATGAGTACGCCGCCCTCGTGCAGCACATCGTCGAGAACGACTACCTCAACGGCGAGACGATCCGCCTCGACGGCGCGATCCGCATGGCACCGAAGTAACCCCGTCCGCACCGGCATCCGACCCAGAAGGAGACCCATGTCACTCGCAGGAAAGACCATCCTGATGTCCGGCGGCAGCCGCGGGATCGGACTCGCGATCGCGCTGCGCGCCGCGGCCGACGGCGCGAACATCGCCATGCTCGCGAAGACCGACACCCCGCATCCCAAGCTCGAGGGCACGATCCACACGGCGGCCGAGCAGATCCGCGCGGCCGGCGGGCAGGCGCTCGCGATCGTCGGCGACGTGCGCGACGACTCCGACATCACCGAGGCCGTGATGAAGACGCAGGGCGAGTTCGGCGGCATCGACATCGTCGTCAACAACGCCAGCGTCATCGACCTCTCGCGGTCGCTCGACCTCGATCCCAAGAAGTACGACCTGATGCAGGACGTCAACGTGCGCGGCACGTTCATGCTGTCGCGCGCGGCCGTACCGATGCTGAAGGATGCCGAGAACCCGCACATCCTGTCGCTCTCGCCGCCGCTCAATCCCACGCCGAAATGGCTCGGTGCGCACACCGGATACACGCTCGCGAAGTTCGGGATGACGATGGCGACGCTGGGTCTCGCGGCGGAGTTCGCGCGCGACGGCATCGCGGCGAACACGCTCTGGCCGCGTACGACCATCGCGACCGCGGCGGTTCAGAACCTGCTCGGCGGCGACAAGGTCATGGCCGCGAGCCGCACGCCCGACATCTACGCGGATGCCGCGTACCAGGTGCTCCTGCAGCCCGCCGGGTCGTACACGGGGCAGACGCTCATCGTCGAGGACGTGCTCGAGGCTGCGGGGGTGACCGACTTCTCGGGCTACGCCGCGATCCCGGGGACCCCCGACGCGGCGCTGTTCCCCGACATCTTCCTCGACTGACGCGGGGCGTCTCGCGGGGGACGCTTCGACAGGCTCAGCGACGCAGTTCCGGGACCGGGCGCCGCCGCTTGTTGCTGGGTCCCTGAGCTTGTCGAAGGGCCCCGCCGCTCGTTACTGGGTCCCTGAGTTTGTCGCGAAGGGCCCCGCCCCTGTTACTGGGTCCCTGAGCTTGTCGAAGGGCGCCGCCGCTCGTTGCTGGGTCCCTGAGCTTGTCGAAGGGCGCCGCCCCGTGACGCTCAGAAGAGCAGGTACACCGCGCCGAGCACCGTGAGCACGATGACGATGCGGTCGAAGAGCCGCTGATCGAGTCGCTTTGCGACGGCGAGCCCGATGAGCGCGCCGATGACGACGAGCGGGGCGAGCGCGGCATCCATCAGCAGCACCTGCCCCTCGAAGAGTCCGAGCCCCGCGAGGAACGGCACCTTGATGAGGTTGATGATCGCGAAGAACCACGCCGAGGTGCCGAGGAACACCTGCACCGGGGTGCGCGTCGCGAGGAAGTACATCGACATCACCGGGCCGCCGGCGTTCGCGACCATCGTCGTGAACCCTCCGAGCGTGCCGTAGGTGCCGGCGAGCAGAATGCCGCCGCGGGCGGGGGCCACGGCATCCGCCCTGTTCTGCCGCCACCGTCGCCAGAGTGTCACCGCGATCATGACCAGCAGGATCACGCCGATCGCGCGTCGCACGACCCCGTCACCGGTGAGCGCGAGGAACGCGAAGCCCGCCAGGAGGCCCAGCACCACGGCCGGTGCGAGGCGCAGCAGCGTCGGCCAGTGCGCGTGCCGGCGGTAGGCGATGAGCGCGAACACATCGCCGACCATCAGCAGCAGCAGCATGGCCGCGGTCGAGGTGCGCGCCGGCAGCACGGCCGCGAACAGGGCGATCGCGAGGATGCTGCCGCCCGGAAGCGCCGTCTTCGAGATGCCGATCGTCACCGCGGCGAGGGCCAGCGCGGCCCACGCCCACGGGTCGAGGGCGATCACCGAGGCGTCAGGCGCGGACGGCCGCGAGGGCGGCGGCGAAGCGAGCGGAGCGCTTCTCGATGTCGGCCCAGTCCTGGGCCTTGAGCGAGGCGCCGTTGGCGAGGTCGCCTCCGGCTCCGACGGCCACGGCGCCGGCAGTGAACCAGTCGGCGAGGTTGTCGGGGTTCACGCCACCGGTGGGCATGAGGGGAGCCTCGGGGAACGGGCCGCGCAGGGCGCCCAGGTACGAGGGGCCGCCGAGCGACGCGGGGAAGATCTTGACGACGTCGACCCCGAGTTCGAGCGCGCCCATGACCTCGGTGGGGGTCATGGCGCCGGTCATCACGACGCGGCCGGTGTCGAGCATGCTGCGCGTGAGGTGGGGGAGCGTGCCCGGGCTCACGAGGAACTCGGCGCCCGCATCGGCGGCGAGGGCGGCCTGCTCGGCGGTGGTGACGGTGCCGGCGCCGACGTAGGCGGCGTCGCCGTGCCGGGCGATGAGCTCGCGGATGACGGCGGGCGCGTCGGGGGTCGAGAACGTGACCTCGATACCGGTCACTCCGCCCCGGATGATGGCCTCGGATGCCTCGAGGGCGAGCTCGGGGGTGGAGGCGCGGAGCACGGCGAGGACTCCGGTGGCGCGGGCACGGGTGAGGCGGTCGGACATCATGCTCCTTGTGGTGGGGGTCGTTCTATTCTCGCCGACGCCAACTTGTCATTACAACGGGCGCGTCCGGGCCTGCTCAGGCACGCCAGGCGTCGATCAGGTCCTTCGACTCCTTGAGGCCGAGGCCGGCCTCTTCGCGCAAGAGCTTGATTGCGGCGATCGGCTGCTCGGCGGCGACGAGTCGATCGATCTCGGCCACTGCCTCGGACGGCAGCGAGGCGCGCAGCGACCCGACGTCGTGGAAGACGGGCGGCTGGATCGGAATCGCGGTCGTCGCGGGGGCGGTGCCGACCCGCCAGTGGTCGATGCGGCGCTTCGCGGACTGCAGGCTCTCGCCGGTGTGCTCGCGCAGGGTCTTGATCGCGACGATCTTGCTGTCGGCACGCACCAGATCGTCGATCTTCGCGACCACTTCGGGGGCGATCGGCACCGGAACGCCTGGGGTGACCTCGGGCACCTTCGGCCGCATGCCCCGCAGGGCTGCGGCCACGATGGCGATCACGATGATCGCGCCGACGATGATCCCGATGATCCACACGAAGTCCATGCCGGTCAGTCTAGGCAGGGGCCCCGACAGTCCAGCCGTCTCCCACCCGCTCGCCGGTACCCTGGAAGGTATGACCGAGAACCCCCGCACGCGCGAGACGCGCCCTGCAGCATCCGCGTCCGCCCCCGAGGGTCGACCCGCCCAGGGCAAGGTGCGCACCACGGGTCCCACCCAGGTGCGCCCGGCGACCGAGGGCTGGACCCAGCAGAAGGACGCCGAGGGGCGCCCGCTGCTGCAGTTCGCCAGCCCCAAGCGCGGCAAGCCGCCCGTGCACCTCGCCGACCTCACGCCCGAGGAGCGCGTCGAGAAGGTGAAGGAGCTCGGCCTGCCCGGCTTCCGCGCCAAGCAGCTCGCGACCCACTACTTCCGGCACTACACGTCCGACCCCGCGCACATGACCGACCTCCCGGCCGGGATCCGCGACGAGCTTGTCGCCGGCATGCTGCCCCCGCTCATGACCGAGGTGCGCCGTCTCGAGACCGATCGCGGCGACACGATCAAGTTCCTCTGGCGCCTGCACGACGGCGCCCTCGTCGAGTCGGTGCTCATGCGCTACCCCGGCCGCATCACGCTCTGCGTGTCGAGCCAGGCCGGCTGCGGCATGAACTGCCCGTTCTGCGCGACCGGCCAGGCGGGCCTCACGCGCAACATGTCGACGGCCGAGATCGTCGAGCAGATCGTGCGCGCCAACCGCCTCATCGCCGAGGGTGGTCTGGGCGGCAAGAAGTCCGACGACCACAGCATGGAGCGCGTCTCCAACATCGTCTTCATGGGCATGGGCGAGCCGCTCGCCAACTACAAGCGGGTGATGGATGCCGTGCGCATCATGGTCGCCCCGGAGCCCGAGGGGCTTGGCATGAGCGCCCGCGGCATCACCGTCTCGACCGTCGGCCTCGTGCCCGCGATCAGGAAGCTCGCCGACGAGGGCATCCCGGTCACCTTCGCGCTGTCGCTGCACGCGCCCGACGACCACCTGCGCGACGAGCTCATCCCGGTGAACTCCCGCTGGAAGGTCGACGAGGCCCTCGACGCCGCCTACAACTACTACGAGAAGACCGGTCGCCGCGTCTCGATCGAGTACGCGCTCATCAAGGACATGAACGACCACGCCTGGCGCGCCGACCTCCTCGCCGAGAAGCTCAACCAGCGCGGTCGCGGATGGGTGCACGTGAACCCCATCCCGCTGAACCCGACGCCGGGGTCGATCTGGACCTCGTCGGAGAAGGACGTCACGGCCGAGTTCGTGCGCCGCCTCAACGACGCCGGCATCCCGACGACCCTCCGCGACACCCGCGGCAAGGAGATCGACGGCGCCTGCGGTCAGCTCGTCGCGACGACGGAGGACGAAGCGGCCTCGGCCGCGATGGCCTGACCGCGCCGCGCATCGCGGCGCCCGTCCGCGGTGCCGAGCCGTTCGGCATCCGTGAGCCAGCGCCCGATCCTCTCGGGTGAGGCGTTCTTGACGCCCAGCATCCGGTGCGCGCGCACCGATCGGATGCCGCAGAACCGCATCGTGTTGCGCACCACCTGGCGCTGCGCCGGCAGTCCCGTGAAGGGTGCCGCGTACCAGGGGGTGTCGGCGAGCAGCAGCAGGCGTCCGTGCGGTGCGGTGAGCAGACCGATCGGCAGCCCCTGCGGCGAGTAGCGGTACTCCTGCTGCGGCAGCAGGGCGCGATCGAAGAAGCCCTTGAGCAGCGCCGGCACCGACCCCCACCACAGCGGCGTCGCGATGACGATCGTCTGCGCCTCGGCGAGAGCCTGCTTGGCGTCGAGCAGGTCGGGTTCGAGGGTCATGCGCTGCCGGTATCCGAAGCGCAGGTGCGGGTCGAAGTCGAGGTCGCGCAGGGCGAGCACGCGGGCATCGCCGTGACCTGTGGCGTAGCGCTGCGCGAGTGAAGCGGTGAGGGATTCGGCGTACGGGTGGCCGTCGATCACGAGAGCGGTCATGCGTCGGTTCCAATCTGGACAGTGTCAAGCAGGTGGACAGTGTCAAGATAGGAGACAATGTTGCGCGTGTCAAGTTCGAAGACGGGGTACCACCACGGTGATCTCGCGCGCGCCCTCGAAGACGCCGCGATGCAGTTGCTCGAGCGGATGCCGGCCGCCGACATCAGCCTGCGCGAGGTCGCTCGCGCCGCCGACGTCAGCCACAACGCGCCGTACCACCACTTCTCCGATCGTCTCGGCCTGCTCAAGGCGATCGCCGAGCGCAGCATGGCCGATCTGCTCGCCCAGGTTCGGAACGCGACGACGGATGCCGCGACCCCCCGGGCGGCGCTCGCCGCGGGCGGCGAGGCCTACATCCGGTTCGCCGTCGAGCATCCGCATGCCTTCGACGCCGTCTACGACCCCACCGTCTGCGTGCCGGGCTCGCCCACCGCGACGATGGCCCCGCTGATCGATGCGCTCGAAGGAGCGCTCGCCGCGGCGGCGGCCGCCACCGGACTCGACCGACCCACCGACGTCGTCGCGCTCTGGGGCCTCATCCACGGCCTCGGCACCCTCGCCGCCGCCGGGCACTTCGGCCTCGACGACGCCCTCGGCTCCTACGAGGCTCTTCTCGGCAGGCTGCTGCCCGCCGGGGTGTGATCCGGAGCGCGCCCCTCCCGAACCTGGGAGCCGTCAAAGCCTTCTTCCACCGCGCGCACAGGCGACCTTTCGTAGATTGTCGGGATGCCCTATTCCGCCCACCGACCGGGTCGCTTCGACTCGCAGGGTCGGATCATCATCGACGGCGACCCGAACGCCCCGACGGATGACCTCGACTTCCTGCGCGAGTACGAGCCCACAGGTTCCGCCGACGAGCCGTTCATCACGGACTCCGCCACGCGCGAGACCCCGCGCCCGGAGACCGCCGACGACTCGGCAGGATCGGATGCCGCGGCATCCGCACCGTCGAA
Organism: Microbacterium sp. 22179; assembly: GCF_052045715.1. Classification (NCBI taxonomy): domain Bacteria; kingdom Bacillati; phylum Actinomycetota; class Actinomycetes; order Micrococcales; family Microbacteriaceae; genus Microbacterium; species Microbacterium sp. 22179. The sequence goes on along the minus strand of NZ_JBQEPJ010000003.1, from coordinate 295,198 downwards.
GCCCGCCCGCGCGCCCCGCCCGCCGCGGAAGCGCAAGCCCCGCGCGCCCCGCACCCCGGGCTCGCGCCTGCGGCAGCTCGCGATCCTCGGCGGGGCCGAGGGCGAGATCCTCGACCGCGTCCCCGGCGAGACGCCGCGCTTCGTGCAGATGTTCTTCGTGCTCGCCGGCACCGCCCTGGTCTCGGCGATCTCGATGCTGTTCGCGCTCACGACCGGTGTGGGGGCCGCGATCTGGCTGGCCGTTCCGCTCGCGCTCGTCTGGGCGCTGATCATCTTCAACCTCGATCGCTTCCTCACCTCGACCATGGCGTCGACGCGCAACGTGTGGCGCCTCATCGGCCTCGCGATCCCCCGAGTGATCATGGCCGCGATCATCGGATTCGTGGTCGCCGAGCCGCTCGTGCTGCAGGTGTTCCACAACGACATCGCCCGCGAGGTCGCCTCGACCAACATCACGCAGTCGCAGACCGACCAGGAGGCCCTCGAGTCCGGCCCCGAGAAGATCGCTCTCGACGCCGCGACGGCCAAGGTCGCCGAGCTCGAGAACCAGGCGGCGACGGGCATCGTGGCGGGAACCGATTCGTCGTCGGCATCCGAATCCGCCGCCCAGGCGACCGTCGACGACCTCACGACCAAGCTCGCGGACCAGCAGACCGTCATCGACCAGGCCCGCGCGCTCTACCAGTGCGAGCTCACCGGCGAGGGTGCGGGCACCGTTCCCGGCTGCACCGGGGTGAACGGCGAGGGCGCGAGTTCCGACGCTGCCCAGGCCCAGCTCGCCCAGGCCCAGCAGACCTACGACGGCCTCGCCGAGCAGCTGCGCGTCGCGAACGAGGAGCTCGCCGCGGCCGGCACCGCCGCGAAGGAGAACACCTCGACCTCCGAGGCGACGAACCGCCAGACCGCGCAGGACCAGCTGCCCGCCGCACGCGACACCTACGACCAGGCGCTCGCGGCCTACAACGCCCGAGCGGATGCCGTGGCGCAGGGCAACGCCGGAGCGACCGGCCTCCTCAGCCAGATCAGCGGGCTGAACCGCCTGAGCGAGAAGGAGCCCACGATCCTCTGGGCGCACATCCTCATCGCCGCGCTGTTCTTCATGATCGAGCTGCTGCCCGTGCTGGTGAAGGTGCTCACCTCGTACGGCGACCCGAGCCTCTACGAGAAGGCCGCGGCGATCCGCAAGCAGGTCGCGCTCGACAAGGTCACCGCCGAGGGCTTCGCCGATCGCGCCTCGATCGTGCAGACGCAGTCGGCCGCGGTGACCGAGACGGCGGCGCGCACGAGCTGAGCGGTTTCACCCCTCGGTGAGGGGCCAAGACACGCCGCAACGGATGCCGAGTGAGCGGCGTGTCTTGACTCCTCGCGGTGGCGGCGGGTTCCCAGGCTCGGTCTCTACGGTGATGGCCATGGCTTCATCTCGTCGTGCGACCGTGTGGGTGTCGCTGGTCGGCGTCGTCGCGGTCGCCGTCTACGCCGCCGTCGCCGCGCTGCAGATCATGGTGCTCAACCCGCTCGCCGCGGCTCCGGGCCGGACGCTCGATCAGATCCGGGCCGACATGGGAGAAGCGGGCGAGAGCCTGAGTCCGATGTCGGTGCTCGGCATCCTCGGTATCGGAGTCGTGCTGTCCGTCGTCGTCGCGATCGTCGCGATCGTCGGGCGGATGCCGGCGGCGATCGCCGCGATGGTCTTCCTGGGCCTCGTGGTTCTCGGGACCCTCGGGTACTTCGCCGCATCGTTCGGGGCGGGCATGGGGCTCGCCGACACCTACGGGATCGGCGGTGCCGACTACTCGCCGTGGGCGCGTCCGCTCTACGCCGCGAGTCTGATGGCACTCGGCGTCCTGCTCGTCCTCGCGGTTCGCGAGATGCGTCACCGCGCGCGCCGGACATGAACGTCTGAGACCGGTCACGGAAACCGACCCGCGGTGTCGGCGACCGGCGCTAGCGTTAGAACATGGTCAACTATCGCTATCTCGGCAACAGTGGTCTCAAGGTCTCTGAGATCACCTACGGCAACTGGGTCACCCACGCCTCTCAGGTCGGCGACGACGCCGCCGTCAAGACGGTGCACGCGGCGCTCGACGCCGGCATCACCACGTTCGACACCGCCGACACCTACGCCAACACCGCGGCCGAGGTCGTGCTCGGCAAGGCCCTCGAGGGGCAGCGCCGCGAAGGCCTCGAGATCTTCACCAAGGTCTACTTCCCGACCGGTCCCAAGGGCCCGAACGACACCGGCCTCAGCCGCAAGCACATCATGGAGTCGATCAACGGCTCGCTGACCCGTCTCGGCACCGACTACGTCGATCTCTACCAGGCGCACCGCTTCGACTACGAGACCCCGCTCGAGGAGACGTTCCAGGCCTTCGCCGATGTCGTCCGCCAGGGCAAGGCGCTCTACATCGGTGTCTCGGAGTGGACGGCCGAGCAGCTGCGCGAGGGCCACGCGCTCGCCCAGCAGCTCGGCATCCAGCTCATCTCGAACCAGCCCCAGTACTCGATGCTGTGGCGCGTCATCGAGGGCAAGGTCGTTCCGGCCTCCGAAGAGCTCGGCATCTCGCAGATCGTCTGGTCGCCGATGGCGCAGGGCGTGCTCAGCGGCAAGTACCTGCCCGGTCAGCCCGTGCCCGAGGGTTCGCGCGCGACCGACCCGCACAGCGGTGCCGACTTCATCAAGAACTTCCTGCAGGACGACATCCTCACCGCGGTCCAGCGCCTCAAGCCGATCGCCGAGCAGGCGGGCCTCACGATGCCGCAGCTCGCGATCGCCTGGGTGCTGCAGAACCCGAACATCGCGGCAGCCCTGGTCGGAGCATCGCGCCCCGAGCAGCTCGCCGACACCGTCAAGGCATCGGGAGTGAAGCTCGACGCCGACACGATGGCGGCGATCGACACCGCCCTCGGCGACACCGTCAACCGCGACGCCGAGCACACCTACTCGACCTCGCCGAAGACCCGCCTGGTCTGAGCATCCGCGTCTGACGCACCCGTACGAGGCCCCCTGCACACCGCGGCAGGGGGCATCGTCGTGCGAGAGGGGCTTCGAGGATTGAAGCCGGGGACGATCGGTCTCGGCGCCCGCCGACGCGTCGACGGTGTGGCGGACGGTCAGCGGATGCCGGCGCGCGCCACGAGCCACGGCACTGCGACATCGACGAACCGCTCGATGTCGGATGCCTCCGTGTAGAGATGCACCGAGAGCCGCACGTACCCGGCACCTTCAAAGCTCGTGAATGCGGTCTCGATGCCGGTCGCGGGGAGGATCTCGGCGCGCAGCGCATCCGCCTCTTCCCGGGTCGCCCCCAGCCCGCGCGGCAGGCGGATCAGTCGCATCGACGGGACCGGCGAGGGGACCGGCGTGAGCGGTTCGGCATCGGCGAAGCGACGGAACGCCGCCGCGATCGCCTCGGCCCCGGCATCCGCCATCTCGGTCATGACCGTGCGCGTGCGCTCCCACCCGATCTCGCGCTCGACGAACTCGATCGCGGTCGGCGTCGCGAGATACCCGGTCGCGTCGATCGTGCCCTGGTAGTCGAAGCGCGAGGGGAAGGGGTCGTGCGCATTCCACGAGTCGATCAGCGGCCAGAGGTCGTCGCGATCCGCGGCGGTCGTCACCAGCAGCGCAGATCCGCGCGGCGCGCACGGCCACTTGTGCAGATTGCCGAACCACCACGTGCCGCCCGCCGCTGACGCGGCATCCGGGAGGAGGCCCGGCGCGTGCGCACCATCGATCAGCGTGCGCGCACCGTGGTGCGCGGCGATGTCGGCGATGCGTCGCGTCGGCATCAGCCGGGCCGTCGGCGACGTGATCTGATCGACCACGACGAGACGCGCGCGATCCCCGATCTCGGCGGCGAATCGGTCGACGATCTCGTCGTCGGAGGCGAGCAGGGGGATCGTCACCGTTCGGACGGTCGCACCCGTGCGGCGCGCCAGCCGCTCCGCGCCCATCGTCACCGCGCCGTATCCGTGATCGGTGACGATGATCTCGTCGCCCGGTTCGAGGTGCATCGCGTTGTAGACCACGGTCGCCGCGGCCGAGGCGTTCGGCACGAATGCGACGTCATCGGCGCGCGCGCCCACGAAAGGTGCCGTGCGCTCGCGGGCCTCGCGCGTGCGCTCGCCGAGAGTGGGAAACCACGCGACCGGATTGAGGTCGCCCTGGCGACGCAGAGCATCCTGATGCTCGATCACGGCGGTCGGCGGAGCGCCGAACGATCCGTGATTGAGGTGCACGGTCGCGGGATCGAGGGGCCACGCGTCGCGTGCCCGCGCGAACGACCGCAGCGCCACGGGAGCGGGGAATGCTGTCATCGCGGGGCTTTCCACATTCTGTTGTCTGCTCCTGCCGGCCATCCGGGCGGCTCGGCGAGAGGCGCGGGCGAGTGGCGCGCGAACCCGTCAGGCGAGAGTGATGTCGACCTGGATCTCCGCCGCCAGCTTCTCGAGGTCGGTGCGCAGCGCATCGAGATCAGCGGATGCCGGCACCGTCGCCGTGACCGTCGACTCGAACAGGCGCCCACCGGCCATCGCGGCGTCGCGCGTCTCGGTGTCCATGCTCGTGATGCTGAGCGCGTGGGAGGTCAGAACCCCGGAGATCTCGTGGACGATCCCCGCGCGGTCGTTGCCCAGCACCGAGAGCGAGATCGAGCTCGCGTCGGGGTGGGCCTCGGCATCCGATCCGGTGTGGATCGTCACGGTGAGCAGTCCTGTCAGGGCGCGCAGCGCGGCCTGCAGTTCGGCGACCCGATCGGCGGCCACCGAGACCTCGATCACCCCGGCGAAGGTGCCCGCGAGCTCGGCGAGGCGGCTGTTCTCCCAGTTGCCCCCGTGGGCGTCGACGGCATCGGCGACGGCGGCGACGAGGCCCGGACGGTCTGCACCCGCGACGGTGAGGATCAGAGTAGTCATGGGGTCAGCGTAGTCGGCGGTGCGCGAGGGGCCCGGGCCTAACTCAGGAAGAACGGATGCCGGGGCGCGTGAAACGGGCCGAATCAGCCGATTTCGACACGATGTTCCTGAGTTGGGTACGGGGCGTCTCGGGGTGGGACCCTTCGACAGGCTCAGGGACCCAGTTTCTGGGGCCCTTCGTCGCGCTGCGCTCGCTCAGGAACCGGGTCTGGGCAACGGCCCCTGCGCGAGGAGCGCAGCGGCGAGACGAAGGGCGCTCAGTCGGCGAGCTCGGTCCAGAGGCCGGTGTCGAGGAAGCCGTCGAGGCGGGCGCGGTGCGGGGCGAGGTCCCAGCCCTGTGCTGCGACCCACTCGTCGGAGTAGTAGGTGCCGGCGTAGCGGACTCCGCTGTCGCAGATCAGGGTCACCACGCTCCCGGTCTCGCCCGCGGCGCGCATGCGCGCGATCAGCTGGAACGCCCCGTACAGGTTCGTGCCGGTCGACCCGCCCGCCCAGTGCAGGGTGCGCTCGCGCAGCAGACGGATCGCCGCGATCGAGCCGGCGTCGGGCACGCGGATCATCTCGTCGATCACGCTCGGAACGAACGACGGCTCCACGCGCGGTCGGCCGATGCCCTCGATGCGGCTCGGGCGCCCGGCCGGAGCATCCGCCGTTCCCGCCCAGCCGTCGTAGAACGCCGAACCCTCGGGATCGACGACCGCGATCTCGGTCGTGTGCCGCCGGTAGCGCACGTACCGGCCGAAGGTGGCGCTCGTGCCGCCGGTCCCGGCGCCGACCACGATCCAGCGGGGGATCGGATGCCGCTCCTGCGACAGCTGGCTGAACACGCTCTCGGCGATGTTGTTGTTGCCGCGCCAGTCGGTCGCGCGCTCGGCGTAGGTGAACTGGTCGAGGTAGTGGCCGTGGCAGTCGGCGGCGAGGCGACGGGCCTCGGGCGACATGTCCTCGGCGCGGTCGACGAAGTGGCACGTGCCGCCGTAGAACTCGATGAGGTCGATCTTCTCCTGCACGGTCGAGCGCGGCACGACGGTCACGAACGGGAGCCCGAGCATCCGGGCGAAGTACGCCTCGGACACGGCGGTCGAACCACTCGACGATTCGACGAGGGTCGTGTCGCCCCGGATGAGTCCGTTGACGAGGCCGTAGAGGATCAGCGACCGCGCGAGGCGGTGCTTGAGCGAGCCGGTCGGATGCACCGACTCGTCCTTCAGGTACAGGTCGATGCCCCACTCGGCGGGCAGCGGGAAGACGTGCAGGTGGGTGTCGGCACTGCGGTTGGCGTCGGCCTCCAGCAGAGCGATCGCGTTGCTGGTCCAGGAGTCCACCGTTCGAGCGTACCCGGGCTCAGTTGTCGGTGTAGCCGCCTTCGCCGGTGTCGCCGTCGTAGGTGAACGTGCGGTCCGACAGGATGATCTCGATGTCGGAGCCGAGGGGCTCCTGGGCGAGCAGCTTCCGCTCGAGTTCGGCGACCTCGTCGAGATACTCCGACGGGTCGGCTCCCCAGATCGCCGCTACCTTCATGTCGGTGAGCAGGTACAGGAACGCACTCACAGCCGTCTGGTTGAACTCGTTGTCGGGGATCTGCTGCCACAGCGAGCCGTTCTGCCGGGCGCGCTTGTACTCGTCGATCTTGCTCTGGATGACGACATCGGCCGATTCCCCGCCCGTGTCGCTCGGCGGGGTGGAGGACTCCTCCTCGGGCGCGATCTCGTCGTCGTCGGCATCCGGTGCCGCCGGTGCGGAATCCTCGCTGCTGGTGGGAACGGCTTCGGGCCGGTTGTTCTGCGAGACGATCACGCCCGCGATCGCGGCGATGCCGATGAGCAGCACGACGCTCATCGCGATGATCGCCACCGTCAGGCCCGATCGGCGCGGCTTCGACGGTGGTGGGGACGCGGGACCGACGGAGGCCGGGTATCCGGCGGCGGGCGGGTACGCGTTCGGAGCCGGGTACGCTCCCGGCGCCGGATAGCCGCCGGGAGCGAATGCCGGCGCGGATGCGGCGGGTGGTGCCGGATATCCGGGTGCCGACGGCTGTTCGACCGGCGCGGACTGGCCCGGTGGCGCGTAAGACGGCCCGGGCCGATACGCGGATGTCGGCCGGTAACTCTGGGGTGGCTGGTACTGCGTCGGTCGGTACTGCCCCGGCTGGTGCTGACCGGGAGGCAGCGGGGCGCCCGGTGGGAGAGCCGGGGCCGTGGCATCCATCCCCACCGGCGGAGCCAACGGAGGCTGGGCGGGCGGCGGGGGAGTTGCGGGCGTCGGCGGAGCGGGAGGCACGACGGGCTCGCTCCCGGATGCCTGCTCGTCGCCCGTCACGGCTGGACCCGCGTGCTGCCGGCGAGTGTCATGCCGCCGCGGCCGTCGACATGCAGGAGGGAGGCCTGCGACTGCTCCTGCTGCAATTGGAACTCGAAACGCGAGCGGTCTCCGCGGTGGTAGGCGATGAAGTACTCGATCGGGGTGTCGTCGTCGGTGCGGCTCACGCTGCGCAGACGCAGCAGGGCGGATCCGGCGCTGACACCGAGGTGGCCGGCCTGCTCGTGCGTCGCCACCGTCGCCTCGGCCGATCGCACACCGCGGGTGGCGACGATGCCGTGCTCGGCGAGCACCCGGTACAGAGAGGAGTCCGACAGATCGACGCCCAGGGTGACCGCGCCGACGGCATCCGGCATCCACGTGGTCGACAGCGACCAGGGCTCGTCGTCGACGTGGCGCAGCCGCTCGAGCACCACGACCCGCGACCCGACCGGGATCTCGAGAGCCGCCGCGATCTCGTCGTCGGCGACGGCGAACTCGTGGCGCAGCACGTCGCTGTGCACATGGCCGCCGCGACGCTCGACGTCGTCGTACAGACCCACGAGCGTGTGCACCAGGCTCTCCGCCGTGCGCGGGCGCGAGACGAAGGTGCCCTTGCCCTTCACGCGCTCGACGAGACCCTCGTGCTCGAGCTGCGCGAGCGCCTGGCGCACGACGGTGCGCGAGACGCCGTAGCGCTCGCAGAGTCCGTGCTCACCCGGGAGGGGATCGCCCGGCTGCAACCCGTCGCGCGCGATGCCGTCGACGATCAGCTGCCGCAACTGGTCGTACATCGGTGCGGCGGAGTGGCGGTCGATCGCGTCGGGAAGCACGGCGGACATGTTAGTACGCCACGCCCGCGTGCAGGATCACATTCGCGTACGGGGTGAACTCGCCGGAGCGCACGAACGCCCGCGCCCCGTGGGTGAGCTTCTTGAAGTCGATGTGCGGCACGAGCTCGATCTCGAAGTCCATGCCGGCGAACCGCTCGCGCAGCGCCTCGAGCACCTCGGGGCTCTTCTCGGCTACCTCGGCCGAGACGGTGGCGCCCTCGACGACGAGCTCGGCGAGCACGGTGTCGAGCACGTCGAAGAACGCGGGTGCTCCCGGCCGGTAGGCCAGGTCGATGCGCTCCGACCCCGGAGGGATCGGCAGGCCCGCATCGGTCACGACGAGCAGGTCGGTGTGCCCGGTCTCGCTGATGACCCGCGACAGCGCGGGGTTGATCGTGGTCGCGGTCTTGCGCATGGCGGCTCCGGTCTCTCTGTGTGATGTGGTGGGCGGTCAGCCGACGGGCGCCGCTTCGCGCTCCGCGAGGAACGCGTCGACGTCGGCGCGCAGCGGCAGGCTCGGCGAGGCGCCCTGCTTCGTGACGGTCAGGGCGCCCGCGGCCGTCGCCAGACGCACGGCGTCGGCGAGGCTGCTGCCGTTCGCGAGCGCGGCGCCGAGATACCCGGCGTAGGCGTCGCCGGCGGCGGTGGTGTCGACAGCGGTGACGGGGAACGGGGGAATGACGGATGCCCCGTCCGAGGTGACCACGCACGACCCCTGTCCGGCGAGGGTGATGACCGCGGCGCCGACGCCCTGGTCGAGGAACCAGCGTCCGGCGCGCTCGGCGGATTCGGCATCCGTCACCTCGATGCCGCTGATGAGCGTCGCCTCGGTCTCGTTCGGTGTGACGATGTCGATGTTCGCCCACACCTCGACGGGCAGCGTCGCGGCCGGTGCGGGGTCGAGGATCACGGTCATGCCGTGCTCGCGGCCGCGGCCGGTGATGTGCGCCGTGAGGGCCGAGGGCGTCTCGAGCTGGGTGAGCAGCACCGAGGTGGTCGGGGCGAGGGCGGCGAGCGCCTCGTCGATCTGGTCGGTGTTGAGGGAGGCGTTGGCGAGCGGCACCATCACGATGTCGTTCTGCGCCGAGGCGTCGACCCGGATGTGCGCGATGCCGGTCGGGCCGGGCACGGTGCGCAGGTGTGCCAGGTCGACCCCGGCCTCGCTCAGGCCGTCGACGACGAGGTCGTGGAAGAGGTCGTCGCCCACGCATCCGACGAAGCTCGTGCGGGCGCCGGAACGGCCGGCGGCGACGGCCTGGTTGGCGCCCTTGCCGCCCAGCATCAGGGTGAACTGATCGCCCAGGATCGTCTCGCCCCGCGCCGGGAGGCGCTGCGAGAAGGTGGTCACATCGGCGGTGACGCTGCCGACGATCACGACGCCGGAACGGTCTTCGGGGTGTGCGGGGGCCATGTCGCTCCTGGTCGTCTTCGACGGCGATGTACGTCGGCCGGAGCTTTGACATCGCCCCGCGCCTGTCATTACATTAGCCGAAAGCGAACCTGTAACGACAGGTTGTCCCCGAGGAGTCCCGATGACCGTGATCGCCCCCCGCCTGTACGTCGACAGCGCCGACGTCGACCGGGTGTCCCGGCTCCTCGCCGCGGGCGTCGTGCACGGTGTCACCACGAATCCCACCATCCTCGAACGCGGCGGGCGCACCGCCGGCGAGATCCCGGAGCTCTACGCCCGGTGGGAGTCCGAGGGAGCCGCCGAGATCTTCTTCCAGACGTGGGGCGGCGACACCGCGTCGTTCCTGCGCAACGCCGAGCGCATCCGCGAACTCGGACCGCGCGTCGCCGTGAAGGTGCCGGCGACCGCTGCCGGGTTCGCCGCGGCATCCGCTCTCGTCGCCGATGGAGCGACCGTGCTCGTGACGGCCGTCTACTCCGTCGCCCAGGCGCTCGCGTGCGCGAGCATCGGTGCGCAGTACATCGCGCCCTACCTCGGGCGCATGCGCGACGCGGGCATCGACGGCGACACCGTGATCGCCCGCATGCAGGAGGTCTGCGAGGGCAGCGGATCGAACGTGCTCGCCGCGTCGCTGCGCACGGCCGACGACATCGTCGGGCTGCGCCTGGCCGGAGTGCCCTACTTCACCGCCGCGCCCGACGTGATCGAACAGGCGCTGTTCCACGAGGTCAGCGACAGCTCGGCGGCCGAGTTCGACGCGGCCATGGTGCGCCTCGGGGCGTAGCGGTTTCACCCTGAGGTGAGCTACTGCAGGCGTGAGGGGTCAAGACACGCCGCCTCTCGGTCGAGCATCGCGGCGTGTTGTGACCCCTCGCGGATCGCGCGCGGGGGCACTTCTGCGTGAGGGGTCAAGACACGCCGTGTCCCGAGTGAGCTAGGCGGCGTGTTGTGACCTTTCGCGGTCGGGCGGGCGAGAGAGGTGGGCGGGAGGGACGGATGCCTAGGCCGAGGCGGCCTGGCGCAGCCACCGCTCCACGCCCGCGATGTGGGCCGTGGCGAGCGAGGTCGCGAGCGCCGGGTCGTGGCGGGCGATGGCATCGGCGATCGCGCGGTGCTCCGACAGGGTGCGCTCGACCGCGCCGCCCTCGGTGAGTCCGCGCCACACGCGGGCGCGCACGGTCTGACTGCTGAGGTGCTCGATCAGGCTCGCGAGGTACGCGTTGCCGGCCATGCCGACGATCTCGCGGTGGAAGCGGATGTCGTGCTCGACGAGTTCCTCGATCGTCACCGAGGCGTCGACGCGCTCGACCTCGTCGACGAGGGCTGCGACCTGCTCGTCATCGCCGAGGGTCGCGGCGAGGCCGGTGGCCTGCGACTCCAGCATCCGCCGTACGGCGAAGATCTCGAGCATCGAGTCGTCGTCGTGCATGTCGACCACGAACGAGATCGCCTCGAGCAGCAGGTGCGGTTCGAGGCTCGTCACGTAGGTGCCGTCGCCGCGGCGCACGTCGAGCACGCGGATGACCTCGAGGGCCTTCACCGCCTCGCGCATCGAGTTGCGTGACAGGCCGAGACGCTCCGACAGTTCCTTCTCGGGGGGAAGCCGATCGCCCGGCGACAGCTCGCCCGACACGATCATCGCCTTGATCTTCTCGATCGCCTCATCGGTGACTGCCATGGCCGTCATCCTAGCCAGTGATCCGATGTCTGAGGCAGGATGGGCGTATGCGAGTCCTCGATACGCACCTGCACATGTGGGACGAAGAAGTCCTCACCTACACCTGGCTGGAGGGTCCCTACGCCTACCGCTTCGCCGAGACCGAGGTCGAGCACGATCGCCTCGACGTCGAGCGCGAGGAGGCGGTGTTCGTCCAGGCCGAGACGACCGAGGGCGATTACATCGGAGAGGTGCGGTGGGTGCAGTCCCTCGCCGGGCGCCTCGGGATCGCCGGAATCGTCGCCGGAGCGCAGCTGCACCGCGGCATCGACACGGTGACGCACCTCGAGGAGCTGGCGACGCATCCGCTCGTCGTCGGTGTGCGCCACAACCTGCAGAACGATCCCGACGGCCTCGCCGTGTCGAGCGCCTTCGTGACCGGAGCGCGCGAGGTCGCCGCCCGCGGGTGGACGTTCGACGTCTGCGTGCGGGCCGCGCAGCTGCCCGACATCGCCCGCCTCGCCGGCGCCGTGCCGGAGCTGCGGATGGTGCTCGACCACCTCGGCAAGCCCGCCGTCGGCACGGCGGATGCTCCGCTCGCCCCGTCGGCGGAATGGGTGCGCGACATCGAGGAGGTGGCGAAGCATCCGGAGACGTTCTGCAAGCTCTCAGGTCTGCCCGCCGAATCCGGGGGCGTGTGGAGCGCCGAGCAGCTCGTGCCGTTCCTCGACGCCGCCGCGGATGCCTTCGGCGTCGAGCGCCTGATGTGGGGGAGTGACTGGCCGGTGTCGTCGATCGGCCCGGCCGAGGAGGGCGACCCGCACGCGCCGGCCGACGGCTCGGCGACGTACCAGCCGCACGCGCGGCAGCGCTGGCTCGACACCGTGGTCGAGTGGGCCGAGACGCGCGGGCACGACGTCGACGCGATCCTGTGGGCGAACGGACGGCGGTTCTACCGATTGGACGACCCACGGGTGGAGTCGGCGGATGCTCCCCGCCGGGGGTTCTTCGGGCGGCTGTTCGGGGGCTGAATCAGCGGGGCGTACGGGCTATCCACATCAATCTCCGTCCGCCGATTCTCGCCTCGCGGATTATGGGAGGCTCACCTCGTCAGTCGTGCGTGCTGGAGGGGGTCCCGTGGGGCAATGGAGTGTGGATGCCGAGGGTGTTCTCGGTGTCGTGACGGGTGTGGATACGGCGGGACCGGACTGCGAGAAAGCCCACCGCGACATCACCGATGCGGCAGACTCGGGCGCGACGCTGTCGGTGGGCGGGCGAACGGTGTTGAGCGCGGCGTGGGAAACGTTCATCGAGGACCGTGCGCTCGTGCCGGGCAAGATCATGCACACGATCGCAGCCGCGGCTGGAGCGCTGAGCGAGGCGACTTCTGCACTCGTGGCGGGCGATGAGCAGATGTCCCTCGACATCAACGCGGCTCAGCGCACTGCCGAGAGCTGGGGCATTGCTCCGCCGAGGGCTTACAACCCGTCAGGGGGTGCGAGCTGATGGCGATCTCCGAAGACACGGTCGCCGAGGTGGTGTCGCCCGCGAACGTCGAGTATCTCGACTCGCTGCTGTCCTCGGCGCAGTCGGCGCTCGATGCCGCGATGGATGTCGCGCAGGAACATTGGCTGACAGTGCCGGATGTCTTCCAGGTCGTCGGGGCGGAGGGCGTGGACTACCTGCTCGACCCGTCGTCTCGCGCGGTGCAGGAATGGGGCACCGCACTCGCATCGGCGCGGACGGCGCTGTCGGATGCCGCGACCGACACCCTCCCCGCATTGGTCACCCGGCGCACGCGACTTCTCGAGCGGATCGTCGAGGTGAACAGGCAGTCGTCGGATGCCGATGGTGCGGTGGCCCTCGCGGATGCCCAGTACTGGTCGGCGTACGGCAGCGACCCGGAGTCTTCTTCGACCACGTCGGCTCGGGAGTCGCGGACCGACGCGCTGCACAGCCAGGAGCAGGCCCGCGAGATCGTGTCGCAACTCGAGATCGATATCGAGACGTTCCGTCGTGATGTCGAAGCGGAGGAAGAGGCCATCGCGAGGAAACTGACGGGAATCAGTGGTGGCGATGAGGTTCTCGGCGCGTGGGGTGACGAGGTGCGGGTCTCGCAGACGTTTTGGGGTTTTGCCGAGCAGGCGTATCCGGGTGCGCCCCGGGAGATCTCTGATCTGTCGGACAACCTGCGTGACTCCGTCGCGCAGGCGACTGTCGCGCGGATCAATAAGTTGAGCGTGATCGATCCGACCGCCGCGGAGGAGTGGGTCGATGCCCATCCCGAGTTCGTCTCGGCAGTCGGGTTCATCGACCCGGCAGTGGCGGCGCGTCTGTGGCAAGGGATGGCCTCGGAATCGACGCGAGCCTCAGACGACGGAGGTGAGCGCTGGGCGACGGGGCCGCTGGCTCAGCTCTTCGATATCGCGCCGTTCGCCATCGGGAACTTGAACGGGATCCTGGCGAAGGACCGCGACGAGTTCAACCGCGAAACGCTGCGGCAGACTCTCGACGATCCCGATGCATCCGCGGAGCAGCGTGCCGCGGCTGAGCAGACCCAGAAGGCGCTGGATCGCGCGCTGGCATCGTCGCCCGCGGGCACGGTCGTGCAGCTCGTCGCGTTCGAGGTTCCGTCCGACGGTGGAGAGCGCGACATGCGGGCAGCGGTCTCGGTGGGCGACCTCGACACTGCGCAGGACGTGGGAATCATGATTCCTGGCATGAACAGCAGCGTTGCGGAGTCGATCGCGGGGTTGGTGGGGAATGCCGTCAACATGCAGGAGGCGCAGGTCAACATCAGCAATCCCCGGACGACGGCGACCGTCGCGTGGATGGGATACGAGTCGCCCACGAGCGTTCCGATGGGGCGTACCTACGTCGGTGAGGAGACCTTCGCCCAGACCGGCGCAATCTCCCTCGGCCATTTCCTCGGCGGTGTCGACGCGGCCAACGCGACAGCCCAAACGACGGTGCACGCGCACTCGTACGCAACGCGAGTGGCGACCTACGCGCTGTCTTCGGGCGAGTACGGCGGGGCAGAGGTGGATCACTTGGTGCTCTATGGCTCGCCAGGGATCGCGGAGTCAGTGCGAACGGTGGACGACCTGACGGGCGTGCCGATGGGCGAAGTCTATTCGACGAAATCGCCGGGAGATCAGTACGTCGCGCCTGCGTATGGCGTCGATCGGACACTGGCGCATGTCGGACTGTCCCTGCTGACGGGCAACGTTGGCGCCTTGGGTGTCGCGGAGATGGGGGAGGCGGAGTCCGACATTCGTGGCGAGGACAACGTCGATCCGAATGACTCGGATTTCTGGGGCAAGGACGAGCGCAATGTCTTCACTTCTGACGGCGTGCTCGGGCACTCAGTGGACCAGACGGAGGTGTCAGACGGGTACTGGAGCAGGGGATCGGACCCTTTAAAAGACGGGGCACTGATCTCGGCCGGAAGAGGGGGTGAGGCGCGATGAAGAGAGGCAAGCAGGCGATCATGGTGCCGTTGATTCTGATCTTGATCGCACTCACCACATCAGGTTGTGGGTTGATCGGAGCGAATCAGATGAACAGTGATGTGGCGCGGGAGCAGCTGGATTCTGCAGTTGAGGCCGTGCAGACGGTCGTCGGAGAGCACTGGGAGGTCGAGGTTGCCCCGGTCATCTCGAGTTGCTCTCGAACCCATGGTCAGTGGGTGGGGACGTGGACCGCAACGACTGCGGAGGATCGCGCCTCGTCATATGACTCGGTAATGGGCGCGCTCAGCGACCTCGGGTTCACCACTCGGATTCTCGGTCCCAACTCCACGACGCCCTCGGTCGGGGCTCAGTCATCCGATGGCTTCGGAGCCGAGTTCGTCATCCTCAATGACGGAGAAACCATCAGATTGAACGTCGGGTCGGATTGTTTCGTCGAATAGAGGACGGGGCATTCAATGTCTTCGAGTCGGACGGTGTTCTGGGGCACTCGGCAGACAAGACTTCAGATTCGGACGGCTATTGGAGTCGGGGATCCGACTCGATCGACGATGGTGCGCTGATCGCGGTAGGACGGGGGGACGAAGTCGAATGAGGGGGCGGGGTGTATACACGGCGAGGTTGTCCGGTGTGCTTGCGGCAATGGTTCTGATCTTGGGGACGTTTGGTTGCGCCGGCGCGGATGGGAATGAGATGAATTCGAACAAAGCGCGAGAGCAGTTAGAACTCGTGGCGGAGGCGGTGCAGTCGGCTACGGGCGCGGAATGGGAGTCCGTGACCGAGGTAGGGCCGTTGGATTGCTCCTCTGAGCTTGAGCAACTGGCTGCGTCCTGGAAGGCAACGGCCACGGTAGACCGTGAGGCGGCGTACTCGGCGGTACGTGAAGCTCTCGAGCATGTTGGGTTCTCGACGTACGTGATCGCAGCGAGCTCGACAACACCCTCAATCGGATCTCAAACAGGCGAGGGGTTTGGGCTGGCGTTCTCGTATCCGATCGAGGGAGGCCCACTGTATCTATCTGTGGGGAGCGACTGCTTCCCACTTGAGGAGTGGCCGGATGAGGAGGGCTAACTCGGCCGCGATCGGCTCCTCCGACATCGCAACTCTCGCGATCGGCGTCCTCAGCTCGAACGTCTCGCTTTTCGGCCGGTTTCTTGGACGGCCCAGAGGGGAAGAAGCCAGATGAATTCTGCAATGAAAACACGCTGGCTTGCCGTGGCGGCCCTGTTGCTGAGCCTCCACGCGCTGACGGCTTGTGGATCACCCGGAAGGAACGAGATGACCAGCGAAGAGGCGCGAGAGCAACTGTCAACGGCTGTGGATGTGGTCAAGACTGCGACCGGGCAAGGGTGGGTTGTCGACATAGAACCGACCCTCCTTGGATGCTCCCGAGCGCATAGCCAATGGACCACGAGTTGGAGCGGTTCGCCGACAACGGACCGCGATTCGTCGTACGCGTCTGTGCGCGAAGCTCTTGAAGAGGCCGGATTCGCGACTTACATCAATGGAGAGCACACGACGACCCCGGTTCTGTCGGCGCAGGCTGCCGATGGTTTCGGCCTTGACTATTCGCAACCGATCGAGGGTGGGCCCGTCGGATTCAACGTGAGTAGTGGTTGCTTTCCTGAAGGCGAATGAACACTCTCGATGGCCAACAGGCGGTGGACAGAGGAACTCCAATAAGCGCACAATCTGGGCACCTCGCGAGGCGATGGCTTGCGTCCGCGGCAACGGTGCTGGTTCTCGGGCTGATCGGCTGTGCGCACATCGAAGGGAATGAAATGAACTCCGACAAGGCCCGAGAGCAATTGACAGTGGCGGCCGAGGCAGTGCAGTCGGCGACAGGTGCGGACAGGGAGCCCATGACCGACGTGGGTCCGATCGGCTGTTCGCCCGGTCTTGAGCGGATGAAGGCGTCCTGGAAAGGCGTTGCAACGGCAGATCGTGATGCGGGATACGCGGCTGTCCGTGAGGCTCTGGAGGAAGTCGGGTTCGAGACGCGCATTCTCGGCCCGAACTCCACGACACCTGCCGTGGCGTCTCAAACGGTCGACGGTTTCGGACTCGACTTCGCGTACCCGACCGAAGGCGGGCCGCTGTACCTCTACGTGAGCAGCGATTGCTTCCCGCTCGAGGAATGGCCGGATGAAGAAGATTGAGCAGACGGCGACGCGCACGCTCTCGGTAACAGCGATCGGACTCGCCCTCGTCTTCACCGGGTGCAGCACCGACAAAGACGCCGCCATGAACTCGACGAAGGCTCGTTATCAGTTGGACATCGCGGTGGAAGCCGTGCAGTCGGCGACAGGGGAGGACTGGGTGCTCGAAGTAGCGCCCGGGCCGATCGGTTGTTCTACTCCCGGTCTCGAGCACCTGACTACCTCGTGGAAGGCGACGGCGACGGTAGATCGTGATGCGGCGTACACGGCGGTGCGCGAGGCCCTGGAAGACGTCGGGTTCGAGACTCGGGTTCTCGGACCGGACTCCAGGACTCCCACTGTCGCATCCCAGACCGGAGAAGGATTCGGGTTGGACTTCGCCTACCCGATCGAAGGCGGACCCGTTTATCTGCACATCGGAAGCGATTGCTTCCAGCTCGAGGAGTAGCCGAGCGACGAACCGGACGACTCCGCCCCCTGACCCGCATACACAGCGAAGGAGATCTCACCTCCCGCAGGAGCATCCGACCCATCTGCTCCTGCGCAACGCGAGATCTCCTCCGTGACGTGCGACGTGCGACGTGCGACCCGCGTCTACTCCGACCGCAGTCGCAGCTGCGCCATGCCGCCGTCGACCTCGATGAACGTGCCGGTCGTCGAACCGGCCGCCGGCGAGACGAGGTAGGCGACGGCCGCCGCGACCTCGGCCGGGCTCACGAGTCGGCCGTGCGGCTGGCGGGCTTCGAGGGCCGCGCGCTCGGCGTCGGGATCGGATGCCGCGCCCAGCAGTCGCCCGACCCAGGGCGTGTCGGCGGTGCCGGGGTTGACGGCGTTCACGCGGATGCCCTCACGCAGGTGATCCGCCGCCATCGCGCGGGTGAGGGCCGAGACGGCGCCCTTCGATGCGGTGTACAGCGCGCGCTGGGGGAGTCCGGTGGTGGAGGCGATGGATGCCGTGTTGCAGACCGCCGCGGCCGGCGACTCGCGCAGCCAGGGCAGAGCGGCCGAGGTCACGCGGGCGATGCCGGTGACGTTGATCGACAGCACGCGGGCCCACTCGTCGTCGTCATTGGCGGTGATGTCGCCGGTCGCGCCGATACCGGCGTTGTTGACGACGATGTCGAGGCGTCCGAACTTCTCGCCGACGGCTGCGATCGCTGCATCGACGCTCGCCCGGTCGGAGATGTCGGCCGTGAACGCGGCGAAACGGGCATCCGCTCCGGAGGTGTCGCGGTCGAGGATGGCGACCTGGGCGCCATCCTCGTGCAGCCGCACGGCGATCGCCGCGCCGATGCCCGAGGCGCCGCCGGTGACGATCGCGACCAGGCCGTCGAGTGCGCCGGTCACTTCGCCGCCTCCCAGGCCACGAACTCCTGGCGCTGGTGGCCCAGGCCGTCGATCTCGACCTCGACCACGTCGCCCGGGGCGATGTAGGGGAAGTTGCCCGAGAGCGCGACGCCCTGCGGGGTGCCGGTGAGGATGAGGTCGCCCGGCTCGAGGGTCACGTACTGCGACAGGTGGTGCACGATGTGCTCGACCGAGAAGATCATGTCGCTCGTGTTCGAGTCCTGACGCGGCTCGCCGTTGACGAAGCTGCGCAGGCCGAGCGCGTGGTGGTCGACCTCGTCGGGAGTGACGAGCCACGGGCCGGTCGGGTTGAAGCCTGCCGCGATCTTGCCCTTCGACCACTGGCCGCCCGAGACGACCATCTGGAAGTCGCGCTCCGAGACGTCGTTCGCGAGTACGAAGCCGGCGACGTGGGCCATCGACTCCTCCGGCGAGTCGAGGTACGCGGAGCGGGTGCCGATGACGATGCCGAGCTCGACCTCCCAGTCGGTCTTGCTGCTGCCGCGGGGGATCGTGACGGTGTCGTTCGGGCCGACCACGGTGTTCGGGGTCTTCAGGAACAGGATCGGGATGGTCGGCGGTTCGGAGCCGGACTCGGCGGCGTGCGCGGCATAGTTCATGCCGATGCAGATCACCGCGCTCGGACGCGCGATGGGCGCGCCGATGCGGAGGGCCGCGGCATCCTCGAGCTCGGGGAGTTCGCCGGCATCGCGGGCGGCGGCGACGCGGGAGACGAAGTCGCTTTCGAGGAAGTCACCGTTCACATCGGATGTCACCGACCGGAGGTCGAGGTAGCGATCACCCTCGACGAGGACGGGGATCTCTGTACCTGGGGTGCCGAGCCGCGCGAACTTCATGATTCTCCTGATCCTTCGGGTGGCCGCCCAGTGACGGCCGTCGTCGTTGACAGTATAGACATCGGATGTTTACACTCCAAGGGATTGCATGGGATTTCTCCATGCCCCGAGAGGAACCGTACCCGTGAGCCGCATCGTCGCACTCGACACCACCGACATCCGCTTCCCCACATCGCTCAGCCTCGACGGCTCCGACGCGATGAACCCCGACCCCGACTACTCGGCCGCGTACGTGGTCGTGCGCACCGATGCCGAGGACGGCATCGACGGCCATGCGTTCGTGTTCACCATCGGCCGCGGCAACGACGTGCAGGTCGCGGCGATCGACGCGCTCGCGGGGCATCTCGTCGGACGCGAGATCGAACCGCTGCTCGACGACATGGGCGGAACCTTCCGCGAGATCATCGGCGACTCGCAGCTGCGCTGGCTCGGCCCCGAGAAGGGCGTCATGCACATGGCCATCGGCGCCGCGATCAACGCGCTGTGGGACATCAAGGCCAAGCGCGCGGGGATGCCCCTCTGGCAGCTGCTCGCCCGGATGACGCCCGAGGAGCTCGTCGACCTCGTCGACTTCCGCTACCTCACCAACGCCCTCACCCGGGACGAGGCCCTCGAGATCCTCCGTGCCGCCGAGCCCGGCCGCATCGAACGCGAGCGCGAGCTGCTCGCGTCCGGCTACCCGGGATACACGACCAGCCCCGGCTGGCTCGGCTACTCGGACGAGAAGCTCGAGCGTCTCGCCCGCGAGGCCATGGCCGACGGCTTCACCCAGATCAAGCTCAAGGTCGGCGCCGACCTCGACGACGACATCCGCCGCTTCCGCAAGGCCCGCGAGGTGTGCGGCCCCGACTTCCCCATCGCGATCGACGCGAACCAGCGCTGGGAGGTGTCGGAGGCGATCGAGTGGGTGAACGCGCTCGCCGAGTTCCATCCCGCCTGGATCGAGGAGCCCACCAGCCCCGACGACATCCTCGGTCACGCCGAGATCGCCCGCGGCGTCGCCCCGATCCGGGTCGCCACCGGCGAGCACGCGCAGAACCGCATGATCTTCAAGCAGCTGCTGCAGGCCGACGCGATCTCGGTGATGCAGATCGACGCCGTACGCGTCGCCGGCGTCAACGAGAACATCGCCAACCTGCTGCTCGCCGCCAAGTTCGGGGTCCCCGTCTGCCCGCACGCCGGCGGAGTGGGGCTCTGCGAGGCCGTGCAGCACCTGTCGATGTTCGACTTCGTCGCCGTCACCGGCACCCGCGAAGGCCGGATGATCGAGTTCGTCGACCACCTGCACGAGCACTTCGTCGTGCCCACCGACATCCAGGGCGGGTCGTACATGGCCCCCACCGCACCCGGGTCGGGCATGGAGATGAAGGCCGACAGCATCCGCACCTACACGTGGACCGGCGCGCATGTCGTCGCCTGATCGCGTGCTCGACATCCCCGCCCTCGGCTACGGCGCGGCGAACGTCGGCAACCTCTTCCGCGCACTGAGCGACGACGACGCCTGGGCGGTGCTGGATGCCGCGTGGGAGAGCGGCATCCGCTACTACGACACCGCCCCGCACTACGGCCTCGGCCTGTCGGAGCGGCGCCTCGGCGCCTTCCTGCAGACGAAACCCCGCGACGAGTTCGTGCTGTCGACCAAGGCAGGACGACTCCTGCGCCCGAACCCCGAGCACACCGGCGGCCTCGACACGGCCAACGACTTCCACGTGCCCGACGACCTGCAGCGGGTGTGGGACTTCTCGGCCGACGGCATCCGTCGGAGCCTCGACGAGTCGCGCGAACGCCTCGGCATCGAGCGCATCGACCTGCTGTACCTGCACGACCCGGAGCGGCACGACCTCGACCTCGCGCTCGCCGAGGCCCTGCCCGCGATGGAGCAGCTGCGCGCCGACGGACAGGTCGCGGCGATCGGCATCGGATCGATGGTGTCGGATGCCCTGGCGACTGCCGTGCGCTCCGCCGACCTCGACCTCATCATGGTCGCGGGGCGCTACACGCTGCTCGAGCAGCCGGCCGCCGCCGACGTGCTGCCGGCGTGCCGGGAGACCGGAACGGGGATCGTCGCGGCATCCGTCTTCAACTCCGGACTGCTCGCGGCGAGCGAACCGCGCCGCGATGGTCGGTACGAGTACGGTCAGCTGCCCGACGACCTGTGGGATCGCCTCGTGCGCATCGCCGCGGTCTGCGCCGACCACGGTGTGCCGCTGCCGGCCGCCGCGATCCAGTTCCCGCTGCAGGCGGCCGAGGTGCGCTCGGTCGTCGTCGGCGGCAGCCGCCCCGCGCAGCTCGAGCAGAACGCCGAGTACGCCGCGCTGGCGATCCCCGCCGAGCTCTGGCAGAACCTGGCCGCCGAGGGGCTCATCCCGGCGCGCTGACCGCCGCTGCCCCGTGGCCGTAGAGACCCGGGGGGGTGCGGGAACGAAAAAGGAGGCAAAACAACACAACAA
>NZ_JBQEPJ010000003.1:104921-273792 GCF_052045715.1 Microbacterium sp. 22179 | reverse complement strand
CGCCCCCGCCCGCTCCCCCCCCCTCCCCCCCCCTCCCCACCCCCCCCCGCCCCCCCCCCCCCCCCCCCCCCCCCCCCCCACCACCCCGATCGAAGGAACCCCGTGCTCGAAGGCATCCATCCCCTGCTCACCGGCGAGCTGCTGCTGCACCTCGACCGGATGGGTCATTCCGACGCGGTCGTGATCGCCGACGCGCACTTCCCCGCCTGGGGGCTGGGCGCGCGGGTGGTCGACCTGCCCGGAACGACCACGCCCGAGGTCGTCGCGGCGATCCGCACCGTGCTGCCGCTCGACGACGCCCCCGGCCTCGACCTGATGACCTCGGCCGATGGCGAGGTGCTCGAGGTGCAGCGCGAGCTGATGGTCGCCGCGGGTACCGAGCGCGAGACCACGCGGTTCGTCGAGCGCTTCGCGTACTACGAGGTCGCGGCATCCGCGTATCTGATGGTGCGCACGGGCGAGACGCGCAAATACGGCAACGCGCTGCTGCGCAAGGGCGTCGTCGGGCACGCCTCGGCCTGAGATCTCGGGCGCTCGCGGTGGCACCCGGACGCACTTCTCCGGATCTCTGCGCGCGACAACGCGTACCCAATTCAGGACGAACGGGCCGAAACGGGCCGAATCGCCCCGCAAGCGGGGGTTCCGGGCAGTTTTTCCTGACTTAGGTACGCCCGGCCGCTGACAAGCGCCCGACGGTCGACTCGCGCACCACGAGCTCGGCGGCGAACGGCGTCATCGCGGGCGGGGGAGCGGCGGGGTCCGCGAGCTGCTGCAGCAGCACCGCCCCTGCGGCGCGACCGATGTCGTAGCCGGGCTGCCGCACGCTCGTGAGCGGCACCACGCCCTGATGCGCCTGGGCGACATCGTCGAAGCCGATGATCGCGACGTCGTCGGGCACGCGGATGCCGTGGCGCACGAGCTGCGTGAGCACCCCGAGCGCGACCATGTCGTTCGCGGCGAAGATCGCGTCGGGCAGCTCGGCGGAGGGGAGGGCCGCGATGCGCGCCCCCGCGGTCATGCCGTCGTCGGTGGTGAGGTGATCGACGTCGACCACCTCGATCGCAGCATCCGTCCCCTCGATCGCCTGGCGGAGTCCGGCGAGGCGGTCGTTCGACTGGCTGACGGTCGGACTGCCGAGGAACATCACCCGTCGGCGTCCGATCGAGAGTAGGTGCTCGCCCGCGAGGCGGCCGCCGCCGACATCGTCGAAGAGCACCGAGGCGACCTTCGTGGAGGGCGGGATGGGGCCGACGACGACCGAGCGGATGCCGCGATCGGCGAGCGTCTCGAGCCGCGGCACGACATCGCCGAAGGGGTAGATGATGATGCCCTGCACGCGGTGCGCCTCGAACATGTCGAGGTTGCGGCTCTCCTGCGCGCCGTCGCGGTTGCTGTTGCTGAAGAACAGCGACCAGCCGGCCTCGCGGGTGATGTCTTCGACGCCGCGGGAGAGCTCGTGGAAGTAGGGGAGCCACGCGTCGAGCAGGATCAGGGCGAGCGCGGTGCTCGAACCCGCGCGCAGTTGGCGGGCCGACTCGTTGGGCACGTAGCCGAGCTCCTCGATGGCCGCCCGCACCTTCTCGCGGCTGGAGGCGCGGAGCACGTGCGGGTGGTTGAGGTAGTTCGACACCGTCGACGACGAGACGCCGGCGAGGGCGGCGACGTCTTTGACGCTCGCGGGCATCGATCCTCCGTGATCACCGTGTGGCGCACCGTGCGCCGATGGGTGGCATCAGCGTAACCGACGTTATTGGCACGTTACAAGAAAGTTCTTGACATCGATCGGGCGCGGCGCATAGCGTGACCTGCACATCGCTTTGGCACGTGCCAATCGATGGAGGCGACGGTGCCGCACACCCGCCTCCGAGGGATCGCATGAACATCGGCTGTCACGGGCTCGTCTGGACCGGGAACTTCGATGCCGACGGCATCCGCCTGTCGGTCGAGAAGACCAAGGAGGCCGGCTTCGACCTGATCGAGTTCCCCCTCATGGATCCGTTCTCGTTCGACGTCGCCGCCGCGAAGGATGCTCTGGAAGAGCACGATCTCGCCGTCAGCGCTTCGCTCGGCCTGTCGGAGGCGACCGATGTGACGAGCTCCGACCCGGCGATCGTCGCCGCGGGCGAGGCCCTGCTGCTCCGCGCCGTCGACGTGCTCGCCGACCTCGGCGGCACCCACTTCTGCGGCGTCATCTACAGCGCCATGAAGAAGTACATGGAGCCGGTCACCCCCGAGGGGCTCGAGAGCAGTCGCCGCGCGATCGCGAAGGTCTCCGACCACGCCGCCGAGCGCGGCGTCTCGGTGGCCCTCGAGGTCGTCAACCGCTACGAGACGAACGTGCTGAACACCGCGCGTCAGGCGATCGACTTCGTCGGCCGGATCGACCGGCCGAACCTCGGCATCCACCTCGACACGTACCACATGAACATCGAGGAGTCGGATATGTTCGCGCCGGTGCTCGACGCCGCTCCGCAGTTGCAGTACGTGCACATCGGCGAGAGCCACCGCGGCTACCTCGGCACCGGATCGGTCGACTTCGACACGTTCTTCAAAGCGCTGGGGCGCATCGGTTACGACGGCCCGATCGTGTTCGAGTCGTTCTCGTCGGCGGTCGTCGCGCCCGATCTGAGCCGGATGCTGGGGATCTGGCGCAATCTGTGGACCGACAACGTCGAGCTGGGAGCGCACGCGAACGCGTTCATCCGCGACAAGCTCATCGCGGTCGACTCGATCCGTCTGCACTAGCCGGATCGCTCGGGCGGGGAAGCTGTGACCAAGTTGTTATTACAGGTCTTCCCCTCCCGGACTTCATTAGATACATTTAGGTACAACTTGCGCGGGAGACCGCGGAGCGTCAGAATTGATCCGATGTTTAACCCCATCGGGTGAACGCAGCAACGAAGCAGCAGTGAACAAGAACCTTCAAGGAAGCAGGTGAGGCACGTGAGTGATCCCATCCTCAAAGTGGAGGGCATCAGCAAGGGATTCCCCGGTGTCCAGGCGCTCAAGGACGTGCATCTCGAGGTGCGCGCCGGGGAGGTTCTCGTCCTCGTCGGAGAGAACGGCGCCGGCAAGTCGACCCTCATGAAGATCCTCTCCGGGATCTACGCCAAGGACGAGGGCACGATCGTGTTCGAGGGCCAGGAGGTCGAGCTCACGAGCCCGCTCCAGGCGCAGGAGCTCGGCATCACGATCATCCACCAGGAGCTCAACATGATGCCCGACCTCACGGTCGCGCAGAACATCTTCGTCGGGCGCGAGCCGCGCACCGGTCCGTTCCTGTCGGAGCGCAAGCTCAACCAGCAGACGGCCGAGCTGCTCCAGCGGCTCAACATCCACCTCGACCCCAAGGCCCGCGTCGGCGACCTGACCGTGGCCGAGCAGCAGATGGTCGAGATCGCCAAGGCCCTCTCGTTCAACGCCAAGGTGCTCATCATGGACGAGCCCACCTCGGCGCTCACCGACTCCGAGGTCGAGACGCTGTTCGTGCTGATCGAGCAGCTCAAGGCATCCGGCACCGGCATCGTCTACATCTCGCACCGCATGGACGAGCTGCGCCGCCTCGCCGACCGCGTCAGCGTGCTGCGCGACGGTGCATACATCGGATCACTCGACAAGGCCGAGGTCAGCATCCCGAAGATCATCGAGATGATGGTCGGACGCGCGATCGACGAGGGCACCCGCCCCACCGCCCGCGATCACCTCAACGACCCGGTCGTGCTCGAGGTGCAGGACCTGTCGACCAAGAGCCTGCTCAAGGACATCTCGTTCCAGCTGCACAAGGGCGAGATCCTCGGGTTCGCCGGTCTCATGGGCGCAGGGCGCACCGAGACCGCTCGCGCGATCATCGGTGCCGACCCCAGCGACGGCGGCACGGTGACCATCTCGGGTCGGCCGGCGAAGATCGGGCAGCCCGCGGATGCCGTCAAGCACGGCGTCGGCTACCTCTCGGAGGACCGCAAGCTCCTCGGGCTCATGCTCGAACAGGACGTCACCTTCAACACCGTGCTCGCCTCGCTCGGCTCCTACGCCAACGGGATCGGCTGGATGGGCGACGGCAAGGCGAAGAACCGCACCAAGGAGTACGTCCAGCAACTGCGGGTCAAGACGCCCTCGGTCAACCAGGTCGTCAAGCTGCTTTCGGGCGGCAACCAGCAGAAGGTCGTCATCGCCCGGTGGCTGATGCGCGACTGCGACATCCTCATCTTCGACGAGCCGACCCGCGGCATCGACGTCGGAGCGAAGGAAGAGATCTACCGCCTGATGCAGCAGCTCGCTGACCAGGGAAAGTCCATCATCGTCATCTCGTCGGAACTGCCCGAGATCCTCCGCGTCGCGAACCGCATCGCCGTGTTCGCGAACGGCCGGATCACCGGGACGCTCCGCAACGAGGAAGCCAGCCAGGAGAAGATCATGCAACTCGCAGCCCATGGGGAGGAAGACTGATGAGCACCCCGCAGAACGGGTCGTCGACGACGACGATCATCCAGACCGCCGTCAACGAGAACACCGACAAGCGCGACATCGGCGGCTTCCTCCGACGCCAGGTGCAGCAGTCGCTGGCGTTCGGCACGCTCGTCGTGCTGTTCATCTTCTTCTCGGTCGCCAGCCCGAACTTCCTCACCTGGAGCAACGTCTCCGGCATCCTGCTCTCGACCGCGGTCATCGGCATCCTCGCCCTCGGCACCACGTTCGTGATCATCACCGGCGGCATCGACCTCTCGCTCGGCACCGGCATGGCGCTCTGCTCGGTCATGACCGGTGTCTTCATCACCAACATGGGGCTGCCGGTGTTCGTCGGCGTCATCGGCGGTATCGCCACCGGTGTGCTGATGGGCCTCGTCAACGGCGTGAACATCACGTTCCTGCGGCTGCCCCCGTTCATCGCGACCCTCGCGATGATGATGATCGCCGGTGGTCTCGCCCTCGTGATCTCGGGCGTCGCGCCGATCTACTTCTCGTCGTCCGCTCCGGACTTCAAGCAGATCGCCCTCGGCACCCTCATCCCGGGCCTCCCGAACGCCGTGCTCATCACGCTCGTGCTCGCGGTCATCGCGTACCTCGTGCTGTCGAAGACGCTGCTCGGCCGCTACACCTTCGCGATCGGCTCGAACGAAGAGGCCACCCGCCTCTCGGGCGTCAACACGCGCCGCTGGACGATCTTCGTCTACATGTTCGCCGGAGCGTTCACCGGTATCGCCGGCGTCATCATCGCCTCGCGCCTCGACTCGGCCCAGCCGCAGATCGGTACGGGCTACGAGCTGCAGGCGATCGCGGCCGTCATCATCGGCGGCACCTCGCTGCTCGGCGGACGCGGCTCGATCCTCGGCACCGTGATCGGTGCGCTCATCATGAGCGTGCTCGTCAACGGCCTCCGGATCATGTCGATCCAGTCCGAGTGGCAGAACATCGTCGTCGGCGTCGTGATCCTGATCGCGGTGTTCTTCGACTCCCTGCGCAACCGCGCACGCACCTGACCCCGGAGGCGGCGCTGTGCCCGCCGCCTCCGATCGGCGACCCGGCCGACACCGCGGAGCGATCCGCACCGGCACACCGCACCACGAATGTCCCACTCCGGCTCCCGGGCCGGCACACACACACAAACAACGGAGTTTCCATGAAGTTCGGAAAGAAGGCCGCGTTCGCGGCTCTGATCGCCTCGGCGGCGATCGTCGTGGCAGGCTGCTCGAGCAACGCGGGCGGCGGCGACGCCGGTGGCGACGCCGGCAGTGGTGACGAGATGTACATCGCCCTCGTCTCGAAGGGCTTCCAGCACCAGTTCTGGCAGGCCGTCAAGAAGGGCGCGGAGGAGAAGGCCGCCGAGCTCGGCGTCACCATCACCTTCGAGGGCCCCGCCGCCGAGACCGAGGTCGACGCGCAGCTGCAGATGCTGCAGACCGCCATCGACAAGAAGCCGGCTGCGATCGCGTACGCCGCGCTCGACCCCGAGGCCTGCGTGCCCTACCTCGACAAGGCCAAGGCCGCCGACATCCCCGTCGTGTACTTCGACGCACCGTGCGACGGCGACGTGGGCCTGAGCCTCGCCGCGACCGACAGCAAGGTCGCCGGAGCCCTGGCTGCCGAGCACATGGCCGAGCTCATCGGCGGTGAGGGCGAGGTCGCCATCGTCGGCCACTCGCAGATCAACTCGACCGGTGTCGAGCGTCGTGACGGCTTCGTCGAGAAGATCGAGTCGGACTACCCCGACATCGAGATCGTCGACATCCAGTACGGCGACGGCGACCACCTGAAGTCGGCCGACATCGCCAAGGCCATGATCGCCGCGCACCCCGACCTCAAGGGCATCTACGGCACCAACGAGGGCTCCGCCATCGGCGTCGTGAACGCGGTCAACGAGCTCGGCCTCGAGAAGGGCAAGCTCACCATCATCGGATTCGACTCCGGTGCGGCCCAGATCAACGCGATCAAGGACGGCACGATGGCCGGCGCCATCACGCAGGACCCGATCGGCATCGGTGCGCAGGTCGTGCAGGCCGCGTACGACGCCGCCAACGGCGAGACGGTCGACGAGTTCTACGACACGGGTTCGTACTGGTACGACAAGACGAACCTCGAGGACGACAAGATCGCCGCGGTTCTCTACCAGTGATCTGATCTCCGGATCGAGAGGCCCCTCACCTTCGGGTGGGGGGCCTCTTCGCGTCTCGGGTGGCCCTTCGTCTCGCTGCGCTCGCTCAGGAAACGGTGATGACAAGGCGCCCGGTTCCTGAGCGAGGAGCGAAGCGACGAGACGAAGGGCCGGACGCCGGAAAGGCCCGGTATCCGAGGGGGACACACCGGGCCTTTCCCAACCGGAGAGAGGGGGGGATCCTCCGGTTGCATCCGCCGTCAGAGACGGCGGAGGAATGTGAGCTGCGAAGAGGGTTCCACGATCAGTTCCTGCAGAGCCGCATTGAACGGCACACCGGCCGGGGCCGAGATGTGCGCCTGGAACGCTGCGTGATCGCGATAGACCTCGTACACGAAGAAGCGATCGGGATCGTCGACGAGTCGCGTGGCATCGAAGACCACGTTACCTGTTTCTGCTTGTACTTCCACGGAAAACTCGCGCAGAAGTTCGGCGACGCGATCGCCCTCGCCGGGGCGGGCGGTGAAGGTCGCGTGCAGGATGGTGGGTTCGGATGCGGATGCGGATGCGGATGCGGATGCGGATGCGGATGCGTCGGACAACGGTGTCTCCAGGGGTCGGTCGGTTCAGCGCGAGAGTGTGAGCAGGCGGGCGGGGTTGGCGACGAGCATCCGATCCACGGCCTCGTGTCCGATGAGGGCACGCAGGCGCGGCACATAGCGTTCGCCGAGGTAGGCGAGTCCGGGCATCCCGCCGTAGGCGAGGTAGCGGGTGCGGCGCGCGACGTCGCCGCCGAGCAGCACCCGGTCGCCGGCGCCGCGCTCGACGACCTCGGCGGTGAGGGCGAGCAGCTCGGCATCCGATCGGGTGCGCGGCCGGGCCATGCCGTCGTAACCGAGGTAGGCGCCGCGCTCGGCGAGCGAGGCGTGCAGGCCCGGGTCGGGATCGCGGTCGGCGTGCGCGAGCACGATCCGATCGGATGCCGCGCCCGCGGCCGCGAGCAGATCGAGCACCTCGTGGGCCGCCGTGCAGAACTCGAGGTGCACCATGATCGGCGCCCCGGTCTCGCGATGCGCGGCCGCGAGGGCGTCGAGGGTCGTGCGCTCGAAGTCGCTGATGCTCCAGTAGTCGATGCCACCCTTGAGGAGTCCGGCGCGCACCGGGGCTCCGTCGGGGGCGTGCGCGGTGCGCGAGGTCGGCGAGGTGGTGACCTCGGCGTCGTCGACCGGCATCCCCTCGACGATGTCGCGCACGAACAGCGCGGCCAGGGTGTCGACGTCCCAGGTGCGGATGGGATGCTCGGGGGCGTAGTGCGCCTCGCGGTGCCGCCCGGTCGTCGCGACGACATGCAGTCCGGTCGCGGCGCTGATGCGTGCGACGGCCTCGGGGTCGCGTCCGATCCCGAACGGGGTCGCGTCGACCATCGCGGCGAACCCGCTGTCGCGCAGACCCTCGGCCTCGGCGCCCGAGAGCGCCTCGTCGTCGAGCTCGTCGCCGGGCAGCAGCGGACTCACCTGGAACAGGTGCTCGTGATAGTTCGTCCCCCCGAGCAGCGCCGGGTCGATGTCGCCGAGGACCGTGCGGATCATCGGCGCGCGAACTCCGCCGCCTCGGCGAGCTGCTCGACGATCTCGGGAGTCAGATCGAGTTCGAACACGTCGGCGACCACCTGCGACCAGCCGTGGATGAAGTAGCGCCAGCCGTCGACGACGACGAGCGACCGCGCCTGCTCCTGAGCGCGGGCCTGGTGCAGGAACTCGAGCGATCCGCGGTAGTTGAACTCCCACACGTACGCGTCCTCGGGGAAGACGACGTCGTCGGGCAGGGGAGAGCCGGGGCGGTCCTTGCCAAGGCCGGTGGCGTTCACGATCACGGAGCCCGCCGGTGCCGCCGCCACCAGGGCCGCGGCCTCGGCGGGCGAGTCGGTGCGCACGTACCGGATCAGTCCCTCCGCGGTGCCGTGCTGCGCGTGCACGGCGCGCAGGTGCTCCAGCGCCTCGTCGCTGCGCGCCGTCACGGTCACGCGGGTCGGGGCATCCGCTCGTTCGGCGAGGGCCCAGCTGAGCGCCGTGCCCGATCCTCCGGCACCGAGGATGACGACCTCGGCTCCCGTGCGGGCGAAGTGGTCGGCGGGCAGGAAGTCGTTCAGGGCGAGGTCGACGGTGATCGGGTCCTTCGCGCGGCCGATGAGGCGGTCGCCGCGCTTCGAGATGCTCGAGATCTCGCTGCACGAGACCGCGAACGGGTCGAGTTCGTCGAAGAGATCGGATGCCGCGGCGTACACGTTCATCTTGTGGGTCGTGACGAGCGCGCCCCGGTGGTTCGGGTCGTCGCGGATCTGCTCGACCATCGCGACGTACTGCGCGGGCGTGGCATCCATCGGGAGGTCGTGCCCGACCAGCTCGCGGGTCGGGAGGCCCAGCACGTCGGCCCAGCGGGGGAACACCTGCATGATCGACGACGATCCGGTGCTCACGCCGACGAAGCCCATGTATCCGGCGCCGGTATCCGCGTCGACGGGGAGGGAAGTGGGAAGGGAGGTGGTCATCGGGTTCTCCTACGGGGCGGTCACGGGGAAGCGGGGTTCGGAGCCCTTCAGCACGGCGATCACGTCGTCGAGCGAGAGGGAGCCCATGTTGTCGACGGCCTGGGTCGTCTGGGCGCCGAGGTGCGGGGTGACGATCACCCGATCGGCGAGGGCATCGGCGAGCAGGGGGCTGTTCTTCGCAGCCGTGTCGCCGTCGAGGGTGTCGGCCGCGTAGCCGGCGAGGATGCCGTCGTGCAGGGCATCCGCGACCGCGGCCTCGTCGATCAGGTCGCCGCGCGCGGTGTTGACGATGACGCTCCCGCGACGCATGCGGGCGAGTCGGCCGGCATCGACGAGCAGCTGGCCGCCCGGCGCGTGCAGCGAGATCACATCGGCCGTCTCGAACAGCTCGTCGAGCCCCGTGGGCACGGCGCCCGCGGCGCGCACGACCTCGGCGGGGAGGAACGGGTCGGCGGCGAGGATGCGGCATCCGAATCCGCTCAACCGCTTCGCGACCCCCTGTCCGATGCGGCCGAAGCCCACGATCCCCACGGTCGCCGCTCCCAGCTCACGGCCCCGGCGCACTCCCCAGTCGCCCGCCCGCACCCGGCGATCGCCGTCGGGCACGAACCGCAGGGCGGCGAGCATCAGGCCGACCGCGTGATCGGCGACGGCATCCGCATTCGCGCCCGGAGTGTTCGACACCGGGATGCCGCGGCTCCGGGCCGCGGCCAGATCGACCGCCTCGGTGCCGACGCCGTAGCGCGCGATGATCTTGAGCTTCGGCGCCGCGGCGAGATGCGCGCCGGTCACGGGGCCGGTGCCGGCGATCCAGGCATCCGCCCCGTGCAGCAGCACGCGCAGCTCGTCGAGGTCGTGGTGCGCGGGGCCGCGGAGGATGCGGTGCCCGGCGACCGCCGCCCGCTCGACCAGGTCGAGATCGCCGTCGGAGAACGAACGGCTGGTGACGAGGATGACGCCCATCAGTTCGTCGCTTCGACGCTCGGTCGCCCGGCGAACCAGGGGGCGAGGGCCGTGTACGCGTCGGTGAAGCGCGCGTGGCGCTGGGCGTACACCGCGTGGCGGGCGGGGTCGGGCGTGAACTCGGCGGTGACCTCGCTGAGCGCGCGAGCGGCCGAGAAGTCGGCGAGGCCGAGGCCGACGGCACCCGTGACCGCGGCGCCGAGGCTGTTCGCCTCTTCGACGATGGTGCGACGGCGCACCGGCACGCCCCACACATCGGCGAGCACCGAGAGGTAGACGTCGCTCTGCGCGCCGCCGCCGACCGCGTCGATGCGGTCGATCGTGGCGCCCGAGGCGCGGAACGCCTGGATGCACGTGAGCAGGTTGAACGCGGTGCCCTCGAGCACCGAGCGCACGAGGTGCGCACGGGTGTGGTGACGGGCGAGACCCACGAAGGCGCCGCGGGCGTCCGGGTCCCACAGGGGTGAGCGCTCGCCGAGCAGGTAGGGCAGGAAATAGAGGTCGTCGGTGTCGACGTCGGCGGATGCCTCGGCGGTGAGTCGCCCCGTGTCGGGGTGCGCCGGGTCGGCCGAGAGCGCCTCGGCGATCCACTGGACGGATGCTCCGCCCGCCTGCATCGTGGCGGTGGGCACGAACGACCCCGGCACGACGTTGTCGAACGTGAAGGTGCGCATCGCCGGGTCGTGCAGCGGGGCATCCGCGGCGAACGAGATCCACGACGAGGTGCCCAGGCACACGTAGGCGCCGTCCTCCGGTGCGACCACACCCGAGCCGACCGCGGCCAGCGGACCGTCGCCGCCGCCCATCACCACGCGCACGCCCGTGTGCAGGCCGAGGGCCTCGGCCGCGGCATCCGTCAGCGGGCCCGCGATCGCGGTGGAGTCGAGGATCTCGGGGAACAGCGCGGGGTCGAGGCGCGCCGCCTGCAGCACCTCGCTCGACCACGTGCCGGTGCGCTGGTCGTAGGCGTTGGTGCCCGAGGCGTCGGAGCGGTCGGTCGCGAGGCGACCGGTGAGGCGCAGCACGATGAAGTCCTTCGCGATGCAGAACCGGCGCACACGCGCCCAGACGTCGGGCTCGTTGTCGCGCACCCACATGATCTTCTCGACCGAGTAGGTGGGGTTCAGTCGGTGGCCCAGGATGCCGTAGGCGTGCTCGGCACCGAGCGCCTGCTCGAGCTCGCGCTGCTGCGCGCCCGAGCGGGTGTCGGCCCAGATGATCGCCGGGCGGGCGGGCTCGCCGTCGGCGTCGAGCAGCACGGCGCCCATCATCTGGCCGCCCACGACGAGCCCCGCGACCTCGGTGGGGAGGGTGCCGGTCTTCGCGAGCAGGGTGCGGGTCGCCTCGACGACCGCGTTCCACCAGTCGAGCGGATTCTGCTCGGCGACACCGCCTGCGGCGAAGTGCGCGGGGTAGGGCACCGTGACCGATGAGACCAGGCGTCCATCGTCGTGGTGCAGCGAAGCCTTGTTCCCCGTGGTGCCGAGGTCGTGGGCGATCAGCATGGCCGGCTCAACTCGCGGTCGTGTACGGGCGCAGGTCGGCCGAGCCGTCGGCGCCGCGGTAGGCGCGGGATCCCATGCCGTGTTCGAGCACCCAGCCGTAGTCGTGACCGGCGCCGCCGGGGTACACCGCGAGGAACGCGTAGGGCTCGTCGCCGGTATTGATCGAGCGGTGGGCCCAACCCGGCGGGATGTACCCGATGGTGCCGGGCAGCATGTCGAGCCATTCGGTGCGCTCGCCGTCGAACATGAGCAGCCCGCCGCGACCCTTGAGCGCGAGGTAGATCTCGCCCTGGTGGTTCGGGTGCTGGTGGCCCTTGGTCATCCAGAGCTCGCCGGAGGTGTCGCCGGGCATGATCGTGGTGATCGACTGGGGCAGTTCGCGATCGATCTCGGGCACGGGCGAGCTGACGACGGTGTAGACGACCGGGTTGTCGCCCTCGGCTGCGGCCTTCCAGGCGTCGTGGTCGAGGAAGAGTCCCTCGAGGTCTGACATCCGCCGGGTGAGAGTGGGGCCCTCGGGCGTGAGGGTCAGCTTCTCGGCGTCGAAGGCGATCGCCATCGGCTGGATCGGCGGGGTGTGGAAGGTGGGCATCGGTGCTCCTCGTCGCGCAGCGTCATTGCTGGTCGGGCATCGCGCCACAACCTGTCATTACAGGTGAGCATACCTGTTACTACAGGTTGACGTCTACATCCATCTGCGCGGGGTCTGCTGCGCAGGTGCGCAGCTATCCCTCCGCCTGCCGGGCGCGGTATGCGGCCACCGCGTTGCGGTTGGCGCAGGTGGGGGAGCAGTAGCGCTTCGACCGGTTGCGGCTGAGGTCGAGGGCGATCGCCTCGCAGGTCTCGTCGTCGCAGATCGAGAGGCGCGAGCCCTCGTCTTGCCGGATCACGTCGACCAGGGCCATCGCGGTCTCGATCAGCACGCGTTCGGCGAGAGGCCGTTCGTCGCCGACGGCGTGCAGGTGCCAGTCGGTGTCTCCGTGGCGCACGAGCTGCGGCGCGACGGGGGTGTCGGTGAGCACGTCGTTCACGCGTGCGGCCATCTCGTCGCGCGGCGCGAGCAGCAGGGCGCGCAGGCGCGGACGGATGCTGCGCAGATCGGCGAGTTCGGCCTCGTCCCGGTCGAGTCGGCCCGTGTAGGGGAACTCCTCGAGGAAGGTCTCCTCGTCGGCGAGGGTCTCGAGCGTGTCGGGGTGCTCGGCGGAGTTCACGAGCCAGACGGATGCCTGCAGGGCATCCGTCGTGTCATCGGTGAAGATCATGTTGACATCTTACGTTCGCCGCGAGTAGCGTCACATGCCATGAGCACTGTGACCGATGACGTGCGGACGGCGCGCGGCGTGAAGCTGGGTCTCCCGCTGGCGATCGGCGCCGCCTTCGCGTTCGGCATGTCGGGTGGATGGGCGCGGGGCCTGATCGACGCCGGGTGGACGCCCGGCGCCGCCGTCACCGCGCGCATCTGGGTCGCCGCACTCGTGCTCCTCATCCCGACGATCCTCACCCTGCGCGGGCGCTGGCACCTGCTGCGCCGCAACACCGGCATCATCGCCGCCTATGGACTGCTCGCCGTCACCGCGACGCAGCTGTTCTACTTCCAGGCCGTCGCCGTCATGGACGTCGGGCTCGCCCTGCTCATCGAGTACACGGCCCCGGTCGCGGTCATCCTCTGGCTCTGGATCCGTCGGGGTGAGAAGCCCAGCCGCCGCAGCATCCTGGGCGCCGCGATCGCCTTCGTCGGCCTCGTGCTCATGCTCGACATCGTCACCGGTGCCGACGTCAACGTCGCCGGCATCCTCTGGGCGCTCGGCGCGATGGTCGGCGCGGCCACCTACTTCGTGCTGTCTGCCAAGGCCGACACGGGACTTCCGCCTCTCGCGCTCGCCGGCAGCGGGCTGCTGCTCGGCGCGGTCGGACTCACGATCGCCGGAGCCGTCGGCATCCTCCCGATCGCTTGGAGCACCGACGACATCTCCTACCGCTTCGGCACCGTGCCGTGGTTCGTGCCCGTGCTCGCGATGGGCGTGCTCGCGACGGCCCTCGCGTATCTCCTGGGGATCGCGTCGACGCGGATGCTCGGATCGAGGCTGGCCTCGTTCGTCGCGCTCGCCGAGGTCGTCGCCGCGCTGCTGTTCGGCTGGCTGCTGCTGGGGCAACTGCCCGATCTGCTGCAGGCGCTCGGCGGAGCGCTCGTGCTCGCGGGCGTCGTCGTGGTGAAGCTCGGCGAGCCTGCGCCGCCGACGGAGTTCGTCGAGCCGGTGCCGGAGGGGATCGCGGGTCGGGTTGCTTCGACAGACTCAGCAACCCGGTAACGGGAACTGGCTCCCTGAGCTTGTCGAAGGGGCGCGCCCGCGGCGGTCGCTAGCCTGGTGGGCATGGAGCGAGCGCGAGCGGGGAAGGAGGGCGACCCCGCGGAGCTCGCCGAGCAGGTCGCGCGCACGCGGTCGAATCTGCCCCCGAATCGCGCGCACATCGACGCGAGGGGGGTCGAACTCGCTGTGTTCGGCGTCGTCGGGCACCGAGACCTCGCATTCCAGGTCTGGGAAGACGCCCATGCCGCAGCGGTGGGCGCATGGCGCGAGTGCCGACGGCGGATGAGACGGGAGTACGGCGGCCGGAGTCCGCACGGCGGCTGGACGTTCCCGGTGCTGTTCCTGTCTCTCCTCGCGGCCGGCGTCGGCGCTGCTCTCGCCAGCGGCGCCCGCACCGATCCTGAAGCGACGCAGGGTGTTCTCGCGGTGCTGGTGGGCGGCTCGACCGTCGCCGACCTCGTCGTGCTCGCCGTCGCGGGCTGGCGCCCGTGGAACCGGGCCGTCGTGCGCCTGCAGATCGGTCTGGCGATCGCGCTCGGTGCAGCGACTGCCTTCCAGCTCTCCCGTCCGGAAACGTGGGCGACGCCGCTCGTCATCGCCGGAGGCGTCGTCGGCGTCGGCGGAATGCTGCTCGTGCTGCTCGTGCGGATGCTGCGCCCGCAGGAGAGGCTCGAGATCGACACGGTGATCAACGTCGCCGTCGAGCGCATGCAGCCCGAACTCGACGCGCGCGCAGCGGAGATCCAGGCCGACGCATCCGAAGAGCTGGGGGTCGAGGACAGCGCGCGCATCGTCGCGCTCCGCACGGCGGTGCTCGCCGATCTCGCTGCCGAGGGGCTCGTGCTCGAGCTCGTGCCCGAGCAGACGCCGGC
Source organism: Microbacterium sp. 22179 (assembly GCF_052045715.1). Taxonomy (NCBI): domain Bacteria; kingdom Bacillati; phylum Actinomycetota; class Actinomycetes; order Micrococcales; family Microbacteriaceae; genus Microbacterium; species Microbacterium sp. 22179. The sequence continues at coordinate 259,006 of NZ_JBQEPJ010000003.1, read as the reverse complement.
CGGCGGCGTGATGATCGCAGCGCTCACGACCCACTGGCACCCGTACTCGCGCCAGAAAGCGTGAGCGTCGCGGAGTGTATACGTCAGGTGCTCGCTCGCGTCGATGAGCGCCGAACGGACGCCTTTTTGTATACACTAAGACCATGACCCTCTCCGTCGAGCGCACTACCGCCGGCGATCGCGCCTACGCGGCGCTGCTCGACGGCATCCAGTCCGGGGCTCTTCCTGCGGGCTCCGTGCTGGGCGAGGTCGAGCAGGCCGCGCGCCTCGGCGTCAGCCGCACGCCGCTCCGCGAAGCTCTGCGCCGTCTGGCCGCCGACGGACTCGTCGTGCAGCAGTCGCCGCGCGTCACCGTCGTCGCCGACCTCGATGCGGATGACATCCGCGAGCTCTTCGAGATCCGCCGGGCGCTCGAAGAGACCTCGGCCCGCCTCGCCGCCACCCGCGGAGACGCCGCCGTCTTCGCCGCACTCGCCGAGGAGTTCGCGCACGTCGACCTCGCAGCCGGCGAGGGCCGCGACGCCTACTACGCCCTGATCGCCCGCTTCGACGCGGCCCTCGACGCGGCCGTCGCCAACGACTACATCGCCGCCGCCCTCCGCACCGTGCGCACGCACCTCGTGCGGGTGCGGCGCATGGCCCGCGACAAGCCCGCGCGGCTCGCGGCATCCGCCTCGGAGCACCGCACGATCGCCCAGGCGCTCGCCGCCCGCGACGGCGACCTCGCCGCCCACGCCACGCACGTGCACCTGCACAACGCGCTCACCGGCATCCTCGACTCCCTCCCCGCCGATCCGGCGACAGCCCCCGCGACCGAAGGAAGACCATGACCGTCACCCACCACGTCCGCGTCCACCGCAGCGACGAGAACCTCGCCCGCGAAGACCAGCTCGCCTGGAAGATCGCCGAGGTCGCCGCCGACCCGGTCGAGGTCGAGCAGCCGGTCGTCGACATGATCATCAACCGCATCATCGACAACGCCTCCGTGGCCGCGGCCTCCCTCACCCGCGCCCCGATCAACGCCGCCCGCGCGCAGGCGTTCAGCCACCCGGTGTCGACCGGCGGCGTCGGCGCCAACCTCTTCGGCGCGGCCCTCGACCACCGCACCAGCCCCGAGTGGGCGGCCTGGGCGAACGGCGTGGCCGTGCGCGAGCTCGACTACCACGACACCTTCCTCGCGGCGGAGTACTCGCACCCGGGCGACAACATCCCGCCGATCCTCGCGGTCGCGCAGCACACCGGCGCCGACGGTCGCGCGCTCGTGCGCGGCATCGCGACCGGTTACGAGATCCAGATGGACCTCGTGCGCGCGATCTGCCTGCACAAGCACAAGATCGACCACGTCGCCCACCTCGGCCCGTCGGCCGCCGCCGGTATCGGCACGCTCCTCGGGCTCGACGTCGAGACGATCTACCAGGCCGTCGGCCAGGGGCTGCACACCACCACCGCCACCCGCCAGAGCCGCAAGGGCGAGATCTCGACGTGGAAGGCGCACGCCCCGGCCTTCGCCGGCAAGATGGCCGTCGAAGCGGTCGACCGGGCGATGCGCGGTCAGACCAGCCCCGCCCCGATCTACGAGGGCGAGGACGGCGTGATCGCATGGATGCTCGACGGCAAGGATGCCGCGTACGAGGTGCCGCTGCCCGCCGCCGGTGAGGCGAAGCGCGCGATCCTCGACTCGTACACGAAGGAGCACTCGGCCGAGTACCAGGCCCAGGCGTGGATCGACCTGGCCCGCAAGCTCGGCACCGAGAACCCGGCCCTCCGCGACCCCGCGAACATCGAGGCGATCGTGCTGCACACCAGCCACCACACGCACTACGTGATCGGCTCGGGGGCGAACGACCCGCAGAAGTACGACCCGACGGCATCGCGCGAGACCCTCGATCACTCCATCCCGTACATCTTCGCGGTCGCGCTGCAGGACGGCGGCTGGCACCACGTCGACTCCTACGCTCCGTCGCGCGCGGGTCGGGACGACACCGTCGCGCTGTGGCACAAGATCACCACGGCCGAGGATGCCGAGTGGACCCGTCGCTACCACTCCGAGGACCCGGACGTGAAGGCTTTCGGCGGTCGTGTCGAGTTCCGTCTGACCGACGGCTCGACCGTCGTCGATGAGATCGCCGTGGCCGACGCGCACCCGCTCGGCGCCCGCCCCTTCGCCCGCGAGAACTACATCGCCAAGTTCCGGCTGCTGGCCGAGCCCGTGCTCGAGCCCGCCGAGATCGAGCGCTTCCTCGAACTCGTGCAGCGCCTGCCCGAGCTGACCGCGGCCGAGGTCGGCGAGCTGTCGATCGTCGCGAAGCCCGGCCTGCTCGACGCCGCGGACGCTCCGAAGGGGCTGTTCTGATGCTGTACTCCACCACCACCCCGGCCGAGAAGCGTCGCGTGCTGCGCGAGCGCCTCGCGAGCGGCGAGCTGCTGCGTTTCCCCGGTGCGTTCAATCCGCTGAGCGCGCGCCTGATCGATGAGAAGGGCTTCGAGGGCGTCTACATCTCGGGCGCCGTACTCTCGGCCGATCTCGGGCTCCCCGACATCGGACTCACGACGCTCACCGAGGTCGCCGGCCGTGCCAAGCAGATCGCCCGCATGACCGATCTGCCCGCGATCGTCGACGCCGACACCGGGTTCGGTGAGCCGATGAACGTCGCGCGAACGATCCAGGAGCTCGAGGATGCCGGACTCGCCGGCATGCACATCGAAGACCAGGTGAACCCCAAGCGCTGCGGGCACCTCGACGGCAAGAGCGTGGTCGACGAGAGCACGGCGATCAAGCGCATCCGCGCCGCCGCCGATGCGCGCCGCGACGAGAACTTCCTCCTCATGGCGCGCACCGACATCCGGGCGATCGAGGGCTTGGATGCCGCGATCGACCGCGCGAAGGCGCTCGTGGATGCGGGTGCGGACGCGATCTTCCCCGAGGCGATGCGCGAGCTCTCGGAGTTCGAGGCGATGGCGAACGCGCTCGACGTGCCGATCCTCGCCAACATGACCGAGTTCGGGAAGAGCGAGCTCTTCTCGACGTCTCAGCTGCAGAGCGCGGGCGTCAGCATCGTCATCTGGCCGGTGTCGCTGCTGCGCACCGCCATGGGCGCGGCGGGCCGTGCGCTCGATACGCTGAACACGGACGGGCATCTCACGTCGATGCTCGGAGAGATGCAGCATCGCGCGGATCTCTACGAGCTCATCGATTACGAGTCGTACAACCACTTCGACTCGGGTGTCTTCAACTTCACGCTCGACCAGCCCGGTCGCTGAGCGCCGCAGCACACGAAGCACACGAAGGAGTGAGCATGACCGAACCGGACATCAAGAAGGGCCTCGCCGGGGTCGTCGTCGACACGACCTCCATCTCGAAGGTCAATCCCGAGACGAACAGCCTGCTCTACCGCGGATACCCGGTGCAGGAACTCGCCGCCACGCAGTCGTTCGAGGCCGTGGCGTACCTGCTGTGGCACGGGGAGCTGCCGACGCCGGAGGAGCTCGCGGCGTTCCGCGTCGAGGAGCGCCGGCACCGTGCTCTCGCCGACAACGTGCGGGCCGCGATCGACCTCGTACCGCTGGACGCGCACCCGATGGACGAGGTTCGCACGGCGGTCAGCCTGATCGGAGCCTCTGACCCCGGTGCGGGCGGATCGGTGCTGGATGCCGGCGGCAGCCCGGAGCAGAACCTCGAGCGCAGCATCCGCCTGTTCGCGGCGCTCCCCGCGATCGTGGCCTACGGCCAGCGCCGCCGCCGCGGGCAGGAGCTCATCGAGCCGCGCGATGACCTCGACTACTCGGCCAACTTCCTCTGGATGACGTTCGGCGAAGAGGCGGATGCCGTGGTCGTCGACGCGTTCAACCGGTCGATGATCCTCTACGCCGAGCACTCGTTCAACGCCTCCACCTTCACGGCGCGGGTCATCACGTCGACGCTCAGCGACCTGTACTCGGCGGTCGTCGGGGCGATCGGCGCTCTCAAGGGTCCGCTGCACGGCGGAGCGAACGAAGCCGTGCTGCACATCTTCGACGAGATCGGGTCGGCGGATGCCGTCGAGGCGTGGCTCGACAAGGCCCTCGCCGAGAAGCGCAAGATCATGGGCTTCGGGCACCGCGTGTACAAGAAGGGCGACTCGCGGGTGCCGACCATGAAGGCGGCTCTCGACACGCTCGTCGAGCACTTCGACAAGCCGGAGGTCGCGGCGCTGTACGACGCGCTCGAGTCGGAGTTCGTCGCGCGCAAGGGCATCTACCCGAACCTCGACTACCCCTCGGGTCCGGCGTACAACCTGATCGGGTTCGACACCCTCACCTTCACGCCCCTCTTCGTCGCGGCGCGGGTGACCGGGTGGACGGCGCATGTGATCGAGCAGGCCGGTGCCAACGCGCTGATCCGGCCACTCTCGGAGTACGTCGGCCCGGACGAGCGGCACGTCGCGGGCTGATGCCCGTTCACGCGTGAGAGAGCCTGGGCCCTTCGGCAGGCTCAGGGACCCAGGCTCTCTCGGTGACGCATCCGCTCGCGGGCGTCAGCCGATGTTCTCGACGGCCGCGCGTGCGCGAGCACCCGCCTGCGAGGCGGTGCCGTCGTTGCTCTCCATCGTGCTGCGCAGCAGCGTGATGATGTTGCGCACCTCGTCGGCGGCGTTCTTCCACCGCAGCTCCTTGCCGCGGTACTCCTCGGAGACCCCGTCGGCGGAGTAGTCGGCCATGGCGTTCTGCACGGCCTTGTCGCGGTCGGCGATCAGGCTCTCGAGCAGACCCGAGACGCGGTTGAACTCTCCCTGGACCTCCTGCGAGGCGGCGACGCTGTAAGCGCGGCGATCTTCGTATGCCATTGTCTGTCTCCTTCTTCTCAGCGCGATCCGCCGAAGCGGGCGGCCTCGAACGATGCACCGCTCTCGGCTCCACGGGTCTGATCGACCATCTCGGACTCTCCCTCGCGGAACGCGCGGTCCATGCCCGAGATGCCTCCGAGCACAGCGGCGAGTGAAGAGTTCAGCTCGGCGGCGACCTCATCGGTGCGGCCCTTGAAGCTGTCGAATGCGGCCTTCGCCGCACCCGCGTGCACCTGCATCAGCGGGTCGGCGGCGACCACGAGCTGCTTCACGAGCGCGCCGAGGTCGTCGCTGGATCCCGACGTCTGCTTGCCGAGGACGCTGAGCGTCTCGGCCCCCATATCGAACTTCATGCTCCGGTCTTCCTTTCGTTGCCCTCCCGTCCTCGCGGTCGCGAAGACGCCATCGCCCCCGATGGGCCAGGAGAGAGTATCAGGGCGGCCTGCGATGACGCGGAAGTTATCCACAGACCGCGCCCGAAACCCTTTCTCCGATGAGTGAGGACGTTACTCGTCCGAACGCGGATTCTCGGCTGCGTGGGCGATATCGACGACGGACTGCTTGAACGACTGCGAATCGGGGTCGAGGTAGCCGACGGCGGGTGCCTCCCAGGGGTGCAACGCCGCCCACAGGGGGCTCAGCAGCAGTTGACCCGGGTTCACCCGGTAGTAGGGCAGACTCGAGCGCTGTGCGTTGTGCCCGTCGGTCGCGAGTCCGCGCTCCGTGACCTCCGGTCCATTGCCGCGGGGCTTGTCGTGGATGATCCCGCCCTCCGAACTGAAGTTCCGTACACCGTCGATGTCGGCCGGGTCCACGGGGTGCTCGCCCATGCGGCCGATGGGGGCGACCCAGTCGTCCGGGCTGGTGGGCTCCGGCTGCGCGTACGTCGCGTGGATCACGAGGTCGCCGGCATCCATCTGCCGCTCCAGCGCGTGGGCCGTCTGCCCGTTGATGCCCGCAGAGCCGTAGAACCACGCGTTGCTGACGAGCTTCGGATTGTCGGCCATCATCTGCGCTCCCATCGTCGTGCCGAGGGAATGCAGCCCGAGGTTCAGCTGGGTGCCCGGGTTCTGCGCACGGAATCCGTGGAGCAGATGGGAAAGCCGCACAGCGCCGTTGTAGGGACGCTCGATGTGCTCGACCTCCGGGATGTCCCCGGAATCCCACTCCATGAAGAGCACGGTCGCGGTCGTCGCAGACGTGCGGTTCGAGACCTCCGTCTGCATCGTCTGCGCGCTGTGCGCCCAGTCCGGGAACGCTGCCAGATCCTCGGTGATGCCGTGCGACAGCGTCGTGATCTGGTCCGCGTGGTCGATGTCGCCCCACCCGATACTCGCGCGCGGGCTGCCGTCGACGGTCTCCTGGAAGAGCGAGAGCAGCTTCGGTGCATCCGGCTTGTCGAGTTCCTCCTCGAGCCGTTCGAGATGAGCACGGTAGTCCCCGCGCAGATCATCGCTCGCGAGCAGCTGGGCGAGCGTCTCCCGGTTGTAGCGGTTCTTGACCGTCGCCGAGATGCCGTTGAGGTTGCCGATCGCGAACGGAGCGAGGGCGAAGAGCTGCGCCGCGGATGCCGGCTCCGTCTGCGCCCACAATCGCTGCGCCTTCTCGGGGTCGACCATCCCGACGGCGGCGGCGAAGTCCGGGTGGCCGTCGACCCAGGCGCGCACGTCGTCGCGATCCGCCCGCCCCATCCACGAGATCCGCCTCGCCGAGGCATCCGACAGCGAGCGGGTGAGCCGCTCCTCCAGTCCGATGGCCACCCCGGCGCCGCCGGGATACGGCGACTGCGACGCACCCCAGTAGTTCTGCGCGATGTCCACCGGTCCACCCCCGGCATCCGACACGGTGTCGCCGCCACTGATCCCGCGGAGACTGCTCGCCAAGCCCTCTTCGGCCTGCTCGACATCGCGTCGCAGCCGGGCGATCTCGCCCTCGAGCTCTCCGACGGAGGTCTCGGCCGCGTGCTGCTCGGCCCACGCCGAGAGCCGTTCCCGCGATGCGCGAGGCATGGCCGCTTCGGCATCTTCGGCGTCACGGGCCCGCACGAACCGCGCCTCCGCGGCGGCGACGTCGAGCGCCGCGGCGGTCGCGCGGATGTTGACGGCATCGATCCGCGCCGCGAGGTCTTCGCGGCGCCGCCGAAGGTCGGGGAGCACCTCCGAAGCGACGGAGACGAGGCGATCACGCGCATCGTGCAAAGCGCCGGCGAAGTCCTGCGAGGCGCGCACGGGGCGGTCGAGCAGATCGTAGGCACCCTCCGCCCCGCGCACATCGAAGACCTCGTGCAGCCGTTCCCACCGATCGGCGGCATCCGTCATCGCGGACTCGATCTTCTCCGCGGCGAGGTCGAGCCGGCCGGCGAGAGCCTCGAGCGCCGACGGGGGGAGCACCGTCGGCAGCTCCTCCGAGACGCTCATCGCCGCCCTCCGTTCCAGCGGGCGGCAGGCGGCGGTGAGATGCCCCACGCATCCTCCGCCCTCTGCGCAGCGGTGCGCATCTCGCCCGCCATCTGCTCGTCGCCGGCGACGACGGCGACCGTCGCCTCGCTCACGGCGCCGGCCGCGGCGTTGATCGCGTACATGATCTTGCCCGGCACGAGTCGGCGGTCCTCGAGGAACACCTCCCAGGCCGACGAGAGCGCCGTCCGGCCATCGGCGATCAGGGTCTCCCCGCCCTCGAACGCCGCCTCCTCGATCTCATCGCGACTCTTTTCGAATCGCGATGCGGTGTCGTCCACACCCGCCAGCACTCCGGCCACCCCGTCCGGATCCACGCGCCAACCTTCACTGTTCATTTCACTTCCTCCGGTCTGCTCGACCCCCACGGTCGAGCGCCGGGAGCGTAACAAAACGGTCTCCGAGAATCGCGAAGTTATCCACAGGCGGTCATCACGAGGTGTCCTCGTATGTATAAACTCGCCGACCGTGGGTGCGCGTGGGGCGCACTCCACAAAGGGGGGTCATGAGCACGGCTGGAAAGACGGATGGCGGCGTCGACGCGTTCGTCTACAGCGTGCGAGCCGATACCAGGGCGTGGTGTCCCGCCCTGGTATCGGACACCCTCACCGTTCTCGTGCCGCTGATCTGCGCCGTGCTGGCGTCTGCGGCAGGGGAGACTCTCGCGGGTGCGGGGCTCGTGCTGCTCACGCTGGGGATCGCAGGGGGTCAGGTGATCGCCCTCGCCTACGACGGGCGTACGCTCGGCGCGCGGATGTTCGGGCTCCGCATCGTCGAGCGATCGAGCGGATGCCCCTCCGGACGCCTCCTCGTCGCCGACCTCGTCGGTCGCCGGCTCCGGGTGCTCGACATCCGTCGCGGTCGCGATCCGATCTCCTCCGCCGTGGCGCTCTACCGGTTCCCCGAGCGCGCCGCCGCGCAGCATCCGCCCGCGCGGGCGACGAACACCGTCGCGCTGCTGGACTCGGGTCAGCGACTTCCGTTCGCGCGCGCTCTGGTCGTCGGCAGGAACCCGACGACGGATGCCCGGGGCGAGCAGCGATTCTCCTGGCCGGACCTCTCGCGCACACTGTCGAAGACCCACGCCCGGCTCGAATGGGACGGCGAGAGCGTGTGGGTCACCGACCTCGGCTCCGCCAACGGGACGGCGATGGAGGTCGGCGTGGAGCGCGCGTCGCTCGACCCGTTCGTGCCCACGCGCATGCCCGCGGACGCCGTGCTCTGGCTGGGTGATCGCAGCCTCACGATCGCCGGCTCCCGCCGGGATCGCCGGGGTGTCTCCGATGCGGCCGATGAACGCGACGAAGCCTCCCGAGGAGTGCACCATGCCTGACCTCCGCGATCGCGCCCTCATCGAGGAGGCGCGCACGCAGCGCTTTCGGCTCGGTTCGGTACTGCTGCACGGGCGCATCCCGGATCGACGCACGGTGAACGACAACGTCCGCCGATTCATCGCCTCCCTCATCGTGGCGGCGCTCGCCTGCGCGGTGTGCGTCGGCATCTCGTTCGTCACCGACCTGCTCCAGGCGCAGGCGGCGGAGAAGGCGCGGCAGAACGCGTCGATCAGCATCATCGAAGAGGAGACGGTGTGAGCGACTACACGCGCCTGAGCGTTCGGGGTTCGTCTCGGCGCGCCGAGATCGCGGTGTCGAGCGATGACCCGCTCGGCAGTCTGCTGCCGCAGCTGATCGATGCTCTGGCGGAGCCCTCCGGTGCCGGCGGACGCCCCCTCGCGCTCGTCACCGCGATCGGGGACTCGCTCGACCTCGAGCGCTCCGCCCGTGAGCAGAGTCTCGTCGACGGTTCGGTGCTGCGCCTGCTCCCGTTCGATTCCGCGCCGCCGCCACCGATGGTCATCGACGTGGTCGACGTGCTCGCCGACGAGCTCGAGAACCGCGACGACCGCTGGAGCGACGCATCGAGGGCCGCCGTCGGCGCGGTCGTCGTCGCGCTGTCCGCGGCTGCCGCGTCGATCGCGGTGCCGTTCGACGGCGTCGCCGGCGGTGCCGTGCGCTTCGGTCTGCTCGGCCTGCTCCTCGTCTTCGCCGTGGGCTTCGGTCTGTTCGGCCGACGTCGGCCGGCGGCCGTCATGGTGACCGCGGCGGTGGGGGCGGGCGTGCCTGCCGCGCTGCACGCGGCGGCGGCTCAGGCCGCGGCGCACCCGGCATCCGTCCTTCCGATCACCGCTCTGTGGGTCGCGCTCGTCTGGTCGGCGGTGCTCCTGATCGGGGGAGGGGTCGCGCGGGGCTCGCGCGGCGCGATGGTCGGCGGTGCCCTGGGGATCGTGCTGACGGTGCCGCTGCTGACGGCACTGGTGATGGGCATGCGCCACGATCAGGCGGCCGCGGTGATCGGCGTCGTCGCCGCCGTGCTCCTCGGACTCGTGCCGTGGCTCGCGCTCTCGGCCTCCGGTCTCACGGGCCTCGACCATCGGGCGGCCGAGAGCGCCGATCTGCCGAGACCCGCCGCGTTGGGCGCCGTGTCCGACGCGTATCGCACCCTCGACTGGGTCGTGGCGGTGCTGGCCGCGGTGCTCGTCCTCTGCGGCATCGTCCTCTGGATGACGGATGCCGTCTGGCCGAGGCTCCTCGCGGCGTCGCTCGCGCTCGTGGTGCTGCTGCGATCGCGGGCGTTCCCGCTCCGGTCGCAGGGCTTCCTTCTCTGGGCAGCCGGGATCGGCATCGGCGCCGTCGCCGCGGCGACCCTGATCGTGAACGGTTCGCTCGGGTGGACCGTCGTCGCCGGTGCCGTGGTGATCGGCGTGACAGCGGCCATCGCCGGGCTCGCCCGCCCGAAAGCGCATCAGCGAGCGCGGCTCCGCTCCTTCGGCGACGCGCTGGAGACCGCTGCCGTGATCGCGATCGTGCCGATGGCCGTGGGAGTCTTCGGGATCTACGCCGATCTGCTCGCACTGTTCGGAGGGGGTGCGTGATGCCGTTCGACCGCGGGGCGATCCCCGTGGCGATGTTCGGCAGCGGTGCAGCGCTCCTCACCCGGTTCGCGGCGTGGGATGCCGCGATCACTCGACCGATGAGCACGGTCCGTCGGATCGGCTTCGTCCAGCTCTCCGCCGGAGCAGGTGCGACGACGGTCGCGGGTGAGATCGTACGCCTCGTCGCTCGACGGCGCGCTGCTCCACCGCTCGTCGCGGACCTCTCGCCCGAGGGCGACCTCGCCCGGCGGCTCGGGATCGTCGAGACGTCACCGCGTCGGGACCGACGCGTGCTCCGCACGAGCGGCGACGCTCGGCAGCTGCTGCAGATGACGTCGGGTGTGCTCGGGGCCCGACCGTCGGATGCCGCGGCCCGCCCGGTCGCCGCGTGGGAGCGTGAGGTCTCACCCGTCATGCGCTTCCACGACCTCGTGATCGCGGACTTCGGTCCGCGTGATCCCGATCGTGAGATCGCTGAGATCGCCGGGCTCTGCGATGCGGTCTGCGTCGTCGCTCCCGCACGGCGCGAGGGGGCGGAACTGGCCCGGGTCGTGGTCGAGGCGATCGACGCCCTGCCGGGGAGTCCGCGGGCGGTCGTCGCCCTCGTCGACGCGAGCAGGGAATCGCGACGGGTTCCCGCGGTGATCGCGGCGCAGACCGAGCAGCCGGTGATCGTCGTGCCGCACGATACGGCGTTGGCCGGGGGAGAGCCGGCGCGATCCTTCCGGGCGCGCCAGGCCCTGCTCCGTCTCGCGGGCACACTCGTCGGGAAGGTCGGCGCATGACGCAGTCCATCGTCCATCGTCCTGCTCGGGCCGTCCTCCCGGCGGAATCCCCGGAGGGCATCGTGCTCACCGCTCCGCCGGCGAGCAACGACAACGCCGCCGGTTTCCCGGTGCAGTCGGTGCTGCCGATCGTCGGCAGCCTCTCGTCGATCACCATGATGGTGCTCCTCCGCGGCAACCCGATGTTCGTCGTGATCGGCGCGGTGATCCTCGTCGTCGCTCTGGTCGGCGGCATCGGCATGGCCTTCACGACGCGCGGAAACGCGGCACGTCAGCGTCGAATGCAGCGCGAGCGCTATCTCGACCACCTCGAGCACGTCCGCGCCGAGCAGCGCGATCGGGTGGCGCACGTGCGGAGGGCGGCGCTCACCCGGCATCCGTCGCCCTCGGCGCTCGTCGAGCTCGGGCACGACCCGGCGCGTCGCTGGGAATGCCGCCCATCCGACCCCGACTTCCTGCAGGTGCGCATCGGCACCGGCGACCTCCCGGTGCTTCCGGTGGTGCTGCCCGAGGAATCGAATCCGGTGCAGCCGTACGACCCGATCATGAAGGCGGCCGCCGAGCGTTTGGTGCGCTCCGCGGGAGTGGTGCAGGGGATGCCGGCGACGATCGACCTCTCGACGGGCGGGCAGTACGCGATCGTCGGCGACCGGACGCGGGTGTTGCAGGTGGCGCGATCGATCGCGGTGCAGATCGCGACGTTCCACTCTCCCGACGAGGTGCATCTCGCGGCCGTGATCCCCGCATCCGCCCTCGGCGACTGGCGCGGATTCGACCTGCTCCCGCACGCAGGAGCGCCGCGCCCTGCCGCCGATCAGCCCGTGGCGCGCCGCATCGCGCCGACGCTCGACGACCTGCTCGCTCTGATCGCGCCGGAACTGCGGGATCGCGTGGCCGCCACGACGGCGGCACGCCGGGCCGGACGCCGCATCCGGCCCGTGCGGCTCGTGCTCTTCGTCGATGAGGGCGACGGATACGCGACGACTCCGCCGCGCTGGGACTCGGTGCTCGACGCCGCTGACCTGGGCATCACGATCGTGCACCTCGTCGACGATCGCCTCAAGGAGCCCGAGCACGTCGTCGCCCGCGTCGCGGTCGATGCGGTCGGCTGCGCGATCGAGAACCCGGCCGAGCCGGGGGACCCGGTGCTCTGCGCGGCGGATGCCGTCGGGCAGGCGCTGCTCGAGACGATCGCGCGTCCGCTCGCCGCCCTGCGGATGAGCAGGGCGACGGCGGCCGAGGCGACCGATGCGGTGGCGCCCGACCTCGGCGAACTCCTCGGCCTCGGCGACGTGGCGCAGATCGATCCGCGTCGGGCATGGGTGCCGCGCTCCTCCGCGGACTTCCTCCGCGTGCCGATCGGAGTCGACGACGCGGGCGCTCCGGTGCTCATCGACCTCAAGGAATCCGCGCAGCTCGGTATGGGGCCGCACGGCATCTGCATCGGTGCGACGGGGTCGGGCAAGAGCGAGCTGCTGCGCACCCTCGTGCTCGGGCTGGCAGCCACGCACGGGCCGGACGATCTCAGCATGATCCTCGTCGACTACAAGGGCGGGGCGGCGTTCGCACCGTTCGCGCGTCTCCCCCACGTCGCCGGGATCATCGACAACCTCGCCGACGATCCGCAGCTCACCGAGCGGGCGCGCGCGAGCATCAATGGGGAGGTCGTGCGCCGCCAGCAGCTCCTCAAGGCCGCCGACAACTCGGCATCGATCACGCAGTACCGGCAGCTCCGACGCAGTCGCCCCGAGTTGCCGCCGTTGCCCCATCTGTTCCTCGTGATCGACGAGTTCGGCGAGCTCCTCACCGCGGAGCCGGAGTTCGTCGATCTGCTGCTCACGATCGGACGCATCGGCCGCTCGATCGGTGTGCACCTGTTGCTCTCGAGCCAGCGGATCGAGGCGGGCAAGCTCCGCGGGCTCGAGACCTATCTGTCGTATCGGATCGGACTGCGCACGTTCTCGGCGGCCGAGAGCGCCATGGTGCTCGACACGCAGGACGCGTTCCACCTGCCGGCGATCCCGGGCTACGCCTACCTCAAGGTCGACACCTCGATCTACACCCGACTGCGCGCGGGCTACGTCTCGGGGCCCGTCGACGACCTCCGGGATCGGCCGGTCGAGACGACCGAGGTGCCACGGATGAGGATGATCTCGGCGTACGACGTCGTTCAGCCGCTCCCCGCGGTCGAGGCCGACGGGGCCGCGGGGGTGCAGGAGATCTCCGCGACGGAGAACATGCCGCTCGAGCGAACAGTGGTCGACGTAGCCGTCGAGGGGCTGGCGAAGGGCGCGGTCCGCACGCGTCCGGTCTGGTTACCGCCCCTTCCCACGCGGGTCACGCTCGGTGGGCTGCTGCCGTCGAGCGGTGCGATCGAGGATGCCGCGGGGCTGAGCATTCCGATCGGTCTGCTCGATGAACCGGTGCAGCAGCGCCAGCAGCCGTGGAGGCTCGATCTGACCCGCTCCGGCGGGCATGTCAGCGTGATGGGCGCACCGCAGTCCGGTCGCTCGACCTTCCTGCGAACGGTCGCGGCGTCGATCGCGGTGACCCGTACACCGCGCCAGGTGAGCGTGTACGGACTCGACCTCACCGGCGGCGGCCTCGCACGCATCGAGGGATTCCCGCACGTGGGTGGTGTCGCGACGCGCGGGCATCGGGAGCGGGTGGGTCGCGTGCTCGAGGAGCTCACGACCATGCTCGGGGTGCGCGAGCAGGCGTTCCGCGCGGAGGGGATCGACTCGGTCGATGAGTTGCGTCGCCGGCACGCCGCCGGCGAACTCCCGCAGTTGCCCTCGGCCGATGTCGTGCTGCTCGTCGACGGCTATGCGACGCTGCGTGCCGATTTCGAGGAGTACGAGGGGGCGCTGCAGCGTCTCCTCGATCGCGGCGGCAGCTTCGGCATCCACGTCGTGGTCACGCTCAATCGCTGGAACGATCTGCGCTCGCCGCAGCAGGGAGTGATCGGCACGCGGATCGAACTGGGGCTCAACGACCCGAGCGACTCGCAGGTCTCGCGCAAGCTCTCGTCGTCGCTGCGGCGCGATGAACCAGGGCGTGCGCTGACGGATGCCTCGGAGTTCGCGCAGGTGGCGCTCCCGGTGCTCGAGGACGACGACTCGGTGGGCGTCGGCGAGATGCTGGAGGCGCTCGCGCGGCAGTCTGCGGAGTCGTGGGCGGGGCCGGAGGCGGCGCCCATCCGGCTGCTTCCGGAGGACCTCGACCCGCAGACGCTTGCGGATGCCGGGATCGATCCGTCGATGATCCCCCTGGGGCTGCGGCAGGACACGATGAAGGCGTTCTCGCTCGACCTCGCGCGCAACGATCCGCACCTGATGGTGCTCGGAGACACCGGGTGCGGAAAGACGACCGTGCTGCGGGGCATCGTCCGGGGCGCGCTCGCGGGCCACACGCCGGACGACCTGGTCATCGCGCTGATGGATGTGCGCGGCGATCTCGCAGACGAGGTGCCCGAGCCGTACCTCGGCGGGCACGCCGCCACCGCTCCGTTGGCGCGCCAGCTCGCGGAGTCGATCGCGATGGAACTCGAGAAGCGGCAGGCAGCGAAGGCATCGGGGCCGAGGATCCTCGTGGTGATCGACGACTTCGACGTGCTGGCGGCGGGCGGCACCGAGCCGTTGCGGCCGCTGCTGCCGTACCTCGCCTCGGCGCGCGACCTCGGCCTGAACGTCGTGCTCACCCGGCCGGTGCTGGGGGCATCGCGGGCGATGTTCGACTCGTCGCTCCAGGCGCTGCGCGACACCGGCGGATCGACGCTGGTGATGAGCGGCGATCGCGGCGAGGGCCCGCTGCTGGCGAAGGTGTACGCCGAGCAGATGGTGCCGGGGCGCGGGCGGTTCGTGCGTCGGGGATCGGGGGCGACCCTCGTGCAGGTCGCGCGGTTCGCGTAGCGCGGGCGGTGGGTGCGGGGGCCGGGCGCTCGCCTCTCACGGGAGTGGAAAGGCATACCGATATGCCACAAATGAGGACATTATGCTGTTCTTGTGAGTGAACACGAGACACCGGAGACCCCTCAGTCCAACGATCCCGCGCCCGTCGGTGCGGCACCCGACGCGACGCCGGGGACACCGCCGCCAGTGGTTGCCCCGGGGTACCCGGGAACCCCGCCGACGAATCCTGTGACACCGCCCGCTCCTGATGCGGCGGCGTACCTTCCCGGCGGACACCAGCTGCCGGCGGGGGAGCCGCAGCCCGCCCCCGTCGCTCCCGGCCAGGAATACGGACCGGGTCCCGTTCCTGCTCCCGGTCACGGATATGCGCCGGGCCCTGTTCCTGCGCCCGCGGGTGCGGAGTTCGGCCCCAACAAGAAGCAGCCCACCGGCGCGATCATCGGCATCATCGCCGGCGGCGTCGTCGTTCTGCTGGTCCTCGCGGCGGCCGTCATCGTGCCGCTGCTCGGCGGCGGCAGCTCGAGCGCGGGCGGCGATAAGGACGAGGCCGCACCGGCGGCGGCCACTCCGGAGGAATGGGTCGAGGCCTACCTCACGGCCGTCTCCGAGGGGGATGCCGAGGAGGCGGTGAAGTACATCGACACCTCGTCGTACAGCGCCGCGCTGCTCACCGATGAGGTGTTGGAGGCATCGCTGAAGCTCGGACCCATCGACGACATCAAGGTCGGCGAAGCCGAGGAGGGCGACTACAGCGACGTGACCGTGACGGCCACGTTCACCATCGGCGGCAAGGAGGTGTCGCGCGAATTCCAGATGTACCAGAGTTCGTACGACGGTGACATCACGATGCTCGACGGCGCCGCGCGGGTCTCGACCTACGGCTTCGACGACGTCGGGCTGACCGTCAACGGCGTGGAGGTGCCGGACGACGCCCTGGTCTTCCCCGGTACCTACGAATTCGGCACGTCCCTCGAGGAGTTCACCGTTGAGGGAGAGTCGACTCTCGTCGTCGCCGACGAGAAGAGCGAGGAGGCAGTCTCGATGCTCCGGCCCGCGCTGAGTGACTCAGGGATCGCGACATACCGCGAGCTCGTCACGACCTCGCTGCGCGAGTGCCTGGCGATGAAGACGCTGAACACCCCGTGCGGCATGGACGTGACCGGCATGGAGAAGGACGGATACGCCGTCGTCGACGGAACGGTGACTCGCGTGATGAACGCCGAGGGCGAAGCGGCCCTCGCCGGACTCGTCGGCGAGGTGAGTGACCGTGCCGTGGTCTCGACGTATGAGAGCTTCGGCATCGACATCTCCGTCGAGGCGCAGAACGCGGAGGGTCAGCGGGGTACGTACACGACCTACTACTCGGGCCTCCTCACCCCGAAGGTCGACTTCGCCGTGGAGACCCCGAAGGTCGTCTGGGAGTGACGCCTGATCCGTTCGACTCCCAGCCCCGGAGGCGCGGGTGGACGACCACGGCGACGATCGTCGCGGTGGTCGCCGCCCTGGTCGTGGTCGTCGTCGCGTTCATGAGTCCGGCTCTCAGCGGCGGCGGGCCGGGGACTTCGGAGCAATCCGACGAAACCGCATCGCCCTCGGAGTTCGTCGATGGCTACCTGCACGCCCTCGCCGATGGAGACGCGGATGCCGCGCTCGAGTACGTCGCTCTCGGCCTCGCCGAGGGTGAGACGTTGAACGATGAGATGCTCGCCGCGTCTCTCGAACGCGGGCCGATCACCGACATCGACGTGGGCGAGGCAGAGGAGATAGCCGACGACGAGGTGGCGGTGCCGGTCTCCTTCCGGATCGGTGACACGGCCGTGTCGCAGGACATCGCGGTGAGCATCGGGCTCAGCGGAGACCTCGCCATCCTCAGCGGCACGCAGACCATTCCGACGGACGAGTTCGCGGGGATGGGTCTGACCGTGAACGGCATCCCGGTGGAGGGGGAGCTGACGCTCTTCCCGGGGACGTATGAGTTCGCCGTCGCGAACACGAACTTCACGATCGAACGGGGGGAGCCGGTCGTGGTCGCCAGCGGGCACGAATCAGACCGATACGAAGGCCTCCGCCCCGTGCTCACGGATGCCGCGACGGCCACGTACCGGTCTCTCGTCGCGGCCTCGCTCCAGGAGTGCGCGGCGATGAAGACTCTGACGACGCCCTGCGGAGACGACGTCATCGATTCGGGGGAAAACGGGCCCACGCCCGTGGATGGCACCGTTACTCGCGAACTCCCGTTGGAGTCGGAATCGAAGCTCGCCGCCGTCACCGTCGTGACCGACGGCACGGTAGCCCGATGGGAGTCTTCTGTCGGGATGAGCACGACGTTCGAGTCGCCGAGCGGCAGCAGGTACCTGGCGACGGGCGCGGCCTTGAAGACCCCGAAGGTCGACTTCGCGGCCGAGACCCCGCAGGTCGTCTGGGAGTAGTCGCGGCATCCGCTCTGGCACGCGAAAGGGCCCGGCATCCGAGATGGATGCCGGGCCCTTTCGCGGTCTGGGGCCCTTCGACAGGCTCAGGGACCCGGGGTGGCTCAGGGACCCGGGGTGGTGGGGCCCTTCGACAGGCTCAGGGACCCAGGGGGTCAGGCGCGCGTCACCTCGAGCTCGATGACCGACCACGACAGGGCCGGCAGGGTCGCGCGCACCGTGCCGTCGACGATCTCGGCGGCGGCGAGCGGCACCATGTGCACGGTGTCGGGGGTCGTCTCGAGGTTGGCGGTCCGGCGGTCGCCGCCCTCGGGGATCGTGAGCGTCTCGGCCTGACGCACGCGCAGGTCGCCGAGGCCGTGCAGATCGATCGTCAGGTCGTTCGCCGAGTCGAGCGAGCGGTTGGCCACGAACACCACCAGGCGTCCGGTCTCCTCGTCCCACGTGGCGGCCGCATCGACCGAATCGACGTCGCCGTAGCGCTTGGTCGCGATCTGCGAGGCCGAGACGGCGAGGCGCAGGATGCGCCCCTTCGCCAGCCGCGCCATCCGCTCGAACGGCCAGAAGCTGGTCTGGCGCCAGGCCGGACCGTTCTCCTCCGAGCGGATCGGCGCGATCACGTTCACGAGCTGCGCCTGGTTGGCGATGCGCACGCGGTCTCCGTGCCGCAGCAGGCTGTTGAGCAGGGTGCCGACGACGACGGCATCCGTCACCGAGTAGGTGTCCTCGATGAGGCGCGGGTGCTCGCGCCAGCCGGCCTTCGCGATCTCGCCCGCCTCGACGTCGTTGTACTTGCGCTGATCCCACACGTTCCACTCGTCGAACGAGATGTCGACCTGCTTGGTGTGCTTGCCGGCGGCCTTCACGGCGTCGACCGTCGCGATGACGCCCTCGATGAAGCCGTCCATATCGACCGACTCCGCGAGGAACGACTCCGTGTCGCAGTCGTGCTCCTGGTAGTACGCGTGCATCGAGACGAAGTCGACCTCGTCGTAGGCGTGGGTGAGCACGGTGTGCTCCCACGACCCGAACGTCGGCATCGACCTGCTCGACGACCCGACCGCCACGAGCTCGATCGATGAGTCGACCAGCTTCATGGCCTTGGCCGACTCCTGTGCGAGACGGCCGTACTCGGCAGCGGTCTTGCCGCCGATCTGCCACGGCCCGTCGAGCTCGTTGCCCAGGCACCACAGCTTGATGTCGAAGGGCTGCTCGGCGCCGTTCTTGCGGCGCAGGTCCGACCAGTACGTGCCACCCGGGTGGTTGGTGTACTCGACGAGTGCGCGGGCCTCCTCGACGCCGCGGGTGCCGAGGTTGATCGCCTCCATCACCTCGACGTCGGCCTCCTTCGCCCAGTCCATGAACTCGTGCAGGCCGAAGGCGTTGGTCTCGATGGTGTGCCAGGCACCGTCGATGCGCACCGGGCGATCCTCGACCGGGCCGACGCCGTCTTCCCAGCGGTAACCCGAGACGAAGTTGCCGCCCGGGTACCGCACGACCGTCGGCCCCATCTCCTTCACCAGGGACAGAACGTCCTGACGGAATCCGCGTTCATCGGCCTGCGGGTGCCCCGGCTCGTAGATGCCGGTGTACACGCAGCGCCCCATGTGCTCGACGAAGGACCCGAAGAGCCTCCGGGGAACGTCGGCGATGGTGAAGTCGCGGTCGATGGTGATGCGGGCGTGAGACATTGCTCTCCTTGGTTGCGGCGGATGCCGGGGTGCGGGGGTGCGGGATCACTGACCGCCGAAGCCGCTCGTCGCGACTCCCTTGACGATCTGCTTCTGGAAGATGAGGAACACGACGATGAGCGGGAGCGCGGCGAGCACGGCCTGGGCCATGACCTGCGCGTACTGCACGCCGTAGGCGCTGATCACGGTCTGGAGTCCGACCGGCAGCGTCATGAGCGTGGTGTCGTTGATGACGAGGAACGGCCACAGGAAGTTGTTCCACGCTCCGATGAACACGAAGATCGCCACGGATGCCAGGATCGGCCGCGACAGCGGCAGCACGATCGACCAGAAGATGCGCAAGCGGCTGGCGCCGTCGACGCGGGCGGCGTCCTCGAGCTCGATCGGGATCGCGTCGAAGAACTTCTTGAGGATGAACACCATCGCCGGGGCCACCACCTGCGGCAGGATCAGACCCCAGTGCGTGTCGATCAGGTTGAACGCGAGCATCTCGTAGAACAGCGGGATGATCAGCACCTGCGGCGGCACGACGATCGAGGCGATGATCACGACGAACAGCCACTTGCGGCCGGTGAAGTCGAGCCGTGAGAAGGCGTAGGCGGCCAGAGCCGAGATCGTCAGCGTGATGAGGGTGACGGCGACCGAGGTCCACAGGCTGTTGAGCGCCCAGACGTACACGTTTCCCTGCGAGAGGATCGCCGTGAAC
Organism: Microbacterium sp. 22179; assembly: GCF_052045715.1. Lineage (NCBI taxonomy): Bacteria > Bacillati > Actinomycetota > Actinomycetes > Micrococcales > Microbacteriaceae > Microbacterium > Microbacterium sp. 22179. The sequence goes on along the minus strand of NZ_JBQEPJ010000003.1, from coordinate 239,273 downwards.
GCCTCGAAGGTGGGGCCGCTCGCGCCGATCCATCCGGGATCGCCGGATGCGGCATCCGTCTCGGTCTTGAAGGCGGTCGCGACCGCCCAGAGGAACGGCAGCAGCCATCCGATCGCGAGGAGCGCCAGCACCACGAACGCGGCGATGCGCAGCGGCGAGAACGGCTTCTGGCCGGGGAGCTTCGGGCGCGCGGTGCGACGGTGGCGGGGAACGGTGAGCGTGCGGGTGTGGTCGTCGGAGGCGGGCTCGGTGGGGATGAGGGTGGCGGAGGACATCACTGCTCCTTCTTGCGACGCGTGACCAGGGCCTGCGCGACGCCGATGATGACGATGAGGGCGAAGAAGACGTACGAGATCGCCGCGGAGTATCCGAAGCGGTAGTTCACGAAGCCGGCCTCGTAGATGTACTGCACGATCGAGCGCGTGGTGTCGCTCGCGACACCACCGAGCATCTGGTACGCCTGGTCGAACAGCTTCAGCGACGCGAGGATCTGCAGGATGAGGATCAGCACGGTGGCCGGTCCCAGTTGCGGGAGCGTGATCGACCAGAACTGGCGCCAGGCGCCGGCCCCGTCGAGGGAGGCCGCCTCGTACTGCTGCGGGGGGATGTTCTGCATGGCTGCGAGGTAGAGCAGGAAGTTGAACCCGACCGTCCACCACACCGTCGCGATCACGATCGACAGCATGTTGGTGTCGGAGTTCTGCAGCCACGCGATCGGCTCGAGGCGGAAGAACTTCAGGATGTTGTTTGCCGCGCCGATCTGCGGGTTGAAGATCCAGACCCAGATCTGCGAGATCACGGTGGACGCGAGCAAATACGGCATGAAGAACGACAGCCGCCAGAGCCACTGCCCGGGCAGGCCGCGATCGACGAGTGCCGCCATGAGCAGGGCCACGGCGACGAGCGGCACGGTCGACAGCAGTGTGAACCACACCGTGTTCCACATCGACTGCCACATGACGGGATCGACGAGGGCTTCGGCGTAGTTCGCGAAGCCGACGAACCCTCCGCCGGCGCCCGTGAGCGACTGGTCGGTGAAGCTCAGATAGATGCCGTGCAGGATCGGCCATGCCAGGAACAGCACGAAGGCGATGAGGAACGGAACCAGGAAGGCCCAGCTGATGAGCTGCTCGCGCTTGCGGGAGCCGGCGCGGCGGAGACGGAAATCGGATGCCCCGCCGGTGACGAGGGTACGGGTGGCGGTCGAGGTCATGACTTCCACGTCCCTTCGGGGTCGGCCGGATTGGGCCTTCGCAGCAGCGTGTTCACGCGCGCCTCGAAGCGGTCGATCGCGGCGGCCGGATCGGCGCCCGAGAGGAGCACGTTCTGCACCGCGGCCCCGAACTCGCCCTGGAAGCTCGAGCCGGAGCCCGTGAACCACGCGGTCGGGTCGTAGACGACGTGGTCGGCGGCCGAGGCGTAGTGCGCCTGGGGCACGAGGTCGTCGTAGGCGGGCGACGAGGTGACCGGGAGGTAGGCGGGGATGTGCCCGGCCTCGGCCCACTGGAACGAGTCCTTCAGCATGTCGGCGACGAAGCGGTACACGAGGTCGCGGCGCTCGTCGTTCGCGTTCGCCTGGTGCGGCAGCACGAAGGAGTGCGAGTCGGCGTACACCGCGGGTGTGCCGTAGAGGGTCGGGATCGTGGTCGCATCGAACGGCAGGTTCGCGGCCTGCATCGTGCGCAGCTCCCAGACACCGGTCATGAGCATGCCGCTCTTGCCGGTCGCGAACTCGGCCACGGCTCCGCCGTAGTCGGCGCGCGCGGCCGCGATCTCGCCGTCGAGGAGCGTCTGCATGAAGCGGAGCGCCTCGACCGCGGCATCCTTGTCGATCACGGCCTTGCCGCCCACGGGCAGTTCGATCTGCAGGCCGTGCTGGGCGTAGAGGCCGTAGAACAGGCGCCACATCTGCGCGCCGTCGCCGAGGTAGCCGAACGACAGCGCGTGATCGGGCGCCTGGGCGCCGACCTCGCGGAGCTGGTCGACGAACTCCTCGGGCGACGAGGTCTCACGCAGCGTGCCGTCGGAGTCGAGCACCCCTGCGGCGTCGCAGATGTCGGTGTTGAACATGAGCACGAAGGGGTGGGCGTCGAGGGCGATGCTGAAGAGCCGGTCGCCGACGAAGCCCTTCTCCCAGATCGGGCCCGGGAAGGTGGAGCGATCGACGCCGAGCTCGGCGAGGCGGTCGACGTCCCAGGTGTCGAGGAGCCCGCCGGGGGCCCAGCCGTTCACGCGGGTGGCGTGCATGATCGCGACGTCGGGGGCGCGTCCGCCGGCGCCCGCCATCGCGAGCTTCGTGTAGTACGGCGTGCCCCAGGCGAGCACGGTGGGGCGGATGCGGTAGTCGGACTGCGCCGAGTTCACGCCGTCGAGCAGCGACGACATCGTCACGCCGTCGCCTCCCGAGAGCAGGTGCCAGAACTGGAGGGTCTCGGTGCGAGAGCCGGCGGGGGAGAGGGGGGAGCAGCCGGCGAGCAGTGCGGCGCCGGCGGTGAGCGTGGCGGCGGTGAGGAACTGCCGGCGGGACAGATCGAGCGGGGGCGTCATCGTCACTCCTTCGTGACCGGATGGTGGACGCCTCATCATTACATCGATGTAATCGCGGGCGCAAGCGTGCGCCCCGAACGGATGCCGGGGCCTAAGGGCGGTAGCCGAGCGGTGCGGCCTTCGTGCTGTCCCTCTCGAGGAGGTGATGCGACAGCGTCAGCGCCCGCGGGGGAGCGGCCCGGTCGTCCATGCGGGTCTCGAGCAGGCCGAGGGCGGCGACCGCGAAGGCCCGACGGTCGAACGCGATGGTCGTCAGTGAGGGAGAGGTGTACTTCGAGAACTCGACGTCGTCGAAGCCCGTGACGATCACGTCCTCCGGCACGCGCACACCGCGGTCGTGCAGAGCGTGCAGGGCACCGAGGGCGAGGGAGTCGGTGAAGGCGACGATCGCATCGAAGGCGACGCCGCGCTCGAACAGCGTGCGCACGGCATCCGCCCCGCCCGCCATCTCCCACGGCAGACGATTGACCTCGAGCGCGGGGTCGCGGGGGATGCCGGCCTCCCGCAGTGCGTCGTGCACGCCCTCGAGTCGCAGGCGGCTCGTCGCCGTCGCGACCGAGGGGTCGTCGTCGGCGCCGACCACCGCGATCCGCCGGGCGCCGCGCGCGAGAACGTGCCGCGTGGCGTCGGCGGCGGCGAGCCGGCTGTCGATGCGCACGTGATCGGCGCGGTTCTGCTCGACCTCGCCGATCACGACGAGCGGCGGCAGGCGGTCGGCGTACTTGAGCACGCTGTCCTCGAGACGGATGGGGTTGAGGATCAGGCCGTCGACGAGGTGGGCGCGGGCGCGGGAGACGAGCTCCTTCTCACGCTCGGGCTCGGATGCCGTCTCCTCGATCTGCACGGCCAGCCCCCGCTCGTGCGCGGCTTCGACGATGCGGTGCACGAGCTCGGCCGAGAACGCGGTCGCGAGATCGGGGAGGGCGACGGCGATGATCCCCGAGTGCCCCTTGCGCAACCCGCGGGCGCTGAGATTCGGCACGAAGTCGAGCTGCGCCATCGCCGCTTCGACCTTGGAGCGCGTGTCGTCGTTCACGGGGACGGTGCCGGTGACGACGTTCGAGACCGTCTTCGGCGAGACGCCGGCGAGAGCGGCGACGTCTTTCATCGTCGCGCGGCGCGGCGGGGTCGTCGTCATGCGGTCAGCCTACCGGCGGGGTCGTCATCCACCGCAGTACATCGTTGTAGAGGATGTGTTCCTGGCTATGCTGGCGCGATGGGCAACGAACGCAACTGGGCGGGCAACCTCACCTATCGGGCATCCCGGGTCGAGCACCCGGCGTCGATCGACGCGCTGCGGGCGCTGCTCGCACAGGGTGGACCGGTGCGGATGCTGGGCTCGCGCCACTGCTTCAACGACATCGCCGACACCGAGGGCGCGCTGATCGCCCTCGACCGACTGCCCGCGGCCTTCGAGGTGAACCCGGAGCGCGACGCCGTGCGGGTGGCCGGAGGACTGCGCTACGGCGACATCGCCCCGCTGCTCGCCGCCGAGGGGCTCGGGCTCGCCAACCTCGCCTCGCTGCCGCACATCTCCGTCGCCGGGGCCGTCGCCACCGGCACGCACGGCTCGGGTAACGCGATCGGCTCTCTCGCGAGTGCCGTGCGCGCCCTCACGATCGTCACCCCGGGTGGCGAGACGCGCGAGCTGCGTCGCGGCGACGCCGACTTCGACGGTGCGGTCGTGAGCCTCGGTGCCCTCGGCGCGGTCGTCGACCTCACCCTCGACGTCGAGCCGACCTACGACGTCGCGCAGCACGTCTTCGAGCATCCGTCGTGGGACGCGATCCTCACCGACCTCGAAGCGGTCACCGGCATCGGCACGAGCGTCAGCATCTTCTCGACCTGGCAGCACACCGACGTCGCCGACCAGATCTGGGTCAAGCAGCGCCTCCCCGAGGCGCGCGAGGCCGCCCGCGAGTCCCTGTTCGAGAGCCTGGGGGCCGAAGCCGCGGCGAGCAAGCGGCATCCGATCCTCGGCGTCGACCCCGTCGCCTGCACCGAACAGCTCGGCGCGCCCGGGCCGTGGTTCGAGCGGCTCGCGCACTTCAAGCTCGAGTTCACCCCTTCGGCCGGTGCCGAGATCCAGAGCGAGTACCTCGTGCCCCGCGCCGACGCCGTCGCCGCGATCCAAGCCGTGCGCTCGCTCGCCGGGCAGATCTCTCCGCTGCTGCTGGTGAACGAGATCCGCACGGTGAAGGCCGACGACCTCTGGCTGAGTTCGTCGTACGGCACGGATGCCGTCGGCATCCACTTCACCTGGAAGCCCGACGAAGCGGCCGTGCGCGCATTCCTGCCGACGCTCGAAGCGGCGCTGCCGCCCACCGCCCGCCCGCACTGGGGCAAGGTGTTCACGCTCGACGCCGCCGAGGTGCGCGAACGGTATCCGCGCTTCGACGACTTCGCCGCGCTCGCCGCGCGCTTCGACCCGGAGCGGCGTCTCGTCAACCCGTATCTGGAGCGGCTCGGGCTCTGAGTGGTGCGCGGAGCACACCGGCTCTTGCGTTCCCAAAACTGTTACCGGTAACATCCGAGTCAGACGCCCGCCGCATCCTCATCGGATGCCACGCGGTCGACGACGATCGTCGTCCTGCATCTCGAGGAGGAGAGCGCATGAACAGCTTCGACGGACCCACCCGCCCCGACGTCGACCCCGAACGTCGGCACGCCCTCTAGCGCGCCCGCGCCTCGCACCCTGAGGCGCCTCGCCCCACGACCCACGAGGAAGCCGGCGTCCGGCTCCGCGGCGATCCGCCGTCGGCCCGAACGACGCCGCTGAGAACCCCGCACGAACGCACCGGCGATCGAACGGATCCGTCCGTCCGACCGCGATCTCGGCGCGCCATCGAGCGACCCCAGAGAAGGAGAACAGCAGTGAAGAGACCACACAGAACCGTCGCCGCGCGCGGCCGATCGGGGGCGCGCTTCGCCGCGCTGCTCGGCGTCGCCGCGCTCGCCGCGTCATCGTTGACGCTCGGCGCGACGAGCACGGCATTCGCCGCGCCGACGCAGCTCATCGGGAACGGCACGTTCGAGACGGGCATCAGCGGCTGGTCCGCGCCTCTCGGCGGAACGCTCGCCGAGAGCACGGATGCGCGCACCGGGGCGAAGTCGCTCCAGATCAGCGCCCGCACGTCGTTCCAGTCCGGTCCGACGGCCACCGTCACCGGCCTCCTCGACACCGGAACCTCGTACGACCTGAGCCTATCGCTCAAGTTCGCGGAGGGGCGCGAGACGCAGAACTTCAACGTCGTGCTGTGCACGTCGACCCGCAGCCGCTGCGATGTCGTCGCCTCGACGACGGCCACGGCGGGCCAGTGGGCGACGGTGCAGAAGACCTTCACGCCGCTCAGCGCCGAGTACGACCTGCTCTTCGTCGAGACGCCGTGGAACACCGATGTGCAGAGCTTCGTCATCGACGACGTGGCCCTCGTCGCGCAGGACGGTTCGGGTGCCGCGGTCGAGCCGCCCGCCGTGCCGGGGAACCTCCTGCCCGACGGTCGCTTCGTGACGGACAGCGCCGGATGGACGAACACCCGCGGCGGAACGCTCGCGCTCAGCGAAGACGCGGCCTCCGGCGCGCACTCGCTCGCGGTCTCCGCGCGCGAGAACACGCAGTCGGGTCCGTTCGCCAGCGTCAGCGGCAAACTGGAGCTCGGCGCCTCGTATCGCGTGACGGGCAAGCTCAGGTACGACGAGGGCGCCGACACGCAGCAGTTCAACTTCACCTTCTGCCCCTCCAACTTCAACGGATGCGCGGACTACGGCCACACGTTCACGAAGGGCGAGTGGGGCACGTTCTCGCAGGAGTTCACGGCCGAGGCGCGCCACGCCGCCGCGGACTGGTTCTTCGTCGAGACGCCGTGGGGGTCGTCCGCGCTGCAGGACTTCGCCATCGACGAGGTGTCGCTCGTGAAGATCGCCGATGCGCCGGCTCAGCCCGAATTCACCAGCCTCGAGAAGGTGCAGACGAAGCCCGTCGGGGACCACAACCCGCTGGTCGGTCACAAGTTCGGAGCGGATCCGCACCACCTCATCTACAACGGCCGCCTGTACATCTACTCGACGGACGACACTCAGCAGTACGAGCTCAACTCCAAGGACGAGAACGGCCTCCCGACGCAGTCGAACGGATACGGCGGAATCACCCGGTTGAACGTGATGTCGACGAGCGACATGGTGAACTGGGTCGACCACGGCACGGTTCCGGTCGCCCGTGAGGGCGGCGCCGCTCCGTGGGCCCGCAACTCGTGGGCGCCCGCCGCGATCGAGAAGGACGGCAAGGTCTACCTGTACTTCTGCGACAGCGGAACGGGTACGGCCGTGGTCGTCGGCGGCTCTCCGCTCGGCCCCTGGGAAGACCCGCTCGGCAAGAAGATCATCCCCGACACCGTCGACCGCGACTACATCGCCGGGGGCGGGTTCCCCGCGGGCATGTGGCTGTTCGACCCCGAGGTCTTCATCGACGACGACGGACAGGGGTACCTGTACTTCGGCGGGAACTCGCAGATCGGCACCGCGCCGAACGTGCAGGGACCGCAGAATCCGAAGTCGACCCGCGTGGTCAAACTGAAGGACGACATGGTGACCCTCGACGGCGACCCGGTCGAGATCGACGCCCCCGGCATGTTCGAGGCCTCCAGCCTCTTCAAGCGCGGTGACACGTACTACTACTCGTACTCGTCGAACTTCCAGGTCAACGAGGTGCCGGGGCAGTACCCGTCGCGCGGCGCGATCGCGTACATGATGACCGACGATCCGATGGATCTGTCGGCGTCGACCTATGCCGGGGTCGCCTTCCAGAACCAGAGCACGTTCTTCGGAGCGGGCAACGGCGGCAACAACCACTCCGACATGTTCACCTACAAGGGGGAGACCTACTTCACCTACCACGCTCAGACGCGCGGCGCGGCGTGGGCGGCGGCCCTCGGCACCCCGGGGTCGACCCAGGGCTACCGTTCGGTGCACATCGACAAGCTCGAGTTCAACGAGGACGGCACCATCAAGCCGGTCACCGGAACCCGGGCCGGTGTGAGCCAGGTGGAGAGCTTCGATCCGTATCGCACCTTCGAGGCCGAGACGCTCGCCTGGCAGCTGGGTCTCACGACGGTCTCCACGGATGAGGCGTCGGTCGAGTTCCCCGAGCACAACGGCGGAGGCAACATGGTGCTCTCCGGTGTGGACGACGGCGACTTCGCCGGCATCTCGGGCGTGGACTTCGGTGCGGGGGCGACCTCCGTCTCGGCATCCGTCAGGCCGCTCGTCGAGGGTGCGTCGGTGCAGGTGCGCCTCGACGACGTCGACGGTCCCGTCGTCGCCGAGATCCCGGTCGAGGGCACCCTCGGCGAGTGGACGACGGTGAGCGCCGACGTGACCGGCGCTGCCGGGGAGCACGACGTGTTCTTCGTCTTCGCCGGACCGGAGGGGGTGGATGCCGACACCGATCTGTTCGAGGTCGACAACTGGTCCTTCGACGGTGAGGGCACCGAACCGGGCGAGCAGCTGGTCGCCTCGCTCTCGACGACCGAGGTCGTCGCCGGCGGCTCCGTCACCGTTTCTGCGACCGGTGTCCCGGTCGAGGAGGTCGAGATCGGGATCGAGAGCGAATACCGTGCCCTTGCGACCGCGTCGGTCGCCGACGGGCGTCTGTCGTCGACCGTCGTCATCCCCGCCGACATCGAACCCGGCGCGCACACCATCGTGCTGCGCGACGGCGACGTGGACCTCGCGCGCCTCGCGCTCACCGTGGTCGCTGCGGGGGAACCGGGCGGCGGCGGGAACGGTGGGGGAACCGGGACCGGCGGCGGATCCGACCCCGGTTCGGGGGCGGGGGCCGGTGACGGATCCCTCGCCGCCACCGGCGGGGACGCCGCAGGGGCGCTGACGGCGGCGATCGTCGGCGGCCTGCTGCTCGCGGCGGGCTCGGCTCTCTGGCTGGCTCGACGCCGTCGGCCGGGCATCACTCCGCACGAGTGATGACGTCAGCGGCGGTCACCGTATCGTGACCGTCGGGATCCGCCCGCTCGGACGCCCTCGGGAGTCCGAGCGGGCGGGTCCGTCGATCGTTGCGGCACCACGGTGTTCTCGGTAACATCGCTCGAGGCGAGGCCGACGGAGGTGCGGATGGTGAACGTCGGCTCGGACAAGCCCGGCATCCGGCAGGTCGCCGAGATCGCGGGCGTGTCCCACATGACGGTGTCGCGGGTGCTCAACGATCACCCGAACATCAAGCCGGACACCCGCCGCCGCGTGCTCGAAGCGATCGAAGAGCTCGACTACCGCCCCAACCTCGTCGCCCGAGCGCTCGCCACGCAGCGCTCGCGACGCATCGGGGTGCTCATCGAGAGTTCGGTCGCTTTCGGCCCTTCCAGCATCCTGCGCGCCGTCGAGCTCGCCGCTCGTACGGCCGACTACTCGGTCACCCAGATCGCACTGCACGAGGGCGACGGCACCTCCCCGCAGGAGGCGGTCGAGAACCTGATCACTCAGGGCGTCGATGCGCTCTGCGTCATCGCGCCGCGCTCGTCGTCGGTGGCCGCACTGCGCCGGGTGTCGATCGGCGTGCCCATGCTCGTCGTCAAAGCCGATGCCGATCCGACCTTCCTCACGGTCTCGATCGACCAGCACGCCGGCACGAGCCTCGTCGTCGACCACCTCGTCGCGCTCGGGCATCGCGACATCCTGCACATCTCGGGCCCGCTCGACTGGCTCGACGCCCGCGCCCGCGAGCGCGCGTTCCACACCCGGGCGAAGTCCTGGGGGATCCGAGAGCGGCCGATCGTCGTCGGCGACTGGACGGCCGACTTCGCCTACGACTTCGCGATGGGGCTGAACAGGCTCCCCGACTACACCGCGGTCTTCGCCGCCAACGACGACATGGCGATCGGGCTCATCCACGGCCTGCACGACAAGGGGTTCGAGGTGCCGACCGACCTCAGTGTCGTGGGGTTCGACGACGTTCCGCTCGCGCGGCACTTCCTTCCTCCGCTCACCACCGTCCGGCAGGACTTCCATGCGCTCGGCGGCGCCGTCGTCGAGATGCTGCGAGCCGCGATCGAAGAGCGCGAGATCCCTCCGCTCACCCGCATCCAGACGGAGCTCGTGCCCCGGGCATCCACCGGGCCTCCGCGGGAGGTGCGCTGATGAGCGCGCTCGATCAGCACCCGCTGGTCGAACTGTCGGGGATCACCGTCGACTTCCCCGGCGTGCGGGCGCTCGACGATGTCGACTTCCGTCTCTTCCCCGGAGAGGTGCACGCCCTGATGGGCGAGAACGGGGCGGGTAAATCGACCCTGATCGCGGTGCTCACCGGCACGTGCGCACCGGCCGCCGGGACGCTGACCGTGGCGGGGGTGCCGCGCAGGTTCTCGGGTGTCGCCGACAGCCGCGCCGCCGGGATCGCGACGGTGTTCCAGGAGACGCAGCTGAGTCCGAACCTCAGCGTCGGCGAGAACGTGATGCTCGGTCGCGAGCGCCGCGGCCTGCTCGGCATCGACTGGCGCCGTACGCGCATCGCCGCCGCCGCCGCGCTCGCTCGACTCGGCCTCGACGACCTCGATCCTCGGACGCCCTTGGCGATGCTCTCGCCGGCGCAGAAGCAGCTGGTCGCGCTCGCGCGCTCGGTCGTCGACGACCCCGCGGTGCTCGTGCTGGACGAGCCCACGTCGAGCCTCGATCAGGCGGAGGTGGCCACGCTCATGCGCGTCATCCGCGGGCTGCGCGAGCGCGGAGTCGCGATCCTGTTCGTCTCGCACTTCCTCGAGCAGGCGTTCGCCATCAGTGACCGGATGACGGTGCTCCGAGGTGGGCGCCTCGTCGCCGAGAATGCGACGCGGGATCTCGAGCGTGCCGACCTCATCTCGCAGATGCTCGGGAAGGACATCGAGAGCCTGCGGGCGCTCGGTTCCGAGCGCAAAGCGCATCACTACGCCACGGATGGCGAGGCGGCGATCCAGGCATCCGATCTCGGGCGTCGCGGCGAGATGGGATGCACCGACATCGAGGTGCAGCGCGGGGAGATCGTCGGCTTCGCCGGATTGCGGGGATCGGGGCGCACCGAACTCGCCAGCCTCATGGGCGGCATGGTGCGGGCCGACAGCGGTGAGCTGTGGGTCGACGGCCGGCGTGTGGATCTGCGCAGTCCGTCGGTCGCGTTGCAGCATCGGATCGCGATGTCGACCGAGAACCGGCGCTCCCAGGGGATCATCGGAGAGCTGACCGCGCGCGAGAACATCGTGTTGTCGCTGCAAGCCCTGCGAGGCTGGTCGCGGCCGCTGTCCGCGGCGGAGTCGGCCGAGCTCGTCGACACGTATGTGGAGGCGCTGCACCTCGACCCCGCCGATATGGATCGACCCGTCGGCCTGCTCTCGGGCGGCACGCAGCAGAAGGTCCTGCTGGCGCGCGCCCTCGCCACCCGCCCGCACGTGCTCATCCTCGACGAGCCCACGCGCGGGATCGACATCGCGGCGAAGCTCGAGATCCAGCGGCGGGTGAGCCAGTTGGCGGCCGGCGGCGTGGCGGTGGTGTTCATCTCATCGGAGCTCGAAGAGGTCGTGCGGCTCAGTGACAGGATCATCGTGCTGAAGGATCGCGAGAAGATCGGCGAGCTGAGCAACGGTCCCGGCGTCACTGTCGACACCGTCGTCGAGATGATCGCCGCCGACTTCGAATCGACCGAGCATGTGTCCGGTAACACCGCAGGGGGCGACACAAACCGCTGATTTTCAGAACATACGTTGTGTTCCACGAATTGTTCCCGGTAACATCGCCACCAGGACGCCGGACACGACGTCCTGCAATCACCAGGGACCACGACGGTCTCGACGGTTCGCCGGGTCGGTCCCGGCTTCTCGAAGAGGAGAAAACATGTTCGCGAAGAAGCGCATCCGCACCGCGCTGGGTCTGGCCGCAGCAGGAATGCTCGCCCTCGGCCTCACGGCGTGCGCCGGAGGATCGGACGGCGGAGACGCCGGCGGCGACTCCGGAGAGCTCACGACCGTCGGCTTCGTCGCCGTCGGCCCCGAAGGCGCCTGGCGCGAGGCCAACGAGGCCAACATCCAGGACACCTTCACCAAGGAAGCGGGCTACGACCTCAAGTACGCGCCCGCCACCAACCTCGACCAGAAGTCGCAGATCGACGCCTTCACGTCGTTCGTCGACGCCGGAGTCGACGTCATCCTGCTCTCCGCCACCGAGGCTTCCGGCTGGGAGGACTCGCTCAAGCGCGCTCAGGAGGCGGAGATCCCCGTGATCCTGCTCGACCGCGGCATCGAGCCCGACGACGACAGCCTCTACGTCACCCGCATCGCGCCCGACAACGTCGAGGTCGCGAAGGAGGTCGGCGCGTGGGCCGCGGCGACCTTCCCCGACGGTGGCAACTACGTCGTGCTCGAGGGCCCCGCGGGTGTCGGTGTCGTGAACGAGCGCAACGAGGGCTTCGACGAGGGCCTCGGCGACGCCTCGCTGACGAAGCTCGATGCGCAGACCGCGAACTGGTCGGCGGAGGAGGGCAAGAGCGTCTTCGAGACGATGCTCAAGGCCAACAACAACGACATCCAGCTCGTGTTCGCGCAGAACGACGAGATGGGTCTGGGTGCTGCACAGGCCGCCGAGGAAGCCGGGCTCGTCGTGGGCGAGGACGTCAAGATCGCGACGATCGACGGAACGAAGAACGCCATGCAGGCGCTCGCGGACGGTGAGCTGAGCTACGTCCACGAGTACAACCCGCTGTTCGGTGAGACCGCGCTCGACGTGGTCGAGAAGACCCTCGCCGGAGAGGACGTCGATTCGTACATCGTCGTGCCGAGCGAGGAGTTCGACTCCGCGGACGCGGCGAAGGCCGTGCTCGCCGACCGCAAGTACTGATCGGACGCCGGCACAGCACCGGCCCGGCCCGGGTGGCGCCGCTCACGCGACGCCACCCGGGCGAACCACACGGAGAGACAGCGATGAACGAACCACAGCCCATCGTCGAGATGCGCGGCATCTCGATCGAGTTCCCGGGCGTCAAGGCGCTCGACGGGGTGGACTTCCGCCTCTTCCCCGGAGAGGTGCACGCCCTCATGGGCGAGAACGGCGCCGGCAAGTCCACGCTGATCAAGGCGCTGACCGGGGTCTACCGGATCGACTCCGGATCGATCATGGTCGCGGGCAGCGAGCGCAGCTTCTCCGGCACGGGCGACGCCCAGGCGGCCGGGATCTCGACCGTGTACCAGGAGGTCAACCTCGCGCCGAATCTCTCCATCGGCGAGAACGTGATGCTCGGACACGAGGTGCGCGGCCTCTTCGACATCAACTGGCGAGCGACCCATCGTGCCGCGACGGCCGCGCTCGCCCGACTCGGGCTGGAGCACCTCGACACTCATCGGCCGCTGTCGACCCTGTCCATCGCGATGCAGCAGCTCGTCGCGATCAGCCGCGCGATGGCCATCCAGGCCAAGGTGCTCATCCTCGACGAGCCCACATCGAGCCTCGACGCCGCCGAGGTGGAGAACCTCTTCGCGGTCATCCGCGCGCTCCGCGCCGACGGCGTCGCCATCCTCTTCGTCTCGCACTTCCTCGACCAGATCTACGCGATCAGCGATCGCCTCACGGTGCTGCGCAACGGGCGCTACGAAGGCGAGTTCCTGACCGCCGACCTCGATCGGCACGCACTGATCTCCACCATGATCGGCAAGGACCTCGACGCATTGAAGTCGCTGGGCGGCAACCGGCGTCGGGATCCCCGCGATCCCGACGAGAAGCCGTACCTCGCGGCATCCGGGATCGGACGCCGCGGCGCGGTCGAGGCGACCGACCTCGAGATCCGCCGCGGCGAGGTCGTCGGCTTCGCCGGCCTCCTGGGAGCGGGTCGCACCGAGCTCGCCCGCCTGCTCTACGCGGCCGACCGAGCCGACGAGGGGAACGTCTCCATCGACGGACGGCCCGCCGAACTCAAGTCCCCGGCCGACGCGCTCGCTCGGCGCGTCGCGTTCTCCACCGAGAACCGGCGCGACGAGGGCATCATCGGCGATCTCACCGTGCGCGAGAACATCATCCTCGCCGTCCAGGCCAAGCGGGGATGGGCGCGCCCCATGTCGCGCAAGGAGCAGGACGCGATCGTCGAGAAGTACATCACCGAGCTCAACGTGCGCCCCGCCGACCCCGACCGCATGATCAAGAACCTCTCCGGCGGGAACCAGCAGAAGGTTCTTCTCGGGCGCTGGCTCGCCACCGAGCCCGAACTGCTCATCCTCGATGAGCCGACGCGCGGCATCGACATCGGTGCCAAGGCCGAGATCCAGGAGACGGTCGCCGCTCTCGCCGAGGACGGCGTCGCCGTCGTCTTCATCTCCTCCGAACTGGAGGAGGTCGTGCGGCTGTCCGAGCGCATCGTCGTCATCAAGGACCACCGCAAGATCGGCGAGATCCAGAACGGCCCCGACGTCACCGCCCAGGAGATCGTCGACGTGATCGCCGCCCACGGCGTCACCGCCGCCGCGGAGACACTCGACGACGCGGACGGCGCACAGGCCGAACCCGACATCCTCATCACCGACAAGGAAGACGCGCGATGACCACCGCCTCCGGCACGCCTGCATGGCGCGAGCTGATCCACAAGCCTTTCTTCTGGGGGATCGTCGCGATCCTGGCGCTCCTCGCGCTCAACGTCGTCAAGGATCCGACCTACCTGGCGCTCTCCGTCAACCCCAACAACGGTCATCTGGTCGGCAACGTCATCGACATCCTCCGCCAGGCGGCTCCGGTCATGATGATCGCGATGGGGATGTCCCTCGTCATCGCGACCGGCGGCATCGACCTCTCGGTCGGCTCGCTCATGGCCGTCTCCGGCGCCGTCGCGATGGAGTTCCTGAGCGCCGCCGGCGATTCCGACTCCATCGGGGTCGCGCTCGCCGCGGTCGGACTCGCGCTCCTCGTCACCGCGATCCTCGGCGCCGTCAACGGCATCCTCGTCGCCTACGTCGGGTTGCAACCCTTCATCGCGACGCTGGTGCTGATGCTGGCCGGCCGCGGCATCGCGAAGGTGATCACCGGGGGCCAGAACACCTCCGCATCGAGCACGCCCTTCCGGTGGATCTCGAACGGCTACCTCATCGGCATCCCGGTCGTGTTCATCCTCGCGGTGCTGCTGGTGATCGCCGTCGGAATGATCGTGCGCCGCAGCGCGCTCGGCCTCATGATCGAGGCGATCGGCATCAACCCGCGGGCGAGCCGGATGGCGGGCATCAAGCCGGCCGGACTCCTGCTCACCGCCTATGTCCTCAGCGGCATCCTCGCCGGGATCGCCGGCGTGATGTCCGTCGGCAGCGTCATGACCGTCGACATCTCGCGCACCGGTTACCAGCTCGAGCTCGACGCGATCCTCGCCGTCGTCATCGGCGGCGCCTCGCTCGCCGGCGGCAAGTTCTCCTTGGGCGGCGCCTTCGTGGGCGCACTGCTGATCGCGACGCTCGACAAGACCGTGCTGTTCCTCGGCATCTCGTCCTCGGCGACGCCCGCGTTCAAGGCCATCGTCATCGTGGTCCTCTGCCTGCTGCAGTCCGAGAGGGTCCGGAGCTGGTTCGGCCGACGACGGAGGACACCGCTCGCCACGACCGAGCGACAGAACACGAAAGAGGAGGTGGCGGCATGACCGTCCTCACCGCGCCCACCGCCGGGACGTCGACCGCGACGGATCTGAAGAGCCGCATCCGTCGCACGATCCTGGCGAACCCCTCGGTCCTCCCGACCGTGGCTTCCGTGGTGATCTTCGTCGCGATGGTCATCTACGGTGAGATCGCCTACGGGCGCATCGTGCAGTTCAACACCCTGTCGAACCTCCTGATCAACAATGCCCACCTCGTGGTGCTCGCGGTCGCCCTCACGTTTGTCATCCTCACCGGCGGCATCGACCTCTCGGTCGGTTCGATCATCGCGTTCTCCTCGGTCGCCGGGGTGATGCTGTCCAATGCCGGATGGAACCCGATCGCGGTCGTCATCACGATGATCGGAGCCGGAGCGGCGTTCGGTGTCGTATCGGGTGTGCTGATCCGCTACTTCAACGTGCAACCCTTCATCGCGACCCTGGCGATGATGTTCCTCGGGCGCGGTCTCGCCTCCCTCCTGAGCACGACTCCCGAGCGACTCGACGAGGATTCGCCCATCCGTTGGCTCGGTGTCCAGCTCAAGGTGATCGACGGCCCCAAGGTGAACGACCTCGTGATCACCCCGGCCGTGATCATCGCCGCACTCGTGGTGGTCGTGGCGTTCTTCGTTCTGCACCGCACCCGCACGGGCCGCACGGTCTACGCAATCGGCGGCTCCGAGAACTCCGCGTTGCTGATGGGCCTGCCGGTGCGGCGCACCAAGGTCATGGTCTACGTGATCAGCGGCGCTCTCTCGGGCCTCGCGGCGGTGCTCTACACGGCGCGGCTCGGAACGGCGCAGAACATCACCGGCATCGGCTGGGAGCTCGACGCGATCGCCGCGGCCGTCATCGGCGGCACTGTGCTCACCGGAGCCTACGGGTACGTGCTCGGCTCGGTGGTCGGGGCGCTCGTCCTCGGTCTGATGACGGTGCTCATCACTCGCGACGGGGGGATCCCTCCCGAGATGACGACCATCATCACCGGAGGCATCCTGCTCGTCTTCGTCCTTCTGCAGCGCGCGGTGGTCCGGAAGAAGGAGTAGCCGGGCGAAGGGCGCGTCAGACCTCGTCGCGCCAGGAGTGCTGCGGGTCGTAGCCCAGCACCCGCCGCGCTTTGTCGATCGACAGCAGCGTCTCGTTCGGTCCGACGTCGCGGGTGACCGGCACGCCGGGGAAGACCTCGGCGATCAGCTCGGCGTTCGGCCGCGACATCACCGTGTCGGCGGCCGCGATGATGAACCGGTCGAACCCGGGGGCCGCGACCTCGAGGGCGCGCTGCACGGCCTGGGCGCCGTCGCGGGCGTCGATGTAGCCCCACAGGTTCCACTTGCGCAGCGTCGCGTCGGCGTCGAAGGCGGGGAACGCGGCATAGTCCTCGGGGTCCATGACGTTCGAGAACCGCAGCGCGGTGATCGAGACCTCCGGGTGCCAGCGCACGAGCTCGGTCGCCAGCTGTTCCTCGAGCGTCTTCACCAGCGAGTACACCGACTCGGGCCGGGCCGGATAGTCCTCGTCGACCGGGATGTAGGGCGGCGGCACGTCGAACGGCAGCCCCAGCACGGTCTCGCTCGACGCGTAGACGATGCGACGGATGCCGAGGCGCACCGCCGCCCAGAACACGTTGAACGTGGCCGGCATGTTGTTGTGGAAGGTGGCGACATCGCTGCGGATGCCGGGAGCGGGGATCGCCCCGAGATGCACGACCGCGTCGATGCCGTCGTGCCGGTCGCCGACCGCGGTGAACGCGTCGACCACCTGCCCGTAGTCCGTCAGATCGACCTGCACGAAGTCCGGACCGCGGACCCCCGTGACGTCCATCCCGATGACCTCGTACCCGTTCGCCCGGAGTTCCCTCGCGACGACGCGGCCGAGCTTGCCCGATGATCCGGTGAGAGCGATGCGCATGTCACCACAGTGCCACGGCATCCGCTCCCGGGGATGTCCCTTGACTTCAGCGCGCCAGCCAGTGGCGCAGGCGCCGGGTCACCCAGGGCAGCACGAGGTAGGCCATGATCGGCGTCAGCACCGCGGTGGTCACGAGCACCCGCAGCCAGATCGGCAGCGCATCCCATCCCGGCACCGGTGACATCGCGTACGTGAAGGCGAGGTTCACCGGGAAGAACCCGAGCCAGATCGACACCGCCTGCTTCCACCGCGGCGGGGCGTTCACGACCGCGACCTCGGCCCGGCCATCCGTCGTCTGCACCGTGATCGTGCCGGTGGTCGGTTCGTCGAACCATCCCTCGATTCCGGTGCGGCGGCGCGAGCGCTCGCTGCGCACGAAGCCCTCGCCCATCGACAGCCACCAGCCGCGCTCGCCGGAGTCCTCCCACGCGGTGAGCGTCTGCTCGTCGGCGAACCGGTACAGCATGTGCCAGACGTTGGTCTCATCCCCCGACCGCACCCAGCCCGACCCGAGGAATCCCGGGTACTTGTTGGCGAGGTTGACGCCGGTCTGCACCCACGCGGTCGCCTCGGCGATGCGGGCGGGGTCGACTTCACGGCGGATGGACACGGTGATGGGATCACTGGACATGGTGGGGTCCTCGAGAGAGCGGGCGGCCCGGGTCGCGGGCCTGCGTGCGGGGTGCACCGGGGTGATGGCGCGTCGTCGATTCTATTCGCGGCGTGTGACGGGCGGATTACGGCGCGGGCGCGGCGATCGGCGCAGAATGGGGGAATGAGCACGCGCAGCGAAGCCGTTCTGGTCGATGTCGTCCGCACCCCGGTCGGGCGCGGCAAGCCCGGGGGTGCGCTCTCGGGGGTACATCCGGTCGATCTCGCCGCCGGAGTGCTGCAGGCGCTGCTCGAGCGCAACGGCCTCGACTCGCGTCAGATCGACGACGTGCTGCTCGGCTGCGTGAGTCAGGTGGGGGACCAGTCGACGAACATCGCGCGGCAGGCGGTGCTGGCCGCGGGCTTCGACGAGAGCGTGCCGGGGGCGACGATCGACCGGCAGTGCGGGTCGAGCCAGCAGGCGGTGCACATCGCGGCGCAGGGGATCATGGCCGGCGCCTACGACATCGTGATCGCGGGCGGGGTCGAGTCGATGAGCCGGGTGTCCCTCGGATCGTCGGCGGCCGGCGGCTCCCCGATGTCGCCGCGCGTGCGCGCCCGGTATCCCGAGGGGCTGGTGAACCAGGGCGTCTCGGCCGAGCTGATCGCGCAGCGCTGGGGGCTCGACCGTGACGCGCTCGACGCCTACGCCGCCGAGTCGCACCGGCGGGCGGCGGATGCCTGGGCCGCGGGCTTCTTCGATCGCACGGTCGTCGGGGTCGTCGAAGCGCCGGATGCCGTGACCGACGAGACCGTGCGAGCGGGAACCACGGTGGAGGGGCTCGCGGGTCTGAACCCCGCCTTCCGCACGGATCAACTCGCCGCGCGCTTCCCCGACCTCGACTGGCGGATCACCCCGGGCAACTCCTCGCCGCTCACCGACGGCGCCTCGGCCGCGCTGCTGATGAGCGCCGAGAGAGCCGAATCGCTCGGATTGGTTCCGCGCGCCGGCATCCGCTCGTTCGCCGTCGTCGGCGACGACCCGCTGATGATGCTGACGGGGCCGATCCCGGCGACCCGGCGGATCCTCGACCGCAGCGGCCTCACGATCGACGACCTCGATGCGTACGAGGTGAACGAGGCGTTCGCGTCGGTTCCGCTGGCCTGGGCGGCCGAGCTCGGTGCCGACCCGGCCAGGCTCAACCCGCGCGGCGGCGCGATCGCGCTCGGCCATGCGCTCGGCTCGTCGGGCACGCGCCTGCTCGGAACACTCGTGGATCACCTCGACGCGGTGGGTGGCCGCTACGGGCTGCAGACGATGTGCGAGGGCGGCGGCATGGCCAACGCGATGATCGTCGAGAGACTCTAGGGCTCCTCGGCCGTCTCGCGGACGTCGTCGGCGTCGAGTGGGGCGAGGAACAGCCTTCGCAGCTCGCGGATGTGCCCGTCGACACAACTCAGGACGGATGCGCCGAATCGGCCGCGAACCGGCCCCGAATCGGCCGATCGGCGCCGTTCGTCCGGAGTCATGGACGGTGGATGCCGCGGCGGACGCGTCCGGAAGACGGAGAAGACCCCCGCCGACCCGATTCGGCGGGGGTCTGCGGGCGCTTGGCGCCCGAGGCGCGGAATCCTGTGACTTCCCGATCCGGTCTGAGTCGTCCGCGCATCTGTAGTTGTAGTTCGCCGAGGTGACCGGCCGGTGAACGCCGCCTCAACATCCGGATGCTGCTCCGACCGGTGCGAAATGTCGATTCTGACGCTCGATACCCGGCATTCGTGACCGATCGGTGCGCTTTTCGGGAGGGGTGGTCGCGAGATGCATGGACGCCCTAGTAAATACGCGGGGATCGAAGTAAACTCGCGATGTGCCAACGACGGCACGAAGGGACGTCGCACAATGACTCGTACCATCCCGCATTTCGTGGGCGGATCGCACCTCACCCCGGCTGA
The DNA here is from genome assembly GCF_052045715.1 of Microbacterium sp. 22179. Taxonomy (NCBI): domain Bacteria; kingdom Bacillati; phylum Actinomycetota; class Actinomycetes; order Micrococcales; family Microbacteriaceae; genus Microbacterium; species Microbacterium sp. 22179. The sequence goes on along the minus strand of NZ_JBQEPJ010000003.1, from coordinate 219,652 downwards.
CGGGCGCTTCGCCGACGTGTTCGATCCCAGCACCGGCGCCGTGCAGGCCCGCGTGCCGCTCGCCTCGGCCGACGAGGTGCGCGCGGTGATCGCGAACGCCGAGGCCGCCCAAAAGGAGTGGGCCGCCACCAACCCGCAGAAGCGCGCCCGTGTGCTGCTGCGCTTCCTCGATCTGGTGCAGCGCGAGATGCAGTCGCTCGCCGAGCTGCTCGCGAGCGAGCACGGCAAGACCGTCGATGACGCGAAGGGCGACATCCAGCGCGGGCTCGAGGTCATCGAGTTCTCGGCCGGCGCCCCGCACCTGCTCAAGGGCGAGTACTCGACCGGTGCCGGCGCGGGCATCGACGTCTATTCGATGCGCCAGCCCCTCGGTGTGGTCGCCGCGATCACCCCGTTCAACTTCCCCGCGATGATCCCCCTCTGGAAGGCGGGCCCGGCGCTCGCCGCCGGGAACGCGGTGGTGCTCAAGCCCAGCGAGCGCGACCCGTCGGTGCCGGTGCGCCTCGCCGAGCTCTTCCTCGAAGCCGGGCTTCCCGCGGGCGTGCTCAATGTGGTGCACGGCGACAAGGAGGCCGTCGACGCGCTGCTCACCGACGACCGCATCCGCGCCGTCGGCTTCGTCGGCTCCACGCCGATCGCCGAGTACATCTACGCCACCGCAGCGGCGCACGGCAAGCGCGCGCAGTGCTTCGGCGGCGCGAAGAACCACATGATCGTGATGCCCGACGCCGACCTCGATCAGGCGGTCGACGCGCTGATCGGCTCGGGGTACGGATCGGCCGGTGAGCGGTGCATGGCGATCTCGGTGGCGGTACCGGTCGGGCAGCAGACGGCGGATGCTCTCGCCGCCAAGCTCCTCGAACGCGTCGGGCAGTTGCGGGTCGGGCCGTCGCTCGCGGCCGATGTCGACTACGGACCCCTGGTCACCCGCGCCGCGGTGGAGCGGGTCGAAGGGTACATCCAGCAGGGCGTCGACGAGGGCGCGACGCTGCTCGCCGACGGCCGCGGTTTCACGGTCGCCGGGCACGAGGAGGGTTTCTACCTCGGACCGACGCTGTTCGACCACGTCACGACCGACATGGCGATCTACCGCGAGGAGATCTTCGGCCCGGTGCTCGTGATCGCCCGCGCCGCCGACTACGAGGAGGCGCTGCGCATGGCCTCGGAGCACGAGTACGGCAACGGCGTCGCGATCTTCACGCGCGACGGCGACGCGGCCCGTGACTTCGCGGCCCGGGTCGAGGTGGGCATGGTCGGGGTGAACGTACCGATCCCGGTGCCCATCGCCTACTACACGTTCGGCGGCTGGAAGCGCAGCGGGTTCGGCGACCTCAACCAGCACGGCGCCGACGCCTTCCGCTTCTACACGAAGACCAAGACGGTGACGAGCCGCTGGCCCGCGGCGGGCATCCGCGACGGTGCCAGCTTCGTCATCCCCACGATGCACTGACCAGGCCACGAGCCGAAGGAGTCGATGATGACCATGACCGACGTGACCACCCCCCTCACCGCCGACGAGCGCGACGCGATCCTCGAGGCCGTGCGCGAGTTCACCGAGACCGAGCTCGCCCCGCACGCGCTCGAGCGCGACGAGCAGCACATCTTCCCCCGCGAGTCGCTGGGCCGCGGCGGTGAGCTGGGCCTCGGCGGCATCTACGTGCGCGAGGAATCCGGTGGCACGGGGCTCAGTCGCACCGACACCGTCGCGATCTTCGAGGAGCTCGCGCAGGGCGACCCCGCGGTCGCGGCGTACATCTCGATCCACAACATGGTGGCGTGGATGATCGACACCTACGGCACCGACGAGCAGATCGCGCGGTGGATGCCCGATCTCATCGACATGGCGGAGTTCGGCGGCTACTGCCTCACCGAGCCGGGCGCCGGATCGGATGCCGCGAACATCGCCACGAGCGCGGTGCGCGACGGCGACGACTACGTGCTCACCGGCGTGAAGCAGTTCATCTCCGGCGCGGGCGAGGCCGCGGTGTACGTCGTGATGGCGCGCACCGGCGGCCCGGGTGCCGGTGGCATCTCCGCCATCCTCGTCCCCGGCGATGCCGAGGGGCTCAGCTTCGGCGGCCTCGAGAAGAAGATGGGGTGGCACGCGCAGCCCACGCGCCAGGTGATCTTCGACGGAGTGCGGGTGCCGGCATCCGCTCTCCTCGGCGAGGAGGGGCGCGGTTTCGCGATCGCGATGTCGGCCCTCAACGGCGGCCGCCTCAACATCGCGGCCTGCTCGCTGGGTGGGGCGCAGTGGGCGCTCGACCGGGCCGTGCAATACGTGCACGAGCGGGTCGCGTTCGGCGAGCCGCTCGCCGAGAAGCAGTCGATCCTTTTCCAGATCGCCGACATGCGCACCGAACTGCAGGCCGCGCGCCTCATGGTGCGCGACGGCGCGGCGGCGGTCGACGCGAAGGCGCCGGACGCGACGATGCGCTGCGCGATGGCCAAGCGCTTCGCGACCGACGCCGGGTTCGACATCGCCAACCGCGCGCTCCAACTGCACGGCGGCTACGGGTACCTGCAGGACTACGGCATCGAGAAGGTCGTGCGTGACCTGCGGGTGCACCAGATCCTCGAGGGCACGAACGAGATCATGCGGCTCATCGTCGGGCGCGAGATGCTGCGGCCCTCCGGATCGGCTTCGATGCGGAGCGCATCATGAGCCGCATCGCCTTCCTCGGCCTCGGCCACATGGGGCTGCCGATGGCGGTCAATCTCGTGAAGGCCGGGCACGAGGTGCAGGGGTTCGACCCGATGCCGGCGGCAGTGGATGCGGCGCGGGCCGCCGGCATCCCGATCGCGGCCAGCGGGGCGGATGCCGCCGCCGACGCGGATGCCGTCATCACGATGTTCCCCGCCGGAAGGCACGTGCTCGACGCCTACCACGGCGGGCTGCTCGCGGCGGCTCGGCCCGGCACGCTGTTCATCGAATCGTCGACGATCGCGGTCGACGAGGCGCGCGCAGCGCACGCTCTCGCGCTGGCCGCGGGGCACCGCAACATCGACGCTCCCGTCTCGGGCGGGGTCGTGGGCGCCGAGAACGGCACGCTCGCGTTCATGGTGGGCGGCAGCGACGAGGACTTCGCCGCTGCGCTTCCGCTGCTCGAGGCGATGGGTAAGAGGATCGTGCACTGCGGCGGTTCCGGCCTCGGCCAGGCGGCGAAGGTGTGCAACAACATGGTGCTCGCCGTGTCGCAGATCGCCGTCGCCGAGGCGTTCGTGCTGGGGGAGCGGTTGGGGCTCGAACATCAGGCGCTGTTCGACGTGGTGTCGCAGGCATCCGGTCAGTGCTGGTCGATCACGACCAACTGCCCCGTGCCGGGGCCGGTGCCGACGAGTCCCGCGAACCGCGACTATCAGCCGGGCTTCGCCGGTGCCCTCATGGCCAAGGATCTGGGGCTCGCCCTGCAGGCGATCGAGCAGACCTCGACGGATGCCCGCATGGGTCGGCTCGCCCAGCAGCTCTACGCCGCCTACGCGGCGGGCGACGGCGCCGGCCGCGACTTCTCCGGCATCATCACCGAGATCCGCGACTCCGCACCCCGTTCCTGAGCGAGCGGAGCGAGACGACGGACACGGGCGCGATACTGAAGACCACGCGACGAAGGAGAGACATGACCGAGTACGAGACGATCCTGGTCGAGCAGCGCGGACGCGTGGGGTGGATCACCCTGAACAGACCGCAGGCCCTGAACGCCCTGAACGGCCGGGTGTCGGAGGAGGTCACGGCCGCAGCGGTCGCGTTCGACGCCGATGAGGGCGTGGGGGCGATCGTGGTCACCGGGTCCGAGAAGGCCTTCGCCGCGGGTGCCGACATCAAGGAGATGGAAGGCATGTCGTCGGCCGAGATGCTCGCCACCGACCACTTCGGCGCATGGAGCGACTTTGCGGCCGTGCGCACGCCCGTGATCGCGGCGGTCTCGGGCTTCGCCCTGGGCGGCGGATGCGAGCTGGCGATGATGTGCGACATCATCCTCGCCGCCGACACCGCGAAGTTCGGGCAGCCCGAGATCAACCTCGGCGTGATCCCCGGCATGGGAGGAACGCAGCGGCTCATCCGTGCGGTCGGGTACTACAAGGCCGCCGAACTCGTGCTCTCGGGGCGGATCATCGGCGCCGAGGAGGCCGAGCGCATCGGTCTGGTCTCGCGGGTGGTGCCGGCATCCGATCTGCTCGCCGAGGCGACGACGCTCGCCGAGACGATCGCGTCGAAGTCGCTGCCCTCGCTCTACGCCGCGAAGGCCGCGCTCGACACCGCGATGGAGACCTCACTCACCGACGGCCTCGCGCACGAGAAGCAGGCGTTCGCGCTGCTCTTCGACACCGAGGATCAGAAGGAGGGCATGGCCGCGTTCCGTGAGAAGCGGCAGCCCGACTTCCGGAACAGATGACTCCCGCGCCCGCCTCAGCCCCGCAGCGCCTCGACGATCTTGGCGAGGCGGCGCTCGCGGGTGGCCTCCTGCTTGGCCTCGGCGATCGCGCGAGCGTGCTCCTTGCGGGCCGAGTAGGGGAGGGTGTCGAAGGCGGCGCGCAGCGCGGGGTCGGCGTCGAGGGCGGCGGTGAGTTCGGCGGGCTCGTCGACGGTGCGCTCAGCGGCGTCGAGGCGGATGACGGCGTCGACCTCGTCGCCGATCTCGACGCCCAGTTCGGCGCGCGACGCCTTGCTCAGGCCGATGAGGTTGCGACCTCCCATGCGGCTGAGGCGCAGTCGGGCGATGCGATCGCCGATGGTCACCGCCACCGGGAAGGCCTTGCCCGCGCCGAACGATTCGACTTGCTCATCGGTGAGGACGATGGCGGTCGCCGGGCCGCCCGCCGGGAGGATCGTGTGGATGCGCAGTTCGCTCATGCGCACAGGGTACGCCGGGATCAGGGGTTCTCGAGTTCCGCCACGAGGGTGCGGTTGCGCGTGGCGATCACGCGACGCATGTACTCGCGCAGGAACAGTGCGTCGACCGCGCGCCCGATCGGCCCGAACGGCGAGCGGAACGTCACGACGTCGCGCATGAGGGTGCCCCGCGGATGCTCCGCGAAGGAGTGCACGTGCAGGAACGACCCGAACGGCCCCGAGATCTGCCGGTCGCGGAACCCGCGCGGGGGATCGATATCGAACACCCGCGACCGCAGCCGGAACGGGATGCCGAAGTGCCGCGCCCGCCAGGTGACCGTCGAGCCCTCGGTGAACACGCCGCCGGCAGGAGCTTCGACCATCGTCTCGCCGTGCGCCGCCATCGACCGCACGTGCAGCTCGGGATCGAGGGATGCCGCGAACACCGCGTCGACGGGAGCGGCGATCACGGTCTCGAGCACGAACTGCGCCATGTCAGAGGGGCTCCGGGGTCGGGCGGGGGTCGGTGAAGTCGCCGGCATCCTTGCGCAGGCGCGCGACGATCGCGACGAGCTCGGCCGCGTCGTCGCGATCGATGCCGGGAGACGCGAACACGTCGGCGTTGAGCGCTGCGGTGGCCCGCTCGACCAGGTCGCGACCGGCCACGGTGAGTGCGAGCAGGGCGGCGCGGCCGTCGTGCGGATGCGGTTCGCGCACGATCAGCCCGTCGCGCACGAGGCGGTCGGCGGTGCTGGTGACGGTGGTCGCGTGCACCTGCAGGCGTGCCACCACGCTCGACAGGGGCAGGCGCCCCTCGCGGCTGAACGCGAGCAGGCGCAGCACCTCGTAGCGCGCGAAGCTCAGCGCGAAGGGCTTGAGGGCCTGATCGACGCGGGCGAGCAGCAGCTGCTGCGCCCGCATGACCGAGGTCACGACGGCCATGCCGTCGGCGGCATCCGTCCATCCGTGCGCGAGCCACTGCCGCTTCGCCTCGGCGAGCGGATCCACGGGCAGGGGGCGGGGACGGACCACGCCTCTACGGTACTCGGCGTGCGCGCCGCCGAGCGGATGCCGTCACCGCTGGTTCTCAGTTTCATCGAAGCTGAGACGCAGTGCCGCAGGACTAGAATCGACACAGTCGTGAGGAGCAATCGATGAAGATCTTCGTCCTGGTCAAAGAGGTGCCCGACACCTACGGCGACCGCAAGCTGAACCTGGAGACCGGGCTGGCCGATCGGGCCGCCGGAGACGTGGTGCTCGACGAGATCACCGAGCGCGCCCTCGAGGTCGCCCTGAGCCACGCCGACGCGAGCGAGGGCACGGAGGTCGTCGCCGTCTCGATGGCCCCCGAGGGGTCGACCGCCACGGTGCGACGTGCGCTCGCGATCGGCGCGGCATCCGCAGTGCACATCGCCGACGAGCAGCTCACCGGCGCCGACCTCGGTCTCACCGCCGAGGTGCTCGCCGCCGCGATCCGCCGCGGCGCCCCCGACCTCGTCATCACCGGCAACCTGTCGACCGACGGCTCGGGCGGGGTCATTCCCGCGATGCTCGCTGAGCACCTCGGCTGGGCGCAGGCGACCGCTCTCACGGCGGTCGAGATCGGGACGGACGCCGTGACCGGAACCCGCGCGACCGACTTCGGGTCGCAGACGGTGAGTGCCGCGCTGCCGGCCGTGATCTCGATCACCGAGGCGCTGCCGGATGCCCGCTTCCCGAACTTCAAGGGCATCATGGCCGCGAAGAAGAAGCCGGTGGAAGTGCTCTCGCTCGCCGACCTCGACGTCTCGGCCGATCCCTCCGCGGCGCCGCGCACCATCATGACCGCGGTCGCCGAGAAGCCCCCGCGCGCGGCGGGCGTCAAGATCACCGACGAGGGTGATGCCGCACAGCAGCTCGTCGACTACCTCGTGCAGAACAGGCTGGTGTGACATGGGCTACCCCGAGAACCCGATCCTCGTGCTCGTCGACGTCGACGCTGCGGGCGCTCCCGCCTCGAGTACGGCCGCCCTGCTCGGCGCGGCGTCGACGGTCGGCGCGCCGGTCGCCGTGATCGTGGGCGGCTCGCCCGATGCCGCCGCCCAGGTCGCCGCGCTCGGAGCATCCGTCGTGCTCACGGCCGATGCGGATGCCGCCGTCCTCACCGTGCCCGTGGTCGACGCCCTGCAGGCCGCGTTCGAGCGGGTGCAGCCCGACGCGGTGCTCGTGTCGAACTCGATCGCCGGACGCGACGCCGCCGCCCGTCTCGCCGTGCGCGCAGCGCTCGCGTTGTCAGTCGACGCGATCGGGGTGTCGCGCGACGACGAGGGCGTGGTCGCGCACCACTCCGTCTACGGCGGCGCATACCTCGTGGACTCCGCTCCCACCTACGGCGCGCCGGTCATCACGGTGCGTCAGGGCGCGGTGGATGCCCGGGCCGAGGCCGTCGCCTCACCCGCGGTCGAAGCGCTCGACGTCGCCGGGTCGGGGGTCGCCGCGGCATCCGTCGGCCCGATCGAAGCCGTCGAGCAGGCCTCGTCGCGGCCCGAACTGCGCGGGGCGACCCGGGTCGTCTCGGGTGGACGCGGACTCGCGTCGAAGGAGAAGTTCGTGCTCGTCGAGGAGCTCGCCGATGCTCTCGGGGCCGCGGTCGGCGCTTCGCGCGCGGCCGTCGACGCGGGGTACATCCCGCAGTCGCACCAGGTCGGGCAGACCGGCGTCTCGGTGTCGCCGCAACTGTACGTCGCGCTCGGCATCTCGGGTGCGATCCAGCACCGCGCGGGCATGCAGACCTCCAAGACCATCGTGGCGATCAATAAGGACGGCGAGGCCCCGATCTTCGAGGTCGCCGACTTCGGTATCGTCGGCGACCTGTTCACGGTCGTGCCTCAGGTGATCGCCGCCCTCGAGGCCCGGAAGTAGGGGAGTCCATGGTCTCCGAGGCTCAGGAGGGGCGGATGCTGCGCCGCGGTCTGCCGCGCGTACCCGGGGGAGAGCCCTGGCCGCCGGCGGGCGCCTCGGCGGGGTGGGACCCTTCGACGGGCTCAGGGACCCAGGTTTCTGCGGAGCGGGGCCCTTCGACAAGCTCAGGGACCCAGGTTCTTCCCGCTGAGACGGAGTGGGTCGCTGAGACGGAGCGGGTCGCTGAGCCTGTCGAAGCGTCCCCCCGCGAGACGCCGAGCTCCCTCCGCCGCGGGCTGCCGCGCACGCCGGGTGGCGAGCCGTGGCCTCCGGTCGGAGCTCCTGCGGGGCGGGGCCCTTCGACACGCTCAGGGACCCAGGTGTCCGAGCCGGTCGCTGACCCGGTCCCTGATCCGGAGCCCGTCGCTGAGCAGGAATCGGTCGCTGAGCGAAACCGGGTCGCTGAGCGAAACCGGGTCGCTGAGCCTGTCGAAGCGTCCGCCCCCGAGACTCCCGCCGCATCCGGCATCCGCCGTGGTCTCCCGCGCACTCCGGGCGGCGAGCCTTGGCCGCCGGCCGACACCGTCGCGGGGTGGGGCCCTTCGACAGGCTCAGGGACCCAGGCTCTTCCCGTCGAACCCGACGGCGTCGCTGAGCAGGATCGGGTCGCTGAGCAGGAGTGGGTCGCTGAGCCTGTCGAAGCGTCCCCCCACGAGGCACTCGTCGTCACCGCGACCGCCCCACCTCGCCCTCCCACGGCCTGGAACGGCACCGCACCACGCCGAATCGCGACCCTGCCCGCGTCATCCGCTCGTCCGCGCCCGACCTGGACGCAGGGCATCGCCGTGCTGTTCGGTGCCGCAGCCCTCGGTGTTCTCGCGGCGGCTGCGGTCGCGCTCGTGCGCACGCTGCTGAGCTTCCCCTTCATGCAGGACTTCCTCGCGGCGTTCCCCGGCGAGTACACCTCGCCGATCGCCGTGGAGTCGGGGTTCCCCGCGTGGGTCAATTGGGCGCACTTCTTCAACGTGTTCCTGATGGTGCTGATCATCCGCTCGGGTCTGCGGGTGCGCACCGAGAAGCGGCCGACCGTGTTCTGGACGCCGCGGGGAAACCCCAAGGGCAAGATCAGCTTGACGCTGTGGTTCCATCAGGCGCTCGACATCCTGTGGCTCGTGAACGGTGTCGTGTTCGTGGTGCTGCTGATCGTCACCGGGCACTGGGTGCGGATCGTGCCGACGAGCTGGGAGGTCTTCCCGAATGCGCTGTCGGCGGCGCTGCAGTATGTGTCGTTCGACTGGCCGCACGAGAACGGCTGGAACAACTACAACAGCCTGCAGCAGCTCGCCTACTTCGCGACTGTTTTCATCGCGGCCCCGCTGGCAGCGATTACCGGTTTCCGGATGTCGGGGCTGTGGCCCAAGAAGGCCGAGAAGCTCTCGAAGGCGTACCCGGTGGAGTGGGCGCGCGCGCTGCACTTCCCGATCATGCTGTACTTCGTGGCGTTCATCATCGCGCACGTGGCGCTGGTGATGCTGACCGGATTCCTGCGCAACCTCAACCACATGTACGCGTCTCAGGATGCCGTGACGTGGACGGGCTTCTGGGTGTTCGTGGTGTCGCTCGTGGTGATCGCCGGCGCGTGGGTGGCGGCTCGCCCCCTGGTGCTCGCCCCCATCGCGAAGGCCTTCGGCAACGTGTCGGGGCGTTAGCCGACTGCCGAGCCACCCCTTGACGTGCGAAACACCCCCTTGCATGCGGTGCGCAAGGGGGTGTTTCGGTGAGAAGGGGGTGGCTCGACGCCCGAGGAACGGATGCTCAGCGCGTGAAGCGCACCTCGGTCAGCGTCTCGCCGAGGAACGGTTCGGTGTGGGTGGCGCCGTCGAGCGTGAAGCCGTTGCGCGCGTAGAAGCGGTGCGCGCGGGGGTTGTCCTCGGCGACCCAGAGGTAGAGCGGGGCGTCCTTCTCGACCGTGGCGTCGAAGAGCTTCTGGCCGATGCCGGTGGAGTGCCAGGCATCGAGCAGGTAGATGAAGTACAGCTCGCGCAGCGCCGGGGCGTCCTTGTCGCGGGCGGGACCGGAGCCGGCGAAGCCGACGATCTCGCCGTCGACGAGGGCGGCGCGCATCGTGAAGTCGGGGCCCTGCGAGGCCCAGTGCGTCCACAGCTCGGCCATGCGGCGCGGCGACACCTTCTCGAGGGCGGCCTTGCTGATCAGGTGGTCGTAGGTCTCGTGCCAGCACTGGGCGTGCACGCGACCGAGGGCTTCCGCGTCCACATCACGGACCGGACGGACGATGACTTCGGGCTGGGCTTCGGCGCTCATGTTCGTGACTCTACGCGCGGCATCCGCTATCCGGAAATCGAGCGGATGCCGTCGATGGCCGCCCGCAGGGGCATGGAGGATCTCGACAACGATCTTCGCGGATCGTGCGCGGATGAATACGATCATTCCTCGTGAACGTGATCTGGCGCACCCTCCTGGTGATCTTCCGTGCCCGCTCCCGCGTGCGGCGGGGCAAGACCCTCGATCCGACCGCGGTGGGCAGCATCCGTCTGACGACGCTGCCGACCGATATCGACATCCTGCGGCACATGAACAACGGCCGCTACCTGTCGCTGTTCGACCTCGGGCGCTGGGATCTGCTCATCCGCAGCGGGCTGTTCGACGCGATGAAGGACAACCGCTGGTACGCGGTGGTCTCGAGCGAGACGGTGACCTTCCGCAAGTCGCTCGTGCCGTGGCAGCGGTTCGAGGTGCAGTCGCGATTCATCGGGCACGACGATCGGGCGCTGTTCCTCGAGCACCGCGCGGTCGTGAAGGGTCAGATCTACGCGCGGGCGATCGTGCGGGCGCGGATGCTGCGCCGCTCCGGCGGCACCGTGTCGAACGAGGAGCTGTTCGCCGCGGTCGGCAAGCCCGAGGGCGTGCCCGAGATCGATGCGTGGGTGCACGAGTGGGCCGCGGCATCCGCCCTGCCGCCCGTGCGCGATCAGGCTCCGAGCGTCTGGAACTGACGCGGGTTCTTTTCCCTGCTTGACCCGGCCTTTCGAGGCATATCGGCATGCCTCGCACAACTTCGGAGATTCGCCTCGACACGCCGTCGTGACGCGGCTTAGCCTGGCGTGTCGCCCGCGATCTCCGAAGTTGTGCGGGCGCGACCGAGGGGTGGGGAACATGAGCGAGTTCGAGGCGCCCGGCCGACCGCCGGTAGGAGCGCAGAACGAGATACCAGCGGCGATGGTGCTCGCGATGGTCTTCGGGATTGGAGTGGCAATCGCGTGGGGACTTGCCGCTCTCGTTCTCATCTGGCTCGTAACGGGTTCCGGCGGGTGGGGTGTGGAGTGGATGTTCACCTGCCTCTTCGCCGTAGTAGCGGGCGTGATCGGCGTCATCGGATGCCTGCGCCGATGGGTGTGGGTGCGGTGGGCCGCTCTCGCACAGGCCATCGCGGTCTCGGTCACGTTGTTCGGCTTGATGGGCGTCGCGCCCTTCGTCCCCTGGGCAGTGGGACTCTTCATCGCGTACGCCGGGCTTCAGTTCCTGCCGTCGTCCCACCGCTGGTACCACCCGAGGACGCGCCCTCTTCGTCCGACATCGGAGGCAGTAGCGGGGCTGAACTCGTGACTGCCCCGGAGTCGGAGGAGGCGAGCGATTTCTGGGAGCGCATCGACCGGGCTGAGCCGCGCGACGGCGAAGGGATGCCGCCCGGGATGGTGTTCGCGGTGGCGTGTGGGGTTCTTCTCGCGGGGTTCTGGGGATTCGCCGCTCTTGTCACCTTCTGGCTCAGGGGAGCCTTCGGCGAGTTGACCATGGCGTGGGGAGCTGTCTTCTTGCTCCTTGCAGTCGCGGGAGCGATCGGTGTCGTCGGGTGCGCGTGCCGGTGGGTCTGGGTGCGGTGGGCCGCCCTCGTGCAGGCGGTGGTATTCGCGGCTCTATCGATCCCCTCCTGGATCGAGGCGCCGCAGAGCACGGGCCTGATCGGCATCTTCATCGCGTACGCGGGCCTGCAGTTCCTGCCGTCATCGCACCGCTGGTATCACCCGGCCCCCGGTCCCGGCAGTCACCCTGCCCCCACCGGCACAACTTCGGAGATCGGGTCGAGACACGCCGGGTGAGGCATCCGCGCGTCGGCGTGTCGGGTCGCATCTCCGAAGTTGTGCGGGGTGAGCGCGTAACTCCCACCACCCGCGGAATCACGGGCGAGCCAGCGGGCCGAGACACCGCCCCCGCCCTAGGGTGAGAGACATGGCAGAGTCGTCGTCTCCTTCTTCGGATGCCGCGGCATCCGCTCCTCTGGCCGACCGGGCTGTCGAGCTCGCCCGTCGCTGGGTGATCGAGGCCGCGGCGGCCGACGTCGATCCCGCCGCCGCGCGCCTCGCCGGGGTGCTGCGCGACGCAAACGGCCTGCCTTTCACGCTCGGCTTCGTCGACGGCGTGATGCGGCCCGAGAGCCTGGGTGCGGCGGCATCCCGTCTGCATCGGATCGCGCCGATCGTGCCCGACTTCCTGCCCTGGTACCTGCGCGGCGCGGTGAAGCTCGGCGGCGGGATCGCCCCGGTGCTCCCCGCCCCGACCGTGCCGATCGCCCGCCGCGTGCTGCGTGAGATGGTGGGGCACCTCGTCGTCGACGCCCGCCCCGCCAAGCTCGGTCCCGCGATCGCGAAGATCCGCGAATCGGGCGCCCGACTCAACCTCAACCTGCTCGGCGAGGCCGTGCTCGGGGAGGGCGAGGCGCAGCGCCGGCTCGACGGCATCCACGATCTGGTCCGCCGCCCCGACGTCGACTACGTCTCGGTCAAGGTCTCGGCCGTCGTCAGCCACATCTCGATGTGGGCGTTCGACGAGGTCGTCGACCGGGTGGTCGAGCGGCTGCTGCCGCTGTACCTGACGGCGGCGTCGGACGGCACCTTCATCAACCTCGACATGGAGGAGTACCGCGACCTCGACCTGACGATCGCGGTGTTCACGCGCATCCTCGAGGACCCGCGCCTGGCGAACCTGCATGCCGGCATCGTGCTGCAGGCGTACCTGCCCGACGCGCTCCCCGCCCTGCAGGAGCTCACCGCCTGGGCGCAGGACCGCGTCGCCCACGGCGGCGCCCCCATCAAGATCCGTCTCGTCAAGGGCGCGAACCTCGCCATGGAGCGCGTCGAGGCGACCATGCACGGGTGGACGCCGGCGACCTACGACACCAAGCTCGACACGGATGCCAACTACCTCCGCTGCCTCGACTGGGCGCTGCAGCCCGAACGCACCGAGGCCGTGCACCTCGGCATCGCCGGGCACAACCTGTTCGGCATCGCCTACGCCTGGCTGCTGGCGGGCGAGCGCGGAGTGCGCGAGCAGGTCGAGTTCGAGATGCTGCTCGGCATGGCCCAGGGGCAGGTGCAGGCGGTCTCGCGCGAGGTCGGCCCCGTGCTGCTCTACGTGCCGGTGGTCGCACCCGCCGAGTTCGACGTCGCGATCAGCTATCTCGTGCGCCGTCTCGAGGAGAACGCGTCGAGCGACAACTTCCTCTCGGCGGCGTTCCAGCTCGGTGAGGACGAGACCCTGTTCGAGCGCGAGCAGGATCGCTTCCTCGGCGCCCTCGACCGCTCGACCGACCCGAATCTGCGCACCGGTCCCCGCAGACGTCAGGACCGGCTCGCCCCGATGCACGAGTCCGTGCGTCCGTTGCCGGCGGCCCCGCAGCCTGAGGTCGACCTCACGAAGGCCGTGCTCGGCATCTCGCGCGGATCGACCGGCGACGACGGGTTCGACGGGGAGCCGTTCCTCGAGACCGCCGTCTACGCGCCCCGCGAGCTGGTCGACGAGACGGCGGGTGCGCCCGGCTTCACGAACGCGGTCGACAGCGACCCGGCGCTCCCCGCCAACCGCGAGTGGGCGCGCGGCATCCGCGAACGCATCGCCACCTCGACCGCCGGGGACGACACCCTCGCCACGGCCCGCATCGATGAGGGGGAGGAACTCGAGCGCATCGTCGCGACGGTGCGGGATGCCGCGCCCTCCTGGGGCTCCCGCCCCGCCGCCGACCGATCCGAGGTGCTGCTGCGGGCGGCCGCCGCACTCGAGTCCCGTCGCGGCGAACTGATCGAGGTCGCGGCATCCGAGACCGGCAAGGTGTTCGCCGAGGCCGACGTCGAGGTCAGCGAGGCCGTCGACTTCGCCCGCTACTACGCGGCGACCGCGCGCGAGCTCGATGCGATCGCGGGGGCGGCGTTCGTTCCGGCATCCGTCACCGTCGTCACCCCGCCCTGGAACTTCCCCGTCGCGATCCCCGCCGGGGGAGTGCTGGCCGCGCTCGCCGCGGGCTCGGGTGTGATCTTCAAGCCGGCGCCGCAGGCGCGGAGGTGCGCCGCGGTGATCGCCGAAGCGCTCTGGCAGGCCGGTGTGCCGCGCGACGTGCTCGCGCTCGTCGACATCGAGGAGGGCGCGCTCGGGAAGCAGCTCCTCACCCACGAGGCGGTGGATCGCGTGATCCTGACCGGGTCGTGGGACACGGCGGCGCTCTTCCGCTCGTGGCGCCCCGACCTGCCGCTGCTCGCCGAGACCAGCGGCAAGAACGCGATCATCATCACCCCCTCCGCCGACCTCGACCTCGCGGTCGCCGACCTCGTCAAGAGCGCCTTCGGTCATGCGGGGCAGAAGTGCTCGGCGGCGTCGCTCGCGATCCTGGTCGGGCCGGTCGGCCGCTCGCAGCGCTTCGCGCGACAACTCTCGGATGCCGTGCGCTCGCTGCACGTCGGATGGCCGACCGACCCGCTCGCCGAGGTCGGGCCCGTCATCGAGAAGCCGCAGGGCAAGCTGGCCTGGGCGCTGTCGCAGCTCGAGGGCGACGAGAAGTGGCTCATCGAACCGTCGCTCTCGGCGGACGACGACGGTAGCGGACGCCTGTGGACCCCGGGAGTGCGCGTCGGCGTGCGGGCCGGGTCGCGGTTCCACCTCGAGGAGTTCTTCGGGCCGGTGCTCGGTGTGATGTACGCGCCGACGCTGTCGGCCGCGATCGAGATGCAGAACGCCGTCGCCTACGGGTTGACCGCGGGCCTCCACACCCAGGACCCGGGCGATCTCGCGACGTGGCTCGATGCCGTGCAGGCCGGAAACCTCTACGTGAACCGCGGCATCACCGGGGCGATCGTGCAGCGTCAGCCGTTCGGGGGATGGAAGCGCTCCTCGGTCGGTCCCGGTGCGAAGGCCGGCGGTCCGAATTACCTCATCGGCCTCGGATCGTGGCGCTCGCGCCCCGGGTCGACCCCGTCGAGCACGCTGCACCTGCGCGGCCTCGACTCGCGCATCACCGCCCTGATCGAGTCGGCCCAACCCTCGCTCGACTTCGAGTCGTTCGAATGGCTGCGGCGGTCGGCCCTGTCGGACGCCCTCGCCTGGGACCGCGAGTTCGGCCAGGTGCGCGATGTCTCGCGGCTGGGCGTCGAACGCAACCTCTTCCGGTACCGCCCGCTGCCCGTCGAGCTGCGGGCGACGGCGGATGCTCCGCTGCAGGAGGTGCTGCGCACGGTGCTCGCCGCGGTGCGCGCCGGCGCCGGCTTCGTGCTGTCGGTCTCGGCGGGACTCCCGGCCGGAGTGCGCCACGCGCTCGGCGACCTCGACGCGGCGGTGTTCCTCGAGACGGATGACGAGTGGCTCGCGCGCGTGAGCGGCTCGGGATCGGAATCGGATGCCGACGGCGAAGGGGTGTTCACGGCCCGGGCCGCGCGCATCCGCCTGATCGGTTCGCGCCCCGCGGTGGCGGCGGCGCACGCGGCGCTCGCCCGCGCGGTCGACGGCGATCCCGACCTCGCGGTCTACGACGGCGAGGTGACCTCGGCCGGTCGCATCGAGTTGCTGCCCTTCGTGCACGAGCAGGCGATCTCGATCACCGCCCACCGCTTCGGCAATCCCGACCCGGTCTTCGCCGACGTCATCTGAGGGGTTCTCCCGGGCGGGCCGCGTGGTGGCGGCTTCGCAGATGTGCACTGTTCTCGCAGAGATTTCCCGGAATCGATGCGAGATGACGGTGGATTTGCGAGATCATGTGCTGTGGTGGGCGGGCGCAGCGCCAATTGCGGAAGAGGAGGGCAAAATGGATGACTCTCGCGTCACGCTGCCTGTCCGAGAGCCCGACGAACCGCCGCGCGCGCGGGTGTTCTGGGACTGGCAACAACATGCGCTGTGGATCTCGGGTCGCTACGGGATGGACTACATCGAGGGACACGAGATCGGGTTGAGCCCGGAGCTCGTCCTCGATCTCGCCGAATGGGCGCGCGTTGCCGACGCGGGTTTCAACGAGGACTACCCGCCGGACAGCGAGGTGCCTCCGGGATGGGCCGCAGAGGGTCTTGCGCTCGCGCAGCGCGTGCGCGCGGAACTACCCGCGGAATGGATCGTGACGGCGCGCGACCCGACCTCGGGGAGGCAGTTCGTGCTTCCGCCGTCGTAGCGAAGGAGATCTCTCGTAGCGGAGGAGCACTTCGCGCAGAGCATCCTGTGTTGCATGAGATCTCCTCCGTTGCGTGCGGCGGGCGTCAGCAGGCTCCGGCCGGCGCGGCGTATGTAAAAAATTCTTGACACTGCCCCCGGCCGGACGTACTCTCATGTCAAGAATCCTTTACATGGAGGTGCGTGATGGTCTACGAAGAACGCAATGCCTGGGCCGGGCTCATCGTCAGCCTGATCGTCATCCCTGCGTACATCGTCGTCGTGCTGCAGCAGGCGGTGACGCGGCCGATCGAGAGCGTCGACTGGTTCCCCCTCATGCTCGGGGCCATCGGGCTCGGCATCGTCGGAACGATCGTGCTCAGCATCCTCTGGGGCCTGATCGCCCACCGGCGCGACCCCGACGGCACCGGGCGCAGCGACATCCGCGATCGGGACATCAGCCGTCTGGGCGGGCGAGTCGAGCAGGCGTTCGTCGTGATCGCGGGGCTCGGAGTCATCGGCCTCTGCGCGGTCGGCGCCGACGTCTTCTGGATCGCGAACACGATGTTCCTCGGCTTCGCGGTGTCGGCCATCGTCGGCGGCATCGCCCGGGTCGTCGCCTACCGCCGAGGACTCGTGTGATGGTCAAGCCCACACTCGTCTCGAACAGCATCCGCACCCACCGCGAGGCCGCCGGCCTCACCCAGGCCGAGCTCGCCCGCACGATCGGCGTCACCCGGCAGACCCTCATCGCGATCGAGCAGCAGAAGTACTCGCCCACGCTCGAACTCGCGTTCCAGATCGCCCGCGCGTTCGACGTCGGGCTCGACGACCTCTTCTCCTACCCGGAGGTGTGACATGACCACGACGATGCAGGCCTGGAGCAATGCGGCCTACGGCCCGGCATCCGGATTCCGTCTCGAGCCGGTCGCGATCCCGGCCCCCGGCCCGGGCGAGGTGCTGCTGCGTGTGCACGCCACCGCCCTCAACGCGGGCGACGTGCGACTCATGCTCGGCGATCCGCTGCTCGTGCGGCCGATCTTCGGGATGCGGCGGCCGAAGCATCCGATCCGGGGCATGGAGGTCGCGGGCCGTGTGGTCGCCCTCGGTGACGGAGTGACGGATGCCGCGACCGGCGACGAGGTCGTCGTCGAACTCGTGGGCGGGGGAGGGCTCGCGGAGTACGTGTGCGCGCCGGCATCCCGGATCGTCGCTCGGCCTGCCGGGGTCGACCCGGTGCAAGCGGCCTGCTTGCCGGTCGCCGCCGGAACCGCGTGGCAGGCGCTCGACGCCGCGCGGATCGACAGCGGCGCGGCGCCGCAGCGCGTGCTGGTGATCGGGGCATCCGGGGGAGTGGGCACGTTCGCCGTGCAGCTCGCCGCGCTGCGCGGGGCCGAGGTCTGGGCGTCGTGCCGAGAACGCAACCGCTCGCTCGTGGAGGAACTCGGGGCCACGCGGGTGCTCGATCACCGCACCTCGCCGCTCGCCGACCTGCCCGTCGCGCACTTCGACGCCGTGATCGACATCGCCGGCGGCATCCCGTTGCGCGCGCTGCAACGCCTCGTGCGCGACGGCGGCACGGTCGTGCTCGTGACGGGTGACGGCGGCCACGTGCTCGGCCCGATCCCCCGGATGCTGAAGGCCGCACTGCTCTCGGTGGGCTCGCGACGCCGCATCCGCTCGCTCGCCGCGTCGCCGAAACCGGCCGTGGTGCGCGAACTCCTCGCGCTCGCCGCGGCGGGATCGCTGCGCGCGGCGATCGAGCGCGAGTACCCCTTCGCCGAGGCATCCGCCGCCCTGGCGCACCTCGAGGCCGGCCACACGGCCGGCAAGGTCGTGGTGGTCGGCACCGCCTGACCGGGTTCGGCCCCGGGACCCGTGAGGGGTCAAGACACGCCGCAACGGATGCCGCGGGCAGGGCGTGTCTTGACCCCTCACCGGAGGAACCCCGGCGATTCGAAACGCGAATCAACCGAACCCCCGGCGCTCTGGCACCCCACAGCCCACGGATGGCACAATGAAACCGGCGTGCCCGAGTCGCATCTTCCCCGTCCCCGCTCTGAGAAGAGTCCCGGGTCGAACTTCCGCCGGGCCCCTGGACAGCGTCCGCCGCACCCGTTCATTCGAGGAGCATCCATGTCGACGCCTGAGACCGCCGTGGCATCCGCCCCCGCGCGCACCGCGCACCACCGCCGCTACCTGATGTGCAAGCCCGAGCACTTCACGGTCAACTACTCCATCAATCCGTGGATGGAGCCGTCGAAGCCGACCGACACCGCCAACGCGGTCGCGCAGTGGCAGAAGCTCTACGACCTCTACATCGAACTGGGCCACGAGGTCGAGCTCATCGAGCCGCTCGCCGGCTACCCCGACATGGTCTACACGGCCAACGGCGGATTCCTCATCGACGGCCGCGCGTACGTGCCCGAGTTCCGCTTCGTCGAGCGCCAGGGCGAGGCGCCCGCGTTCGCCGACTGGTTCCGCCAGGCGGGCTACGACACGGTCATGCCGAAGGAGGTCAACGAGGGCGAGGGCGACTTCCTGCTCGTCGGCGATGTGATCCTGGCCGGCACCGGCTTCCGGTCCACCGGCGACAGCCACCGCGAGGTCGGCGAGGTCTTCGGCCGCGAGGTCGTCTCGCTCAACCTCACCGACCCGCGCTTCTACCACCTCGACACGGCCATCGCGGTGCTCGACCCGGTGCAGGGCATCGAGAACGGCGGCCCCGAGCGCGCCAACATCGCGTACCTCCCCGGCGCCTTCGACGACGCGAGCCGCGCGATCCTCGAGGAGCGCTTCCCCGACGCGATCCTCGTGTCGGACGAGGACGGCGCCGTCTTCGGCCTCAACTCGGCGAGCGACGGCTACAACGTCATCATCTCGCCGCGCGCGAAGGGCTTCGAGAAGCAGCTGCGCGAGCGCGGCTACAACCCGATCACCGTCGACCTCTCCGAGCTGCTGCTCGGCGGTGGCGGCATCAAGTGCTGCACGCTCGAACTGCGGGGCGCGAAGTGACGACCGACGCGGTGGCGACGGCAACCACGCACGTCGCCCACAACTACCACCCGCTGCCGGTGAACATCGCGCGCGGAGACGGTGCGTGGGTGACGGACGTCGAGGGCAAGCGCTACCTCGACCTGCTCGCCGCCTACTCGGCCGTGAACTTCGGGCACCGGCATGCGGCGCTCGTCGCTGCCCTCACCGAGCAGCTCGGTCGCGTGACGCTCATCAGCCGAGCGTTCCAGAGCGACCGGCTCGAGCCGTTCGCCGCCGCCCTCGCGAAGCTCGCCGGCAAAGACCTGGTGCTGCCGATGAACACGGGCGCCGAGGCGGTCGAGACCGGCATCAAGGTCGCGCGCGCCTGGGGCTACCGGGTCAAGGGCATCGCCGACGGCAAGGCCCGCATCATCGTCGCGGCCGGCAACTTCCACGGCCGCACGACGACGATCGTCAGTTTCAGCGACGACGAGCAGGCACGCGACGGCTTCGGTCCGTACACGCCCGGCTTCGACATCGTGCCCTACGGGGACGCGGATGCCATCGCCGCCGCGATCACCGATGACACGGCCGCCGTGCTCGTCGAGCCCATCCAGGGTGAGGCCGGCGTCGTGATCCCGCCCGAGGGGTATCTGCGTCGCATCCGCGAGATCTGCGACGAGAAGAACGTGCTCTTCATCGCCGACGAGATCCAGTCGGGACTCGGCCGCGTGGGCGAGACGTTCGCGAGCGATCGCGAGGGCGTCGTGCCCGACCTCTACCTGCTCGGCAAGGCCCTCGGCGGCGGACTGCTGCCGGTGTCGGCGGTCGTCGGGAACGAAGACGTGCTGGGTGTCATCCGTCCGGGCGAGCACGGCTCGACCTTCGGCGGCAACCCGCTCGCGGCGGCCGTCGGTCTGCGCGTGGTCGAGATGCTCGAGACGGGCGAGTTCCAGGAGCGCGCCCGCGCCCTCGGCGCCCACCTCGCCACGGCACTCGAACCGCTCATCGGGCACGGTGTCACCGCGGTGCGCGTCGCCGGTCTCTGGGCGGGTGTCGACATCGACCCCGCGAAGGGCACCGGTCGCGAGATCGCCGAGAAGCTCCTCGAGCGCGGTGTGCTCGTGAAGGACACGCACGGTCAGACGATCCGCATCGCCCCGCCGCTCGTGATCCGTGCGACCGAGCTCGACTGGGCGGTCGAACAGCTCCGGGTCGTGCTGGGCGCGTAGCGCCGCGGCATCCGTACGTCGTCCCTCCGTCGACGCCGACATCGTTAGGCTGTCGGCGGAGGGGGAACCGATGGCATATCAGAATCCTGATGCCGTGGCGGCCGGAGCGCCGCCCTGGCACCTGCCCGCACCGCAACCGCGCCCGACATCGGGCGGCATCCGCGGCTTCGTCTGGGCGCTCTGGCCGGTGATGAGCTGGCTGCTGCCGGTGTTCTTCGTGTTCCACGGGTTCCTCGGTGGAGGCGGGTGGGGCACGCTGATCCTGATGTTCACGTCGCCGATCTTCATCCCGGCGATGGGGCTGCTCGGCATGCTGCCGCGATTCATCCTGCGCAAGCGCGGGCACACGACCACTCCCGCCCCGCTCGTCTGGCTGCTGTTCGTGAACTGGTGGGCGTGGGTCGCCTTCACGATCACGATGCAGGACGCCGGCGACTCGGGGCCGCTGGAGACGCTGCTCGGCAGCCTCCTTCCCGCCCGGCTCTCGTCGACCTACGAGCAGGGGATCTTCGTGGGAGCGGTCGTCATCGCGGCGCTGTCGTGGCTCGCGGTGCTGCTGCTCGGCATCGCTCAGCCGCCGCCGCGCCCGGGAGCGCCGACCCGCGGCGGCGCCTGGGACGCGGTGTCGTGGAACGCGGCCTTCCTGGTGCCCGCTCTGCTCGTGGGCGCGGTGGCGCTCGGCGTGCAGGTCACGGCGCTGCAGACGGATGCCGCGGGCGACACGGTGGCGCAGGTCGAGGCGCTGCCGATCTCCGCGCAGGCCGACCGTGCCGAGGCGAACTACACCCTCACGCAGCAGAAGCTCTCGGAGGTGCGAGAGATGATCGCCGAGGACGACTGGCGCGTGCGCGACGAGAACGGCGGCTGGGTGAGGGGACCGGCCTTCGCCTCGTCGTACGGCGCCTGCGGGGGATCGGATGCCGAGTGCTACGTCTTCGAGGTCGGATTCGCCCTGGAGACGGCGCCCACCGGCTTCGACTCGTACGACGACGCGTGGGATTCCCGGCTGAGCGAACTCGGCTGGATGCCGTCCGAGCGCGGCTACGGGTGGACCGATGCCGACGGCTTCACCCTCGAGGTCGACCAGCGGCAGAACGTCGACCGGCTGGTCGTCGCGATCGAGAGCCCCTCGTGGTGGGGTGACACGTACGACATCCGTCAGGAGCTGGGAGAGCCCGACGAGGATCTCGGTCTCGGACTCACCTACCGCTTCGACGAGTGGCCGCCCCTGCGCTGAGCCCGCCCCCGCCCGTAGCGCGAACCACCCCCTCCGGGGCCTCCCGCATGCGGGTGGCTCGCTCTCGAGGGGGTGGTTCGTGCGTCACGGGGGATGACGCGCGCGCCGGCGAAGCTGGGGACTACGCGGGCGGGTTATCGGGGTCGAGGAGCTTCAGGGTGTCCTCTTCCGCTTCGTTGTCGGCCTGGAGCTGTCGCTCCGTGGTCTCGTCGCCTCCGAGAGGCGCCTCGCGATCGGGTCCGGCGTCGCCCTGGATGGCGCCGCGGGGCGAGTCGCCGTGCGAGCTGTCGCCCTGGAGCGCTCCGCCTTGGGCTGCGCCCTGGTTGCCGTGCTCGTCGCCCGGCGCGTCCTCGTCGGCGTCGCCCTGAAGAGCGCCGCGCGGGGAATCGCCGTGAGAGCTGTCGCCCTGGATGGCGCCGCCCTGTCCGGACTCCGGAACGCCGACGCGCTCCGCGCCCTCGGCCGGGTCTTCCGCGTGCGGGGTGTGTTCCGTGTTCTCGTCCATGGGCGCGACGTTACGCGCGGGTCACGGCATCCGAAGACCCCATTGACAAGGCTCGCCTTACTGCACTCACCGCACCCCGTTCCGCTGTCCCTGCAACGATCGGTGCGAAATGCCGGTAATGAACGCCCGGAGTCGACATTCGGCACCGGTCCGTGCGGTTCTGCGCACGCGGACGTGACCGATGACGGGACGGATGCCGTGACGGATGCCGGGGCGGATGCCGTGACGGATGCCGAAGGCTACGGCGCCTCGGGGGCCTTCGGGCGACGGATGGGCGTGGTGACCGCGGCCTCGTCGCTGAACTCCACCGGGTCGACCTCGTCGATCACGCTGAGGGGTCGGGTCTCGTCGAGCGTGAGCAGGAAGCGCCGATTCTCGTCGCGGTGCAGACGCCCGGACGTGAACACCCAGATGGCGCCGATCGCGCAGGCGACGAGCCCCGCCGTACCGCCGAGCATGATCGCGGTACGGGGACCGAAGGCATCCGCCACCCATCCGGCGATCGGTGCGCCCACCGGGGTCGATCCCATGATGACCGCCATGTACAGAGCCAGCACGCGCCCGCGCAGCGCCGGATCGGTCGTGATCTGCACGTAGCCGTTCGCGGTCGTGAGCAGCGTCACGATCATGAATCCGGTGAACATCAGCGTGATGCCGTAGGTGAGATAGGTGGGCATGGCGGCCGACACGAACGCGGCGACGCCGAAGCCTCCGGCCGCGAGGATCACGACGCGCACCCGCGCCCGATCGCGCCGCGCGGCGAGCAGGGCGCCGGCGAGAGAGCCGATCGCGAGGATCGACGACAGCACGCCGTAGCCGTCGGCTCCGGCTCCGAACTCGAGGGCCATGGTCGAGGCGAAGATCGGGAAGTTCATGCCGAAGGCGCCGATCAGGAACACCGTCACGAACACGACCCGCAGGTCGCTGCGGCCCCACACGTAGCGGAAGCCCGCCGCGAGTCCGCCCCGCCCGCGGTTCTTGGGCCGCTTCGCGAGCAGGCTCGTGCGCAACAGACCGAGCGCGAGGATCATCGCCAGGAACGTCGCGGCGTTGACGATGAACACCCAGCCCGACCCGATCGCCACGATCAGCAGACCGCCGACGGCCGGTCCGATCATGCGCGCGAGGTTGAACGAGGCCGAGTTGAGAGCGACGGCGTTGGAGGTGTCGGATGCCGACACCATGTCGGACACGAAGGCCTGGCGCGCCGGGGCGTCGAAGGCGTTCACGATGCCGAACCCCAGTGCGAACCCGAACATCATCGGCAGGGTCATGAGGCCGTTCAACAGCAGCACGCCGACGGCGATCGCGAGCAGCAGCAGTGCACTCTGGGTCGCGAGCAGGATGCGGCGACGCTCGAACCGATCGGCCACCCATCCGGTGAGGCTCACGAGCACGAGCGGCGGGCCGAACTGCAGTGCCATGGTGAAGCCCATGGCCGCCGCGTCGTTGTCGGTGAGCTCGGTGAGCACGACCCAGTCCTGAGCGGTCGCCTGCATCCAGCCGCCGACGTTCGAGACGAGGGCGCCGGCGAACCAGATGCGGTAGTTGATGTTCGCGAACGAACGGAACATCGCGCTCATCGGTCGGTCACCCGTCGCATCAGGATGCTCGCCTCGCGGAGCGTCGTGAGCTCGTCCTCCGTGAAGTCGAGGTCGGCGAGCATGTCGGCCAGCAGCACGTCGCGGCGGCGGATGGTCTCGACGACGAGTTCGGCGCCGGCATCCGTGATCTCGACCTGCACGCGGCGGCGGTCGTCCTCGTCGACGGCGCGGGTGACGTAGCCCTGCTCCTCGAGGCCGTTAATGGTGTTCGTCATCGAGGGGGCGGTCACCCGCTCGCGCTCGGCGAGGGTCGAGATGGTACGGCGACCGTTCATGCGCAGGTCGGCGAGCACGGCGAGCTGCGCATCGCTCATGGAGTCGGCGGCGCGGGCGCAGCGCAGGCGTCGCGCGAGCCGGAACGTGGCCATGCGCAACTCGGTGGCGGTGAGCTGGAGGGAGTCGTCAGGCGAAGTCATTACTTAGTTAGTCTATCTAAGTAATCGACGCACGGGGCGGGAACGGCAGAATGGAGCGCGTGACCCGAACGCCCGCTCTCGAAATCGCCGTGCAGGATCCCGCCGGAGTGCGCATCGCCGGAGAGGTCGGCGCCGCGCGCGTCGAACTCGCGAGCGCGCTGGCGCTCGGCGGCCTCACCCCGTCGCCCGCCACG
Source organism: Microbacterium sp. 22179 (assembly GCF_052045715.1). NCBI lineage: Bacteria > Bacillati > Actinomycetota > Actinomycetes > Micrococcales > Microbacteriaceae > Microbacterium > Microbacterium sp. 22179. The sequence goes on along the minus strand of NZ_JBQEPJ010000003.1, from coordinate 195,362 downwards.
CTCGAACTCTCGGTCGCGGCGGCGCGCGAGGCAGATGTCGAGGTGCACGTGCTCGTGCGCCCGCGCGGCGGCGACTTCCACTACACCGACGAGGAGATCGCGATCTGCGAGCACGACGTGCGCCGCGCGATCGAGGCCGGGGCCGAGGGCGTCGTGATCGGTGCTCTCGATGCGCACGGTGCGCTCGACGTCGACGCCATGGCCCGGCTGCGCGATGCGGCCGGCGGAGCATCCGTCACCCTGCACCGCGCGATCGACGTCAGCCCCGACCCGCTCGCGACCCTCGACGCCGCGATCGCGCTCGGTCTGCGACGCGTTCTCACCTCGGGCGGAGCATCCGCCGCGATCGACGGCATCGACACCCTCCGCGCCCTCGTCGCCCGTGCCGACGGACGCATCCAGATCATGGCGGGCAGCGGCGTCGGCGCCGCGAACGCCGCCGAGCTCGCCGGCACCGGGGTCGACGCCCTGCACTTCTCGGCCAAGCGCACCGTCACCGCCGAAGGCGGCGTGCGCATGGGGTCGGCCTCCGACGGCGTGGGCGGGTACGAGGTCACCGACCGCGACACTGCGCTGGCCGTGCGCGCCGCCCTGGGGCTGTGAGCCGCGGCCGCGATCGGTAGGCTCGCAGCGTGACGGATACCCGAGAGTTCACGGATGCCGACGGCATCGCCATCGTCTACGACGTGCACCCGGCGGCCACGACGCCCCGCGGTGTCGTGCAACTGCTGCACGGCGTCGGCGAGCACGCGGGTCGCTACGGTGCGCTGATCGCCGCGCTCACCGCGGCGGGCTTCACCGTCTACGCCGACGACCACCGCGGCCACGGCCGCACCGGCATCCGCCAGCACGGGGGTCCCGCGCGGTTGGGCCGGCTCGGCAAGGGAGGGCTGCGCGCCGCGAAGGATGCCGTCTGGCAGCTGACCGGCATCATCCGCGACGAGAACCCCGACCTGCCGCTCGTGCTGCTCGGGCACTCGTGGGGATCGTTCCTCGCGCAGATGCTGCTGAACGAGCATCCCGAGGCGTTCGATGCCGTGATCCTGTCGGGGTCGGCACTGCGGATGCCGGGATCGCTCAGCGCTGCGCCCCTCAACGCCCGCTGGGCGGGGCCCGACGCCACCGGCTACGAGTGGCTCAGCCGCGACCCGGAGGTGTGGGCCGCATTCGAGATCGACCCGCTCACCACGGGCGAGCCGCTGCTGAAGCTGTTCGGGCCGATCGAGGCCGCGAAGCTCTACGGGCGCCCGCGCCGAGACCTGCGGGCGACGGGTGGCCGTGACATCCCGCTGCTGCTGCTCGTCGGGCGCGACGACCCGGTCGGCGGACCCCGCAGCGTGCACAAGCTCGCCGACGAGTACCGCAGCCGCTCGGGCTTCACCGATGTGACGACCCTCGTCTACCCCGATGCCCGGCACGAGATCTTCGCCGAGCTGCAGCAGGACGAGGTGCGCGCCGACACCCTCGCCTGGCTCGACACGCACATCCCCGCGCGCTGAGCGTTCTCGAGGTGGAAGCGCCCCCACGAGCGGCGGTATGACGCCGGATGACGTCGGGTGAAGGTGCATGACACCGGCCCGACGGATGCTCCGCCCCCGCCGTAGATTCAGGGCAACATTCCGCGGGCATCCGAGGAGACGTGCCCCCGCACGACCCTCCTCGCGACGGGAGGAGGGTCCGATGAGCTTCGAGAGCGACTGGCGTGCGTGGCACGACGAACGCGAACGCGTGGCGGGTGCCGACTACGGCCCGTCGGCCCTGGAGTCCACGAACTGGTTGATCTCCGAACCCGCCGCGGTCGAGAACGTGCCGGGGCTCTGGGCGGTCGGTGCCGAGGGCGAGATCCGCGGCACCGAGCTCGGGGTCGCCGGGGCCACCGTCACCCTGCGCCGGGGCGAGGCGCTGCGCTTCGGGCGACGCGAACTGCGGGTGTTCCCGCGGCGCGAGACCGTGGCGCTGCGGGTGTTCAACCCGGCCCGCCCGCAGCGCGAGCGGTTCAGCGCGATCGACGCCTACCGTCCCGATCCGGCGTGGCGGTTGCCGGCGACGTTCGAGCCCGCCACCGATGAGTCGATCACGATCGTCGCGATCGACGGCGACCAGCACGAGGCTCCGATCGCCGGGCGGCTGCGGTTCGAGATCCGCGGGGTCGCGCACGAGCTCACCGTGACGCGCAACGTGCGCGGCGGCCTCGGTGCCGTGTTCGCCGACGGGACCAACGGCATCGAGACGTTCCCGTTCCGCTTCCTCGCGATCGACGAGCCGGATGACGACGGCACCGCGGTCGTCGACTTCAACCGGGCGTACCTGCCGCCGTGCGCGTTCTCCGACCAGTTCGTGTGCCCGCTCCCGCCCGCAGGCAATCGCTTCTCGGCCCCCATCCGCGCCGGCGAGCGCGCTATCGTCCTCGGCCGCTGACCCGTCGTCTCGCTGCGCTCGCTCAGGGACCGGAAGGGCGCGGCGCTGCTCGGAGACCGGTGAAGAACATCCCGGTTCCTGAGCGAGGAGCGCTAGCGACGAGACGAAGGACGACCGCGACCAACAACCCCCGTCGGCCGTAGGCTGGGGAGGTGCACGGTGAATACAAGGTCCCAGGGGGAAAGCTCGTCGTCGTCGACCTCGAGGTCGACGACGGGAGGATCGCGCAGTTCCGGCTCGCGGGCGACTTCTTCCTCGAGCCCGACACGGCGCTCGAGGCGATCAACGACGCCGTGAACGGCCTGCCGGTCGAATCGGATGCCTCCGTGATCGCCACCGCTGTGCGCGACGCCCTTCCCGAGGGCGCGCAGCTGCTCGGCTTCACGCCCGAGGCCGTGGGCACCGTCGTGCGCCGTGCGCTCGTCACCGCTCCGGGATGGCGTGATTTCGACTGGGAGATCGTGCACGACAAGGCGGTCTCGCCGGCCATGAACCTCGCGCTCGACGAGGTGCTCACCTCGCGCGTCGGCGAGGGACGGCGTCGCCCGACCCTGCGCATCTGGGAGTGGGACGGCTCGGCGGTCGTCATCGGATCGTTCCAGTCGTACCGCAACGAGGTCGACCCCGAGGGCGCCGCGCGTCACGGCTTCGACGTCGTCCGCCGCATCTCGGGCGGCGGCGCGATGCTCATTCCTGAGGGCCAGATCATCACGTACTCGCTGTACGTTCCGGCATCCCTCGTCGCGGGCATGACGTTCGCCGACTCGTATGCGTTCCTCGACGACTTCGCCCTGCAGGCGCTGCGCTCGCTCGGCATCGACGCGGTCTACCGCCCCCTCAACGACATCGCGAGTTCGACCGGCAAGATCGGCGGGGCCGCGCAGAAGCGTCTCGCCAACGGAGGCGTGCTCCACCACGCCTCGCTGTCGTACGACCTCGACGGCCAGGTCATGACCGAGGTGCTGCGCATCGGCCGCGAGAAGCTGAGCGACAAGGGCACCACGTCGGCGGCCAAGCGCGTCGACCCGCTGCGCAGCCAGACCGGACTCAGCCGCGAGGAGATCATCGACCGCTTCATCGACACCTTCCGCTCGCTCACCGCGGCCGAGGACGGCACGGTCGCCGACGACGAGTACGCCGCGGCCGAGGAGCTGGTCGAGACGAAGTTCTCGACCGACGCGTGGCTGCACCGGGTGCCGTGACCGACCCGGTACCCACTCCGCCCGTCCCGATCGAACAGGACGTCTCCATCGCACCGGTGCGGGTCGGGTCGGTGTCGATCCTCGAGGGCGACAACCTCGCCGCCGTGCGCGCGCTGCCCGATGCCTCGTTCACGCTGGTGTACCTCGATCCACCCTTCAACACGGGCCGCGCCCGCGAACGGCAGATCGTCACCGCGACGCGGACGCGCACAATTCCGGAAGAATCGAATGCCGAGGGGCAAATCGACCCGGAATCGGCTGAGTCCGAAGCATCCGTCCGGAGTTATGAGCAGCCGGTCCCCGAGACCGCGCCCGCCGAGATCCGCCACGGCTTCCACGGCCATCGCTACGAGCGGGTGCGCGGGATGCTGCGCACCTACGACGACCGCTTCGACGACTACGGCGAGTTCCTCATGCCGCGTCTCGAGGAGGCGTGGCGACTGCTCGCCGACGACGGCACGCTCTACCTGCACCTCGACTACCGCGAGGCGCACTACGCGAAGGTGATGCTCGACGCGGTGTTCGGACGCGACTCGTTCCTCAACGAGCTGATCTGGGCCTACGACTACGGAGCGAAGTCGCGCAGCCGCTGGCCCACCAAGCACGACACGATCCTCGTGTACGTGAAGAATCCGCGCGGGTACTTCTTCGACTCCGATGAGGTCGACCGAGAGCCCTACATGGCCCCCGGCCTCGTCACCCCCGAGAAGGCGGCGCGCGGAAAGCTGCCGACCGATGTGTGGTGGCACACGATCGTGCCGACGACCGGGCGCGAGAAGACCGGGTATCCGACGCAGAAGCCCGAGGGCATCCTGCGCCGCATCATCCGGGCGTCGAGCCGCCCCGGAGACCGGGTGCTCGACCTCTTCGCCGGCAGCGGCACGACCGGCGCGGTCGCATCGGCGCTGGGACGCGACAGCGTGCTGGTCGACGACAACCCCGAGGCGATCCGGGTGATGCGCGAGCGGATGCCGCACGCCGAGGTCACCCGCGTCGGCTGAGCCCGCGCGCCTCGCGCTCAGGCGATGTAGATCTTGCGCAGGGTCTCGGTGACGGTCCAGACCGTGCGCTGGCCCTCGGCCAGGCGCACGACGGAGCCGGGGGAGACGTCGAGATCGGGCAGGTCGGGGTCGTCGAACGCGATGCGCGCCCGGCCCGAGAGCACGACGAAGACCTCGTCGGTCTCGGTGTCGGATGCCGTTCCCGGCGTCATCTCCCAGATGCCGACCTCGGTGCCCCCGAGCAGGGCGAGCGGGTGCACGGCGGTGGTCGGGTCGCCCGAGACGACGTCGGATGCCGGCAGCGGCACGTGCACGAGCGCGAGGGTCGCGGCATCCGCTCCCGTGCCGGGGGTGAGCCCCTCGGCCGGCTCGGGGGTGAGCCCCTCGTCGGGGATCGTGTCGCTCACGAGTCGAATCCCATGCCGAGCGCGTCGAGCGTCTTGAGGAAGAGATTGCGCTTGCCCCCGTTGTGATCGGCGCGATCCATCGCGGCGCGCACGAGGTTGATGCCCACCGCGGCGGCGGGTTCGGGCGGGAAGGGTACGGGCCGCTGCCGCACCATCTGCAGCGCGGTGCGTTCGGTCTCCTCGCCCGCGAGCTTGTCGAGCATGACGTCGGCGGCGAACCGCGCCGCGCCCACGCCGAGTCCGGTGAACCCGGTGGCGTAGGTCACCCGGCCCTTGCGTGCGGTGCCGAAGAACGCGCAGAAGCGGCTCGACGAGTCGATCGCCCCGGCCCAGCGGTGCGTGAAGCGCAGCCCCTCGAGCTGGGGGAACGTGGTGAAGAAGTGCGAGGCGAGCCGCCGGTGGCTCTCCATCCGGTCTTCGTACTCGGGGCGCACCTTGCCGCCGTAGTGGTAGACCGCGTCGTAGCCGCCGAAGAGGATGCGGTCGTCGGCGGTGAGCCGGTAGTAGTGGAACTGGTTGGCGCTGTCGGCGAGGCCCTGCCGGTTCCGCCACCCGATCGAGGAGAGCTGCTCGGTGCTCAGCGGCTCGGTCATCAGCACGTAGTCGTACACGGGCACCGTCATCAGACGGTTGCGCTTGAGCAGCGAGGGGAAGACGTTCGTGGCCAGCGCCACGGCATCCGCCACGACCCGGCCGTCGCGGGCCTCGACCGTGATCGGACCCGATCCGTCGCCGAGGATGTCCTGCACGAGCGTGTGCTCGTAGATCTCCACGCCGAGGTCGGTCGCGACGCGGGCGAGCTCGAGCCCGAGCTTGGCGGGGTGCACGAGGGCGGTGGTGTCGCGCTCCCACGCGCCCGCGAGGAACGTGGGGGAGTGCACCTCGGCCTGCACGGCATCCTGATCGAGGAATCCCTTCTCCTCGCGCAACCACTCGACCTGGTGCGGTTCGACCGCGACGGCGAGCTGCCCGGTGCGTTCGAACTCGGCATCCATCCCGTAGCGCTCGACGGTGTCGGCGATGCCGTCGAGGTTCTCGAGCCCGAGGCGTTCGAGCTGCTCGATCTCGTCGGGCCAGCGGTTCACGCCGTTCTCGTGGCCGTGGGTGATGCTCGCCTCGCAGAACCCCCCGTTGCGGCCGGAGGCCGCCCACGCGACGCGCGACGCCTCGACGAGCACGACCCGGCGGTCGGGGTCGCGCTCCTTGGCCCGGATCGCGGTCCACAGCCCCGCGTACCCGCCGCCGACGATCGCGAGGTCGGCCTCGATCGCACCGGTCAGTGTCGGGTACTCGGTGCGCTGCACGTCGTCGAGCCAGAACACGGCGAACGAGGTGCCGCGCAGGGACTCGTCGATGACGGAGTCCTGCGGGCGGCGGCGTTCGAAGACGGTGGTTCCCATGCGCGCTCCCTTGTTCCTCAGTTGGTTCTCTCGGTGGATGAGGTGCGCGGTCAGCGCGTTCCCCAGTTGTAGAGGTCCTTGTAGAGCCCGGCGTAGAGCAGGCTCTCGGTGTGCACGATGCCGGGGATGGTGCGGATGCGCGTCGCGATCAGTTCGAGCAGGTCGGCGTCGCTCTCGCACACGGCCTCGACGAGGATGTCGAAGCTGCCGAGGGTGACGACGACGTAGGCGAGTTCGGTGATCTCGGTGAGCTGCTCGGCGACCGCACGCGGGTCGCCGGTGACGCGGATGCCGATCATCGACATCCGGTGGAATCCGAGCTGCAGGGGGTCGGTGACCGCGACGATCTGGATCGTTCCGGCATCCGTCATGCGCTGCACGCGCTGGCGGGTGGCGGCCTCGCTGAGGCCCACCTCCCGGCCGATCTCGGCGTAGGGGCGCCGGCCGTCCTCCTGGAGCAGCTCGATGATCCGCTTCGAGATGTCGTCCAGCGCCGGCTGAGTCTTCGTGCCCATGCGTCGATATTGACAGGCGGATGCCGGTGGTGCAACCGATTCAGTCGTCGGTGGCTTCCAGGCCTTCCGATTCCGAAAGTGCCGCGCTACTGTGGCCGCATGCGCACTGAGAGCTTGCAGAACTTCATCGGCGGTCGGTTCGTCCCCGTGTCCGGCGCAGGCGACCTTCCGCTCATCGACCCCGCCACCGAGGAGGAGTACGGCCGGCTCCCGGTGTCGGGTGCCGGTGACGTCGATGCCGCCTACGCCGCGGCATCCGCTGCCTTCCCGCTGTGGCGCGACACGACGCCCGCCGACCGGCAGCTCGCCCTCTTCCGCATCGCCGACGACATGGCCGCGCGGGCCGAGGAGTTCGCCGATCTCGAGTCGCGCGACACCGGCAAGCCGCGCGCGAGCCTCGTCGAGGACGAGATCATGCAGTCGGTCGATCAGCTGCGGTTCTTCGCCGGTGCCGCGCGGTCGCTCGAGGGGCGCGCGGCGGGCGAGTACCTCGCCGGGCACACGTCGTTCGTGCGCCGCGAGCCGATCGGCGTGATCGGGCAGGTCACGCCCTGGAACTACCCCCTGAACATGGCCGTGTGGAAGATCGCGCCGGCGCTCGCGGCGGGCAACACGGTCGTGCTCAAGCCCGCCGAGACGACCCCGCTGTCGACGCTGCTGCTCGCCGAGATCGTGGCGCTGCACACCCCGGCCGGAACGTTGAACGTCGTGCTGGGCGACCGCGAGACCGGCGTCGCGCTGGTGGAGCATCCGACCCCGCAGATGGTCGCGATCACCGGATCGGTGCGCGCGGGCATGGCGGTGGCGCGGTCGGCGGCGAACGACGTCAAGCGCGTGCACCTCGAGCTCGGCGGCAAGGCCCCGGCGATCGTCTTCGCGGATGCCTCGGTGTCGAAGGCGGTCGAGGGGATCGTGACCGGTGCGTTCTTCAACGCCGGGCAGGACTGCACCGCAGCGACGCGCGTGCTCGTGCACGAGTCCCTGCACGACGAGCTCGTGGCGGCGCTGGTCGCGCGGGCGGAGTCGGATGCCCGCACCGGCGGACCGCGCGAGGACGGCGTGCTCTACGGCCCGCTCAACAGTGCGGCGCAGCTGGAGCAGGTGTCGGGATTCGTGTCGAGGCTGCCCGCGCACGCCCGGGTGGAGACCGGGGGAGCGCGGCAGGGAGATCGCGGCTACTTCTGGCCCGCGACGATCGTGTCGGGGGTGCGGCAGGACGACGAGATCGTGCAGGGCGAGGTCTTCGGGCCGGTGCTCACGGTGCAGTCGTTCTCCACCGACGAGGAGGCGCTGGAGCTGGCGAACGACGTGCCGTACGCGCTCGCCGCGTCGGTCTGGACGACCGATCACGCCCGGGCGATGCGGTTCTCGCGCGACCTCGACTTCGGGTGCGTGTGGATCAACACGCACATCCCCTTCGTCTCCGATATGCCGCACGGTGGGTTCAAGCACTCCGGCTACGGCAAGGACCTCTCGCAGTACGGCTTCGACGACTACACCCGCATCAAGCACGTGATGAGCGCGCTGGACTGAGCGCGGTTCCTGAGCGAGCGGAGCAAGACGAAGGGCCGCGCGTCTGGCGACTGGCTCCCTGAGCCTGTCGCAGGGTGCCACCCGTGTGCACTCGTTCTGCACCGGTGCCGCATTGCCCCGACTTTTCCACCGATCGCGTCGATATCTACCCTGGCCTGGTCTTTTCGCGTCCGAATGTCGGTGGCCCCTGGTGGGCTGAATGTCATGAACAGCACCGCCGAACTCCTGGACCGGGTCGCCACCGACCTGGTCGCGGTGCTGCGCGCCGATGTCGTGGCGGGGTTGTCGGATGCCGAGAAGATGCAGGTGCTCCGCGCTGCGGGCGAGGTTGCCCGCCGGGTGGATGCGGTGATCGTGGAGACGGTCGGGTCGGTCGATCAACGTCCCGCCGGGTCGGGGGAGCTCGCATTCTGCGGGAGGTTCGGATGCCGGACGATGAACGAACTCATCCAACGGGTCCTCCGCACCGACGTGTCCGAGGCGGCACGGGTCGTGAAAGCGGGGAAGATCGTGCGGCGAGATCTGGACTTTTCCTCGGGTGCTTCGTTGCCCGCTCGGTGGCCTGCCCTGCGTGAAGCACTACTGGATGGAGCCGTTGGGATCGCGGGACTGCTCGCCGCGACCGGACCCGTCGAGCAGGCCGGGCCGCGGATTGGTGCGGCCGACCGGTTGCGGGCGGATGTCGAACTGGCCGAGTACGCGCGCGGGCTCGTCGCCGTCACGGACAGCGACGAGGAGGATTCGGATCGCCGGCTCGAAGCGGGCCCGCCTGCGACGCCCGAGGACCTCAAGCTCCTCTCTCGCGTGATCGTGACGTACCTCGACCCGGACGGCGCGGAACCCGCGGAGGAGCGGGCGATGCGTGCGCGGGGTATCGTGCTTGGCCGCGTGAAGGATGGGGTGATCCCGCTCCGCGGGTTGCTACTCCCCGAGACGGCGGGGCAGTTGCAGCGGATCTGGGATGCGTATCTGAACCCAAAAGTCGACGGACCACCCGTCCCGGCGCCCCCGCGACCAGAAGAGGTGATGGCGGGCGGAGTGCGATTCCTCCCCTCCGCTGACGACGCATCGATCGGCGAGACGTACGGTCTCGACGACGGCCTCCCGTCGGATGGTCTCCTGCCGTCCGGTGATCCCGGCGGCATGGTCGATGGCCGATCCCGGGCGCAGAAACAACACGACGCCCTCGCGGCGGTCCTCGGCATCGCTGCCCGCCACGCTGACATGCCTTCCCTGGGCGGTGCAGCCCCGACGCTGGTCGTGTCGGTGACCGCGGAGGACTATGCGTCCGGGCGGGGGTGGGCGCATGTCGATGGGATCGACGCCCCGGTCTCGCTCGCGACGGCCCGGCACACCGCCTGCGGCGGCACGATTCAACGTGTGGTCTCCGACCCCGACGGGCGCATCATCGGAATCGATTCCACCGACCGGGTGTTCACTGTCCACCAACGCCGGGCGATCACCCTCCGCGACAAGGAATGTCTCATCCCCGGATGCCACGTGCCCGCGGCCTGGTGCGAGATCCACCACGTCACAGAACATTCCCGCGGCGGACCCACCAGCACCGACAACGGCGTCACCCTCTGCTGGCACCACCACCGCACCCTCGACACCTCCGGGTGGCAGATACGCATGCGAAACGGCGCACCCGAGATCCGCGGACCCGCCTGGTGGGACCCCCACCAAAAATGGCGAACACCCCGACCCACGACGCGACATATCAAGCCAGCAAGACAACGAACGCGTGCCCGCACCAGCATGCCTTCCGCACATCGGCCGATTCACGCATGACCTCGCGCGACACCGCAGCACGGCGGGCGATCGTGCGCGATCACCGCGTCTTCTTCGCTGGCCACCGTGTGACGACACGAGACCACGCGAGACAACCGCGTGACCGCACCGGTGAGCACCGACGGACGCCAGGGCTGCCGACCCTCCGTCAGGTGCAGGTGCCCACGCCAGAAGTGGCCACAGGTCAAGGAATTCTGCGCACGTCCGAATGCGACACGAAGTGTCGACCCGTGGGCCTCCGGTATGCCATGCTCGATGAAGCCGATGGGGGATCGGCGAATCGGACAAGATCGAACCTCTCACAGAAAGACCGACCGGAGCGCGATGAGCAGGCCCCTCGCTGGACCGCAGACACTGTTGCGCTCGATCAACGGGCGCGCAATCCTCGAGACGCTCGCCAGTGACGGTCCGCAGACGCGCACCGATCTGATGGGGGCCACCGGGCTGTCGCGCACCGCCGTGACGCAGGTGCTGCGCATGCTCGAGAGTGCCGGGGCGGTCGCACCAGACGGTGTCGACCGCAGCTCGCGCGGACCGGCCGCAGGCAAGGTCGGACTGCACCCGCACCTTGGATTCGCCGCCGCCGTGCACGTCGACCACCGCGCGGCGCACGTCGTGCTCGTCGATGCGACCGGGGCGGTCCGTGCCGAGGCGCACGGCGACTTCCCGCGGAAGGACGACAACGAGACCCGGGTCGCGCACATCGCCGCGCTCATCGACCGCTGCAATGCGACCGTCGCCGGACCCCTGCACCTCGCGCTGATCGGCGTGCCCGGCATCGTGACCGCCGACGGCAGCATCCGCAACGACCAGGGGCCGGACGGCGGCGCGTTCCGCTCGGCTCTCACCGACCGGCTCGGCTGCCCCGTGCGCATCGAGAACGACGTGAACCTCGCCGCCCTCGCCGAACTCACCGCCGGTGCAGGCGCGGAGCTGTCGAGCTTCTCGCTGCTGCTGCTCGACGAGGGCCTCGGTGCCGGGACCGTGATCGACGGCGCCCTGCACCGCGGGTTCTCCGGCGTGGCGGGCGAAGTGATGTACCTGCCGCAGACGCCCCTGCCCGTCGGTGCCCCCGTCGTGAACGACCAGGTCGTCGCCGACCTCGCGCTCATCAACGGCCGTGACCAGAACGCGCCCCTCGAAGAGCACCTCGATGCCGCGGCCGCCGGTGACGAGGCGGCGATGCAGATGGCGCTCGAGCTCGGCAAACGCCTCGCGCTCGTCGCCGGCAGCATCGGTCTCGTCCTCGACCCCGAAGCGTTCATCCTCAGTGGGCAGGCCGCGCACCCCGTGCTCGTCGACGTCATTCACAAGGTCGCCGAGGAGTACTCCGCCCGCCTTCCGCTGCGGTTCGTCGTCTCCAGCTTCGGCCCGGAGGCTCCACTCGTCGGCGCGGTCGGCGAAGCGGCATCCGCCCTGCGTGCCACGCTCTTCGCCCGCGTTCTCACCACACCCGAAAAGCCCGGCCGCTGACCGGCACTTCCGACAGGACCCGACGATGACCGCACCCTCCGACCTGATCGAACGGCTGGGGCACGCCCCCGGAACCCGCGGGATCATCCTCAACGCCGATGACTTCGGCATGTGCCATGCGGCCAACGTCGCGATCGCCGAGCTGCTGGATGCCGGCCTCGTCGACTCCGCCACGATCATGGTGCCGTGCTCGTGGTCGCCCGAGGCCTTCGCGTTCGCGGCATCCCGCACCGACCTCGACGTCGGCGTGCATCTGGTGCTCACCAGCGAGTGGACCCGCTACCGCTGGCGCCCGCTCACGGCCGCTGCCTCACTCATCGACGGCGACGGATTCTTCCCCGTCGACGTCGTCGCGGTCGAGACCCGCGCGGCGTACGACGAGGTCGCCGCCGAGATCGCCGCGCAGCTGCGCACCGCGCTCGATGCCGGCGTCGACGTCACGCACCTCGACAACCACATGGGCTCGGTCTACGGCCTCGCCACCGGCCGCGACTTCCTCGAGCAGGTGTTCGCGCTGGCCGCCGCCAACGGGCTCCCCTTCCGCCTCCCGCGCCGCATGGACGGTGCCGAATCGGATGCCGAGCTGCGCGACAAGCTCGCGCGCGCCGCCGCCGCGGCCGACTCGCTCGGTGTCGAGATCATCGATCGGCTGTGGTCGCACCCCTTCGAACTCGTCGGCGAGGGCACTGCGGCGGAGGAGACCTACGAGCAGGTGCGCGACGGCTTCGTGACCTTGCTGCGCGCGGTGCCCGCGGGGGTCACCGAGATCTACCTGCATCCGATGGTCGACGGTGAGGAGCTGCGGGCAGCCGTGGACTTCGCCTCACCGAAGCGGGAGTTCGAGCGACGACTGCTCGCCGACCCCGTCGTACTCCGGGTCATCGAAGACGAAGGGCTCGTGCGCATCGGCTGGCGGGCGCTGCGCGATCTGCAGAGAGGCACCACGCGATGACCACCTTCACCGAGCGTCTGCGCGACCGGCGGCTCGACGCCGCCCCCACCCGGGCGCAGTCGATCGCGTTCGGGGCCTCCGGGTTCCCCACGCAGTTGATGGCGCAGACCTTCTCGGCGTTCATCGTCTACTTCTACGTCTCGCACCTCGCGGTGCCGGCGGGGTGGGTGGCCGCGGCGATGATCGCCCACGGCATCCTGAACGCGGTGCTCAACCCGTTCGTCGGCGCGATCTCCGACCGCCTGCGCACCCCGTGGGGACGCCGCATCCCGTGGATCGGTCTCGGGATCGTCCCGCTGGTCGTGGCGTTCGCGCTGGTGTGGATGCCGCCGGAGCTGCCCACCGCGGGCCTCATCGTCTGGTTCCTCGTGGTCGTGGCCGTGTACGACATCGCCTACGTGGTGGTCGTGCTCAACATCTCGGCCCTGTTCCCCGAGATCTTCCGCACCACCGACGAGCGTGCGCGGGGCAACGTCCCCCGGCAGATCTTCGCGATCCTCGGCATGATCCTCGGCACCGCCGGAGCGCCGCTGCTCTACGCCTCCCCGATCGGCTGGCCCGGTATGGCGATCGTGCTCGGCACGGTCTGCCTCGCGTTCCTCGTCTGGTCGTTCGCGGGCGGGATGGTCGAGCGGCGCGTGCCCGAGGCATCCGTCGCGGCTCCGCTGCCGTTCGGCATGCAGATGCGGTACACGTTCGCGAACCGGGCCTTCGTGCCCTATGTGATCGGCTCGCTGTTCATCCAGACGGCGATCGCCGTGATCCTCGCCGCGCTCCCCTTCTACGTGCGCTACTCGCTGGGAGCCCCCGAGGGGGAGGGCAGCATCCTGCTCGGGGCGATCTTCGTGACCGCCATCCCCGCGATCGTGCTGTGGAGCGCAGCCGTTCGTCGCACCAGCCCGCGCACCGCACTGCTGTGGAGCGTGGCCGTCTTCGGGCTCTCGGTGCTCGGGTTCCTCGCCCCGACGAGCATCCTCGCCGCAGCCCTCGTGGGCGTCGCGGTCGGCATCGGCGTCGGCGGTCTGCTGCAGCTCCTCGAGGTCGTGCTGGCGCAGATCATCGACGAGGATGCCGTGCGCACCGGGCACCGTCGGGAGGGCGCCTACTTCGGGGTCAACGGTTTCATCGTGCGCGGCTCCGTCGTGCTGCAGGCGATCGTCGCGGCGTGGGTGCTGACGGCATCCGGGTTCGATGCCGCGCTCGGCGACGCGCAGCCCGACGCGGTGGACGGCGGCATCCGTCTGATGCTCGCCGTCATCCCTGTCGGCTTCGTCGCCCTCGCCTGGATCTGCTTCTTCCTCTACCCCATCCGCACCCGCGACCTCCCCGCCGCCAACCCAGCAAGCTGAGAGCGCTCGTACCCGCCCCTACTGCCATGCCACTGGCCGGCGCAGGGATGCCGCCGGCGCGAGCCAGCTACCTGCCAAGAAGGGGTAGGGCGAGCCCGCGCATGCCACTGGCGGGCGCAGGGATGCCGCCGGCGCGAGCATCGGGAGGGGACCCGCTTGCGGGGAGGGCGCCCGTTCTGCGAGCGAAGGCGGCATCCCTGCGCCCGCCCCACAAGAACCTTACGAAGACGAAGACGAAGAAGAAGAAACCCGAGCCTCCCAGCCCGTGCGCACCATCTCATCCACCGAATACCGCATCCGCCAGTCGAGGTCGCGGGCGGCGAGGGTGCCGTCGGCGACGATGCGGTCGGGGTCGCCGGGGCGCCTCGGGCCGATCTCGGGGGTGAACTCGACGCCGGTGACGCGCACCATCGCGTCCATGATCTGCTTCACGCTGAGGCCGTCGCCCGAGCCGAGGTTGTAGGCGGGCTCGATCGGCTCACCGGCGGCGAGACGCTGCGCGGCGGCGACGTGCGCGGCGGCGATGTCGCCCACGTGCACGTAGTCGCGCACGTTGGTGCCGTCTTCGGTGTCGTAGTCGTCGCCGTTGATGCGCGGGGTGCGCCCGTCGAGCAGCGCCTCGAACACGATCGGGAAGAGGTTGTGCGGGCTGACGTCGTAGACCGTCGGGTCGGCCGATCCGACGACGTTGAAGTAGCGCAGCGAGGTGTGCCGCAGCGGGGTCGCCGACTCGGCGGTGGCGACCGCCTGGTCGCGCAGCAGCCACTCGCCGATGAGCTTCGATTCGCCGTAGGGACTGGCAGGCTTCTTGGCCGTGTCCTCGACGACGAGGGCGACGTCGGGGGTGCCGTAGACGGCGGCCGACGACGAGAAGACGATGTTCGCGACGCCCGCGGCCTCCATCGCCTCGAGGATCACGCGGGTGCCCTCGACGTTCTGCGCGTAGGTGTGCAGCGGGCGCTGCACCGAGACGCCGGCGTACTTGTAGCCGGCGACGTGGATGACGCCCTGGGCGTCGTGGTCGCGGAGCGCCTTCTCGACGAGGTCGCGGTCGAGGATGCTGCCCTGCACGAAGGGCACTCCCTCCGGAACGAACGAGGCGACACCGCTCGACAGGTCGTCGAGGACGACCGGGGTGAGCCCGGCATCCGCGAGGGCGCGGACGACGTGCGAGCCGATGTAGCCGGCGCCGCCGGTGACGATCCAGGACATTGCGTTCCTCTCCGGCCGCGCACGACCGCGCGACTCCGGGTTCGATTCTCTCAGGCGGATGCTGTGGATTCCGGCGCCGCCGTCACCGATACAGTGCCGGTCACGCGTCGCGGTGCGCGCCCGCCGACGGCACGACCGTGAACAGGTGCGGGGCGGTGAAGCCCGCGTCGGCGAAGGCCGCGGTCACGGCATCCGACACGGTTGCGACGGCATCCTGTTCGATCAGCGCGATCGCCGCGCCGCCGAATCCGCCACCCGTCATGCGCGCGCCGAGCGCGCCGGCGGCCAGCGCGGCCTCGACGGCCGTGTCGAGCTCGGCCACCGAGATCTCGAAGTCGTCGCGCATCGAGGCGTGCGAGGCGACCAGCAGGTCGCCGATCGCGCGGGCGCCCTGCTCGCGCAGCACCCGCACCGTGTCGAGCACGCGCTGGTTCTCGGTGACGATGTGCCGCACACGGCGGAAGGTCACGTCGTCCATGAGCTCTTCGGCGCGGGGGAGGTCGGAGGTCGACACGTCGCGGAGGCTGGGCACACCCATGATCTCGGCGCCGAGCTCGCACGAGGCGCGGCGCTCTCCGTAGCCGCCCGTGGAGTGGGCGTGCTTGACGCGCGTGTCCATGACGAGGATCGCGAGACCGGCCTCGGCGACGCCGACCGTGACGAGCTGCGCTTCGAGAGAGCGGCAGTCGAGGAAGATCGCGGCATCGGTCTCGCCGAGCATCGATGCCATCTGGTCCATGATGCCGGTGGGCGCGCCGACCGCCTCGTTCTCGGCGCGGCGGCCCACGCGGGCGAGCGCGGTGCGGTCGAGTCCGGTGTGCCAGAGGTCGTTCAGCGCGGTCGCGGTCGCGCCCTCGATGGCCGCCGACGACGACAGCCCCGCACCCACGGGCACGTCGGAGGCGATCGCGATGTCGACCCCGCGGAACGCGCCCTCCGGAGCCGCGAGTCGCAGCGCCCACGCGACGCCGAGCGGGTACGCGGCCCACTCCGGAACGGCCGGCGTCTCTCCACTGGGTCCCTGAGCCTGTCGAAGGGTCGGGAACAGCCCGTCGAGCTCGTCGATCCCGACCTCGACCGTCTCGTCGGAGAACGTCGAGACGACGCGGATGCGGGCGTCGTCGCGCAGTCCGACGGCGGCGACCGTGCGGTGCGGGATCGCGAACGGCAGCACGAAGCCCTCGTTGTAGTCGGTGTGCTCTCCGATGAGATTGACGCGCCCCGGTGCCGACCAGATGCCGTCGGGCGTGCGGTCGGTCAGGTCGGCGAACAGTGCGCGCGCGGCATCCTGAGCGGTGGTCTCCGTGACGGTCATGCGGGGGTCTCCTCGGAGGTCGGGGCGGATGCCGCGGCTGCGGCCTCGGCGGATGCGATGGCGTCGCGAATGCGGGCCGCCCCCTGCTCGGGGGTGACCTCGGCGGCCCAAGCCCACATCGCGGCTTCGGAGCCGGCGAGGAACTTGAGCTTGTCGGCAGCGCGGCGGGGGCTCGTGAGCTGCAGGTGCAGGCGCACGGTGTCGCGGCCGACGTTCACCGGTGCCTGGTGCCAGGCGGCGATGTACGGGGTAGGGGTGTCGTAGAGCGCGTCGACGCCGCGCAGCAGACGCAGGTAGAGCGGGGCGAGTTCGTCGCGCTCGGCCTCGGTCGTGGCGGCGAAGTCGGGCACGTGGCGGTGCGGCATCAGGTGCACCTCGAGGGGCCAGCGGGCGGCGAAGGGCACGAAGGCTGTCCAGTGCTCGCCGCGGAAGACGACCCGCTCGGATGCCTGCTCGAACTCCAGGATGCGGGCGAAGAGGTCCGGCGCCGTGCGGTCGATCGAGTCGAGGAGCTTGGCCGTGCGCGGGGTGACGTACGGGTACGCGTAGATCTGCCCGTGCGGGTGCGGCAGCGTGACGCCGATCGCTTCGCCGCGGTTCTCGAACGGGAAGATCTGCTGGATGCCGGGCAGCTGCGAGAGCGCGGCGGTGCGGTCGGCCCAGGCCTCGATCACGGTGCGGGCGCGGGTGACCGACTGGGTGCCGAACGATCCCGAGTGCTCGGGGCTGAAGCACACGACCTCGCAGCGGCCGACCGAGGTGCGGGTGCGGCCGAGCCCGAGGGCGTCGAGGTCGTCGAGGCCGCGGGGGGCGTCGCTCGCCGCGGGGGCGGTGCCGACGGCGTCGGCGAGGGCGGGGCCGAACGCGGGGGAGCGGTTCTCGAACACCGCGACGTCGTAGCGCGAAGGCACCTCCGACGGATTGGTCGGGGTCTGCGGGGCGAGCGGGTCGGCGTCGGCGCTCGGCATCATGACGCGGTTCTGCCGGTTGGCCGCCACGGTGATCCAGTCGCCGGTGAGCACGTCCTGCCGCATGGTCGCGGTGGCGGGCCGCGGGTCGAGCGTGCGGGCGTCGACGGCGCGCTCGGCGCCGAGCGTCGTGTCGGGGTCGTCGTAGTAGATGATGTCGCGGCCGTCGGCGAGTAGCGTCGCGCGCTTGACGATGCCGGCGCTCAGGTTGTCGATGCGCATCTCCGCAGATTCAGGCGTGTTCACGTAAACATGATAGATCCGCGGTCGTGATTACGTCAACATGGAGGAGTGAACGACCCCACCTCTTCTCCGCGACCGACGTCGGGCCGCGTCTCGATGGCGATGGTCGCCGCTCGCGCCGGGGTGTCGGGGCAGACCGTCTCGCGCGTCGTCAACGACAGCCCGCGCGTCGACCCCGCCACCCGCGCCCGGGTCGAGCGGGCCATGTCCGACCTCGGCTACCGCCCGCACCGCGCCGCCCGTGCGCTGCGCACCGGGCGCTCGCAGACCATCGGCCTGGTCGTGACGACGCTCGCCACGGTCGGCAACTCCCGGATGCTGCAGGCCGCCGCCGAAGCCGCCGCCGAACGCGGCTACGCCCTCACGGTCGTCACGGCCGCCGCGGGATCCGCCGGGGTCGACGCGGCCTTCGACCGGCTGGCCGAGCAGGAGGTCGACGGCGCGATCGTGCTCAACGAGGCCTCCGCGCTCGTGCCTGCCGCCGCCCGCCCCGCGGGGCTGCGTCTCGTGGTGGTCGATGCGATCGCCGATCACGGCCTTCGCGCCGTGCACAGCGATCACGCCGGCGGAGCAGCCGCGGCCACCCGGCACCTCCTCGATCTCGGCCACGAGACGGTGCACCACCTCGCCGGACCCGCCGACTCCTTCGCCGCCGCCGAGCGCGAACGCGGCTGGCGCGAGACGCTCGTCGCCCACGGCATCCGTCCCCCCGTTGTCGTGCGCGGCGACTGGTCGTCGGACTCCGGGCATGCCGCCGCGGGGTCGTTGGCCGCGGCATCCGCCGTCTTCTGCGCCAACGACCAGATGGCGCTCGGACTCGTGCGCGGTCTGGAGGACGCGGGCAGCCGGGTGCCGACCGATGTCGGGGTCGTCGGGTTCGACGACGTGCCGGATGCCGCGAACTACCGCCCGCCGCTCACCACGATCCGACAGGACTTCCCGGCGCTCGCCGACCGCGCGGTCGCCGCGCTGGTCGCCGAGATCGAGGGGGGAGCGGATGCCGCGGCCGAGGCGCCGGCGACGTCGGTCGTCCCGACGTCGCTGGTCGTGCGTTCGAGCACCGCGGCCCGCTGACCCCGGGCCCGCTGACCCCGGGGCCCTGAGCCCCCCCGCTATGGCTGGGCGACGTGGACGCCCGTCACCGCGCCGCCCCGCACCAGGAAGCCCCGACCGGGCGGGAAGTCCGCGCGCCGGGCGCGGGGGAAGTTCGCGATGTAGACGCTGGGCATGTCGTTGGCGTCCGGCTGGAGGGCGAGTCCCCATCGCGCACCGCGGAGGGGGCTCGCGAGTTCCCAGACCGAGGTGAGCGTGGCGTTCTCGCCCTCGACGATCACGGTGAGGTCGCTGCGGCGCAGCAGTTTGAGCAGCGTCGCCAGGGCGGACTCGTCACCGCTGCCGTCGAAACCGCCGACGTCCTCGATGACCACGATCCCCTGATGCCCTGCACGAGGGAACGCGAGCGGCGCTCGGACCGGCTCGGGCTCGTCGGCGGGAGCGGCGGTGCTGCCGATCAGCGGGATCGCCGAGAGCAGCGACGCCGTCGACGTACGCGGTGTCCCACCGAGCGCCTCGATGAGCGCCGTGATGAGATCCGGGCGATCCTGCGCGGAGTCGCCGCGATGGCTCCACGCGACGTCGTGGGCCAGCGTCGACGCACGCGGTGAGAGCAGGGCGAGATCGAGCGGGATGCCGTGCTCCGCGGCGTGCGCGTGCCGGGCGGCCAGGATGCTGCGCACCGCAGTGGTGCGCCCCGATCCTGCAGGTCCAGTGACCAGCATCATGCCGGTGAGGGGCACGTCGACGGCGGTGAGGCGAGTGGTCTCGACGGCGAACGCCTGGGGGTTCGCGGCGCGGGGCAGCTCGTGTCGCGCGAGCGAGGTCGGGACTTCCGGGATGCCGGGCGCGTTCTCGATCCCGCGGGAGCGCAGTGTCTGCGCGATGTGAGCGAGTGCGGTGTCGAGGGCCTCGTCGTCGGGTGCGGATGCGGGCATGGCGAACTGCACTTCCCGCTCGGACGAGAGATGCATGGCCCGTCCTGCCGGGGCGGTGCGCAGCATGTCGGCCGATGCGCCGACCATGCCGTAGTCGTGGTCGGCGAGCATGCGCAGCACGAACGTCTCGCCGATGCTCGCCGCGATGGCGCTCGGCAGCGACATCGCGCGCTCGCTGGCGACGACCACGTGCACGCCGACGTGCCGCCCCGCACGGAGGATGTCGACGAGTGCGGTGAACATGCCGGTGTCGGGTCCGTGGTGCTCGTACAGGTCGCGGAAGGCCCCGAACCCGTCGAGCAGGAGGATGACGGGCGAGGCCGGAGATCGGTCGTTCTCGCGCTCGTCGATGAGGTCG
The DNA here is from genome assembly GCF_052045715.1 of Microbacterium sp. 22179. Taxonomy (NCBI): domain Bacteria; kingdom Bacillati; phylum Actinomycetota; class Actinomycetes; order Micrococcales; family Microbacteriaceae; genus Microbacterium; species Microbacterium sp. 22179. Next base: position 175,234 of record NZ_JBQEPJ010000003.1, on the reverse strand, counting down.
CGGATCATTCCGAGCAGGCGCACGGCGCGGTCGGTGTCGTCGGCCGGCACGATGTCGCCGGTGGCGGGCAGCCCGATGAGCGTGGCCAGCCGTCCGCTCGCGGCATCGATGCCGTAGATCCGCGTCCTCTCGTCGCGCAGGATCGCGGCGATCGCGAAGGTGATGAGTGCCGTGGTCTTCCCGGCGCCGGGCGCACCGAAGATCGCGACATTGCCGGCTGCCTTGAGGTCGACGATCTGATCGGTCTGACGCTGCTGCGTGGGGTCATCGACGCGACCGACCGATATGAGCAGATCGGAGTCGGTGGCGCTGCCCGCGGCTTCGCCGGGCAGGGCGAGGAACGCGGGCAGCTGATCGACCCAGGGTTTGCGGGGGCGTTCGAGTCGCAGGGTGTCGGCGGCGACCTGGATGTTGCGCACCAGGCGTTCGATGTCACGAGCGGATGCCGCGGCCCCCGTGTCTCCGCCGGCGCGTTCTGGGGCGATGGCCCACGGGCGGGCATGGCCGAACCTCAGGTCGCTCAGGTCGATGGCATCGCGGTGCTGGCCGTCGGAGCGTCCGCCCAGGTAGGCGGTCTGGAAGTGCACGACCCGGCCGGCACCGATCTTCACCACGGCCCGCCCCGGCGTCTCCGGGGCGAAGTGCGCGGCATCCGCGATTCCGATGACGTCGTTGCTGTCGCTCGCATCGGCCATGCGCAGCGCGACGCGGAGGTTGGTGTTGGCGCGCAGGTTGTCGCCGATGACACCGGCGGGGCGCTGCGTCGCCATGATGAGATGCAGCCCGAGCGAGCGCCCGCGCTGGGCGATGTCGATGACGCCGTCGACGAACTCCGGGATCTCCTTCGCCAGGGCGGCGAACTCGTCGATGACGATGAGCAGGAGGGGCGGGGCGGCGACCTCGGAGCGCCGCTCGAGACCGGCGAGGTCCTTCGCGCCGTGCTCGTTGAGGAGCTCCTCCCGGTAACGCAGCTCGGCCCGCAGCGACGTGAGCGCGCGGCGCACCAGGTGCTGGTCGAGGTCGGTGACGAGGCCGACGGTGTGGGGCAGGGCCACGCAGTCGGCGAAGGCCGCTCCGCCCTTGTAGTCGACGAGCAGGAAGGTGACGCGGTCGGGAGAATACGCTGCGGCGAGCGACAGGATCCACGTCTGCAGGAACTCCGACTTGCCCGCACCGGTCGTGCCGCCGACGAGGGCGTGAGGGCCGTGGGTGCGCAGGTCGATCTCGACGGTTCCGGCATCGCTCTGGCCGATGCGGGCGGGAAGGGTGCCGGGGTCGCGCTCGGCGCCCGGCGTCCAACGGCTCGTGAGCGAGTCGGTGCTCTCCCAGCCGGCGATGACCTCGCGGGGGTCGTCGAGCAGGTTGCGCCGATCGATGTCAGCGAGCTTCACGCTCCGGGGCAGGTCGCTCTCGTCGAGGACTCGAGCGCCGGCGTCGACGACGGGAGTGAGACTGCGGGCGAAAGCCTCGGCCTCGGGCACGTCCACACGTTCGACGGTGTCGAGCGTCACGACGGTTCCCGAGCGTACGAAATGCGCGGTCGTCGGCGTCGTGGTCGCGTCGACGGTCGTGCGGCAGGCGGCCGGGACATCGGCCATCGAGCGTGCCGCCCAGATCACGTGCACGCCGACGTCGGGTCCGTCTTCGGCGAGGCCCACGAGGCGGGTGAGGTCCTGCTCCGCGTCGTCGTCGCCGGCGACGACGAGCACAATGATCGTGGGCAGCAGCGGCTGCTTCTGGACGGCGGCGAGTCGGGAGTCGGTGTCGGATGCCTGGGACTGGTCCCGCGATCGGATCGTGCGTGACGAGGCGGATGCCGTGCGGGTCGCGATGATCCCCTCGAGCTCCGTCAGCAGGAGCGCCCGGTCGCGCGCGGTCGCCGTGAGGTGCGGGGTGCGGATCGGGCTGTAGACCGAATCGGCGTGCGGCACCCATTTGAGCCAGTCCCAGTCGGCATCCGTGTGCCTGCCCGTCACGGCGTCCGCGCCTGCGTGGGTCTGGGCGCTTGCCTGGGCGTTCGTCTCGGCGTCGGGCAGGAAGGCCGTGAAGACCACGTCGGCGGGGGAGTGCAGCCCGAAGAGCTGCACGAGCACCGAGCGCGTGATCGAGTCGGCCCAGACGCCCTCTCCGGCGATGCCGAGCGACCCGCTCAGGTCGAGGCGTTCGAGAACCGGAACGTCGGCGATCGATGACAGCGCGGTGTGGGCGTCTTCGACCTGGGCCCAGTCCTCGGTGGTGGAGGATCCGCGGGAGGGGAGGTCGAGCACGGTGCGGCTGGGCAGCTCGCCGCTGCCGAGGCGGATCTCGAGGTAGGAGCGGTGCTCCGACCGTCGCGTCCAGAGCACCGGAGTGCGGTCGCGAGCCGCGGTGAGCAGGTCGGCGAGCGGCACGCTCTCCTGCTGGCGAGCGGGACGCTCGACCTCGTGGCGTCGCGTCACCTCGTCGCGCACGGTCGCCAGCGTTTCGGTGAACTCGCGACGCTGCTTCTTCAGCCGACGGCGCTGTCCGACGCGGCCGTCGAGCCAGCTGCCGATCATGATGAGCGGCGACAGCGCGACGAAGGCGATGCTGAGGGCCGACTGGGTGACGGCGAAGAGAGCCGCGCCCATGGCGAGAGGTGCCACCATCGCGACGAGCGGGAAGCGCGAGGGCTCTGCCGGGGTGGGCGGCGAGGGCAGTTCGAGGGGCGTCGGCGCGTGTACGGGATCGACCCGGGGAGACCGCTGATGGCGCACGGTCGCGCGGGCCCGGGGAGCGCCCGGTCCACCGGTGGCGACGGGATGGATGCGCAGGTGCACGTCGCCCAGACGCAGCACGGTGGGGTGCGAGAGGTGGGTCGGGGCCGTCAGGCGATGCAGTTCGCCGGATGCCGTGACGAGGTCGGTGCCGTTCGCGGAACCGAGGTCTCGCACGCTGCGGATCGATCCGAACGCGGTCATCTCGAGGTGGTGCCGGGAGACGCTGCGATCATGCAATTCGACGCGGTTCGTGCGCTCGCGGCCGATACCGTTCTGGCCCTGAATAATGGTATATCGCGCACCGGATTGCGGCCCGTCGAGAACGTCAATATATCCCGCTGGTTCGACCATTCGCTCCGCATTTCCGGCATCCTGCTCGCGAATTACCTCGATAACCGCTCCGGCCTGCACGCCCGATATACCAATCGGATCGGCGGGGTCGAGAACGACGGCCCTCCCGCCGCGACGGTGAACGAGGATCGTCAGCGAGGCCGTCCGGTCGAGGGCATGCGGGAGTAGTCGTCCGTCGCCCGCTCCGGCACGGATGACGGTGCGGGCGAGGTCGGCGACCGTCGCGGTGACGTCGGCCGTCACGACGATGTCGCGCGCGCGATTCTGACCGTCGTGCCCGGTTTCGAGCAGCGTGAACTTGAGCCTCACAGACCCCCCTGTCGGCCGCGTCCCGAATTGGTATATCGCCAGAATTGGCGATTTTGCGAACGCGTTCGGCTAATGTAACCGATCGGGGGCGCGAGAAATCATCTCGTGCCGAGAAATCGGAGGATGTTGTCATGGCGAATGTGAAGCTCAGCTACGACGAGATGGACGCGGCGGCGAAGGACCTCGACGCCGGCCGCGAAGAGATCACGCAGAAGCTGCAGGGCATGCAGACGAAGATCCAGGGGCTCGTGGCCTCGGGCTTCGTGACCGACCAGGCCTCGGGAAAGTTCAACGACGCCTACACGCGCTACACGCAGAGCGCGAACACCGTGATCGCCCAGCTGACCGAGATCTCGGCGTTCATCAGCGGCACGGCGAACGCGGGTCGCGAGTTCGACTCCCAGATCGCCTCGAAGATCAACTGATCGCGATGCAGGTGCCGGATGAGGCGCCGCCGACACCCAACGACGGGGACGCTGATTCGGAGAGTGCTTCCGAGGCGGCGTTCCTCGTCGAGGTGGCCGAGATGTTCGCCCGTGGCAATGTCGACGGTTCGAAGTTGTGGACGCTGTTCGACACGGCAGAGATGTACTTCGAGAAGCCCGATTATCTGGGAGCGCCGATTCTCGATTCGGGGGCGAACCTGGTCACACCCGTGTTCTCGAGTCTCGATCGTCTGACGGCGTTCGTGCAGGAGCGAAGCGGAGCGGACGTCGAGGCTTTCGATTGGGTGCGGGTGACAGGAGCCGGGCTGTTTGCGTTGCCGATCCGCGCACGCCTTCTCGCGATCGACCCGAGCGCAGAACCCACCGTCATCATCGACCTTGCTGCACGCTTGCCGCATCCATCGCCGAGGAACGGCGCTCCGACGCTGGCGATCAATCTCGAGCGCGATGGCCAAGGAGTGATCAGCGGAGGCATGCCGGGTGCAAGCGCGGATTCGAGGGAGGCGAATGATGCCGGTGTTTGAGGCTGATGGTGATGAAATGAACGCGGCTGCCCGACGATTCGAGGGCGCCGCCAACAGTCTGTCCGCGCTCCCGATCCATGATCTCGTCGTCGGTGATGTCGGGTCGCCGCAAGTTGCGGACGCGCTTCGTGCCTTCCAGGGCGAGTGGAGCACATATGTGCGTCGACGCACTGATGTGCTTCTCGTCGCGAAGGGCACGCTTGTGGGCGTGGCGAACGACGTGGCACGCGCCGACGAGTTGATCGCACAGCGCGCAGATCGGCTCGGGAGATCATCATGACGGTGGTGACCTCCTTCTCTCGCGTCGAAGATCTTGTGCCGGGCGACCTCGGGTCGATCGTCTCGGCGCGAGACATGCTTGGTGCGGGAATCACCCCATCTCAGGCGGTGGCGACGACGCTCAGCGGTGTCCGGGTGCAGGGCTGGAAGGGTGTCGGCGCGGATCAGTTCGCGCAGGTCTCGTTGCGGGAGCCGGAAAGAGTTGCCGCACTGCCCGCGGCGTTCTCGCGCGCGTCCTCGGCGATGAGCGTTTGGGAGTCGGCCTTCGGCGCGGCGCGCGCTGCAGCGGCCGAGGCAATTCAGTTGGCCGCGCGCGCAGATGCGTTGACCACGCAGTCCCAAGCCGAGCACCGGAAGGCGATAGTGGCCGCGCAGTCGACCTCAGCCGCGGCCGCTGTTCAGGCGCCGCCGCTGTTCGTGGACCGAGGTGCAGCGCTGAACGCGCAAGCGCAGACGACTCTCGCGAGCGCTCTGGGCACGCTGAACGCGGTCGCGGCGGATGTCGCCGCAGCAATCCGACCAACCGCAGGGTGGCCACCCTCCGATCCAGAGGATCGCAACGGCTGGGACAAGGTTCTTTTCTTTGCGCCTGATCTGATCTGGGGCGGAATCTTCGGCGGTATTGCAGAGATCGTGGTGGGCACGGCGGAGACGGCATGGTGGGTGTTCGAGACCTTCGATCCGTTCCGCTTCATCGTTGACCAGATCAACGGGGGGCAGCAGTGGTCCGATGCGTGGTGGGAGAACTTCACGCGAAGGTTCGGTGAGATCGGTGACACGATTGCCTATGTCATCGCGAACCCCGGCGAAACGATCGGAGCCGTGCTCGGAGAGTTCTTCGCCGTAGATCTCTGGGCGGATCAGCCTGGAGCCGCGTTCGGGCGAGTCGTGTTCAACCTGGCGCTGCTCGGTTCCGGCATCGGCGGCGTGCTCCGCGGTGTTCGAGCTGCGACCACCATCGCGAAGGCGGCAGGGAAAGTGCGGGCGCTGAAGGCCCTCGCAACTAAACTCTTCGACGGCAGCCCCACCGTCAAGATCGATAATGGCAGAGTTGTCATCAACGGCAAGCCATTGATGAGCGTGTCCGAGTGGGCGGACGGGTACGAAGCCAGCACCCATAACATGGATGCGGATAGGGTGACGCTTGGTAAGTGGATCGAAAGCAGTCCAGACAGTTACGAAGAAATTGCGGCGGCGATTGGAGACAGGTACTTCAATATGCCTTCCTCTTCCACGAACGACATGTGGAAAGACCTCGTTTCCAAGTATGGCTTGACTGACGAGGAAATGTTCGAGCTCTACAATAAGCCTTTCCTCAAAGAAGCCATCGAGGACAACGTGCCGATCAACTTCACAGTCGACCCCCGGGCCGGGACAGGCAAGTTCTTGACTTGGGAGTATCGCTTCTTGCAAAGCAATGGCTACGAGTATAATCCGTCTACGATGATGATGACACCGCCGGAGGGATAAAATGTACGTTTCGGATATCCATCAGATGAACAGGATTGCGCAAGACTACTTCAATGGACGCGGGGTTTGCCTCGCCGCCGACCCGAGTGCGGGCGAGGTTCAACTGCTACTTTACGGCACACAGGTCTTTTACCTCAAGATGCCGGAAGGGCGGATGACGAGCTTCAGTTTCGCCTATCAAGTATCAGAGAGCTTGCGCACCTTTGATTATTTTGGCGAATGGCTTGGTGCGCAAAATACAAAGGAGAGTATCGAACGAGCGTTTGATGTGCTCGACAACTTCGCCCGTTTGCAGCTTCCGGACAAGTATCTCAGCGCATGGGAAGCTTCGCCTAGCACCCGCGTCTAAGGGGACTCTCGGCCCTCGTCTTGACTGCCGCCAGCACTGGCGCGAATCACGAACTCTGTGATGGGTGAGCCCGTTTCGCTCGATCACCCAGACGACTCCGAGCTCCGCGGCGGCTTTCAGCAGGCTATGACTTTGACGAGACGACGTTGATGGCTACGCCTGATCCTGGAAGGTGAATCATGTACATCTCTAGCCTGCGAGATTTTCGCAATGAGGTTGAGCGCTATTTCGGAAACAAGGCGAAGTACCTCGCGACCACCTCGAGTGAGGGTGATCCATCACGTGGATACGTGGGGTTTCTTCTGTATGAGACGCTGATCTTTCGGTTCATCATCGGGGATCCTCCATACAACGCTTTGGGAATCAGCCGATTGATCGGCGGAAGTCAATCAGTGAGTAAGTTTGCTCTTGGTGACCTCACTCTCCTCGATAACGATGAAGAGGCTGTGCTGAGCGCCTTCGAAGTTGTCGACCGGTACTCTCGGCTGCTTCTTCCCGATAAGTTTCTTGAGCTTTTCGACAGCTGATTACTGTCATGGTGTTGCACAACGAGGTCGCCCTGACAATGACGCCGCCCAAAGGATAAATGGGATGTATATCTCAGGTCTGGAGGAACGAGGGGTCGTAGTTACCTCCGGGCGAGCGGAGTTTCGAGTGTGATTATTGCCGTGATGGATACCACCTTGTCTTCGAGGAATACACGGTCCCGCCGCCTCATGCGCAGAACGTCGCGTTCATGATCGTGACGCCGCAGACCAATCCGGATAGTCCGTGACGGCATCCGTTCGTGACCCGCGTCTTCTCGCGGGGCCTACCCGTTCGCTTGCGTCGGGCCTACTCGTCTCGCTGGTGATGTTGACCGGGTGTACCGGGATGAGTGCGGAGGAGAGCGTGGCGCTGCAGGAAGAACAGTTGAAGGATCTTGTCGCGCAGGCTGATGGTTGGAGTGGTGTTGAAGGCTGAGGGTGCACGTGCGCCGTCTGAGGTGGCTGATGATCTCGAGCCGTGGCTGGAGGGCCAGGGGTGGGAGCGTTACGAGGAGTCTGAGTTCCCTCCGGGCGAGCAGAGTTTCGAGCGTGACTATTACCGCGACGGCACTAGGGGGCGAGTGCCACAGAGCCACTTGGTTCCGGATAGCGGCGCTGCGGCGCCGGAGGAGCTCATCTCTTCGACGACACTGGAAGAAATCGAATAAGGAGTCATCGAGTGCGAAAGCAGAGTGCAATCGTTGCATTGATGGTCTGTGCAGCGTTGTTAGCGGGGTGCGGTGGGATGAGTGCGGAGGAACAGGTAGTGGTTCAGGAGCAGCAACTGGACGAGTTCATCTCTCAGGCGGACCAGTGGGGTGAGGAGATCCTTACGCAGATCCCGGCGTCAGAGCTCGATCCCGAGTCGGAAGCGAGCCCCGGCGGTGGTGTACGAGCGGCGAACGACGACTACGAGGAATGGCCGAAATTCTACTACTGGAATCGGAACGTCGAGCTGAGGTCGGAGGGTGTCCGAACGCCCACCGAGATCGCGGACGACCTCGAGCCGTGGCTAGCACAGCAGGGCTGGCAACGAGACAAAGAGAGTGAGTTCCCGGCCGGTAAAGAGAGCTTTGAGCGGGACTACTTTCGGGATGGGTACCACCTTGTCGTGGAGGTATTCACGGAGCCGCCTCCTCGTGTTCAGTCCCTACGGTTCATGATTGTGACGCCGCAAACGGACCCAGACCGCACTTGAGTCGTGTCCTAGGTGAACCATGTACATCTCTAGCCTGCGAGAGTTCGCAATGAGGTCGAACGCTACTTCGGAAACAACGCGAAGTACCTCGCCACCACCGCGAGTGAGGGTGATCCATCACGTGGGTACATGGGATTTCGCTCACCTTGTCGCCTCCCGGGCCACGAAGGCGACAAAGTGAGCGATTCGAAACCGATCGAAACCTACGCCCCCAGCGCCGCCGACACCACCGCGCGCGCCTCCGCCTGCACCTCAGCGAGGTGCTCGGGGCCGCGCAGGCTCTCGGCGTACAGCTTGTAGACGTCTTCGGTGCCCGAGGGGCGCGCGGCGAACCACGCGTGCTCGGTCTGCACCTTGAGGCCGCCGATCGCTGCTCCGTTGCCGGGGGCGTGCGAGAGCTTGGCGGTGATCTCCTCGCCGGCCAGCGTGGTCGCCGACACCGACTCGGGCGCCAGCTTCGCGAGCGTCGCCTTCTGCTCGGGGGTGGCCGGAGCATCCACCCGCTGGTAGGCCGACGAGCCGAACGCCGTCTCGAGCTCGGCATACCGCTCCGACGGCGACTTGCCCGTCACGGCGATGATCTCGGCGGCCAGCAAGCACAGCAGGATGCCGTCCTTGTCGGTCGACCACACCGAGCCGTCGAAGCGCAGGAACGACGCACCGGCCGACTCCTCGCCGCCGAACGCGACCGAGCCGTCGAGCAGACCGGGAACGAACCACTTGAACCCGACCGGAACCTCGAGCAGGCGACGTCCGAGCGACTCCGCGACCCGGTCGATGATCATCGACGACACGAGCGTCTTGCCGATCGCGGCATCCCGCGGCCACTCCGTGCGGTGCGAGAACAGGTAGTCGATCGCGACGGCGAGGTAGTGGTTGGGGTTCATGAGACCGGCATCCGGGGTGACGATGCCGTGGCGGTCGGCATCCGCATCATTACCGGTGAGCACGTCGAAGTCGCCCTTCTTGGCGACGAGCGAGGCCATGGCCGACGGCGACGACGGGTCCATGCGGATCTTCTCGTCCCAGTCGAGCGTCATGAAGCGCCAGGTCGGGTCGACCTCGGGGTTCACGACGGTGAGGTCGAGGTCGAAGACCTCCTTGATGAGCGCCCAGTACTCCACGGATGCTCCGCCCAACGGGTCGGCCCCGATGCGCACACCCGCGCGGCGGATCGCCTCGACGTCGATGATCGACGCGAGGTCGCGCACGTAGGCGTCGCGGAAGTCGTAGCTGCCGATCGTATCGGCGTCGAGGTCGGCGAAGCGCACGCGCTTCACGCCCTCGAGGTTCGCCTCGATGAGCTGGTTCGCGCGGTCGGCGATCCAGCCGGTGGCGTCGGTGTCGGCGGGGCCGCCGTGCGGCGGGTTGTACTTGAAGCCGCCGTCGCGGGGCGGGTTGTGCGAGGGGGTGACGACGATGCCGTCGGCGCGGCCCGCGTTCCCCTCCGCCTCCGCCGGTCCCTGAGCCTGTCGAAGGGCCCGGTTGTACGTGAGGATCGCGTGGCTGAGCGCCGGGGTCGGCACCCAGGAGTCGCGGGAGTCGACGCGCACGTCGACGCCGTTCGCGACGAGCACCTCGATCGCGCTGCGCTCGGCCGGCAGCGAGAGGGCGTGCGTGTCACGACCGAGGAAGAGCGGGCCGGTGATGCCCTGACCCGCGCGGTAGTCGACGATCGCCTGTGTGGTCGCGAGGATGTGCACCTCGTTGAAGCTGCCGCTGAGCGACGACCCACGATGGCCGCTGGTGCCGAACGCGACGCGCTCGGCGGCGACATCCGGGCGCGGGATGCGGTCGTAGTAGGCGGCGATCAACTCGTCGACATCGATGAGGTCACTTTCCTCCGCGGGGAGGCCGGCACGGCTCGTCATGAGTTCAGTCTGCACCGATCCGGGCCGAGAGGAAACTTCGCGTCGGAGCCTTGACGCGGAGGGCTAAGGTGAAACGCGTGACCGAACGCCGTACCTACAGCTATCTGGGACCCGCCGGAACGTTCACGGAGGCGGCGCTCGACCAGGTCGCCGAAGCCCGAGGCCAGCAGTGGCGTGCCGTGCACAACGTCGGCGAAGCTCTCGCCGACGTGCTCGAGGGCCGCAGCGACGCCGCGATGATCGCGATCGAGAACTCGATCGAGGGTGGCGTCTCCACCACGCAGGACGCCCTCGCGACCCTCCCGGGTCTGCGCATCATCGGCGAGTACCTCGTGAAGGTGAACTTCGTGCTCGTCGCCCCGCGCGGCACCACGCTCGACGAGGTGTCGGTCATCGCCGCGCACCCCGTCGCCTACGCCCAGTGCCATGGATGGCTCGGCCAGAACATCCCCGCGCACTCGCACGTTCCGGCATCCAGCAACGTCGCCTCGGCGATCGGCGTGCTCGACGGCAGCCTGCCCGCCCAGGCCGCGATCGCCGCCCCCGGCATCGTCAACCACTACGACGTCGACGTGCTCGCCTCCGGCATCGGCGACAACGCCAACGCCGTCACCCGCTTCGTGCTCGTCTCGCGCACGACCGCGCCGCCCGCGCCGACCGGTGCCGACAAGACCTCGCTCATCGTCGAGCTGCCGCACGACCACCCGGGATCGCTCCTCGAGATGCTCGAGCAGTTCTCGACCCGCGGCATCAACCTGTCGCTGATCGAATCGCGCCCGATCGGCGACGAGCTCGGCCGCTACCGATTCGTCATCGATGCTGACGGCCACATCGAGCACGAACGTATGGCGGACGCGCTGCTCGGCATCCGTCGGTTCAGCCCGCGCGTGGTGTTCCTCGGGTCGTACCCGCGGGCCGACCGTCAGATCGTTCACTACCCGGATCGCTACGCCGACGACGTGTTCGTCGAGGCGCGCGACTGGCTGCGCGGCATCGTCTCGGGTGAGCCCGAGGCCTGAGCCCCCTCCGGCGCGGATCGCGCCCACTCAGCCCCCTCGGCCCTCCGGCTCCGTCCGGCGCGGGTCAGTGCTCCCGGAAGTTCGGCCAGTCGCTGCCCGGCCGCATGCGCGCGTGGAGCGCGCTCTTGGCGACGGCGAGCGACGGGTAGGTTCCGGCCGAGGCATCCGCCCCCGCCATCGTCACCCGATAGCCCTCGTCGTCGTGACGGATGCTGCCGACGACGCCGTTCGGGCCGTAGGCCACCCAGAGGCCGAGTGTGGTGCTGGTGCTCATCATCGAACTCCTCTCCAGGGCTGAGGCTACGCCCGCCGGGGCCGCTGCGCCAGACCCGCGTCGCGCGCCGCGCCGTGCCGTGCACCGATCGGTGCGAAACGACGCTTATGGCGTCCGAAAGCCGGCATTTCGCACCGATCAGTGCGCGTCGACGCGCCGATCAGTGCGCGTCTTCGCGCCGATCAGTGGCGCTTCGCGGCGGCGATCGCGCGACGGATGCGCGTGATGACCGACGCGGGCGACTGCAGGTCGAGTTCGGTCAGTCGGATGACCGTCCAACCGCGGTCTTCGAGATCGCGTTGCCGTTGGATGTCCCGTCGCCACTGGTGCCTGTCGGTGCGGTGACCGTCGCCCTCGTATTCGATCGCGATCTTGAGATCGGGGTAGGCGAGGTCGATGCGAGCGATCAGCCGTCCGTCCTCGAGCAGCTCGAACTGCACGCTCGGTTCCGGGAGGCCCGCGCGCGCGATGAGCAGTCGGGTCTCGGTCTCCTTCGGCGACTCCACACCTTCGCGCGCGGCTCGGAGTGCCGCGCGCACGCGGGTGCAACCGGCGAACGGTCCCCACTCATCGAGCCGGGCGGCGATGTCGTCATGGGTAAGCAACGGACGCCCCGCCACGCGCCCCGGATAGTTCTCGGCCGAGGTGAGCAGAGCATCGAGGAGCACGGTCAGCTCATCGATCCCCAGCATCCGTGCGCAGGTGAAGACGGTCGCGATCGGGTCGACGACGCTCACGCCGTCGAGCCGCCAGGTGCGTGCGCGTTCCTCGACGAGTCGCCGCCCGACTACGCCGCGAGTGCGGGGAGGCGTGCACTCCTGCGGCACGGCGACCTCCATAGGGTCGGCCGCGCTCCAGTCGTGAGAGAGCGGAAGGCCCCAGAGGTGAGCAGCGGTGCGCCCTACGAAACGGTGGCGCGGTCGCAGGCGCGGCAGATACGCGGCGACCTGCTCCTTCAGAGTGCTCGGTGTGCTCCGAGAGCGGATGCCGTGGAACGGCCGTTCGAGATCGACGCCGTCGCGGCGACTCCTGCCGACGCCACGTTCCGCCGCGGCGCCCACGCTGAAGCTGTCGGGGAGCGAGCGGGGGAGAGGCTTCGAGCGGCGCACCCGATGATTCTCGGCGACGCCAGCATCGAGCATCCGCCTTCTCTCCGCGTTCGCGCGCGTTTCACCCGCTCGATCGATCGGTGCAGGAGAAGTAGCCCCGGACCCGACGGGCGTCTACGTGCCGCCCCCGCCGGCCCCGCCGCGCAGCCCCGGACGCGCGGCCCCTGACATGCACTGATCGGTCGGAAATGTCGGGAATGGCGCGGCAGAGCCGACGCTTTGCACCGATCAGTGCACGAAGAGGGGGGCGCAGAGGGACGGGAGAGAATGAGAGAGGAACGGGAACCGCTACAGCGCTGCGGCAACCAGCTCCAGGGTCTGGGCGCGGCCCGCGGCCGAGTCGGCGGGTTCGGACTCGTAGGCGCCGGCGACGGGGGAGAGCATGACCTCGTCCACGCCCCAGCGGCTCGCGAATTCGCGCACCTCGGCGGCGACGGACTCGCCCGTTCCGACGAACCAGCGCGAGCGGGCGGCCTGCACGACCTGGTCGGTCGCGGCATCCGATTCGGCCGCCAGGGCCTCCTCCACCGTCTCGAGAGCGATGAGCGGCTTGTTGAGACGCAGCCGCGACATCATGCGCAGCTGCGGCAGGGCGCGCGCCTCGGCTTCCTCGACGGTGGGCGACGCGACGGCGTTGACCGTCAGGAAGGTGCGCGGCGTCGGGTGCTCCTCGCTCGGCTGGTAGTTCGTGCGATAGAGATCGAGCGCGCGCTCGAGGCCCTCGCCCGAGAAGTGGTTGGCGAACACGTACGGCAGGCCGTGGGATGCCGCGAGCTGAGCCGAGTAGTCGCTCGAGCCGAGCAGCCACACCTCGGGGGCGTCGGTCGCTGCGGGCGTCGCACGCACGGTGTACTCCCCGCCGGAGGTGAAGCGCACGGTCGCCCCCTCGTTCGAGACGAGCGCGGCGATGTCCTGCACGTGGCGGGGGAACTGCTCGACGTCGCTGGTGACGCCCGAGCCGCGCAGCAACTGCGTGATCACGGGGTCGCTGCCGGGTGCGCGCCCGAGGCCGAGGTCGATACGCCCGGGAGCGATGGCCGCCAGCGCCGCGAACTGCTCGGCGACGATGAGCGGCGCGTGATTCGGCAGCATGACGCCGCCGGAGCCGAGGCGGATGCTCGAGGTGCGGGTCGCGGCGGCGGCGATCAGCACCGGGGGAGTGGTGGATGCCACGGCCGGCATGTTGTGGTGCTCGGCGAACCAGTAACGGCGATAGCCGAGCCGGTCGGCGATCTCGGCGAGCGAGAGGGAGGCGCGGATGGCCTCGGCGCTGGTCTGACCGGTGCGCACGGGCACGAGGTCGAGGACGGAGAGTGCGACGTCATTCATCCCCTGCTGCAACCGGGGGGAGCGGCGGGGCATTCCCGGCGCACCCCCCGATCGTGCAGAGAGTGGTCAGGCGGCCACCGGCGTGTGCGCCGCGGTGAAGGCATCCGCCAGTGAGCGGCGCGCGAGTCGGTAGCGGATGCTCCAGCCGGCGCTGTAGCTCTGCTCGGGGAGGTCGGCGAGGAGTGCGCGGTCGTCCGGGCCGAGGCCGTCGCGCGCGGCTTCGCGCAGCAGGTCGTCCTTCGTGGCCGGGTACTCCATCTCGGCCAGGAAGCGGTCGAGTGCGGGCGAGGTGGGCATGTGACATTCCTTTCCGTGTGAAGGGGAGGAGGACTCGGGGGCGCGCGATCGCGCGCCCCCGAGCGGATCAGGCGTCGATCGCCTGCCGCTGGTCGGCCGATTCGACGGTGATCTTGCGCGGCTTCGCGCGCTCGCTGACGGGGATGATGACCGACAGCACGCCGCTCTCGTAGGAGGCGCTGATGCTATCGAGGTCGACACCCTCGCCGAGCGTGAACTGGCGCAGGAACGTGCCGGCGCCGCGCTCGCGAGCGAGCCAGCGCACGCCCTCCTGGCTGTCGGCGGTGCGCTGGGCGCGGATGGTCAGCTGTGCACCGTCGAGATCGACGTCGATCGAGCCCGGGTCTGCGCCCGGCAGATCGGCGTGCAGGATGTAGCGGTCGCCGTCGCGATAGAGGTCCACCGGCATGGACCGGGGGGCGCGAACGGAGTCGAGCACGCTCGCGGCGAAGCGGTCGAGCTGACTGAACGGATCGAAGGTGAGTGCCATGGTGTCTCCTTTCGTGCGGCCCTCTCGGGCTCGATGACCGATGCAGAAGATCTGCATCATTTGCTGTAGATTTTTTATAGAACAAATCCAGCCAGTTCCGCAAGTCCCGACGTCTCGAAGGAGAACCGGATGCCGCATCGCGATTCGCGCACCCCGCTCTACGGCATCGCCGTCGCCGCTCAGCTCGTCGACCTGCCCGAGGCGACCCTCCGCCTGTTCGAGAGCAAAGGGCTGCTGACACCCGCGCGGAGCGACGGCGGCACCCGGCGCTACAGCGACGACGACATCGATCGCCTGCGGAGGGCGGCGCAGTTGCGTGACGACGGCATCAACATCGCGGGCATCGCCCGGGTGCTCGACCTCCAGGACGAGAACGCCGATCTGCAGGACCGGAACGCCGACCTGCGCGACGCTCTCGACGAGGGGTGACGCCCGGCGCGGGCGCTAATCTGGCCGGATGGATGCCGAGATCTTCTACGTCCTCGTCGGCGCCGTGGTCGTGGCGGCCATCGCGCGCTGGCGCGGGTGGCCCGCCCCGCTGCTCGTCACGGTCGTCGCGCTCGCGGTGTCGTTCCTTCCGTTCGTGCCCGAGCTGCGTGCCGACGGGCACCTGCTGCTGAACCTCGTGCTGCCGCCGCTGCTGTACTCGGCGGCCCTCGACGTCTCGTTCGTCGGGTTCCGGCGCAGCCTGCCGCAGATCCGCCGTCTGGGGATCTGGCTGGTGCTGATCACGGCGATCGCCGTCGGTCTGATCGCGTGGTGGATCTTCCCCGATCTGGGCCTTCCCGGGGCGCTGCTGCTCGGCGCGATCGTCTCTCCGCCCGATGCGGTCTCGGCCGCCGCGATCGGCCGCAAGCTCGGGCTGCCGCGCCGCATCATGACGGTGCTGTCTGGCGAAAGCCTCATCAACGATGCGACCTCGCTGACGCTGTATCGGGTGTTCGCGGCGATCCTCGCGGGCGCCACGGTGAGCGTCTGGGGCGGCATCTGGCAGTTCGTCGTCGCGGTGGCGGTGGGTGTCGGCATCGGCCTGGTGTTCGGCGTCGCGCTGCACCAACTGCGCATGCGCATCTCCGACCCCGTCGTGATCGGTACGTTCGGCCTGCTCGCGCCCTTCGGCGCCTACGCGATCGCCGAGCACCTCAACGGCTCGGGCGTGCTGGCGGTCGTCGCGATGGGCCTCTACGTCGGCTTCAACGCTCCGCGCACCGACTACACGACCCGTCAGCAGGAGAAGCCGATCTGGCTCTCGGCCGACTTCCTGCTCGAGAGCTTCGTGTTCGCGTACATCGGTCTGCAGCTGCCGCGCGTGGTCAGCGACCTCGGTGCCGAATCGATCGGCGAGATCCTGCTGCTCTCGGGCGCCGTGCTCGTGGTCGTGCTGATCGTGCGCCCGCTGTTCATCTTCCCGGCCAACGCCTGGGCGAACTTCCAGGACCGCCGGCGCCTCGCCCGCTGGGATCGCGGGGTCGAATCGGGAGAGTTTCAGAAGCGGCAGAAGCAGTCGCGGCGCTGGGGTCAGTACACCCCCGACGAGCTGCGCACGCAGATCGTGCGCGAGCGGATGGCGGGCCTCCAGCTCACCTGGAAGGACAACGCGGTCATCTCCTGGGCGGGCATGCGCGGCGTGGTCACGCTCGCGACGGCGCTCGCCGCGGCCGACCTCGCCACCCTCGACGAGCGGGCCTCGCACGCGATCGTCGTGGTCGCGTTCATCGTGACCGTCGGCACGCTGCTGCTGCAGGGGCTCACGCTGCCGATGCTGATCCGCCGCCTCGGCATCGCCAGCGACGTCGATCACGCCGAGGACGAGAAGGCCCTCGCCGCGGTGAAGGAGAAGAGTCGTCGGGCCGGCAAGGCGTTCCTCGCCGAGAAGCGCGTGGAGTGGGAGGAGAAGTACGGCGAGGTCGACCTCTCGATCTTCGACGCCTTCGCCAAGCGCATGACCCGCGTCGAGAAGGACACCGACGAGGCGCAGGAGGTCGAGGACTCGGTCGCCAAGCCCTCGTACGACGACCTCGTCGCCCTCTCGAAGGGCTGGCTGCAGGTGCGCCGCGAGATCCTCCTCGAGGAACGCGACAGGGGCAACCTCGACGAGGAGGTCATGCGCGAGCTGATCGCGGCGATGGACGCCGAGGAACTCGCCATGGATACCCGCGGGGCGACCCGTCCGGGCGAGCGCGCGTAGCCGCGGCATCCCGCTGACGAACGAGAGCGCCCCGTCCTGGGAGAGGACGGGGCGCTCGTTCGGTGATGCGGCGGGTGGCGCTCAGCGCGTGGCGGCGGGCTCCGGTGCGGCGGTGGTGCCGGCATCCGCCTCGGGGGCGTCGTCGTCATCGTCCTCGGCGAAGGGGAGGCCCTCGCGCGGCGCGTTGTAGAGACGCTCGTCGAGGATGCCTTCGCGCTTGGCGACGATCGTCGGGATGAGCGCCTGTCCCGCGACGTTGACCGCGGTGCGGCCCATGTCGAGGATCGGGTCGATCGCGAGCAGCAGTCCGACGCCCTCGAGCGGCAGGCCGAGCGTCGACAGGGTGAGCGTGAGCATGACGATCGCACCCGTGGTGCCGGCGGTGGCGGCGGAACCGACGACCGAGACGATCACGATGAGCAGGTACTGCACGAAGTTGAGCTCGATGCCGAAGAACTGCGCGACGAAGATCGCGGCGATGGCGGGGTAGATCGCGGCGCAGCCGTCCATCTTGGTGGTGGCGCCGAACGGCACGGCGAACGAGGCGTACGAGCGGGGCACGCCGAGGTTGCGCTCGGTGACGCGCTCCGTGAGGGGGAGGGTGCCGATCGACGAGCGGCTGACGAAGGCGAGCTGCACGGCGGGCCAGACGCCCGAGAAGTACTGCTTGATCGACAGGCCGTGGGTCTTCACCAGCACGGGGTAGACGACGAAGAGCACGAGCGCGAGACCGATGTAGATCGCGATCGCGAACCAGCCGAGCGAGGCGAGCTTCTCCCAGCCGTACTTGATGACGGCGGCGCCGATGAGGCCGAAGGTGCCGAGCGGGGCGATGCGGATGATCCACCACAGCACGCGCTGGATGACCTTGAGCAGCGACTCGGTGAAGACGAGGAACGGCTCGGCCTTCTTGCCCGCCTTGAGCGCGGCGATGCCGACGACGGCCGCGACGACGATGACCTGCAGGATGTTGAAGCTGACGCTCGACGAGACGGCGCCGGCTTCGGCGTCGAACGAGCTGCTCACGCCGATGCCGAGGAAGTTCTGCGGGATGAGGCCGAGCAGGAAGTTCCACCACGTGCCGACGGTGTAGGGCTCGCCGGGCTCGAGCCCCTCGCCCGCGCGGGCGCCGGGCTGGATGACGAGGCCGAGCACGATGCCGATGACGACGGCGATGAACGCGGTGATCGCGAACCACAGCAGCGTCTGGCCGGCGAGGCGGGCGGCGTTCTGCACGCGGCGCAGGTTCGAGATGCTCGCCACGATGGCGGTGAAGATGAGGGGCACGACGGCGGCGCGCAGCAGCGTCACGTACGAGCTGCCGATGGTGTCGAGGGTGGCCGAGAGGCCGTTCGGGTTCTCGGCGGTGGCGCCGAGCTGGCGGCCGATGAGGCCGGCGGCGATGCCGAGGACGAGGGCGGCGAGGATCTGGAAGCCGAACGACGTCAGCAGCTTCCGGATCGGTCCGCGGGTATCAGGCGCCTTCTGCGCGCGAGCGGTGGTACTCATTGCGGGGGAACTCCAGAACAGATTGCGGCATGCCGATATACACGCCAGAACGTTCAACGCTAGGTCTGTCTGAGAATTCCCTGGGCGGAAATGACGAAGGATGACGGATGCCGCAGCATCCGTCATCCTTCGATGTCGATCCGACCGGAGGTCAGACGGGGAGGATCACTCCCCCGTGCCGAGGCACTCTCCCATGTTGTCCGTCAGGACGGTCTGGAGCAGGTCGTAGTCGTCCTGGTTGGCCTGCTTGTCCTCGCCGTTGGCGAGGTAGTTGAGGGTCTCGTTGCTGAGGTCGGAGTCGACGAGGTATCCGGCGAAGCAGGAGGCGGCGTCGGCGGTGAAGATGTCTCCCTGGCCGGCCTCCTCGAAGTACTTGGTGAGTCCGTTGGCGACCTGGGCCTCAGACGGACGGCTCGCGCCACCGCAGGCGGCGAGCGAGAGGGCGAGGGCCGCGGCGGGAAGGGCCAGCAGCAGTCGGGAGCGGGTACGCAGTTTCCGGTCGAAGTTCATCATGCGGCCAGGTTATCGGCTCTCAGCCCATTGATAGGAATATCAGCATGGGGATATTTACCCATCCGGTTTTCTGATAATGGCGCCGTGCTCTGGCACGATGGCCTCATGTTCATGGTGACGACGAACGATATTCCGGGTTACCGCATCACCCAGGTCCTCGGGGAGGTCATGGGCCTCACGGTGCGCTCGACCGACTTCGGTCAGGGGTTCGCCGCGGGCTTCCGTTCGCTCGGCGGTGGGGAGATCCCCGAGTACACCCAGGTCATGTACGAGGCGCGGCAGGTCGTCATGGGGCGCATGTGGGCCGAGGCCCAGCAGCGCGGCGGCAACGCGATCGTCGCGATGCGCTTCGACGCCGGATCGATCCAGAACTTCACCGAGATCTGCGCGTACGGCACCGCGGTCGTCGTCGAACCCCTCGCTCCGCAGGCGCCGCAGCCCGCGCCGCCGCAGCCGCAGCCGCCCCGGTTCTAGGGGCGCCCGGCCAGCACCAGCAGCTCGCCGACCTCGCAGTCGAGCGCGTCGCAGATCGCCCGCAGCGTCGAGTAGCGGATGGCGCGGGCGCGGTCGTTCTTGAGCACCGACAGGTTCACGATGCTCACCCCCACGCGCGCGCTGAGCTCGGTCAGCGTCATGCCGCGGTCGGCGAGCAGTTCGTCGAGGCGGCAGTGGATGCCGGTGAGCTCGTCGTCGTTCTCCGCGGGGCTCATACGAGACCCTCGGTTTCCTTCTGCAGGGACTCGTTCTCTCGCTGCAAGCGCATGCCCTGCCGGAAGACGGCCGCGAGAGCGAGCAGGCCGAGGGCGGCGACGATCGGTACCGGTGTGACGCCTATCTGGAAGGTCTCCGGGTAGAAGTCGCTGCCGAAGGGGGTGACGGAGCGGAGAGCCACCGTCGAGGCGATCGAGGGCAGCAGATCGTTCGCGGTGCCGAGGATCAACACGGCGATCGACCCGCCCACGAGGGCGCGGGTGATGGTCGCGCTGAACGGGCGACCGCGAAGAGTCTGGAAGCAGACGATCGCGATCAGCACCGCGGGGATCGTGGAATAGAGAAGAGTGCCGGCCTGTGCCGCGGCCGCGAGCACCCGGGTGGCATCGTCCGGGTGCGAGATCGTCAGGGTCGACGACGTCGCACCGATGCACCACAGTTCGGGGCCGGACGTCTCGCCGGTCGTCCGGCAGGGGAGATCGGATGCCCAGGGGGTCGGGATCTGCGCGTTGCCGATCTCGGCGAACTCGCCGCCGATGGCCTTGCCGACGATGAAGAGGAGTCCGACGGCGGAGAGGAGTGCCCACCAGGAGCTGAGGGTGAGCGTCACGTCGAGGGCGAGCGTGGTGCTCTTTCGGCGGCGGCCGATCACGACGACGATGCCTGCGACGACGGTGACACCGATGAGGATGATGGCGATGCGCAGAAGGGCGGCCGGAAGTTCGGTTGCGGAGGCGAACATCAGACGAGTCCCTCCGTCTCCTTCTCGAGCGCGGACTTCTCGCGCTGCAGGCGATCGCCCACGGCGAAGGCGGTGGCGATCACGGCGACGATGAAGGACGCGAGCACCCAGGTGAAGGGCTCGACGGTGAGCACCGCGGTCGCGAGCCGATTGTCGGTCATCAGCGAGACGGTGGCGTTCGCGAGCATGTTGTCGAAGAACCGCACGGCCGCGAAGCCGATCAGACCGGTGATGCCGGCGATCGAGACGAGGGCGGAGTTGCGGCGGCTGAAGACGTGACCGCTCAGGATGCTGCGCGCGAGCAGCAGCAGGCATCCGACCACCGTCACGACCGTGAGGATCAGCACGAGCTGGCCCAGGATGCCGGGAACGATCGCGATCGGCGTGAGCTGCGGGGCGACGAGGATGCCGCGGTCGAGCTCCATCGGCACCGTCGCCGAGCCGTCGGTGAGAGCGACGTCGGCGACCCCGTCGACGAACTCGAGCGTCACCGGCACGTTCGTGCCGCCCGCCAGCACGATGATCCGCATCACGGCGCTGACGCCGATCCACGCGGCGATCGCTCCGCCGGCGAGCGAGAAGGCGGCGATCGACCAGCGGTCTCCGCGCGACGGTCGGTTCTGATGCGAGATGCTCATGTCCACTCCTTATCGATGATCGTTGTTATCGATTCCCGTTAACATATCGACTCTCGATAAACGCGTCAACCCTTCCGTCCCATCGGCGCCGTAGCGGGGCGTCACCGCACTATGCCGACGGCGAACACGGGCATACACGGCATCCGCGGTCGTTACTCTCGGTATACAAGCGCTCGCACCCACAGGGAACGTGCGAACCAAGGAGTTGACAATGTTCGAGAGATTCACGGACCGAGCCCGTCGTGTGGTCGTCCTCGCCCAAGAAGAGGCGAAGATGCTCAACCACAACTACATCGGTACCGAGCACATCCTGCTCGGTCTCATCCACGAAGGCGAGGGCGTCGCCGCCAAGGCGCTGGAGTCCCTTGGCATCTCCCTCGACGCGGTGCGCGAGCAGGTGCAGGACATCATCGGCCAGGGTCAGCAGCAGCCGACCGGCCACATCCCCTTCACCCCCCGCGCCAAGAAGGTGCTCGAGCTCAGCCTCCGCGAGGCCCTGCAGCTCGGCCACAACTACATCGGCACCGAGCACATCCTGCTCGGTCTCATCCGCGAGGGTGAGGGCGTCGCCGCGCAGGTGCTCGTCAAGCTGGGCGCCGACCTCAACAAGGTGCGCCAGCAGGTCATCCAGCTGCTCTCGGGCGCCCCGGGCCGCGAGCCGGCCGCCGTCGGAGCGCAGAGCAACGACACCCCGAGCGCGCAGGGCGGCTCGCAGGTTCTCGACCAGTTCGGTCGCAACCTGACGCAGGCCGCGCGCGACAACAAGCTCGACCCGGTCATCGGGCGCGAGAAGGAGGCGGAGCGGGTCATGCAGATCCTCTCCCGCCGTTCCAAGAACAACCCCGTGCTGATCGGTGAGCCCGGCGTCGGCAAGACCGCCGTCGTCGAGGGCCTCGCGCAGGCCATCGTCAAGGGCGATGTGCCCGAGACGCTGAAGGACAAGCAGCTGTACTCGCTCGACCTCGGCTCGCTCATCGCCGGTTCCCGCTACCGCGGTGACTTCGAGGAGCGCCTGAAGAAGGTCACCAAGGAGATCCGCACGCGCGGCGACATCATCGTCTTCATCGACGAGATCCACACCCTCGTGGGTGCGGGTGCCGCCGAGGGTGCGATCGACGCGGCCAGCATCCTCAAGCCGCTGCTCGCCCGCGGTGAGCTCCAGACCATCGGCGCCACCACGCTCGACGAGTACCGCAAGCACTTCGAGAAGGATGCCGCGCTCGAGCGCCGTTTCCAGCCGGTGCAGGTCAACGAGCCGAGCCTGCCGCACGCGATCAACATCCTCAAGGGTCTGCGCGACCGCTACGAGGCGCACCACAAGGTGCAGATCACGGACGGCGCGATCGTCGCGGCGGCGAACCTCGCCGACCGCTACGTCTCCGACCGCTTCCTGCCCGACAAGGCCATCGACCTGATCGACGAGGCCGGCGCACGCCTGCGTCTGTCGATCCTGTCGAGCCCGCCCGAGCTGCGCGAGTTCGACGAGAAGATCGCCAAGGTGCGCGAGCAGAAGGAAGTCGCCAGCGAAGAGCAGGACTTCGAGAAGGCCGCCGCCCTCCGCGACGAGGAGAAGAGCCTCCTCGCCGAGCGTCTGCGCCTCGAGAAGCAGTGGCGTGCGGGCGACGTCGCCACCTCCGCGGTGGTCGACGAGGGTCTGATCGCCGAGGTGCTCGCACAGGCCACCGGCATCCCCGTCTTCAAGCTGACGGAAGAGGAGTCCTCGCGACTCGTCTTCATGGAGAAGGCCCTGCACCAGCGCGTCATCGGTCAGGAAGAGGCCATCGCCGCCCTGTCGAAGACGATCCGTCGTCAGCGCGCCGGCCTCAAGGACCCGAAGCGTCCCTCGGGCTCGTTCATCTTCGCCGGCCCCACGGGCGTCGGAAAGACCGAGCTGGCCAAGGCACTCGCCGAGTTCCTGTTCGACGACGAAGCCGCCCTCATCTCGCTCGACATGAGCGAGTTCGGCGAGAAGCACACCGTCTCGCGTCTGTTCGGTGCCCCTCCCGGGTTCGTCGGATTCGAAGAGGGTGGCCAGCTCACCGAGAAGGTGCGCCGCAAGCCGTTCAGCGTGGTGCTCTTCGACGAGATCGAGAAGGCCCACCCCGACATCTTCAACTCGCTGCTGCAGATCCTCGAAGAGGGTCGGCTCACCGACGGCCAGGGTCGCGTGGTGGACTTCAAGAACACCGTCATCATCATGACCACGAACCTCGGTGCGCGCGACATCGCCGGTGGTCCCGTCGGCTTCCAGATCGAGGGCAGCAACGCCACGACCTACGAGCGGATGAAGGGCAAGGTGAACGAAGAGCTCAAGCGGCACTTCAAGCCCGAGTTCCTCAACCGTGTCGACGACATCATCGTGTTCCCGCAGCTCAACAAGGAGGAGCTGGTGCAGATCGTCGATCTGTTCACCAAGCGCCTCAGCGAGCGGCTGCTCGATCGCGACATGACGATCGAGCTGTCGCAGGCCGCCAAGGAGCGTCTCATCGAGATCGGGTTCGACCCGTCGCTCGGTGCCCGCCCGCTGCGTCGCGCGATGCAGCACGAGGTCGAAGACCGCCTGTCGGAGAAGATCCTGCACGGCGAGCTCGACTCGGGCGACCACGTGAAGGTCGACGCGAAGGACGGGGAGTTCCTGTTCGAGCACGGCCCACGCGAGGGTGGCCCGGTCTCGGTCGGCGTCAACACCGGCGGCGACATCTCCGGCACCCCCGACCTGGCGATCGCCAGCGGGGACTGACCACACACGAATCCTGAAAGGGGGCGGATGCTTCGGCATCCGCCCCCTTTCCTGTGCCCGGTCGCCGTGAGGGGTCAGGACACGCCGCGCCGCGCCCCGGCCGCGCGGCGTGTTGTGACCCCTCACGGCGAGCGGGCGGGAGACGCCCAGGCGGCGGTTCTAGGCTGGACGGGTGAGCGACTACATCGTCCGGCCGGCGCGGAGCGCCGACATCGTCGGCATCCGCAATCTGCTGCAGCCGATGGTCGAGCAGCGCATCCTCCTGGGCAAGGACCTCGCCGTGCTCTACGGCGCCGTGCAGGAGTTCGTCGTGGCCGAGGCCGACGGCGAGCTGATCGGCTGCGGCGCGCTCCACGTCTTCTGGGAAGACCTGGGCGAGGTGCGCACGCTGCTCGTCAGCGACGCCTGGCTGCACCACGGGGTGGGGCGAGCGATCGTCGACCGCCTCGAACAGAACGCGGTCACGCTCGGACTCTCGCGGCTGTTCTGCCTGACGTTCGAGGTGGAGTTCTTCACGCGCCGCGGCTTCACGCCCATCGGCGAGCAGGTCGTCGATCCCGACGTGTATTCGCAGCTCCTGCGCAGCGGCGACGCGGGTGTCGAAGAATTCCTCGATCTCGCGCACGTCAAGCCCAACACGCTCGGCAACACGCGGATGCTGAAGCACCTGAACTAGCCTGGAAGCCATGCCCCGTCAGTCCGCAGCCGTCTATCGTCGTCGGCGCATCGTGTTGCTCGGCGGGCTGATCCTCGTGCTCGCGGCGATCGGCATCGGCGTGTGGCTGCTGCTCGCCCAGCCGTGGGCCTCGGCCGCGTCCGAGAGCACCCCGAAGCCCACCCCGACGACCTCGTCGACCACGTCGACCCCGACGCCCGGCACGGTCGCGAGTCCGGATGCCGAGGCGTCCAACCCGCAGCTTCCGCCGGACGAGGCTCCGGAGGACGTACCGGACGCATCGCAGACGCCCGCGATCGTGGCGTGTCAGGCGAAGGACATCGAGGTGAAGGCCGTCGCCGACGCCGAATCGTACGCCGACGGTGTGCTGCCGAAGCTGTCGATCTCGCTCACCAACAGAGGCTCGAGCGACTGCACGCTCGACGTCGGCTCGTCCATGCAGTCGATCACGGTCTCGAGCGGCTCCGACGTGTGGTGGCGCTCGACCGACTGCCAGCAGAACCCGAGCAGCATGATCGCGACGCTCACCGCGGGAACGACCGTCACGAGCAAGGAGCCGGTCACCTGGGATCGCACGCGATCGAGCGTCGAGACCTGCGAGCAGGAGAACCGCCAGCGGGCTCCGGGCGGCGGCGCGTCGTATCACGTGGCCGTGTCGATCGGTGGATTCGCCAGCGTATCCACGCAGCAGATCCTGCTCTACTGAGTCGATTCCGACCGTCTTCGGCTCGGAACGCTTCGAAAAGCGTATAAGTCCCGGTTTATTGTTCCGAAAAGCTCTGATGCATCGGTAACTGCTGACAGGGCTGGTTCTTTGGGATACCATTGAAGTCGATTCTCTGATTCATGCGGCACCATGCCATCCCCAGTGGCGTCGACTTACAGCGTCCCCAGCGCTTCGACACCGCCGCTCGAGAATCCGAGGGCCCTCTCGAGTACCCCAGTCCCCAATGTGGGACTCGAGAGGGCCCCAATCGTTTCCGCAGGCTTTCGCCCGCGTCGAGACGTCGCTTTCGCCGCGAGACACCACGCCAGACGTGATGGTTCGCGGCGAATGTGGTTTCTCGCGCGCCTAGGCTGGAGGCATGGCAGCGAAGAAGGCGAAGAGCGCGAAGCAGAAGCCGGCACCCGAGGACTTCCGATCGGATGCCCTGGCCCTGGCGCTCGAGAAGCAGGACGTCGCGGCGGTCGCCCTCGCGCTCCGCAACGGCACGACGGTCGTGCCGTTGGTGAAGCCCGGTGCCCGCGACAACCCGCTCGACACCGGCGAAGTGTGGACCTACCGCGACCCGAACAGCGGCGACCTCGCACTGCTGCTGTTCAGCGACGCGAAGAACAAGCCCGACAACCTTCCTCCCGGCGTCGGCATCTACACGGCCGAGTGGCTGCGGAAGTTCCTCGGCACGCATCCGATCACGACCGTGTTCCTCGACATCGCCGGTCCTCACCCGATGCAGGCCTCGCCGCAGGAGCTGCTCAAGGCGCTCGAGGCCTGAGCCGCGCGACGCCGCGCCCTTGACGGCTTCCCGGTGACTTCCCGACGGCTTCCCGCGGCACTGTCCTCAGAACGGCGGAATATCGCGCTCGTCGCGTCGACCGCCTCCGCCGCTGCGCGCCTTCACATCGGTGAGGGCGGCGCGCAGCGTCTTCGACCGGTCGTCGACGACCTGCTCGTAGCCCAGGCGCGCGGCCTCGGATCGGCGCTGCGCCGACTGGGTCACGGGGCGGATCTCACCGGCCAGGCTGAGCTCGCCGACGGCCGCGACCGTGCGCGGCACTGAGATCTGACGGATCGACCCGGCCACCGCGATCGCGATCGCCAGGTCGGCGGCTGGCTCGGTGAAGCGCACTCCGCCCACGGTCGAGACGTACACGTCGAGGTTGCTGGTCGGTACTCCCGCGCGCCGCTCGAGGATCGCGAGCACCATCGCGACCCGCGCCGCATCGACGCCCTGCACGACGCGCCGCGGGTTCGGGGCCTGCGTGGGCACGGTGAGGGCCTGCACCTCGACGGGGAGAGCGCGGCGCCCCTCGAGCGAGATGGCCACGCACGTGCCGGGCTCGGTCGCCCCCTGCGAGAGGAACAGCCCGGAGGGGTCGGGAACCTCGGCGATGCCGTCGCCGGTCATCTCGAAGCATCCGACCTCGTCGGTGGGGCCGAACCGGTTCTTGAGCGCGCGGATGAAGCGGAGCGACGTCTGCCGGTCGCCCTCGAAGTGGCACACGACATCGACCAGGTGCTCGAGCACACGGGGCCCGGCGACCTGACCGTCTTTCGTGACATGCCCGACGATGATGATCGGCAGTCCACGGTCCTTCGCGACGCGGATGAGCGTCGAGGCCACCTCGCGCACCTGGCTGGGCTGCCCGGCCGCGCCGTCGATCATCGCCGAGGAGACGGTCTGCACCGAGTCGACGATCACCAGCTGCGGCTGCACCTCGTCGATGTGACCCAGGATCGTGGCGAGATCGGTCTCGCTCGCCAGGTACAGCTCGTCGTGCAGCGCCCCGGTGCGCTCGGCGCGCAGACGCACCTGCGCGGGGGACTCCTCGGCGCTCGCGTAGAGCACCCGCCGCCCGGCGTGCGCGGCCTTCGCCGCGACCTCGAGCAGCAGCGTGGACTTGCCCACTCCCGGCTCGCCGCTGAGCAGGATCGCCGCCCCGGGCACGATGCCGCCGCCGAGCACGCGGTCGAACTCGCCGACCCCGCTCGTGCGGCGAGGGGCATCGGTCGTGGTGATCTGCGTGATCGGACGCGCGGCCTTCGCCGCCAGGGGAGCCTGCGCGCTCACACGCTGCACGATGCCGGTCTGCGTCGCCTGCTCCTGCACCGTTCCCCACTGCTGGCACTCGCCGCAGCGGCCCACCCACTTGGCGGTCGTCCACCCGCACTCGGTGCAGACGTATGCGGGCGGGGCGGGACGACGGGTGGCCATTCAGCCAGGCTAGCCGCGGCATCCGACATCGCGGCGCACGCGCCGGTCGCGAGGGCCTCGGGCACCCATGCGACCGGGCTATCGCGGGCATCCGACATCCCTATCGCGAACGGCTTCATCCGCCGATCCCCGCGGGCCATACTGGAGTCATGGCCAGCGCCGGGCCCATTTGCGGGCCGATCTCCACGTACTCGCGAGTGCAGCTCCTGCACCTCGTGCAGACGCGTGCGCAGCGCACGATCGGTGAGCTGTGCGAGGCCACGGGCCTGCACCCCAACACCGTGCGCGAGCACCTGCAGCGCCTCATCGAGGGCGGATACGTGATCGCCGCCACCGAGCACCGCACCACCCGCGGCCGCCCCCGCACCCTCTACAGCGCCGCGACCGGGATGGCGGATGCCTCCAGCCCCATCGCGCGCGACAAGGTCAGCGCCGCGGCCCGCCGCGGAGACCTCCTGCGCCGGATCATGCCGGGCGCGGCATCCGATCTCGGTCGCGACGCGACCTATCAACTCGATGCACTCATCGAACACCTGGAAGAGAGCGGCTTCGAGCCCGTCGTCGACGACGTGCAGCTCACCGTCGATCTCAGCCCGTGCCCGCATGCCGCGGGCCGCGCGGAAGACCGTCCGATGCTCTGCAGCGTGCACCTCGGCCTCATGCAGGGGGTGCTCACCGAAGCGGGTGGGCCGATCTCTGCGGATGCCGTGCGCACCTCCGCCCTCCCGGCGGACTGCACCGTGCAGCTGCGTCTGACGGAGATGTCCGCCGCCTAGGCGAGCATCCGTTTTATTCACGGCCCGCAGCCCGACGAGGACGGCAGGCCCGTCGTTAGCGTGGCAGCAGGCTGAGAAAGAGGAGTGCTCCATGGAATGGCTCGACCCCCTGGTCCTGTCACGATGGCAGTTCGGATTGACGACCGTCTACCACTACCTGTTCGTGCCGCTCACGATCGGCATGGCGCTGGTGGCGGCGATCTTCCAGACCGCATGGGTGCGCACCGGCAAGGTGCAGTACCTGCACCTCACGCGCTTCTTCGGCAAGATCTTCCTCATCAACTTCGCCATGGGCGTCGTCACCGGCATCGTGCAGGAGTTCCAGTTCGGCATGAACTGGTCGGACTACTCCCGCTTCGTCGGCGACGTCTTCGGCGCACCGCTCGCCTTCGAGGGCCTGCTCGCCTTCTTCTTCGAGGCGACGTTCATCGGCCTCTGGATCTTCGGGTGGGACAAGCTCCCGCAGAAGCTGCACCTCGCGACCATCTGGTGCGTCTCGATCGGCAGCATCCTCTCGGCGTACTTCATCATCGCCGCCAACGCCTTCATGCAGAACCCGGTCGGCTACGTCTACAACCCCGAGACGAACCGCGCCGAGCTCACCGACTTCTGGGCGCTGCTGACCAACCCCGTCGCGCTCGCGGCCTTCCCGCACACGATCTTCGGTGCTCTCATGTTCGCCGCCGGTGTCGTCATCTCGGTCTCGGCCTGGCACCTCGCCCGTCGCCAGCACTTCGACACCATGCGCATCTCGCTGAAGTTCGGCCTCTGGGCGATGATCGTCTCGACCGCCGGCGTCGTGCTCACCGGTGACCAGCTCGGCCTCGCGATGTACGCGGCGCAACCCATGAAGATGGCGGCGGCAGAGGCGACGTTCAACACCGTCTGCGGCTACGACGCCTCGTTCAGCATCTTCACGCTCGGCACACCCGACGGCAGCTCGGAGCTGTTCTCCATCCGCGTGCCGTACCTGCTGTCGCTGCTGTCGACGCACTCCTTCGACGCGTGCGTGCACGGCATCAACGACCTGAACGCCGAGTACCTGACGACGTTCGCCGACACCGGGATCACCGACTTCGCCCCGATCCTCTGGGTCACCTACTGGGCGTTCCGCTGGATGATCGGCCTCGGCATCGCCGCCGCCCTCGTCGCGCTCGTCGGCCTCTGGATCACCCGCAAGAACGCCAAGCGCGAGCCCGCGCCGTGGATGTGGAAGATCGCGATCTGGTCGTTCCCGCTCGCCCTCGCCGCCAACATCATGGGCTGGGTCTTCACCGAGATGGGGCGCCAACCCTGGATCGTGTTCGGGCTCATGACCACGCAGGACGGCGTCTCGCCGGGCGTGAGCGGACTCGAGGTGCTCATCTCGCTCATCGCCTTCACCGCGATCTACGCCTCGCTGGCCGTCGTCGAGATCCGCCTCATCATCCGGGCTGCTCAGAAGGGGCCCGACACCACCGAAGAACCCCACGAGGAGACGGCCCAGCTGCCGTCGGTCGTGTACTGAGAGGAAGGAACACCATGGATCTCGCAACGCTCTGGTTCTTCATCGTCGCCTTCTTCTTCGTCGGCTACTTCGTGCTCGACGGCTTCGACTTCGGCGTCGGCATGTCGCTGCCCTTCCTCGGCAAGGACGACGTCTCGCGCCGTCAGGTCATCAACACCATCGGCCCGGTCTGGGATCTCAACGAGACCTGGGTGATCGTCGCCGGCGCCATACTGTTCGCGTCGTTCCCCGAGTGGTACGCGACGCTGTTCAGCGGGTTCTATCTGCCGCTGCTGCTCATCCTGCTCGCGTTGATCCTGCGCGGCGTCTCGTTCGAGTACCGCCACCAGCGCGAGAGCAAGAAGTGGAAGCAGGGCTTCGACCGGATGATCGTGATCGGCTCGGTCGTGCCGGCCCTGCTCTGGGGCGTCGCGTTCGGCAACATCGTGCAGGGCGTCGCGCTCGACGAGAACCATATCTTCGTGGGCGGCTTCTTCTCGCTGCTCAACCCGTATGCGCTGATGGTCGGTGTGACCACGCTGCTGCTGTTCTTCCTGCACGGCGTGCTGTTCGTCGCCCTCAAGACCGACGGCCCCGTGCACGAGGACGCCCACCGACTCGCGAAGCTCGCCGCCGGACCCACGATCCTCGCGGCCGCGGCGACCGTGGTCTGGACCGTGCTGATCGCGATGAACCGCGAGGCTCCGCTGCTGTGGCTCGTGATCGGCGCGGGGGCGCTCGCCGCCGTGAGCCTGATCGCCGCCGTCGGATTCTCGCTCGTGCGCCGCGACGGCTGGGCGTTCATCGGCGGCATGCTGACGGTGCTGTTCGCGGTGGTCATGCTGTTCTCCGCGCTGTTCCCGTTCGTGATGCCCTCGACGATCGACCCGGCCTACAGCCTGACGATCGCGAACGCCTCGAGCACGCAATATACGCTGGAGATCATGAGCTGGACGGCGCTGATCGCCACCCCGCTCGTCATCGCCTACCAGGCCTGGACGTACTGGGTCTTCCGCAAGCGCGTCACGCGCTCGTCCATCGAGGGGGCTCCGGCGCACGCGTGAAACCCGTCGACCCGAGACTGTTGCGTTACGCGGGTGCCGCGAGGGGATTCCTCGCGGCATCCGCGCTGATCGGCGTCGTCCAGACGGCGGTCGTGATCGTCTTCGCCTGGCTGCTGACGGATGCCGTCACCGGGGCCATCGCGGGCCGTGACGTCTCGGCATCCCTCCTCGCCCTGCTCGGCACCGCCCTGCTGCGCGGGCTGCTGATCGCCGCCTCGGATGCCGCGGGCACGCGGGCCGCGGCGAAGACCGGGATGCAGCTGCGCGCCGCCCTCATCCGCGCCGTCGGGAAGCTCGGGCCGTCGTGGCTCGCGCAGCGCAACCAGGCCGGGCTCGCGGTGACCGCGGGGCACGGACTCGAAGCGCTCGACTCGTACTTCGCGCGGTACATCCCGCAGCTGGTGATGACCGCGATCGCGACGCCCGTGCTGCTCGCGATCATGTGGTGGTTCGACTGGGAGAGCGGGCTGATCGCCACCGTCACCCTGCCGCTGATCCCGCTGTTCCTCATCCTCATCGGCATCGCGACGCGCACCGTGCAGCAGAAGCAGTGGCAGACGCTGCAGCAGCTCGCCGTGCGCTTCGCCGACACCGTGCAGGGGCTGTCGACGCTGCGGCTGTTCGGGCGCGAGCGCCGCGCCGCCGACCGCATCGAGTCCACGGCCGACGACTACCGCCGCGAGACCATGAAGGTGCTGCGGTTCTCGTTCCTGTCGGGTTTCGCGATGGAGCTGCTGGCCTCGCTCGCGGTCGCGCTGATCGCCGTGGCGGTCGGGTTCCGGTTGCTGTCGGGCGACCTTTCGCTCGAGATCGGACTGTTCGTGCTGCTGCTGGCGCCCGAGGCGTTCCTGCCGATCCGGCAGGTCGGGGTGCAGTTCCACGCCGCATCCGAGGGGGTTGCGGCGACCGAGGACATCTTCGCGGTGCTGGACGAGGCGGGGGCGCGGGCGGGGGCTCGGGCGGGGGCCGTACCCAACTCAGGAAGAACCGGGATCAGCAGCGCCGATTCCGGGGTTTCGGGGCCCGTTTCCGGCATTCTTCCTGAGTTGGGTACGGATGCCCCGGCCGCCCTGACCGTCGAGAACCTGCGCGTGCGCGAGCTGCCGCCGGTGTCGTTCGCCGCCGAACCCGGCACGATCACTCTGATCGAGGGGCCGAGCGGGTCGGGCAAGACCAGTCTGCTCGCGGCGCTGCGCGGAGCCGTGGCGTTCGAGGGCGCGGCGGCGCTCGGCGGGGTGGATGTGCGCGAGCTGTCGGCGGCGGATTGGACGGCGTGGGCCGGCCAGACACCCGGTCTGATGCAGGGCACGATCGCCGCGAACGTGTCGCTCGGCGATGCCGAGCCCGATGAGGCCCGCGTGCGCGGCGCGCTCGACGCGGCGTGCGCCGACCTCGATCCGGAACTCGAGCTCGGCGTGCAGGGCAACGGTCTCTCGGGCGGACAGGCGCAGCGCGTCGCCGTCGCGCGCGCTCTCTACCGGCAGGCCGGCGACCTTCGCCGGGTGCTCCTGCTCGACGAGCCCTCGAGCGCCCTCGATCCCGAGACCGAGCAGCGCCTGTGGTCGTCGCTGCGCGAGCGGGCGGATGCCGGGGCCACGATCCTCCTCGTCTCGCACCGTCGCACGGCCCGCGAGATCGCCGACCACGTCGTCGCACTGGGGGTGCACGCATGAGCGCCGCCGTTCACCCCGACACGAGTCGTCCGGACGCCGGCCGCCCGGATGCCGGCCGCGCCGCGCGCATCCGCGAGGTGCTGCGTCTCGCGCAGCCGCCGCTCGGCCGCTTCGCCCCCGGTCTGGTCTGGGGCATGCTGTCGGCCGCCGCGGCCGTGAGCCTGCTCGCCGTGAGCGGCTGGCTGATCGTCAGCGCCTCGATCGTCGACTCGCTCGTTCCGCTGTCGATCGCGGTGGTCGGGGTGCGGTTCTTCGCGGTCTCGCGTGCCGTCACCCGCTACCTCGAGCGGCTGAGCGGGCACGACGCCGCGCTCCGCCAGCTCGCCACCACTCGCGCCGACATGGTGCGCCGCCTCATCCCGCTCTCGCCCGCGGGACTCGGCCGCACCGACCGCGGCAAGGTGCTCTCGGCGCTCGTCGACGACGTCGAGAACCTGCAGAACCTGCCGCTGCGCGTCGTGCAGCCGCTGGGCGTTTCCGGGCTCGTGGCCGTCGGCGCGGTCGTGTTCATCGCGTTCGTCTCGCCGATCGCCGCCCTCACCCTGCTCGCCTGCCTGATCGTCGCGGGCGCCGCCGCGATCGGGATGGGGTGGCTGTTCGGCTCGCGCGCCGAGGCCCTCGTCTCGGATCGTCGCGCCGACCTCTCGGCCGCGCTCGTCGACTACTTCGGCAGCCTCGACGTGCTCCTCGCCTACGGGGCCGAGCCGCAGGCGCGCCAACGGGTGACGGCAGCGGATGCCGCGCTCCGCCGCGTCGTGACCCGCGCCTCGCTCGCGCAGGCCACAGCCGCCGGTGTCGTCTCGGCGGTTGCGGGCGCGGCATCCGTCTGGGCCGTCGCCGCCGCCTCGCCGGGCCTGGCGACCGGTGCCATCGACGGCCCCTGGTTGGCGGTCGTCGTGCTCGTGCCGATGGTCGTCTTCGAGGTGTTCGGGGCGGTTCCGATCGCCGCGGCATCGTGGCGGAGCGTGCGCTCGAGCGCGGCGCGCATCGTCGACGTGCTGCCCGAGCGGATGCCGGTCGAGCTGCGCTCCGACGAGGGAGACGACGCGTCGCCGACGGGCGTTCCCGCGCTGCGGCTGCGTGATGTCACGGCATCCTGGCCCGGCGGTGCTCCGGCGCTGCGCGGGGTGTCTCTCGACCTGGAGCCGGGGGAGCGCGTGCTCGTCGCGGGCCCCAGCGGCGCGGGCAAGAGCTCGCTCGCCGCGGTGCTCGTGGGTTTCCTGCGGGCGGAGGGTTCGTACCTCGTCGGCGATGTCGATGCGTCGTCGCTCGCGGGGCCCGCGCTGCGGAGCGTGGTCGGGCTGTGCGAGCAGAGCCCGCAGCTGTTCGACGAGGACATCCGCCAGAACCTGCTCTTCGCCCGTGACACCGCGACCGACGACGAACTGCTCGCCGTGCTCGCACGGGTCGGGTTGGCGGAGTGGGTGCAGGAGCGCGGAGGACTCGACGCCCGCGTCGGCGACCGCGGTGCGCTCGTGTCGGGCGGGCAGGCGCAGCGGCTGGCGTTGGCGCGCGCGCTGCTGCGGGGATTCCCGGTGCTCGTGCTCGACGAGCCGACCGCCGGCGTCGATCCGGATGCCTCCGACGCCCTGTTGCGCGATCTGCTCGGCGCCGCGGGGGAGCAGTCGGTGCTGCTGATCTCGCACATCGCACCGCCCGCCGGGTCGGTCGACCGGGTCGTGCGGCTCGAGGGTGGGCGCACGGTCTGAGGGGTTCGCGCGCGCGGTGCGCGTGAGGTCAGGCGTGAGGGGTCATGACACGCCGCACCGCGCCCGTCGGTCAGGGCGTGTCGTGACCCCTCACGAGGACGGGTGGGGGTGAACGGATGCTGCGGGGCGGGGCATCCGTCGGTGCGGGCGTCAGATGTGCAGGGGCGTCGGGGGTTCCATGACGATGCCCTGCGCCTCGAAGGCGCGGCGGCGCTCCTCGATGCGGCGGTGCAGTTCGACCTGCGCGGCATCCACGAACGCGGGATCGAGGTCGACGGTCGCGGGGTGCGGATCGCCGTGGTTCGCGGCGATGTAGGCGTCGAGTTCGGGACCCGAGGTCCACGAGGTGATGAGGGCGTAGCGCGGGGCGCTGCCGCGGTGCCACACCGCGTGCCAGAAGCGCTGGGTGTCGACGATGATGCGCGAGCCCGCACCGAGGGGCAGCCGGATCTCGGTGGCCGGGTCGAAGCGGTCGCTGCGCAGGATGAGCATCGAGTCGGGGTCGTCGGTGAGGTTGTAGTACCCGCGCACGACCCAGCCGGTGCCCTCGTCGTTCAGGCGGTTGTTGTCGTCCTGGTGCAGGTTGTAGACCGCGTCGGCATATTCGTTGGGCTGCAGCTCGATCACGCGGCAGCGGCCGACCGCGGCGCCCGGCGCGAGCGCCCGCGCCTGCAGGGTCGGGGCGAGCGCGACCTGCGGCTCGACCCACACGCCGTGCTTGTCGGTGCGCGGGGGAGTGTGGTTCCAGAAGCCGTTGCACTCGAGGTCTCCGGCGTAGCTGGCCAGCGGGGCGAAGCGGGTGATGCCGGAGGACCGCCAGGGGACGTATTCGAGGTCGAGCCATTCGGCGGGGTCGGCGGCCTGATCGTGGTCGTCGAGCACGACGTATCCGGTCTCGGCCAGAGCATCGGAGGTGATGAATGCCATGGTGCATCCTTCCTTCGGTTTCCCTGAGGCCATCCTAACTTGGCGGTCCGGCGCGCGCCGGGGGCGTCACCGTGCTTAACCGGACGGGCCCGATGTCGGATGCCGCGGCTACCCTGAGGTCATGACGCAGCCACAGGGCGCCCTTCTCGTGGGCAGTGTGAACTTCGACGACGCCGAGACGACGATGCGCACGGCATCGGAGCTGCTCGGGGATCGCCTCCGGCGCATTCCCGACGGCGAGGTCGGCAAGAGGTTCCACTGGATCATGTTCCAGCCCGACGTGCTCGGCGAGGCCGAGGGTATCGAGCGCGTGGGTGACGAGCCGATCCCGTTCGGTGCGGGGATCGACGCGCGCGGGCTGCGGCTCGCCGAGGGCGTGGACCCGTCGACCATCGCGATCCCACCGCTCGGCTACGCCGCGGCGGCGATCGAGTCGTACGAGGTGTTCCGCCGTCTGCGCGAGGAGGGCGTGATCGCCGAGGGCACGCGCTTCGAGGTCGCGCTGCCGACGCCGCTCGCCGTGATCTCGTCGTTCTTCCAGGGCGCCGATCGCGAGGCGTTCGAGGTGTACTACACCGCCGCGATGCTGCGCGAGCTCGACGAGATCGCCGAGGCCATCCCGCACGACGACCTGGCGATCCAGTGGGACGTCGCGAGCGAGATGGGAATCATCGAGGGTGCATCCGGCTATGGCGCGCTGATGGATGCCTGGTGGGACGGCGACGTCTTCACCGGACTCGTCGCGCGGCTGGCGACGCTCGTCGACGCCGTGCCGGCCGACGTCGAGGTGGGGGTGCACCTCTGTTACGGCGATGCGGGCGAGCACCACTTCTTCGAGCCGACCGACACCGCGCACCTCGTGGCGTACGCGAACGCGGTGGCCGAGGCATCCGATCGCGCGTTCACCTGGCTGCATCTGCCGGTGCCGATCGACCGAGACGACGAGGCGTACTTCGCCCCGCTCGCAGACCTGCTGCCGGTGAACGAGCTGTATCTCGGGCTCGTGCACCGTGAAGACGGCGCCGAGGGCGCCGAGCGCCGCATCGCCGCGGCCAGGAAGTACGTTCCGACGTTCGGCGTCGCGACCGAGTGCGGCATCGGCCGCGCCCCGGCCGGATCGACCGAGGGCATCCTGCGCACGCACGCGGAGGTCGCCGCGGCCTGGTGAGGACCCTGGTGAGCCGTCTCGATTCGCGCGCGGGCGCGCGGTGTCGTAAGCTTGTCCGCGGTGACGTGTCCGAGCGGCCGAAGGTGCAACTCTCGAAAAGTTGTGTAGGGTAACCCCCTACCGTGGGTTCAAATCCCACCGTCACCGCCATGGAAACCCCCTCCTCGTGAGGGGGTTTTTCCGTGTTCGGAGTCGAGCGCGGTGCGCCCGTCGCTGTCGATCGCCGCTCGCCCCTTCTGGCGGAGCACCCCTGACGCTGCTTAGCTACCGATATGAACGACGTCGAGCCGGTCGGTGCCCACCCCGATGAGCCGCATGATGATGGCATCAGCGGGCGTTTGAACTGGTTGCGCGCCGGCGTGCTCGGCGCGAACGACGGCATCGTCTCGGTTGCTGCGCTCGTCGTGGGTGTCGCCGGTGCGACGACGGGTTTCGCTCCTCTGCTGACGGCGGGTATCGCGGGGCTGGTCGGTGGGGCGGTCTCGATGGCGCTGGGCGAGTACGTCTCGGTCAGCAGTCAGAGCGACAGCCAGCGGGCGCTGATCGCGAAAGAACGCCAGGAGCTGGTCGATGATCCCGCTGCGGAGCTCGAAGAGCTCACCGGTATCTACCAGGCGAAGGGGCTCACTCCCGAGACAGCACGCAAGGTCGCGGAAGAGCTGACCGCCCACGACGTCCTCACCGCGCATCTGGAAGCAGAGCTCGGAATGACCGAAGACCACGTGGTGAGCCCGTGGGCTGCGGCTGGAGCGTCGGCTCTTGCGTTCACTATCGGTGGGTTGCTCCCGTTGCTGGCGATCCTCCTGCCGCCCGTCGACCTGCGCGTCCCGATCACGTTCATCGTCGTCCTGCTCGCGCTGGCGCTGACGGGGTTCGTGAGCGCGAGGATCGGCGGGAACCCTGCGGTCCGGCCGACGGTCAGGGTCGTGGTCGGCGGGGCGCTCGCTCTCGCCGCGACGTTCGCTCTCGGCTCGTTGCTCGGAACGTCCGGCATCGCCTGAGAGCCGGCCTGACAGCGGCGGGCGCTGGGTTCTCTCATTCGCTGAGCGCGACGGATGGCTGCCGCACGATCTCCCTGACCTGCCGGTCAGGACCCGGAGGTCGTCGGATCGAGGGAGACGACGAGCTTCTTCGCGGACACTCCGAGGCGGAGCGCATCGATCGCTCCCTGGATCGCGGACAGGTCGTCCCCGGCGATGCGAGCCTCCGGGTAGGGGAGATGAGCGCCCGACGCGAGAGCCGTGGGCAGATAGGCGCCCCACACCGCCGGTCCGACGGGGGAGGCGGCGATGGCGCTTCCCCAGATGAACGTGGCTCTGATCCCGCTCAAGCGGCTCCGCAACTGCAGGAGAGCCGTGCGCGTTCCCAGGCGCGCGAACAGGCGGATCCGCACCAGTGAGAGGCCGCCTCTTCGCGGCTGTTCGTAGAACGAGACCGGCGGGCTCGCCATCGCGATCCTCCGGGCACCGGTCGCGCGCGCGATCCTCAGGCAGGGTTCGGCCGACCCCACGGCGATCGCGAGGACACCCGCCACGACCGACCCGCTCACGGCTTCGATGATCCGATCGACGGCATCCGGGTCTCGATAGTCGAAGACAGCCTCTGCACCCAATCGCTTCATCCGGTCGTGGTTATGGGCGGATGCCGTCGTGATGACGCGGTAGCCGGCCGCTCGGGCGAGTTGGATCGCGTTGCCGCCGACGGCGGTCGCACCGCCCCACACCACGACGATCTCCTCGCGGGGGAGGGCATCGCCGAGGTGCGAGTGGTCCAGCGCGAGCTGGTCGGCCTCGAAGAGGCCCGCCGCCGCCGTGGACAGCGCCAACGGGAGAACGGCCGCCTCCGCGAAGGCCATCGCGTCCGGCAGAGCGGCGGCGAGGCTCGCGTCGACGGCGACGTACTTCTGGAACCCGCTCTCGGATACGGCGTCTCGTCCCTTCTCCAAGCCCATCGCGTACGCCACGACGCGATCGCCGGGAGCGAAGCCGGCGACGTTCGCTCCGGTCTCGACGACGATGCCCGCGACGTCTTCGCCGAGGATAACCGGGTACTGCAGCCAGCCGTACATGACGGTCCCGTTGGACTGGATGATCGCGTCCAGGGGGTTCACCGCCAGCGCGCGCACCTCGATCAGCAGCTGGCCCGGCCCGGGTGCGGGCATCGGGGCCTCTCGAATCGTCAGATCCGCATACGGGGAATCGATCCACGCCGCCGTGTTCTTGCTCATACCCATCCGCTCTCCGCGATTGATGACATCTCGTGTCATCACAGTACACCTGATGGCATGGCGTGACATCATGGCTGCATGCCTCGATGGTCACCGGATGCTGCGCTGCGGCTCGAAGCCGCCGCGATGTCGCTGTTCGAGCGCCAGGGTTTCGCGGGAACCACGGTCCCGCAGATCGCCGCCGCAGCGGGGCTGACCACTCGCACCTTCTTCCGCCACTTCGCCGACAAGCGCGATGTCCTGTTCCTCCGGGATCGCGAGCTTCCCCAGGCCGTGAGCGACTTCATGGAGTCCGTCCCGGCGGAGAGCAGCGGTGCGGCCATGGTGCGGGCGGGGCTGATGGCGGCGTGCCGCGGCATCCACGGCTGGCGGGAGCCGATCGCGCGTCGGCGCAACATCGTCCGCAGCGAACCCGCGCTGCGCGAGCGCGACCTCCTGCGGAGCCACTACCTCGGGCGGGCGATCGAAGAGTCCCTGACCGCGCGCGGCATCGACGCTCAGCAGTCGCACACGTTGGCGGCCGTCGCCGTGACATGCTTCGACCTCGCGATGGACAGATGGCTCGAGGGGCCGGAGGGCATCCCGCTCGAGGATGCTCTGACGTCGGTGTGGAGCGACATGCGCGACTGGATCGACGCGTAACGGGCGGATACTGGAAGGGACGGTTTCGAGAGCCCACGCCTCCGCACCGCGCGGCAGACCTCTCGGACGCCAGGAAGAAGAAGTACATGAAAGCCCTCCGTTACGTCGAGATCGGCAAGCCCCCGGTGGTCGTCGACATCCCGATTCCGAAGCCCGGCCCCGGTCAGGTGCTGCTCAAGATCACCGCGGGTGGCGTCTGCCACTCCGACGACTACGTCATGGGTCTCCCCGAGAAGGACTACCTCGAACAGGGCTACCCGCTGCCGCTGACGCTCGGTCACGAGGGCGCCGGCATCGTGCACGAGATCGGCGAGGGTGTCGACTCGACGCTCAAGGTCGGGGATGCCGTCGCCGTCTACGGGCCCTGGGGCTGCGGTCGCTGCCACAACTGCTCGATGGGCAAGGAGAACTACTGCACGAACGCCGCCGCCGAAGGCATCCGTCCTCCGGGTCTCGGCAGCCAGGGATCGATGGCCGAGTACATGATCGTCGACGACGCCCGCCATCTCGTGCCGCTGGGCGACCTCGACCCCGTGCAGAACGTCTCGCTGACGGATGCCGGGCTCACCCCGTACCACGCGATCAAGAACTCGCTCCCGAAGCTCGGCGCCGGCACCTTCGCGGTCGTCATCGGCACGGGCGGGCTCGGCCACGTCGGCATCCAGATCCTGAAGTCGGTCTCGGGCGCCACCGTCATCGCCCTCGACGTGAACGACGAGAAGCTGCGCCTCGCCACCGAGGTCGGCGCGGATCACGTGCTGATCAGCGACGCCTCCGCCGCCGAGAAGATCCGCGAGATCACCGGTGGCCTCGGCGCCAACGCCGTGTTCGACTTCGTCGGAGCGAACCCGACGATCGCCCTCGCGCAGAGCGTCGCCGCGCTCGAGGCCGACATCACGATCGTCGGTATCGGTGGCGGGAACATGACGCTCGGCTTCGGCTCGATCGCCTACGACGCCGCCGTACGAGTGCCGTACTGGGGCTCGCGCTCCGAGCTGATCGAGGTGCTCGACCTCGCCCGCGCCGGCAAGATCCACGTGCAGACCGAGTCGTACTCGCTCGACGACGGCCCGAAGGCCTACGAGGATCTCGCCTCGAACAGCATCCGGGGTCGCGCGGTCATCGTGCCCTGAGACCCGTCACCGGAAGGCCCTCGAGAGATCGGGGGCCTTCTGCGTCTCCGGACGACCGGGGATCACGCCCCGCTCACGACGCCGGCGGCTCGAAATGCGGGATGGGGGAGGGGCGCTCGCCGCGTTCGGTGCGATGCTGCGCCCGGGCCGCCTCCGTGAGGGGCACGGCGTAGACGGGGAGCGAGACGCGCGGTCGCTTCGGGAAAACGCGGCCGGTCACCGTCGCGGCGACGATCTTCACGACGAACTGCTTCGGCGTCGGCGTCCACGAGGCGAGGTGCTCGACCCCGACGTGGTGCAGCTCCGCCTCGCTGGTCACCTGCTCGGCCTCGCCGCGCACCACGACGCTCCAATACGCGTCGTCGCTCTCGCCGTCGACCTCGAGAGCGACCGCGGAGCGCGCCGTGATCGCCAGGAACTTCGCATCGAAGGCCGAGCGGACGTAGATGCTGCGGCCCGTGGCGAGGTGGTTGACGGGGCGGATGTCGGGACTCCCGTCGGGGGCGACGAACGCCAGCCGGCACAGTTCGGTCGCTTCGAGAAGCCGCCAGCACTCGGCCTCGTCGAGGTCGGCGAGCAGTGCGTCGGGTGCGGGTGGGTGCGGTGCTGCGGTGGCCATGGCGTCCTCTCCTCGGTTCCGGGTATCTCCTTCTTCGATACTGCGCTTCGGATGCGCCGTGCACCAGCCCGGGTGACGCCGTCCTGAAGGATCAGGCCCGCGACGTGCGACGGTATCCGCCCGCGTGCTCCTCGACGGCACCCGCCCGTACGAACTCCTCGATCCACCCGCGCATGGGCCACTCGCCCCAGCGCTCGGCGAACAGCGCCCCGTTGCGAAGGATGTCGTCGAGGTGCCGCCACGGCGGGGTGCCCGCCGGGTGCCACTGGTGGTAGGCATCGGCCCCGCCGACCCAGTGCAGCGCGATGCCGCCCTCGCGGGCGCGCCGACCGAGGTCGGTGTCCTCGGCGCCGTAGCCCTCGTACCGTTCGTCGAAGCCGCCCAGCCGACGCCAGGTCGCCGGCGTCACCGCGAACGACAGCGACCAGAACAGGTCGTATTCCGCGGGGTGGGCGGTGGCGATCTCCCCCGGCGGCGGGGCGGGACGGCCGGGGTGCGGACGCGTGTGCGCGGCCAGCTCGTCGGGCTCGCGCGGGCGCTCGACGCTGCGCAGGTAGGTGACGGGCCCGCACAGGATGCCGTCCGGAAGGGAAGCGGCGGCCTCGGCGTACCGGTGCAGCAGGCCCGGCGAGGGCAGGCAGTCGACGTCGAGGAAGACCAGCAGCTCGGCCCCGCGGGCGAGGGCCTCCTCCGCCGCGGCGTTGCGCGCGGCGCCGACGCGCAGGCCGTGACGCCCCGGGGGCACGTGCACCTGCACGGCGCCGTCGTACCGTCCCGGCGCCTCGGCATCCAACCCGACCTCGATGGGCAGCAACTCGATGCCGGGCGCGACCGCGTCGCGCAGGAACCGTCGCAGTCGGTGCAGATGGGCGAGGCGGTTGACGGATGCCGGGGTGATCACGGCCACGCGGATGCTCACGCGCGTACCTCCTCGATCACGGCGGCCGCCCGTGCCGCCGCTCCGTCCACCTGCCAGGCGCCCCAGTCCGGCGTCGATGCGAGCGCGCGGCGGACGAGCTCGACGAGGTGCTCCGGCGCGGCATCGTGGCCGGCGACCTGGGCGAGCCCCCGGGAGCGCAGGGTACGGCCGGTGTGCTCCTGCTCCGCGAACGGACGCTCCTGCACGACGACCACGGCGCGCGCACCCGCCGCCGCGAGGTCGGCGACCCCGTTCTGTCCGGCGGCGCTCACGACGACGGACGCGCGCGAGAGCAGCGGCCAGACGTCGTCGACCCGGTCGTCCTCGCGTGCTCCGGCGGTTTCGACCCGCCATCCGTCCGCGACGAGGAGATCGATCACCGTGCGCAGGCGCTCGTCGTCGAGCGTGCGGCTGAGGAACAGCACGCGTCGCTCCCCGCTCGGCGCCGTACCCGTGGGCCGCGAGTGACCCGCATGACGGGAGATGCCGCCCACGCGGCGCACCCGTTCCTCGTGAGGGACGAGCCCCGGCGCCGGGATCGTGCCCGCGGCCCACGGCGCCACGATGCGATCGGCGAGGTCGTAGGCGAGCCGGTGCGGAGCATCCGTCCGATCGCCCGGCTGGGCGAAGACCACGGTCGGCACACCGAGCAGCCGCACGAATGCGGTCACCTCGGCGCTGACGTCGACCACGAATGCGGCCACGTCGGTGCGCGCGATCCAGTCGGCGATGATCGCGAGGCGCTGCCGATGCCCCGGATGCCCCACCGGGGCCCAGTGCAGCGCTCCGCCCGCGGTGACGTCGCCGAGCTCGTGCGCCGGACGCTCGACGCCATCGGCGTCGACGACCGGATCGGCGTCGACGGGGAGCTGCACCCAGGTCGTGCGATCGTCGAGCGACGCGGGCCGCGGCATGCTCGAGAACACGGTGACCGGATCGGCGAGGTGCGGACGCACGGCGAGGAGACGGGCCACGTGCCCCCAGCCGTGGTGATGCACGTACCAGCCGATCATGCGCCCACCGCCTCGACGGCATCGCCGACGGTGCCGAGCCCGAGCGCCGCCGGCGCACTCGGCAGGACTGCGGGGACGGGAATGCTGTGCGCGGCGACCGAGATCGCCCGCTCCACCTCGCGATGCCGCCGCGCGAGGGAGTGGCGGTCGGTCGCCGCCTCGCGCACGCGACGACGAACGGTGTCCCGGCGCGAGCTCCGTGCGAGAGCCGAGGCCGCGTCGGCCAGGGCGTCGACGTCACCGGCGGGCACGACCGCCGTGCCGGGCAGGCCGGCGAGCACCTCGCTCGCCCCGCCCGAGTCGAAAGCCGCCACGGGGGTACCGGTCACGAGGGCCTCGGCCATGACGAGGCCGAACGGTTCCGACCACATCGGGGTGACCAGGGCGACCGCCGCCGAACCGACCAGGTCGCACAGCTCCTGCTGCCGCAGCGCACCCACGAAGAGCGCATCCGCGCCGAGCAGCGGCTCGACCTCGCGGGCGAAGTAGCCCTCGTCGCCGATGCGGCCGGCCAGTCGGATGCGCGCACCCGCCCGGCGGGCGGCGAGAATCGCGAGGTGCGGCGCTTTCTCGGGAACGATCCGACCGAACCACACCCAGTCCTCGCCGCCCGGTCCGAGTCGCCACTGGGTCGTGTCGACCCCGTTGGGGAACACGAAGGCGTCGACGCCCTCGCTCGACCAGGAGCGCGCGGTGTACTGGCTCACGGCCAGGAAGCGGTGCGGAGCGGATGCCGGCAGCGCATTCGCCGCGATCACCATCTCGGGCAGCGGGGGAGTGTGCAGCGTGGTCACCACCGGTACGCCCGGGGCGTGGCTCCACAGGATCGGAGCGCCGTGCAGGCTGTGGTTGTCGACGACGTCGACCCGCGTCATCGCGTGCTCGAGTCGCACGCGGATCCTGTCGAACGCCTCGGCCATCCGCCGCCGGTGGCCTTCGGGGTAGTCGGTGTCGGAGACGTCGGACTCGCGTCGCCAGCGCGGGGTCGGCAGCTGTAGCTCCGGGACGCCGTCGAGGAAGTCCGACCCCGCAGCCGCGCAGAGTTCGACCCGGTGTCCGCGGCGCCGCAGCCAGCGCACGCGATTCCAGACCGCCGCCTCGAGGCCGCCGGGATGGGGTTGGCGCAGCGCGTGGCGCTCGGGTGCGACGACCAGGATGCGCAGGGGGCTCACCGGCGTCATGCCGAGACCTCCGCGATGGCGGACGCGTAGAGCGCGGCGTGCGCCGCGCGCACGGCATCGCGCTCTGCCAGTCGCTCGCGGCGGCGTGTACGCAGGAGGGCCTCCCGTTCGTCACCGCGGGTGAGCGGGGTGTTCCGCACGGCATCCGCCAGCGTGAGCGGGTCGTCGAGATCGATGACCGAGAAACCGGCCGGGTGCTGTGCTCCGACGTGTCCGACATCGGTGCCGGCGACGCGCACGCCCAGGTCGTGGCAGAGCTCCACCCACCCCGAGTGCGTGCCGTGCCGATAAGGGAGCACGAACACGTCGAGGCCGCGCAGCCACTGCTCGATCCCGGCATCCGACAGCCGCGGCGTGCGCCGCAGGTCGACGCGGGGAGCGTCGATCGCGGCGGCGATCCGCAAGGCGGTCGCCTCGTCGCGGACCCTCTCGTTGAGCAGCACGTCGACGTGCACGGCGCCGTGGTCACCGAGCAGGCGCACCGCGCGCACCGCGGCGTGGACGGCCCTCTCGGCATCGATGTTGGGGCGCAGATCGCGCAGGTGCATGCCGACGCGGACGGCATCGCCGAGCGAGTCGGAGGCTGCGGCGCTCGCCGAGGGGATGCCGGTGAGCAGGGTCGGGTGCGGGAGTACCGTGCTGGCGCGGCCCCACCGGTGCTCGATCTCGGACGCAGCCGGCACCGTGAGCGTGAGG
Source organism: Microbacterium sp. 22179 (assembly GCF_052045715.1). Classification (NCBI taxonomy): domain Bacteria; kingdom Bacillati; phylum Actinomycetota; class Actinomycetes; order Micrococcales; family Microbacteriaceae; genus Microbacterium; species Microbacterium sp. 22179. The sequence continues at coordinate 130,768 of NZ_JBQEPJ010000003.1, read as the reverse complement.
AGGCGGTCGGCTGCAGGGACGATCACGTCGAGCAGCGCCCGGTGGTGCCCCTGCGCCTCGAGCTGCGGGTTGTCGAGGTCGTGCACGGTGTGCACCACCGCGCGCCCGGCCCGGCGGGCGGCGTCGAGCGCCGTGCTCAGTTCGGCGGGAGAGAAGGACTCGAGGCCGAAGTGCACGTGCAGCACATCGAAGGCATCGGCGTTGTCGTCGATCCAGCCGGGTGTCATCGCGACCGGCGGCCACCACTGACCGGAGGGGGCTCCGGGCACCGGAGGGTCCGGGAGGACCTGAACGCGGAGCGGGTCGCTGATGGCGTGCACGTAGGGGTGGGCGGCGGGGATCGATGCGACGCGGATGCGCTCGGTCGTGGTGGCGATGGAGGTCTTCCTCGGGGGTGCGGATGCTCCGGACCGAGCTGTCTCACACGCACGGAGACCGTGAGAGCCGGGGGGACGAAGCAGGGGGGCGAAGGTATACGTTCGTATGATGATCGACTTCGCCGAGAAGGGCACGCCCGTTGCGCCCGCCGGGTCCGCGGTGCTAGCGCGTCGCCGGCACTACGCGGAGTTCTTCGGCCTCGAGCCGCTGCCCGAGGCGTTCGGGGTCGTCGTGGGCAACTGCCAGGCAGAGTCCCTGCGCTGGGTGATGGACGCGCCGGGTCGTCGATTCGTGCGCATCCCGCCCGTGCACGACCTGAGCGGCGATGAGGCCGAGCGCCTGCACACGCTGGTGGCCGCCGCGCACACGGTGGTCACTCAGCCGATCCGAGACGACTATCGCGGCCTGCCCCTCGGGACGCGTCAGATCGCCGCGGCCACCACTGCTCGCGTAGTCACCCTGCCGCCCGTGCGGTTCGCCGGTCTGCATCCGTTCCAGGCCGCGATCCGGGTGCCCGGGATCGATGAGGATCCGCCGCTCGTGCCGTATCACGACATCCGCACCCTGGCGGGAGCCGCGGGCATCCCGGTCGCCGCCGCGCTGCCGCCGACGAAGGTGCGCGCCGTCGGAGAGACCTCGATCGACGTCCTGCGCACCCGCGAGACGCGCTGCGATGTCGCGATCTCCGATCTGTTCGACGATGTCACCGCCGATCACATGCGCACCGTCAACCATCCCGGGAACGCCGTCTGGCTCCCGCTCGGCGAACGCGTGCTGCGCGTCCTGGGCGTCGCCGGCGGCCCGACCGACCCGGGGCGTCCGCTGCTCGCGGCCGTGCGCGCCCCGCTCGAGCCCGAGGTCGTCGAGGCGTGGTCGCTCCCCGAGGAGCCGCGCGCGAACTGGATCGTCGACGGGGCGGACCTCGATGCCGACGAGGTGGAGGCCGCGCACCGCGAGTGGTACGCCGCCCGTCCGGATTTCGTGCGGGCGGCCGTCGAACGGCTCGCCCCGCTTCTCGCCGTCTGGCGCGCCGCGTGAGCGCGATACCGCTCCTGCTCGCGCATCCGGGAACCCACGGCGTCGCCGTGTACTCGCGGGACCTCGCCGTCGCGGTCACCGCCGCGCACCCCGAGGTCGAGGTCGTCGAACCCGCCGACCTCCTCCGACTCGATCCGGGCACGACGGTGCACGCCCAGTTCACCGATCGCCTGTGGGCGGACTCGCCGGAGGAGGCCTCCCGGCTCTTCACCGAGCTCGCCGCGCGGTTGCGGATCAGCGTGACGCTGCACGACGTGCCGCAGGAGTCGGATGGTCCGCGCAACCGCGTCCGGCGCCGCGACGCGTACGCGCTCGTCGCGCGCTCGGCCCGGGGAGTCGTCGTCAACAGCGCGCACGAGAGCGCGCTGCTGCGGGAGGAGCACGTCTGGGCGGGGCCGGTCGCGCGGGTGCCGCTGCCCGTCGAGGTACTCGCCGCGCCGACTGACGAGCGAACCGAGCTCGACGGCACGGTGGGCGTGCTCGGGTACTTCTACCCCGGTAAGGGGCACGATGAGGCGGCGAGCGCGGCCGCCGCGGCGGGGCTGCAGCGGATGACGGTGCTCGGCCGCGCCTCGGAGGGGCACGCCGAGGATCTCGCCGCGTTCGTCCGCCGTGCCCGTTCGCAGGGCGTCGCCGTCGACGTGACCGGGTGGCTCGACGACGCCGAGATCGCACGGCGCGGGCGGGCGGTCTCGGTGCCGCTGATCGCACATCGGCACGTCTCGGCCTCCGGCTCTCTGGCCTCGTGGATCGGGTGGGGGCGTCGCCCCGTGGCGATGCGCAACCGGTACATCGACGAGATGGCGGCGCTGCGCCCGGGAACCCTCACGGTCGCCGACGAGAGCGATCTCGCCGCTGCGGTGCGCCGAGCGGCTGCGGACCCGGCGTCGACCCGGCACGGTCGCGATCGGGTGCCGGGGTCGTGGGACGACGCGGTCGACGCGTACACGCGCTGGTGGGCGGAGCGGGGCGCATGAGGGCGCCGTACGTGGTCGGCAACCGGTGGCACGAGCGCGACGGCGTGCATCCCGATCCGCTTCCCCGTGTCTCGGTGATCGTCGCGCACTACGACCAGCCGGACGAACTCGCCCGCACCCTGCACGCGCTGGGCGCGCAGGACTACCCGCCGGAGTTGCTCGAGATCATCGTCGCCGACGACGGGTCTCCACGCCCCGTCGATGTGCCGGAGGGCGTGACCGTCGTCCGCCAGGACGACCGGGGCTTCCGCCTCTCCGCCGTGCGCAATCTCGGTGCGCGGGCGAGCAGCGGCGACATCCTCTGCTTCCTCGATGCCGACACGTCGCCGGAACCGGGGTACGTTCGGGCGCTCACCCGCCTCCCGGCGCTGCTGCCCGAGGCGGTCACGGTGGGGCGGCGGCGCCATGCCGACTTCTCCGGCATCCCGGCCACGGTCGCCGTCGCCGAGGCCGCCGTCGGTCGTGAGCTGTCGGAGCCGTCCTGGCTCGCCGAGGAGTACGCCCGCACCGCCGATCTTCGTGACGCCGACGACCGGTCGTACCGCTTCGTGATCGGGGCGGTGATCGCCTGCTCGCGGATGCTGTACGACGAGGTGGGCGGGTTCGACGAGTCGTTCACCGCCTACGGCGGGGAGGACTGGGAATGGGCGCATCGGATGTGGCGGGCCGGTGCTCTCCTCGCGCATGTTCCCGAGGCCGTGGCGTGGCACGACGGGCCGGAATGGGCCGAGCGCGATGGAGCCGGCCTCGAACGAGCGAACGCTCAGACGCTGCGTCTGGTCTCGGCCATTCCCGTGCCGGGCTCCGCGCCACGGGCGCTGTGGGCGGGGGCGGCCGATGTCGTGCTGCGGCTGCGCGGATCGCACGCGCCGGCCGCGCTCTTCATCGCGGTGGATTCGCTGCTCGCGGCGTTGCCGCGCAGCCGGGTGGTGCTCGATCCCGGTGCCGCCGGCACGATCGACGATCCGCGCGTGGGTGTCGACGGAGCGGATGCCGACGCCCGGGTGACCTGGGAGGTCGATGCGCCGCTGGTGGTCCTCGACCCGCGGGGGATCACGGATCTCCTCGCTCGTTGCGGGGTCGGCGACGTGGGGACGGTGGAGCTTGTGGACGTCGACGGCGAACCGCTCGGCGTTCTGCGGTCCCGACGCGCGGAGCGTCGCGCGCAGCGCTGGGGCACGGAGGTCGCCTTCGCCACCGAGCGCAGGGTGGTCGACGGCGTGCACCGGATGCGCTCGGATCCGCGCGTCGAGGCATGGGTCGGCGGCTGGGGTGGACCGTCCGCCTTCATCTGACGCGAGGCCCTGGCCTATCGGAGGGGTCGAGCGCAAGCCCTCCTCACGAGAGAGCCGGTTCGCCTAACGTGGCGGCATGCCTGAATCGGATGAGCACTCCCCGACGAACCCCGTGACCCGCTACGCCCGCGTCGAGCCGCCGCTGCAGCATCAGCCCGAGCCCGGTATCCAGGCGCGCATGACCCCCGTCCCCGATCTCGGCGAGGAGTCCTATCGCGGCACCGCCCGGTTGACCGGCCGGCGGGCGCTCATCACCGGCGGGGATTCGGGAATCGGGGCGGCGACGGCCATCGCCTTCGCCCGCGAGGGTGCCGACGTCGTGATCGCGCACCTGCCCGGTGAGGAGGAGGACGCCGAGCACGTGCTCGCGCTCATCGCCGACGCCGGGCGCCGCGGACGCGCCGTGGTCGCCAACATCTCGGAAGCCGCGGAGTGCCGCCGGCTGGTCGCGGAGGCGGTGGACTTCCTCGGGGGCCTCGACGTCGTCGTCAACAACGCCGGTCGACAGATCGCGGTCGAGCGGGTCGAAGACCTCAGCGACGAGCAGTTCGAGGCCACCTTCCGCACGAACGTGTTCGCCAACTTCTGGATCACGAAGGCGGCTCTCGCGCACCTCGGACCCGGCGCCAGCATCATCAGCACGGCATCCCTCGAGGCCTACAAGCCCTCGCCCGACCGGCTCGACTACGCCGCGACGAAGGCCGCCGTCAACAACCTCGCGAAGGGCCTCGCGCTGCAGCTCGCCGAGCGCGGCATCCGCGTGAACGTCGTGGCGCCCGGCCCCGTCTGGACGGCTCTGCAGGTGTCGGACGGCGTCTCCGACGATCAGATGCTGCACTTCGACGACGAGAACACGTATCAGCGCGCGGGGCAGCCCGCGGAGCTCGCGCCCGCCTACGTCTTCCTCGCCTCGGAGGAGTCGGGTTACGTGTCGGGCGCCACGCTGAACGTCAACGGCGGCATGGTCACCCCGTGACCGCCGAGAGGTGCACGGTGTTCGTGCTGCCCGGCCTGGGGCTCGACGCCCGTTCCGCCCAGCCGCTGCAGGCCGAGCTGGACGACCGTTTCCGCGTGATCGCGGTGGAGCTCCCGGGTCAGGGATCCGCTCCGGATGCGCCCGAGGGATCGGTCGCCGCCCAGGTCGACGCCGCCCTCGCCGTGATCCGGGAAGCCGCCGACGGAGGACCCTGGATGCTGTGCGGGCACAGCATGGGAGGCAAGGTCGCCGCGGCCGTCGCCGCCCGGATCCGCGACGGCGAGCCCGAGATCTTCGGCCTGCTCGGCACGGTTCTGCTGGCGCCGTCGCCACCGTCCCCCGAGCCGATGCCCGCCGAGAAGAGGCGGCAGATGCTCTCCTGGGTCGCCGAGGGCGGCATCTCCGAGAGCGACGCGCAGACCTTCGTCGACGACAACGTCGGCGGCGGGCTTCCGCCCGAGCGGCAGCGCGAGACCGTCGACGCGGTGGCCCGGATGTCGCCCCTCGCGTGGCGGCGGTGGCTCGAGGAGGGGAGCGTCGAGGACATCACGGCCTCCGTCGGGACGCTCGACCTCCCCTGCCGCGTGCTCGCCGGCGGCGAAGACGAGGCACTCGGCGCTGACGCGCAGCCGGACCTGCTCGCCGACGTGTATCCACGCGCCCGGTTCATCGCCCTGGCCGGAGCGGGGCACCTGCTCCTGCAGGAGCGCCCCGGCGAGGTGGCGGCGGCGATCACCGAACTGTGGGAGGAGATGGCGGAGCACAGCGTGCGAGTGCCCGCGGAGTGGGGGACTCTGCTCGCCTCGCCGCGGGTCTCGGCGCGCGTGCGGAGCACGCTCGCGCGTCGTGCACTGCCCGACGATCCCGCGTACCGCCCGCGGGTGCTCTCCTCGGAACAGCTGGACCTTCTGCGCGCCGTCGCCGCCCGCGTGGTGCCACAACCGCCCGGCGGGAGCATCGATCTGGCGGCGCGCGTCGACGCCGATCTCGCCGCCGGCGGCGGAGACGGCTGGCGTCCGGCCGGAGCGTTGCCGGACGACGAGGCGTATCGCGCCGGCCTCGACCAGCTCGCCCGGGTGTGGCCCGAGGGGGTCGAGGCGCGGGACGGGGTGCTGCGAGAGGTGATCGCCGGCACCGCGATTCCGGGCATCACCGCGGATGCCGACGACCTGCGCCGCTGGTTCGAAGACGTGCGCGTCGACCTCGTGCGCGAGTGGCTGTGTCATCCCGCCTCCCTCGCCCGGGTCGGCTACGACGGGTTCGCCACGGGTGCGGAGGAGGTCTCCTTCGCGGGGTATCTCGCCTTGGGAGCCGGCCTGCGCGACGGGTGGGAGCCCTCCGATCTCGGTGCGGTCGTGGACGACCCGGAGGAGGCGGCATGAACCTCGACGGCATGCGCACGTTCGACCGCGACGAGATCGTGGACGTCGTGGTGGTCGGCACCGGCGCGGGGGGCGCGCCGCTGCTGGCGAGACTGGCCGAGCGGGGGCTGCGCGTGGTCGCGCTCGAAGCCGGACCGAATCACGATCCCGCCGACTACACCCCCGACGAGGTCGAGGCGACCGCGATCAACTGGATGTCGAGCCGATTCAGCGGCGGAGACGCTCCGACCGCGTTCGGCCCGAACAACAGCGGGTTCGGTGTCGGCGGAGGAACCGTGCACTGGGGGGCGTTCACTCCCCGTCCGGATGCCCGCGATCTGCGGCTGCGGACCGAGACCGGTGAGGGCGCGGACTGGCCGATCGACCACGACGAGCTCATCCGCTACGTCGCGCAGGTCGAGGCCGACATCGGGGTGTCGGGTCCCACGCCGTACCCGTGGGACCCGTCGCGCACCTACCTGTACCCTCCGCCCCGGCGCAACGCCCCGGCAGACCTCATGCTCGCGGGTGCGGCGGTTCTCGGCATCCGCGCGGCCGACGCCCCGGCGGCGATCCTCACGCGGGACCGTCTGCAGCCCCACCACGGTCTGCGGCACGCCACCACCGACGTCGGGTCGATCCACCAGGGCGAACGCCACGGCGCCAAAGCGACCACCGCGATCACCTACCTTCCGGCCGCGGTCGCCGCAGGCGCCGAGATCCGCCCGGATGCGGTCGTGCACACGATCGAGCGCGATGCGCGCGGGCGGGTGACCGGTGTCGTGTACCGCGAGGACGGCGAGGATCGGCGGCAGCGGTGCGCCGCGCTCGTGCTCGCGGGCGGCGGCGTGGAGACTCCCCGGCTGCTGCTGCACAACGGGATCGCGAACTCGAGCGGACAGGTCGGGCGCAATTTCCTCGCCCACGGCGCCGTGCAGGTGTGGGGGCGTTTCGACGAGCAGATCCGCGGATACCGCGGCTACCCCTCGGCGGTCATCACCGAGGACTTCGTGCGCCCCGCCGGCGCGGACTTCGCCGGCGGCTACCTGCTGCAGAGTCTCGGGGTCATGCCCTTCACGTACGCCACCTCGCTCGTGCGCGGGGGAGGGGCCTGGGGCACCGATCTCGTCGACGAGCTGGAGGCCGCGAGGTACAGCGCCGGCATCGGGATGAATGCGGAATGCCTGCCATCCGACGAGAACCGCATCGAGCTCTCGTCGGAGACGGACGAGTGGGGGCTGCCGCGGGCGACGATCACGTTCTCGCCGGGGGCCAACGAGAAGGCCATCGACGATCACGCGATCGCGACCATGACCGATCTGCTGACGGCGGCGGGCGCGCGCAGCACCCGCGTGCTCGCGCGGTCGGCGCACACCCTCGGCACCTGCCGGATGAGCGACGATCCCGCGGAGGGCGTGGTCGACGGTTCGGGTCGTTCGCACGACATCGACAACCTCTGGGTGTGCGACAACTCGACCTACCCGAGCGCGCTGACGGCGAATCCGGGGCTGACGCAGATGGCCCTGTCGCTGCGCACGGCCGACCGGATGCTGGCGGGCCTGTGATCGATCGGCGCCGGAGGAGACGAGAATGGGTCGATGCCCGCTAGCGACGCCCGGCACGACGCCGACGACCCGATCGACCTCTCGGTCGATCACGTCTCCTGCGACGGCGTCGTCACCCGGGTGACGCGCGTCGAGGCCGCCGATCCCGCGTCGTCGCGCGCATTCGTGCTCGTCGCCGGCCTCGGGGTGGCGGCCAGCTACTTCGAGTTCCTCGCGCCGACCCTCGCGGAGAGGGGCGACGTCTACGCCCTCGATCTTCCCGGCTTCGCCGGGATGTCGGCCGCGCCCGGGCGCACACCCGACGTCGCGTTCTTCGCCGATCAGGTCGAGCCGGTGCTCGACCACTACCGGCTCGACGACCCCGTGCTGATCGGGCACTCGATGGGGGCCCAGATCGTCACCGAGGTGCTGGGACGCAGGTCGGGGCTCTCGCACGCGGTGCTCGTGAGCCCGGTCGTCAACGAGGCCGAGGCGACGGTCTTCCGGCAGGCCGTGCGATTCGCGCAGTCGGCGACGCGGGAGTCGGTGCACCTCGCGATGATCGCGGTGTCGGCGTATCTTCTGTGCGGACCGGTCTATTTCGTGCGTGTGCTCCCGCACGTGCTGCGCTACCGGATCACCGAGCGGATCGCGGATGCCGACGCTGCCCTGCTGCTGATCCGCGGCGAGTTCGACACGACCTCGCCGCGCCGTTTCCACTCCCGTCTCGTCGCGGCGGCGGCGTCGGCGCGACGCTGGGAGATCGAGGGCGCCTCGCACTCCATCATCAACGGCCACGCGGTGGGGGTCGCCCAGCTCACGCTCGCGCACGTCGACGACCGGCTGCGGCGGAGGGGGCGTCTCGACGACGAGGATGCCGTGACCCCGCCGCCCCTGCACGTCGATGCGCGGCTGGTCTGGGGAGCGTTCACGGCGCGCGTGTCGGAATGGGTGAGCGCGCTGCGCCGCGACGAGGCGGGCGTCGAACGCGCCAAGGAACGCCACGCGCGGATCCTGCGTCGGGCATACGGTCGCCTGCGCCGCCGCCGCCGCTCGGACGGCTGAGCGGTCGCGTTCCGTCAGCGGCGTGCGCGCAGCGCCAGCCAGGCCGCGGCACGGTCGTCCGCGCTCGACATCGACAGCCCGGTGACGTGCTCGATCCGTCGCACCCGTGCCGCCAGGGTCTGGCGATGGACACCCAGGCGTGCGGCCGCGGCTCCCCAGGCGCCGTTCTCGGCGAGGAACGTGTGCAGGGTGTCGACGAGGTCGTCGTCGAGCGGATCGACCAGTGCGGCCAGCGTGCGTGCGTCACCGGGCGCGAGGCGGTCGAGCACGAGGTCGACGGTCGGCATCGCGCGGTAGTGCACGACGGAGCGCCCCTCGGTCGCGGCGACGCGGTGTGCGCGACGCGCCTCCTCGACGGACCGCGCGAGGGCGTCGAGTGCCGACGGGGAGCCGAGCCCCAGATGCAGGGGTACGGAGAACGTCGTCGCGCGATCCGCGATCTCGTCGATGTGCTCCGCGCGCACGAAGCCCGTCACCACCCCCTGCGCGGCGGTCAGCAGATGCGGCGCGCCGAGGTCTTCGAGCCAGTGGATGACGGCGCGCTCGGCGTCGACGCTCGACGAGCGGGCCGAGAGGGTGAACGCGGCCAGGGCGCGATCGCGCACGCCCCAGTCCTTCGCCAGCGCGACGGCGTTCGGTCCGCCGTCCTCCAGCACGCGCATCATCGTGGCGCGTCCGAGGCGTTCGGTCCTGCTGCCGTCGTGCGTGCGCAGGAGCAGATCGAGCAGCGCCGCCGCCTGCGAGCTGAGGTCGCGGGCGCGGCTGGTCGAGCCGCTGCGGGCGGTCACCACGAGGAACGCGGACATGTCCTCGTCGGTGCCGACGGGATGCACCTGCAGTGCCCGACTGCGCACGCGGACCGGGCGGTTGAACGCCACGGCGACCGCATCCCCGATGTGCAGCGCGCCGGCACCCGCCGAGGCGATCGGCTGCGCGTCGCGGTCGAGCAGTACGGCCCACCCGTCGAGACGTCGGGCCAGCTCGGCGACCACCCCCGCCACTCCGCTGCGGCGGGCGGCGAGCGCGAGCACCTTCGTCGCCGCGAGAACGGCGCGGTCCTCGGCAGCGGCATCCGTCGCGAGCACCGCCTGCAGCGTGGGTAGAACGACGGACGGGTCGACCGTGGGCGCGATCAGCGCGGTGACCCCGTCCGGCACGGCGGCGAGAGGGCCGGTCGCCACGACCACGGCGAGCCGCAGGAGATCACCGCGCTCCGGGTCGTCGAGTCCGCGCGCGATCTCGTCGGGGCTGCCGACCACGAGCGTCGCGAACTGCGGATGCGGCACGACAGCGAAGTCGCCCACCGGCACGGCGCTCGCCACAGTGGCCTTCGGGCCGAGAGCCCCGCCGGCGACGAGCGTCGCGCCGAGGAGTCGAGCGATCGATGCCAGGTCTCGTGCCATATCCGAAGTATAAGGAATGTCGATTCGGATGCTTGATCCTCATCATTTTTGTGAATGACACCGCGGCGCCGCTGTTCCTACGATGAGGCGCGACCCACACGAACGAAAGGGGCCCCATGCAGGCCATCGTCTTCCGCGACAGCGACAGCCCGATCGAGCACACCGAGGTGCAGCTCGCTCCTCCGTCTGCCGGAGAGGTGCGGGTGAAGATCGCCGCCGCCGGGGTCTGCCACTCCGACCTGCACGTGAAGCGGGGCGAGTGGGCTGCGCCGGCACCGATGGTGATGGGCCACGAGGGCTCGGGCGTCGTCACCGAGCTCGGCGAGGGCGTCACCTCGCTCGCCGTCGGCGACCACGTGGTGCTCAGCTGGGTGCCGCCGTGCGGCGAGTGCCGGTACTGCCGCTCGGGCCACGAGGCGCGGTGCCAGAAGGTCGCCACGGTCGTCGCGCCGCTCGGCGTGCTGTTCGACGGCACCTCCCGTCTCAGCAAGGACGGCGAGACGGTGCACCACTACCTGGGTGTGTCCTCCTTCGCCGAGGAGGTCGTGGTTCCGGCATCCGGCGCGATCAAGGTGCGCGATGACGCACCGCTCGACGTCATCGCCGTCGTCGGATGCGCGGTCGCGACCGGCGTCGGCGCGGTGATGAACACCGCGGGCGTCGAACCCGGAGCGCTCGTCGCCGTGATCGGATGCGGCGGGGTGGGCCTCAACGTCATCCAGGGTGCGCGGCTCGCCGGAGCCGAGCGCATCGTCGCGATCGACGTGCGCGAGGACAAGACCCGCCTCGCGGCGCAGTTCGGCGCCACCGACCAGATCGTCGCACCCGACGGCGATGCCGTCGCCCAGCTGCGGGCGCTGCTGCCCGACGGCGTCGACTACGCCTTCGACGCGATCGGTCGCACCGTCACCACCGAGCAGTCCATCGAGATGCTCGGCCTCGGCGGAGCCGCGGTGATCGTGGGGCTTCCCCCGACCGGTGCGCGCGCCTCGTTCGAGCCGCTGGTGCTGGCCGAGGCCGACCAGCGCATCCTGGGCTCGAACTACGGCTCGGTGCGCCCGGCCATCGACATCCCCGCACTCGTCGACCGGTACATGGACGGTCAGCTGATCCTCGATCCGCTCATCTCCTCGCGCCGACCGCTCGCCGAAGCCGCCGAGGCGTTCGAGGAGCTCGAGTCCGGCCAGGCTCTGCGCACTCTCCTCATCCCCTGACCTCTTCCCTCCCCGCACTACTCCGCCGACCCCGATACGAAGGAGACCCCGTGACCACGACCACCCCCCAGAGCCCGCCCGGCCCCGCCGCCGGCGTCCCGATCGATGCCGGACTGCGCCGCGGCGTGATGAGCGGACCGGAGCTCGCCGCCCAGGCGATCGCCAATATCGCTCCCAGCGCGGTGATCGCCTTCACCGCCGCCGCGATCTTCCTCGGCGCCGGCAACGGCACGATCTACGCCTTCGCCCTCGCCACGATCGTGATCCTCTGCGTCGGCTACTGCGTCGTGGTCTTCGCGCGCAAGCACGCCTCGGCCGGATCGCTCTACACCTACGTGTCGAAGGGCCTCGGTCCGGCCGGCGCGTACCTCGCCGGCGCGACGCTCCTGATCGGATGCTTCGGCATCGCCGCCGCCTCCCTCATGGGTTCGGTGTCGTACATGAGTCAGTTCCTCACCCTCCTCGGCATCCCCGCCTCGGGCCTGGGCTGGAGCATCGCGCTCGCCGTCGTGCTCGGCGGACTCGCGACGCTGTTCACGATCCGCGGCATCCGATTGTCGGCACGCGTCTCGCTGGTGCTGGAGCTTCTGTCGGTCGCGATCATCCTCGTGCTGCTGATCTCCGCGCTCGTGTGGGCCGGGCCCGCGGCCTGGGATCCGGCCCAGCTGATCGCCGAGGGTTCGTCGTTCCAGGGCATCGCGGCCGGCATGGTGCTCGGCATCCTCGGGTTCGTCGGGTTCTCGTCGGCCGACGCGCTCGGACGTGAGGCGAAGAACCCCTACAAGGCGATTCCCCGCGCGATCATGTGGAGCGCGCTGACCGTCGGCATCCTCTACGTCTTCGCGGCGTACACGCAGATCGCCGTCCTCGGCGACGACCTGGCGACTGCGGCGAGCCCGCTCGAGAGCATGTCGGAGCTCATCGGCATGCCGCTGTGGTTCGCGCCGGTGCTGACCTTCGGCGTCGCGGCGTCGTTCTTCGCCGTCGTCGTCGCACCGCTGAACGTGATCGGGCGCATCGTCTACGTCATGGGCAAGGAGGGCGTGGTGCACGAGCGGTTCGGTCGCACGCACGACCGCCACCTGACGCCGCACCGGGTGCTGCTGGCCGCGGGGGCGCTCGCCGTCGTCGTCGACATCGTGTTCCTCGTCGCAGGAGCCGACCCCATGGAGATCCTCGTGTGGGTCAACACCTGGGGCACCTACGGCTACATGGTCGCGTACGCGCTCGTCGCGATCGCCTGCGTCGTCTACACGCAGCGCGCCGGCATGCGCAACGGCCTCGTCTGGGTCTGCGCCACGATCGCCGTCGTCACGATGGCCTACGTGTTCTTCGCGAACGTGTTCCCCGTGCCCGCTTTCCCGTTCAACGTCATCCCCTACGTGTTCGTCGTCTGCGTGCTCGCCGCCCTCAGCCGCTACTGGTTCCTCCGGGCGCGTCGCCCCGAGGTGATCGCCCGCATCGGCAACACCGAGACGTCGGCGATGGACGGCGTCGGCTGATAGACCCCCCCGGGCGACGGTGGCCAGGAACCCGATGAGGGTCCTGGCCATCGTCGTGTCCGGGCGGGCCCGGATTGAAGGCAACTCCGAGCCACCGCTATCGTGAAAAGAGCTGTCATCCCGGGGGAAGCGAAGGGGCAGAATGTTACGAAGACGTGCAGCTGCTGCCCGGCGTGCCGGGCTGGAACTCATGAGATTCCGAGCCGCCGGTCGAGAGGACCTTCTCGGTCTTCGCCCGCTCGACGCCTATATGGCCTCCGCGAACATCCGCTTCTCGAACCTTCGAGACGAGCGCGGGGTGCTCCGAGCGAATGTCGTCCGCATCGGACGTTTCTTGTTCGCCCATGTCCAGCTTCCGGTATCCACCGTCGTCTGGCCGCGTGATGCACTCTCGCGCAACCGTGTCGTGATGATCGCAGCGGAGGGCACCGGACTGACGGTCGCCTCGGAGGCTTCGATCATCGCCCGGCGTTCGTCGTGGTTCGTCGTGCCTCCCGGTACCGAGGAGGTGACGTTCACAGCGTCGAAGCCGATCGAGCTCGTCTTCGTGAGTCTCGACGACACCGAGCTCGTCGGTGAGCACCATATCGACTTCGGCCGGGTCGGAGCTGACTCGGCGCCGGAATCCGTGCTGCGCCCGCTGGTCGCCTTCGTGAAGTCGCTCTGCGCGATCGAGTCCGAGCACGTCGACAGGGGGGCGTCGCCTCTCGGCGAGGCCGCCAGCGAAGTTGCGCGCGCACTCGTCACCGCGGTGGTCGGCGAGCCGGCCGAACGGCTGGACGTCTTCAACGCCGTGATGCGCATCGTGTTGCAGGACTACCCGTCCCCGGATCTCTCCCTCCCGGCGGTCGCGCGCGCGCTCGGCGTCTCCGCGCGTACGGTGCAGTCCGCCCTCAGCGCGCGCGGCACGACGTTCTCCGATGAGCTTCGTACCGTCCGTCTCAAGGCCGCATCGGAACTCCGGAGCCGGAACCCCGGCCTTCCGCTGTCCGACGTGGCGAAGCTCGCAGGTTTCGGCACTCGGCAGTCGCTCCATCGGGCCATGCGAAAGACACACGGCAACTGAGCGACGTGCGACCGGATCCCGGGTCGCGAGGAAACGTTCGTCGCCGGTCGATCCGGTCTCGGGAAATCAATCCACGCAATTTCGTGGAAGTCGCGTCACGTTTCGCGCAAACCGATATGCCATAGGTGAGGGGTCGACTTAGGCTCCGGCATGGCGGTATATCGGGTGCAGCGCGCCTGTTTTCTGAACCGAGGGACGGGGAGACAAGAATGACGACGACGGATTCGGTGCGGGGCAGAGCGCCCCGCGGGTACGGCAGAGTGAGGCGAGTGCTCGCCGCCGTGGCGACGGCGAGCCTTGCCTCGGCCACGCTGGTGGGCCTGAATATCGCGACGGCATCACCGGCGCATGCTGCAGCCGGGGATCCCTTCGATCCGAGCGAGCCCACGGTCTTCGTCGCGCAGTCCGTTCCGACCGCACTCTCCCGTGCGCAGACGACGGGCGACGGAACGTTCGAGTTCACGAATGAGGGCGATCCTCTGACGTCGGGCTCCTACAACGCGATCAGCTTCAACACGGCCGACAACTACATCTACGGTGTGGCGACGGCAGCCATCGGATCCATTCCGAACGGCGCCATCGTGCGGATCGGGCAGGAGGGCGTCGTCACACGCGTCGGCACGTCGACGTTCGCACCGCCCACGCAGTTCGTCGGCGCGTTCAACTCCGACAACGGCTTGTTGTACATCGCGAGCGGTGCGAGCGCGACCCCGACGATCCGGGCGATCAACGTCACGACGGGCGCGCAGGTGTCGTCTATCACGCCGAACCTCACCGACTTCTCTATCGCGGACATGGAGTACCTCGGTGGATACTTCTGGGCCTACGACTACAACGCGGCGCAGCCCACCGGAACCCTGATTCGCATCGATCCGACCAGCGGCGCGACGACACGTTTCGCCAGCGTCATCCCGACAACGCTCACTGGTGCCTGGGGAGCTGCGTGGCGCTTCGGAAACGGCAACCTCGGGTTCTCACACAACGGCACGGGAGCGATCGTCCAGGTGGCCATCACGAACCCCGGTTCTGCGACGCCGACGTTCAGGGCATTCCCGGCGGTCGAGGGGCCCGGTTCTGCGAACAACGACGGCACGGCGATTCCCGGGCTCCCCGCCGACCTCGAGATCACGAAGTCCGCTCCGGCGACCTTCGTCTCCGGAGACCGCATCGCGTACGAGATCACCGTGACCAACAACGGCCTCGGGGTCTCGAGCGGTTGGACGGTGACCGACACGCTTCCCGCCGGCCTGAGCAACCCGACGGTCACCGGAGAAGGAACAGGCTCGATCGACGGAAACACCGTCTCCGTCACCGGGGCGCGTCTCGCCGTGGGGCAGTCGCGTACGTTCACCATCGAAGCCGACACCGATGTCTCGCCGCCCGCCTGCATCGTCAACACCGCCTCCGTCTTCGGAAACGAGGAAGACCCGAACCCCGCGAACAACGAGGACAGCGCCGAGTCGTGTGCCCTCGCGCTCTCCGTCGAGAAGACCTCCGACGCCACCGCAGACTCGCGACCGGGCGATGTCGTGACCTACACCGTCACAGCGACCAACACGGGTGCCGGTGACTACACGATCGACAACCCTGCAGTGGTCTTCGATGACCTGGCGGGTGTGCTCGACGACGCCGAGTACAACACCGATGCCGTCGCCTCGGCACCCGGCACCCTCGGGTACCAGGAGCCGCTGATCTCGTGGTCGGGTGCTCTCGCGGTCGGTGAGTCCGTGAACATCACCTACAGCGTCACCCTCCAGCCCGGTGGTGACGGCGAGGTGAGCAACGTCTCCTGGATTCCCGAGGACCCGGGCGTCACGACTCCGCCCACGTGCGATCCGGTGACCGGCGGCATCGACGATGCAACCGGTCAGCCGTGCGCAGTGGCCGAGTTCGAGCTCCCGCGCCTGACCATCGACAAGTCCGTCGACACGTCCGAGCTGCCCGAGATCGGTGAGCAGGCGACGTTCACCGTCGTCGTGCGCAACGCCGGCCCGGGGGACTACACCGCCGCCGCGCCCGCCACGGCATCCGACGACCTGACTGAGGTGCTCGACGACGCGACGTTCGACGACGCGTCGCTGACGTCCGATATCGGCACCGCGACCCGCACCGGTAACACACTGTCGTGGAGTGGTGCGCTCGCCGCGGGCGAGCAAGCCACCATCACGTACTCGGTGACGTACACGGGTGACGGCGACCAGATCCTGCGCAACCTCGCGTGCATCCCCGAGGGTGAGACGCTGCCCGGCGCGCAGAGCTGTGATCCCGTGCAGGTGCCGGGTGCGCTGCTGACACAGTGGAAGACGGCGCAGCCGTCGTCGGACCCGGTGGTGGCGGGATCGACGATCACGTACACCCTGTTCTTCGACAACGACGGGCAGTCGCCCGCAACGGTCGACGCGATCGACGATCTCACGTACGTGCTCGATGACGCGACGGTCACCGCGGAGCCTGTTGCATCGGCCGGGCTCACGGTCGTGCGCGACGGTGCCGAGATCTCGATCACGGGTTCGGTCCCGGTGGGGCAGACCTCGACGGTCACCTATACGGTCACGGTGCTGCCGGACGGCGAGCGCGGTGACAGCGTCGCCTCGAACTTCCTGCTGGCGCCGGGCGAGACCCCGCCCGAAGGTGGTGGGTGCGTGCCGACCGATGCCGAACAGCCCGACTGTACGACGACACCGATCACGGGTGTGACCTACGCCAAGTCGGTCGAGGCATCGGAGACGCCGGTCCGCACCGGCACCGAGCTCACGTACACGGTCGTCGTGACCAACACGGGCGCGACCACCGTCGACGTGCTGCGCGACGACGACCTCAGCGATGTGCTCGATGACGCGACCCTCACGGGTGCCGTCGAATCCGACACCGCATCGGTCACCGTCGACGGGCCGACCGACGATGTGCTCGCCATCCGCGGAACGCTCGCAGCCGGCGCGACCGCCGAGGTGACCTACACGGTCACGGTGAATGCGGTCGGTGAGCGCGGCAACAATGTGTCGGCGAACTACCTGGTGCCGCCGGGAACGCCACCGGCGGGCCCGTGCGACGTCGCCACCGAGGAGTGCACCGTCACTCCGATCCGGGGATACACGGTCGCGAAGTCGGTGGACGCCGAGACGACCATTCCGGGAGCGGTCGTGACCTACACCGTCACGGTCACGAACGTGGGAGCCGAGGACTACACGGATGCCGAGCCGGCATCGTTCGAGGATGACCTCTCAGACGTGCTCGACGACGCGACCTACAACGGCGATGTTTCTGCCGGAGGCTCCGTCGACGGCAGCACGCTCACCTGGTCGGGGCCGCTCCCCGTGGGCGCCACGGTGACGGTCACATACTCCGTGACGGTCGACGATCCGACGGCCGGTGACTCGGTTCTCGGCAACGTGGTCGTCCCCGGCGATCCGACGGGCGAGTGCCCGGAGGGCGAGTGCGACACGACGACCCCGGTCGCGTCCTACACGGTGGCGAAAACGGTCGACGTCGCGTCGGTCATGGCCGGCGATGTCGTCACCTACACGGTGATCGTCACCAACACCGGTCAGGTCGATTACACGGATGCAGCGCCCGCCGCATTCGACGACGACCTCTCGGGCGTGCTCGACGATGCGGTCTACAACGACGATGTCTCGGCGGGCGGCTCCGTCACCGATGGCACGCTGACCTGGTCCGGACCTTTGGCGGTCGGCGAGTCGACGACTGTGACCTACTCGGTGACCGTGAACGATCCCCTCTCGGGGGACCGCGAGCTGTCCAACATTGTCGTGCCGACGGTACCCGGTGGTAGCTGCGATCCGGATGCCGACTGCAGAACGCTGACCCCCGTCGCCTCGTACACGGTGTCGAAGGCATCCGATTCGGCGACCGTGCGGCCCGGCGGCGTGGTCACCTACACCGTGACCGTCACCAACACGGGCGACGTCGCCTACACGGATGACGAGCCGGCCGTCTTCGAAGACGACCTCTCGGGTGTGCTCGACGACGCGGTGTACAACGACGATGCGACGAACGGCGCGACCGTCTCGGGCAACACCCTCAGTTGGACGGGTGCGCTGGCGGTCGGGCAGACGATCGAGGTCACGTACACGGTGACCGTCGACGACCCGGTGACGGGAGACTTCGTGCTGGTCAACGCCGTCACGCCTCCGGGCCCCGGCGGCAGCTGCGACGGCGTCTGCGAGACGACGACCCCCGTGGGCTCGTACCGCGTGGTGAAGTCGACCACCTCCACCGAAGTCGTGCCGGGTGACACCGTGGAGTACACCATCGAGGTCACCAACATCGGCCAGGTCGCGTACACGGCGGATGCCCCGGCATCCTTCACCGACGACCTCTCCGAGGTTCTCGACGATGCGACCTACAACGGCGATGCCGTGAGCACGTCGGGCGCCGGTATCACCTACACGGCACCGCAGCTCGGCTGGTCGGGGGCGCTCGATGTGGGCGAAACCGTGACCATCACCTATTCCGTCACGGTCAATGACCCGGCGACGGGTGACCGGCGTCTCGACAACACCGTGGTGACGCCGTCGGACTCCGGCGCGAACTGCGTGGAGGGCTCGACCGACCCCGCCTGCATGGCGAACGTGCCCGCATCGTCGTACTCGATCGCCAAATCGGTATCACCCGGAACGGCACTCCCCGGTGACATCGTGACGTACACCGTCTCGGTCACGAACACGGGCGTGCTGCCCTACACCGATGACGCCCCGGCGTCGTTCACCGATGACCTCTCGCGGGTGCTCGATGACGCGACGTACAACGGCGACGTCTCGCTCGGCGGCGAGGTCGTGGATGGCACCCTCACCTGGGCGGGCCCTCTCGAGGTCGGAGAGACCATCCAGGTGACGTACACGGTGACCGTGGACGACCCCATCACGGGTGACTTCGCACTTCGCAACGTCGTCGCACCGTCGTCTCCCGGTGGAGAGTGCGTGGAGGGCGCGTGCATCACAGACACGCCCGTCGCCGCGTACGCGGTCACGAAGTCGGCGGATGTGCAGGATGTCGTCCTCGGCGGCGTCGTCACCTATACGGTCACGGTCGAGAACATCGGCCAGGTCGCGTACACGACGGATGCCCCAGCATCCGTCGTCGACGATCTCTCTGGTGTGCTCGACGACGCGACGTACAACGACGATGCCTCGGCGGGTGCCCGGGTCACGGGATCGACGCTTGCATGGGGCGGGCCTCTCGAAGTCGGCGAGGTCGTCACGATCACGTACTCGGTCACGGTCAACCAGCCGGCGACCGGTGACGGCAATCTGCGCAACGCGGTGACCGGGGATGGCCCCGGTGGCGGCTGCGCGATCGACGGCGACTGCGTCACCGAGACGCCGATCGCCAGCTACCGCGTGACGAAAGATGTCTCGGCGGATCGTGCGTCGATCGGCGACCGGGTGACCTTCACCATCACGGTCACCAACACCGGTCGCGTCGCGTACACCGAAGACCGGCCCGCGTCGTTCACCGACGATCTCACGTCTTCTCTCGCGGTGGGAACGTACAACGGCGACGCCACCAGCGGCGCGTTGTACGAGCGACCGGTGCTGTCGTGGGACGGTGCGGTCAGGGTCGGCGAGAGCGTGACCGTCACCTACTCGGTGACGCTGCGCTCGGTCGGCGAGATCCGAAACGTCGTGGTCACCCCCGACGGGTCCGGAGCGAACTGCTCCGACGGATCCTCCGAGGGCGATTGCGCGACCACCACGACCGTGGTGCCGCCCGGACTGGCCATCACCGGTGGGGCGGCCTGGATCGGCGGCGGCATCGCCGGTGCCGGTCTGCTCGCCCTCGGGCTGTGGCTGATCGCCCGCAGACGCGCGGAGAGCCTGACCGTGTAGCGGCGGATACGCGCTGAGCGGTGGCGACCACGATGCACTTCGTGGTCGCCACCGCTGTTCGCAGCACCCGGAATATCGGAGATTCCCTGGG
The DNA here is from genome assembly GCF_052045715.1 of Microbacterium sp. 22179. Taxonomy (NCBI): domain Bacteria; kingdom Bacillati; phylum Actinomycetota; class Actinomycetes; order Micrococcales; family Microbacteriaceae; genus Microbacterium; species Microbacterium sp. 22179. Next base: position 111,012 of record NZ_JBQEPJ010000003.1, on the reverse strand, counting down.
GAGGATGAGTAATGGAAAACGATGACCATACGAAGACGGCGGATGCGTCGGACGGGGAGCTCCTCGACCGAGTGCGTGCGGGGGAGACGCGTGCTTTCGGCCTTCTCTGGGAGCGCCATGCCGGCGCCGCCCTGTCTGTCGCGCGCGGGTTCACGGGTCTCGACGCGGATGACATCGTCTCGGAGGCGTTCGAACGTCTCCTCGTCTCGTTGCAGGGAGGGAAGGGGCCGCGAGGAGCCTTCCGCCCGTACCTGATCACGACGGTCCGTAACGTCGGGCGCAGCCTCTACAAAAGAGACGTTCCCCGTCGCGACGCGGATTTCGACCTCATGATCGACGCCGACGCGATCGACGGCGAACACGCGGCGATCCGCGATCAGCACCACCGTGCCGCGGAGGAGGCCTTCCGCTCGCTTCCCCCGCGCTGGCAGGAAGCGCTGTGGTATAGCGAGGTCGACGGACTGCCGCCACGGGAGATGAGTGGCCCGCTGGGCCTGTCGTCCAATGCGATCTCGGCGCTCGTCAATCGAGCGCGAAAGGGCTTCCGCGATGGGTGGGTGAGTGCCCAGCTCGCTCGCGCGGCGTCGCCGGAGTGCCAGGCGGTCATCGCCGATATCGGCGCGTACACCCGCGACGGGCTCGCCCCCCGCGCCTCCCGGAAGATCGAGGCGCACGTGGCCACCTGCGGGTCATGCGCGGCGGCGCTGAAGGAGGCGCAGGGGATCGCTCAGACGCTGGCGATCGCGATTCTCCCCGCAGTCGCCGGCACGGCGGGAGCGGCGGGCTACGTCGCTACATTGCGCCCGCCGGCCATGCCCGAGATGCAGTTGCAGGTGACCACTGCTGCCGCTGGAGAAAGCGGCATCGAGCCGCAGGAGGCTCATCCCACTCGGCGGCGGGTGGTCGTCATCGTGGCGCTCCTGCTGCTCCTCCTGATCGCTGCCGCGATCGCCGTGCTGGCGCCCCGCGCGACGGAAGCGGAGCCGGATCGCGGGGGCGCCCCCGCCGTCGTCGAAGAGGGGCAACGCGATCCGGTGGCGCCGCCAACCGCGTTCCCGTCCGCGAGCCCGACGCCGATCGTCAGCCCCTCGCCCGACGACGAAGCCCGTCCTCGGGCGGGCGTCGAACCGCCCCGACGGCAACCGTTTTCGCCGCTCGTGCCGTTTGTGTCGCCGCCCGCTCCGGCGCCGGGGGCCGGGTCACCCGTTCCGCCGGCAGTACCCGTCGTACCCGACGTCCTCCAGCCGACGCTTCTTCAGACCGACCCTCGCATGTACCCGAGGCTGCGGGGTGACTCCGCCGAGCCGGGCGCGCTCATCCGCGTGCTCGATTCCGCAGGGCAACCCATCGGGACGACGACGGCTGATGTGTTCGGCCGTTGGTCCGTTCCGATCACCAGCGGCGGCGAGGGCGCGACCTACGTCTCCGTCACGCAGACGGTCCGTGGCATCACGTCGCAGGCATCGGCGACTCTCCCGTACTCCGTCGAAGCCCCTCCGATGGCGTCGCGCCCCCTGGCGGGGAACGTCGTGAACGCGGATCGTTTCAACTTCCGCCTCGACGTGCCGGCCGGGAGCGTGATCCAGCGCTCGGTCGTGGGCCAAACCCCCATCCAGACCCTGACGGTTCCGGCATCCGGTGTCTGGAACGAGTATCTGGCGGTTCCCCCGGGCACGCATGTACTGCGTCTGCGGTGGGCGGACCCGATGACCCGTGACGTCGGCCCGTGGACAGAGGTGACCTTCACGGCCGAGTGATCCGGGAGGGGAGTGCTGTTGCGCTCCCCTCCCGTTCTTAGGGGAGGAATACCCTGCTGGGCGGGGTCCGTAGCGGCGGCGCATATCGCCGATCCGATCTCAGGCGACCCGTTCGGTATACCTCGGTCGGTCCGGATCGTGACGCCGTTTCGCCGGTTCTCGGTGGTCGACGAAGCACCGCGGAGACTTTTCGATATCCGCGTCACGATTCGTGGCTCGCACGGTGCTAACGACAAGGCGCAATCGCGTCTCGGTAGTGCGATTGCTGCTCATCGCGTGCAGGTCGGATCTCTCATCGAGGGGGCGGCCCGGCACAGCACGTCGATGTTGTGGGCGGCGCGGGGGCGTCGCTCACAACAGCTCTTGCGCGCCAGGAAACCGAAGACCACACACGTACGGGGAGTCAGAATGATCAGATCGACGCAGTTCGCGCGTCCGCGAGCCGGAGCATCGGGCGAGGGGGGAGGTGACACCCGGGCGCGCCGATGGACAGTGCGCATCGTATCGACAGGGCTCGTGCTCCTGACGGCGTGGCATGTCTTCGCGTCGTTCCTGTGGATCTACCCGCCCTCGGCACTTCGACAGCTCCCGCCCGACGGGGCGTTGAGTTCGTACATGCTTCCGCTGTTCGGTCAGTCCTGGAGCGTCTTCGCTCCCGAGCCGATCAACGGCGACTACCACTTCAACGTCCGCGCGCTCGTCGCCGACGATGCGGGCGAGGAGGTCGAGACCGGCTGGGTGAGCGCGACCGACGTCGAACTGTCGATGATCAAGAACAACCTCTTCCCGCCGCGTGCGGGGATCCAGGCCGAAGAACTCGCCGGGAACTACAAGAACGCGTGGGAGGAACTCGCCGAGAAGCAGCGCGCCGTGACTCTCGAGAACCACACGGATGACGAGTGGCTGACCACGCTCTCCGAGGAGCTGGACGAGGCCGACGCAGACGTCGATGCGGAGAGCTACATCGGTATCGACCGCATGGCGACCGCGTATGCGACCCAGGTTGCCCACGCGATCTGGGGCGACGAGGTCGTCGCCGTCCAGTTCCGCGTCAGCCGCCAGAACGTCGTGCCCTACGCCGACCGGAACGACCCGAACGCCCAGCGTCCCGACCCGACCGTCATCCGGCCCGGCTGGCGTGACCTGCTCATCGAGCCGGGGCAGAACGAGGACCGCTTCGCCGAGGTGTTCCGGGCGCAGTACGAGACGTACCTGAAGGGGATGAACCGATGACCATCGACGAGACGACACGGGAGCGCTCCGACGTACCTGGTACCCCGCGCGTGCTCGCCTTCCTGGGCGCGCTGATCGCTCAGGTCGCTCAGGTGGCGTCCCTCGCCGCCGTCCGCTGCTTCTCGGCGGCCGACCGCTGGCTCCACGAGTCGAAGAAGTCGCTCTACGGCATCGCCGTCACCCGCATCCTCTTCGGCCTCACTGGCCTCGGACTGCTGTTGACGAACTTCACGACGCGCTACTACTCGTTCGGCTCGGGCTCGGCGTGGAACCGAGAGATGGTCGCGCCGGTCAGCGACTTCTCGAAGATCTGGATCTTCTCTGCCTTCCACTCGGCGATGGGCAACGACCTGGTCTATTCCGCGTTGTACATCCTGCTGATCGGACTCAGTGTGCTGTTCATCCTGGGATGGCGGTTCCGCATCGTCCTCCCTGTGTTCTTCGTGCTCTGGGTCGGTTTCATCGAGGCGAACGACATGATCGGCGACCAGGGCGACAACATGTTCCGAATCGCGATGATCCTGCTCTTCTTCGCCGACCCGGCCGCGCGCTGGTCGCTCGATGCTCGCCGACGCGCGCGCAAGGGCGAGTGGTTCCGCGAGGGATCGGCACCGCGCCAGATCGGTGTCGTCGCGCACAACCTCGCGCTCGTCGCCCTCGCCGCGCAGGTCATCTTCGTCTACACATCCGGTGCACTCTTCAAGGCCGGCGGCTCGCCGTGGCGCGAGGGGTGGGCGATCTACCACCCGCTCGAGACGGTGCGCTTCGGCACGTGGCCCGCTCTGTCGGACTTCTTCATGGCGTGGGGCCCGGCGGTGGCTTTCCTCACGCTCGGCACGCTGTTCCTGCAGGCGGCGTTCCCGTTCATGCTGCTGACGCGTCCGACACGGCTGATCGCGCTGTTCGGCATGCTCGGATTCCACCTCGGTATCGCGGTGCTGATGGGCCTGCCGTGGTTCTCGCTGACCATGGTCGCGATCGACGCGATCTTCATCCGAGACCGGTCGTGGGCGGGGATCGTCGCGACGATCACCGAGAAGTGGCGGGCGACGGCATCCGCTCGGCCGGATGACGAGCCGGTGCACGACGTGACTCGCGAACCGGAGCAGCCGTCGTCCGTCGACCACCAGAACCACGACCACACAGACTCCGCGCAGCTCGTGGGAACGACTGCGCGGTGACCGTTGCGCCGGCCATGCCGGTGCAGCACCAAGGGGGAAGAGCGCCGGGAAACCGGTTCTTCCGATAACGAAGGAGAATGCTCACAATGACACAAGAGCACGAAACAAGCCCTCCCCGTCGCTGGCGGCGGGGAGCACTGACCGTGGGGGCGGGGGTGACAGTCGCCGGCCTCTGCGTGATGGGAGGCATTACGGCCGCCAGTGCTGCGGCCGGCGATCCGTTCAATCCAGAAGATGGCGCTGTCTACATCATCCAGGCGAGCGGCGAGAATGTGCCAGTCAGCACGACGCTGTACCGAGCTACGATCGACCCGGCCACGGGGAAATACGAGTTCGACGACGAGTGGCGGACAACCATCAAAGACGGTACTGCGCCCGTGCGCAATACTTCGTTCGCAATGAACGCGCTTGCATACAACCCGGCGGACCAGATGATGTATGTCGCAGGTTGGACCGGGGAGGACGACGAGGGCTTCCGTATCTACCGGATGGGGCAGCAAGGACGCATCGAAGTGCTTCCGTCCGATCCGGAGATGCGCGGCTTCGGCCCGCTGAGCTACGCAGCCGCCATCAATCCCGAAGACGGCTACTACTACGCTTCGTCGAGCCCCGGTGGGTTCGGCACCGTCGTCGATGTCTTCGATCTCGAGGATGGCAGTGTCGTCCGGACCTTCCGGGTCGGAACGGGCTTCCCCTACGATGACTTCGACTTCATCGGCGGCTATATGTTCGGCGTGCAAGATGGGAATCTGGTTCGCGTAGACCCGATCACCGGTGCCGTGATGGTAATCGGACCGGTGGGGACGTCGGGTGGGCGCACGGGTGCTGTCTGGAGGTACGGGAATGGAAACCTAGGTGTCTCCGAGAACTCCACCGGCGACGTCTTCCAGCTCAAGATCGACAACCCAGCATCGAGCAACCCGACTTTCCGTGTCGTCGGTAAGAGCAAGGGGCCTAAGAACTCCCGCAACGACGGGACAGCGATCCCCGGTGCGCCGGCTGATCTCCAACTCGAGAAGAGCGGTCCGAACCGCTTCATGGTTGGGAATCAGATCGAGTACACATTCACCGTGACGAATAAGGGCGATTCGTTGTCTACCGGTTGGGTTATCAATGACCTGCTGCCGAATGGTCTGAGCAACCCCGTGCTCGTGAGCGGTGCCGCATCGGTCGACTCCACGGCGGAAGGAGAACGGACGCGCGTCTATATGACGGGTGGTGCGCTCGACGGCGGTGAGTCGGCGACGATTACTATCCGTGTTGACACAGCGGACACTCTCGGGGCGTTCCCAGATGACGACGGCGACCCTTCGAACGGTCTCTGCTTCTCGAACATCGCGGAACTCTTCGGCAACGAGGATGATCAGAACCCGCTCGACAACACCGCAGCCGCGGGGTGCGCGACTCCCTACGATTCGAGCCTGGCGCTCGACAAGTCGGTGAGTCAGATCATCGACGTCAACAACAACGGAATCACGGACGAGGGCGACCAGATCATCTGGTCGTTCGAGGTGACGAACGACGGCCGGTCGAACCTGACCAACGTCACGATCGATGACCCGCTCCTCGCGGAGTACGGAATCGTCGTTTCCGGCGGATCGCCGTCGCTGGCCGCTGGAGAGAGCACGACGTTCGTCTCCGACGTGTACACGATCACGGAGGAAGACGCGGAGGCGGGCGAGGTTCGCAACGTCGCTGTCGCACGAGGTGACTCTCCTAACGGCGTTCCCGACAAGCCAGAGTCTCCCGAGGACGGCACGACCACCGAGGTCGAAGACCCCGACCCCGGCACCGACGCGACCACCGATGCTGACGCATCGGCGGACCCGACCGCGAACGTGAATGCTGCCGCGTCGGCTTCTGCGTCGGCGAAGGCTGACGATGACAGCAACCCGTCGGCTCAGGTTGCCGCTCAGGCTG